>JBBAFK010000054.1:0-21201 GCA_041655455.1 Leucobacter sp. | reverse complement strand
TCATACCCGCAGGCGACGGCGAGAGCCGGAGCGCTCGCGTCCCCGCCGGTGCGGCGGCGGTCGTTCCTGCGACCTCTGATGGACTGCTTTCGAGTTCGGTGCCGGTGCACGCCGGCGTGCGCTACCTCGACGGCGGCGACATCGAAGGCTATCCGGTGCTCGCACCGGCGGTGCGCGACGGAACCCTCACGGTCTACACCCGCTGAACCGGGGCTCACCTGCGGGCCGTAGACTGAGTGACATGTGGGGTCGACAGCGCAAGGCGGAACAGAGGGATCCGCGACCCAGCCGCCGGCACGGCCGCCGCGGCCCGCGCTCCGCGCTCACCGGACCCTCGCTGCCGGACCCGAACGGTCGGGTCGCCCGGTTCGAATTCGAAGCGCGCGGTGCTGTGGAGCTGCTGCAGTCGCTGCTCCCCGACGAGCTGCGCAACGTACAGGTCGGGTTTCAGACCGTGCCGACCGGGGCTGGCGAGAGTGACTTCCCGATGTTCTACTCCGTGGACCGCGCCTCTGACACCATCATTCTGTACCGCATGCCGATCCAGCGGGCGAAAGGCCTGCACGTCGATGACGATGAGCATCGGCGCTACTTCATCGAGCACTGCGTCTACCGCGCCGTCTGCGAATACCTCGGCCGCGAGCCCTGGGATCTCCTCCCCGGCCGCTTCGACCACTTCTGACCCGCGCGATACTTCTCCTTCTCCTTCTCCTTCTCCTTCTGCTTCTGCTTCTGCTTCTGCTTCTGCTTCTGCTTCTGCTTCTGCTTCTGCTTCTGCTTTGTGCTGGGTTTCTTGGCTCACTTCCGGCCTCACTTCTCCGCTCAGCGGGGGATCTCGCCTCTGCGTACCGGCTTTCGTGGTCTTTGCGTTCCGCTGAGCTGAGATCCCCCGCAGAGCAGAGAAAGTTCGAACCGACGAGGTGCTTGTGCTGGCGGTGTTGAGCTTGTCGGGAAGTTCATTGAATGGGCTGCCGCGGGCAGGCGCCGCCTGCCCTTGCCTACGGTCAGGAAGCGGACTCGTGGACGCTTTAAGGGGCGATGGTGATCAGCTGCCGGTTTCCAATGGGATGTGGCGTGCGGGACTCATCAAGTTCGAAGGGTGTTGGGTCCGCGAAGATTCAGCGGGCCGGAGGATTTGCTGCGTCGTAGGACGCCTGCGCTTCGAGAATGCTCGGCACTTCGGACTCGATGAGGTCCACCAGTGACGCCAGTGGCTCAGCGATCTTGGCTCCGAGATTGGTGAGTCGATAGTCGACGTGCGGCGGGATACTGCTGTGTACCGTGCGGGTGACCATGCCGTCGCGCTCAAGGTCACCGAGGGTCTGCGAGAGCATCCGGTCGCTGATGCCTTCGATGCGGCGGCGGACTTCACCGAACCGCATTGCCTCGACTCCAAGATGTAGTGCGACGAGCACAAGAGCACCCCAGCGGCCGGTGAGGTGCTGCAGCGCGGTGCGTGACGTGCACTGGCTGGAGAAGACGTCAGCCTCGAGGGTCTCGTGCGGCTGCGTTTCGGTGGTGGACATACCGCAATCATACTCGAAATTAGTGCAAACGAATCGTAGGTGCTTCTGAAAAGTTAGTGTATTGTCGAGAGTGAACCTCACGAAAGGAACACAATGCGCATTGCAGTAACCGGAGCAACCGGTCAGCTCGGCGGCCACGTCATCGACTCCCTCCTCGCCCGCGGCGTCGCCCCCGGCGACATCGTCGCAATCGTGCGTGATGCGGCAAAGGCCGCGCCCCTCGCTGATCGCGGAATCACGCTCGGTGTGGCATCGTACGAAGATGAAGGCGCGCTCGCCGCAGCGCTCGAAGGCGTCGACCGCCTGGTTTTCGTGTCTGGAAGCGAAATGGGTCAGCGCGTCGCACAGCACACGAACATCATCAATGCTGCGAAGACTGCGGGTGTGAAGTTCATCGCCTACACGAGCCTGCTGAACCTCGACACGTCAGAGCTCGGTCTCGTCGGAGAACACCGCGCCACCGAGGGGTTGCTCGCTGCAAGTGGAATCCCGCACGCCGTGCTTCGGAACGGCTGGTATTGGGAGAACTATGCCTCGGCGATCGATTCCGGCAAGGCTGCGGGCAAGTTCTTCGGTGCCGCTGGCGATGCGCGAGTCTCGGGTGCTGCTCGCCGTGACTACGCCGAAGCGGCCGCAGTCGTCATTCTCGGTGATGACCAGGCGGGCAAAGTGTACGAACTCGCGGGCGCTCCGGCCCTCACTTACCCGGAAATCGCGGCCGCGGTTGGTCAGATCATCGGCGCGGACGTCGAATACGTTGACCAGACGGTCGAGCAGTATCAAGCCACGCTAGAGAGCTTCGGTATGCCGGCAGAAATGGCCGCGGCATTCGCCGGCATGGATCCTGCGATCGCAAAGGGCGGACTGTACTCCGACAGCACCGATCTGCAAGACCTCATTGGTCGACCGTCGACCACGTTTGCTGAGGCGCTTTCGGCCTGATTGCTGCTCAAGCGCGGCGGGAAGCCCCGGCCCTAAACGGCCGGGGCTTCCGTTCTCCACTCAGCGGGGGACCTCGCCTCTGCGTACCGGCTTTCGTCGTATTTGCGTTCCGCTGAGTGGAGATCCCCCGCAGAGCAAAGAAGTGAAGAGGCTGGAGAGGGTCGGGCGTGCAGCTCCGACAAAAGGGGAGTGCGGCACCAGGCCGAGGGACCCAGCGCACCCAGACTCCTGAGCCATTGGGCCTGAACCGTCCTGGCCCCGTGGGAGCCCCGCTCGCAAGAATGAGCGAAGGGCGCCCCTCGAGAAAACCGGCTCGGACCTTGGCAGGTTTGAATGCACGCGCCGCGCACTGATCGAACACTGTGGTGGGCCGCGGAGGTTACTGCGGCCAAAGGCGTGACGTGTGCACGATGGCGAGAATCCACACTTCCTGGCCGCTAATCTCGTACATGATCCGGTAGTTGGAGATCGGTAAAAGTTCTCTCGTGCCTGAGATCAGGCCAGCCCTCCCAAGCTCGGGGTGCTCGGCGAGCCTGTCCACGGTCTCCTCGAAGGCAGTGTCGACGCGCGTTGCCGCTACAGGGTCGTCCGAGGCGATGTACTCCCAGATCGCATTGCGGTCACGGATCGCTCGTGGCGACCAGACGATCCTCATCAAACGGCAGCGCGGCGCGCGGCGAACCTGGCGCGAACCTCATCATTGTCGACGCCTTCACCAGCGTGCAGCGACGAGCGCGCAGCGGCGACTTTCTCGCCGAGAAAGGCCTCGTACTCCCGCGCACGGCGGCGATCCTCGACGTACTCGCGCATCAACTCGCGAACGACTTGGGATGCCGGACGATGCGCCTGGGCAGCCTCGACCATGAAGTCGTTGCGCAGTTCTTCGTCGAGTTTCAGCGTGAACACCGCGTCGAGCGCCATCGGTCACCTCCACTACAAACAACGTATATACGAAGTATAGTCATTACGGAACACGTCCTTCTAGTGAGGTGATCCCGGCTGGCCGTTTGTGGTTCTTGTTGTCGGAGGCGCTTGGGGAATGGTTCTCGACGTTCTGGTCGACGTTTTCCGCCTCGGCGCCAATGACCTTGCCGACCTCCGCGGGAATGTCCGGGTAGGTGAGCGAGAGAGCCCCAGCATTCTCATACACCTTGCCGGCATGGTCGTCACCCAACACGAGAACGGCTGCGGCCTCTGCATAGTCGCGACGGGAAGCACCGGCAAATTTATGTCTGTATGAGTGTCTCGACGGGGTGACCAGTGATTTCGGCGATGAGGTCGAAGTCCTTGTCGACGGCGAGGACTGTCAGGCCCGCCTTCTCGGCGGTCGCTGCGAAGAGCAGGTCGGGGATGGATGGTGCGCGGTGCTGCCCGCGGTCTGCCAGGAGCATCTGGACCTCGAATGCGCGGTCTTCGATGGCTGGAGTCAGATGTTCAATTGGCATGAGCGATAGGGGAGGAAGGCCGAAGGCGTCACGGCCTGATGTGCCAGATCGAGCCGAGAACCCGATCTCAAGCCGAGTCACGGTTGAGAGACGTACGAGGCCGCGCTCAATGCGGGTGTTCCAGTCTGCGAGGTTCTTCACGCGGCCGATCTGCATCCGGGCAAAGGCGGACTTGTCAATGAGCCACGTCGTTACCGCCATGCGTCATCCATGACGTCCGGATCAGTGAGGTCGCTGAACACCTGGGCAGATCGCTTCCAGTCTTCCGGGGTGATTGCTGGTGTAGCGGGCCCAGGGGCTCCCTGTTCCAGTCGTCGGCGCAGGAATTCGTTTCGTGAGGGTCCTTGGGTAGTCGCCTCGGCATCGATGCGTTCCACCGCAGCATTGCTCAGGCCACAAATGAGAATGTCGGGCATCGGGACCACCTCCTCATCCCATGATCTCGCGATATCGAGTATCAGGGAGTGGTGAAGATCGTCCAACTCGCCGTCTCTGCTCAGCACTATCTCCGCTTAGCGGGGGATCTCGCCTCTGCGTACCGGCTTATGCAGTCTTTCCGTTCCGCTGACGGGAGATCGCCCGCAGAGCAGAGAAGTGCTAGCCAGGAGCCTAGTTGCGGTTGTAGCCGCCCTCGCCGCGAGTGCTGAGGGCTTTCTTCCACCACGACTCACGCGCGTCGACGTACTCGTCTTGCGTCTTCCAGTCCATGACCTCGAGAATCGACCACTGAAAGTGCTGCTTGATGTGCTCGGTATCCAGCTTGACAAGTTCGACGTTGCCACCGTGGCACGTGCGGGCGTAACTCGTCCATCTCGTCCACAGTGCTCCCTGTGCGCTGTCGGCCTTGCCCACGTACGCCGCACCGTTCGACCTGTCGACGATCAGGTAGATCCCCTTCATGTTCGAGAGCGCCGTGTGCCAGCTCTCGTAGCCGCGGGTGATGATCTCGTTGAGCTTGCCCCAGCTCACGGTCACGTCCGAGAATCCGGGGAAGCCGTCGTCACCAAAACCCGTCGCACGTATTTCGTGCACCCGGATCTCGGGAAGGATTGTGCTCGCTACGCGCACCTCATTCTGCGCGGACGGAGGGTTCTTGTATTCCAGGATCACGCGCCCAAAGTAGGGGCGGAACTTCTCAACGTCGCGACTCGTATACTGCTTTCCGCCGTCTGCGGTGTCGTGAACGCCAGTGATTTCAACGATCCGAGAGAGCAGCCACTGGGAATCACGGATCTTGATCATTCCGATGATCCGCTGCCCGACGCTGAACTTGCTCCTCGGACGGTAGTAGAGAAGATGCATGAGCGCGTCCTCCGGATCCCGCCGGTAGCGCGCGATGGGGTCCGACTCGTCGTCCGTGCCCCAGCGAAACGTCAAGCGCACCCGGTAGCGATACTCTTTCAGGTCCTCAGGCGTGAGGTGGAGCAGATCGTTGAGGAGAATCGGGGTCTCGGATTGCACGCCATGAGCGTAGCGCAATGGTGAGGCGCTCAGCTTGCGCCGGCACCATTTGCAGATGTACAACTTGGTTAAGTTGTACATTCAGTACGTGACCTCCGTAACGCTTTCTGAGTTTCGCGCCCGACAGGCTGACCTTATCGCCGTGGCGCAGCGCGAAGCTGTCGAAATTACGTCACGCGGCGTAGGTCGTCGAGCGGTTGTCGTCTCCCCGGACTTCTATGATCGGGCTATCCAGGCGCTTGAGGATCAGATGGACGCCCGTGCCGCCGCCGCTGCGCGCGAGGAAGCGGAACGCGTCTCTCACGAAGATCTCGCTGCCGAACTCGGCTCTTGATACGTGGTATATCGGATTTCCTACGTTGCGTCCGCACGATGTGGCGCTGCAACCGCAAGGCGTTGCAGGCGCACGACTGCAGCCCACCAAGAACACCTGTGCCCCGCCCACGCAAGCGCGTGAACGGGGCACAGGTGCAAAGAATCAGGCGGTGACGCGCTGCGTGCCGTCGAGCAGTGGCTTGAAGAGGAACCCGGCGAGCAGGCCGCCGATGATCGGGAACACGAAGAACGCCCACAGCTGCAGGAAGGCTTCGGGCCCCGCGTAGATCGCCGAGGCGAGCGAACGGGCCGGGTTGACCGACGTGTTCGAGATCGGGATCGAGATGAGGTGAATGAGGGTCAGCGTGAGCCCGATCGCGACCCCCGCGAACCCGGCTGGTGCACGCTTCGACGTGGCACCGATGATCACGAAGAGGAATACCGCGGTGAGGATGATCTCGGTGACGCCGACGGAGACGAGGCTGTAGCCGCCGGGCGACTCCGCACCGTAACCGTTCGCGCCGAGGGTGCCGTCGTATCCGCCGGGCTGGCCGTTCGCGATGAGAAACAGCAGTGTCGAGGCGACCGCGCCGCCCGCGAGCTGCGCGATGATGTAGGCCGGAGTGTCCTTCCACGCGAACCGGCCGGCTGCCGCGAGGCCGAGTGACACCGCGGGGTTGAAGTGGCCGCCCGAAATGGGACCGAACGCGTAGACGCCGACGAGCACGGTGAGACCGAACGCGATGGCGACGCCGAGGAAGCCAACGTTGACGGGGCTGCCGGGATCCCCCGGGAAGCCTGCGGCGAAGACCGCGGTGCCGACGCCGCCGAAGACGAGGATGAAGGTGCCGAGGAATTCGGCGAAGAGACGGGCTCCCATCGTTGGGGCAACCTGGGGTTCAGACATGCGGTCTACCTCTTTCCCGGATCAGGGCGACACCCTTGTCTGCGCCCATGTAATTCACAGGCTAGCGGTTCCTGAGTCGCTACGGTACGGTCACCGGCCATAATGGGTCTCATGAGTGCACGGATTCTCGTCGTGGACGACGACAGGGCTTTAGCCGAGATGCTTGGCATGGTGCTGCAAGCCGAGGGGTTTGAAACGGAGCATTCGGCCGACGGGCTCGAGGCGGTGGAGAAGTTCCGCGAGATGCGGCCTGACCTGGTGCTGCTCGACGTGATGCTTCCCGGCCTGGACGGTATCGAGGTGTGCGAGAAGATCCGTGAGGAGTCGGGCACACCCATCATCATGCTCACGGCCCGCACCGACACGCGTGACGTGGTGCGCGGGCTTGAGGTCGGCGCAGACGACTACGTGGTGAAGCCGTTCAATCCGGCCGAGTTGATCGCCCGCATCCGCACGCGGTTGCGGGAACCGCAGCAGGAGGCAAGCGAAACCTTGCGGGTCGGCGACCTGGAGATCGATGTGGCCGGTCACGAGGTGCGGCGCGGGTCGACGGTGATCCCACTCACGCCGCTCGAGTTCGATCTGCTCGTGATCTTGGCGCGGAAGCCGCAGCAGGTGTTTACCCGCGAGGTGCTGCTCGAGAAGGTGTGGGGCTACCAGTACAAGGCCGACACGCGGCTGGTGAATGTGCACGTGCAGAGGTTGCGGGCGAAGATCGAAAGGGATCCTGACCACCCGACCATCGTGACGACCGTGCGCGGGGTCGGCTACCGCGCGGGTGCGCCAACCACCTAGGGGGCTCTCGTGACGGGCGCTCCGGGCCGGTCGCGGCTCTCACTTTTCCTTCGCAGGCTCTACCTGCGTTGGGTGCGGTTGACGGAGCCCGTGCTGGGCCCGTTCCGACGCCGCTGGCGTCGATCCCTCATGGTCCGCACCATGACGGTGACGGGACTGGTGACCGGGATCGTGGTGTTCGTGTCGGGGGTGTACATCCTCACGAGTATCGGTGGGGACCTGTATTCGGCGCGTAGGGATCAGGCGCTGCAGGATTCGGCCCGTGCGACGCTCGCCGCGCAACGACTCATCGACGCGTCGGACTCGTCTGATCGGAGCTCGCTCTCCTCACTCGTCGGATCGATCCGACGGACGGTGCAGGACGCGTCGGCGAGCCAGATGGTGTATCTGCGGCGGCAGGCCGGGCAGCCGCCGCTTCCCGAAGCGCCGCCGCCGTCGACGACGAATCCGGTGCTCGTCGAAGCCGTGAGCTCCGAACTGTATGACGCGCTCATCTCCGAGGAGCAGCCGCAGTTTTGGCAGGCGACCACGTTCACCGTCGATGGTGGTGCGAGCGAGCCCGGCATCGTGGTGGGGTCGAGTCTCGAGTTGCCTGCGGGCGCGGGCACCTACGACCTCTTCATCGGCTACAACCTCTCGGACACGCAGGAAACGCTCGAGTTCATTCAGCGCACGCTCCTCATCACGGCGGCGGCGATGATGGCGTTCATCGGCATCCTCGTGTGGATCATGAGCCGTATCGTCTTCCGGCCGATCCGTGCGGCGGCGGACGCGAGTCGCAGGCTCGCGGCCGGCGAGGACGATGCGCGCATGCCGCAGCTCAACGATGAGCACTTCGATGTGCTCTCTGACGGGTTCAACGAGATGGCCGACACCCTGCAGGCACGCATCGATGAGCTCGATACGCTCTCGGAGATGCAGCAGCGGTTCGTCTCCGACGTGTCGCACGAGCTGCGTACCCCGCTCACCACGATCCGGCTCGCGAGTCAGGTGATGGAGAACTCGACCGAGGGCCTGGAGCCCGCGCAGCAGCGCGCGGTCGAGGTGCTCGGCACGCAGATCGACCGGTTCGAGTCGCTGCTCACCGACCTGCTGGAGATCTCCCGCTACGACGCGGGCCGCGTCTCGCTCGATACGGAACCGACGGCGCTCGTCGCGCTCGTGGAGGAAGCGGTGGAGGGGCTGCGGCCGCTCTCCGACAGCCCCATCGAAGTGCGCGCGCAGGGCGGCTACGTGACGATTGACGTCGACGCGCGCCGCATCCGCCGCATCGTCTCGAACCTCGTCGGAAACGCGATCGAGCACGGCGAGGGGCGCCCGATCGTCGTCACGATCGACTCGAATGCGGGCGCGGTCGCAGTCACGGTGCGCGACTGGGGCATTGGGATGCGGGCCGAGGCCGTGGAGCACGTATTCGACCGCTTCTGGCGGGCGGATCCCTCACGCAAACGCACCCTCGGCGGGACCGGGCTCGGCCTCGCGATCGCACGCGAAGACGCGACCGTGCACGGTGGGTTCCTCGAGGCCTGGTCGCGGCCCGGCGTCGGGTCGAATTTCCGGCTCACCCTGCCGCGCGGCGAGGGCGTGACCGCGTTCGTCTCTCCCCTCCCGCTCGTTCCCGACGAGGTAGCCGCCGAGGAGGGCGACCCGAAGACCACGGGGGGCTGGCTGCGTCGGCCCCGGGCCTGGCTGTCGAGACCGCCGAAGGAGGACCGCCGATGATCCGCACGCGAATGTCGAACCTGCCGCGGCGCCGCTCTCGCCTCGGGGTGACGGCCCTGCTCGGGCTGAGCGCGCTGCTCGCGGTCTCGGGCTGCTCCGCGGTCCCCTCGACGGGACCCGTGCATCAGGGGCTGAGCGACCTGCACCAGGCCGAGCAGCTCGTGCAGTTCAACCCGCTCGGGCCGGTCGTCGATTCCACGAAAGAGGACATCGTGCGCGGCTTCGTGCTCGCGGCGACGTCGAGCGCGGGCGACTACGCGGTCGCCCGCGAGTTTCTCACCCCGGAATATGCGGGGCAGTGGGATCCGGCGTACGGGGTACTCATCGACGACGGGAGCCGCCCGTACCGCGAGGACGACGACGATGCCGCAGTGCTCGAGCTCACCGCCACCGCGAAGGTCGACGCCGACGGCATGCTGCTGCCGGTCGCCCCGGGCGGGAGCACCGACATGCGGTTCGAGCTCGAACGGGTCAACGGTCAGTGGCGTATCGCCTCGGCGCCGGCCGGCATCATTCTCGACCGTGCGACGTTCACCGCGATCTGGTCGGCGCACCAGATCTACTTCATCGGCCCGACGGGTGTGCTCATTCCTGAGACGCGCTGGTTCCAGAGCCGCGCAGCGCTCTCCACCGAGATCGTGAACGCACTCCTCGAGGGCCCGGGGGAGCGGGTTGCCGGCGTGGTGCACAGCGGGTTTCCGCCGGGCACGGAGCTCGTCACAGGCGCGGTCACCGTCGTCGACGGGGTCGCCCGCATCGAGCTCTCGCAGGAGGTGCTGGAGGCGGGTGAGCAGGCCGCGAAGGAGATGTTCCGTCAGCTCCACCAGAGCATGCGCACGGTGACCGGGGTGAACGGGTTCGAGGTCGTCGTCGACGGAGTCGAGGTGCGCGAACCCGACGCGGGTGAGACGCAGCCCTCGGTGCCGCCGGCCGAGCCTTCAAACCCCGCCGTCATGATCGGCGACCAGTTCGGCACGGTCGTAGCGGGCGAGTTCGTCGCGACCGAGCGGCTCGGCGACGCGATCGTGAGCCTCGGCCCCGATGCCGTGGTGCTCTCGCCCGACGAGAGCGCCGCAGCCGTGCGCAACGGCGAGGGGATCAGCCGCGTCGACGACGAGGTCACGCGCCTGGTCGACCAGCGGGGCGGGCTGCTCGTGCCGAGCTTCGACCCGATGGGGTACATCTGGACCCTCCCCGCGGGGGGTGGCGAGCTGCGGGTCACCGGCGGGGTCGACGAAACGTACACGATCGAAGCCCCGTGGCTGCGCGAGCTCACACCGGCCGCGATCAGCGTGTCGCCCGACGGCGCGCGACTCGCGGTGCTCGTGCCGGCGGAGGGCAACCGGAGCGTCGTATACACCGCGGGCATCGTGCGCGAGGCGAACGGGGCGCCTGTGCGCACGACCGCCACGGTCGACGCGCAGCTGTGGGCGTCGGGCAATCCGATCGACATCGACTGGGTGGATACGCTGCGGTTTGCGACGCTCACCGAGTCGGGCAACACGAGCAAGGTGACGGTGGGCGGCCCGGGCCTGTTCGCAGCGGAACAGGGGTCGGTTGCCGGCGGCGATCAGATCGCGAGCGGGGGGAGCCGCACGCAGTTGCGCGTGCTCTCGGGCGACGGTGATCTCTACATGTCGCAGGGAAGCGGCTGGCAGCGCCTCATCGGTGACGTGGAGGTGCTCGCCAAACGCGGATAGAGGCGAGGTTCCTCCTCCACAGGAAGGATTTCGCGAGGGATCCCTCGAAGTTGTTCGCCGAGTCCTCTCCGGTGTGGCGCGCGCCGCGACTTCCCGGCAGGCTCGGCGCATGGACCTTCGACGCACCCTCCGCGAACTCGGCCACGATCTGCTCGCGCTCGTGTGGCCGACCGAGTGCGTGAACTGCGGCAGGGCGGACCGTGACTGCTGCGACCCGTGCCTGGCGGAGGTTCGCGCGCACAGCCCGCCCATCGAACGCGACGTGGGGCTGACCTGCTTCGCAGCGACCACCTACGACGGGGCGGTGCGGGCGCTGCTGGTCGCGCTCAAGCACGCTGGCCGGATGGGGTTCGCGCGCGTGCTCGGCCCGCGACTGCGGGCTCCGCTCGCGGAGGCGATGGGCCGAGTCGAGGGCCCGCAAGCCCCGATCATCGCCACGGCGCCCTCCCGCGCGTCGCGCGTGCGGCAGCGCGGGTACCGGCACGTCGACCTGCTCGTCACCGCCGCGCTGCGTGGGCAAAGGCTCCGCGTGTTGCGCTTCCGGGCGCTGAAGGCGCGCCGCGGCCGGAGCGCGCAGGTCGGGCTCGACGCCGCCGAGCGGGAACGAAACGCCCGACGCATCGCCGTGCGGAGGGGGCTCCGAACACTCATTTCCGGGCGGGAAGTGATCATCGTCGACGACGTCGTGACGACGGGTGCGACGCTCCGGGCGGCGCGCGAAGCGCTGGAATCCGCGGGAGCCGCCGTGGTCGCCGCGGTCGTGCTCTGCGACGTCGTCAGATGGGACGGAAAATCAGATCAGATTTGATGGTTCCCAACTGGAAACGACGGTGGCGAAAGCGGTAGAGTTCGGGAAAGGCGTGACGGTGCGCCACACTGGCCCACCCGCCTGAGTCACCTTGGAGGTCACCATGGACGTGAACATCCGCGGCAAGAACGTCGGGATTACCGATCGCTTCGAGAACTACGTTGAATCTAAGACGGAGAAGGTGGCGGGCCTGCTACCCAAGGCGCAGGCGTTCGAGGTTAGAGTGTCCAGGCTAAGCGACCGTAGCCCGAAGCATGGCGACCGTGTCGAGATCACACTCATCGGGCCGGGCCCGGTAATTCGTGCCGAATCCTCGGCCGGCGACAAGTACTCGGCCTTCGACATGGCCTACGGGCGGGTTCTCGAACGAATCCGCCGCATGAAGGACAAGAAGAACGACCGCCGCGGCCGCGGCCGGATCTCGCTCGCGGATGCTGCGGCGCACGACTTCTCGGAAGTCGACATCACTCCCGCTCCCGCTGAGGTCATCGACGCCGTCGCGACCGGCGATGTCACCGAGATCCAGACCGAGGGCGAGGCGGCATACACGCCGGTCGTCATCCGGTCGAAGGAGTTCCCCGCGGAGAAGCTCAGCGTGGAGGAGGCGGTCGACCAGATGGAGCTCGTCGGCCACGACTTCTTCCTCTTCATCGACTCGGGCAGCGACAAGCCGAGCGTCGTGTACCGCCGCAAGGGCTGGAACTACGGCGTCATCTCGCTCGCTGACGCCTGAGCGAATCTCGCGTCGAGCCCGGCGCCTGGCTGCACCCTGTGCGGTTAGGCGCCGGGCCTGTTTTTGCGGCGCGGAAATCTCAGCCGCCACCCCCAGCAGAGCACGCCGGTGAGAGCTTCCACGACGATCCCGAATGACATCTTCGAACGGCCGCCTGCGCGCTCCACGAACGTGATCGGCACCTCCGTGATCGGGCAGCCGAGTCGCTCGAGGCCCCAAGCGGTTTCGACCTGAAACCCGTAGCCCTGCGAGTCGAGCGCGTCGAGGTCGAGCCGCTTGAGCCAGCGGGTGTCGATGACGCGGAACCCGCTCGTGAGGTCGCGCAGTCGCGACCGCAGTGCGACCCTCGCCACCGCGGTTCCGGTGCGAGAGATCCAGCGCCGATACCAGGGCCACCCGACGATGCGGCCGTCAGGGATCCAGCGCGCCCCGATCACCAGACCCGCCCCGTCGCGTGCCGCATCGAGCAGTCGCGGCAGATCCTCGGCGCGGTGCGACCCGTCGGAATCCATTTCGACCGCATACCGGTAGCCGTGCGCCAGGGCGTCACGGAAGCCGTGCATGTACGCGGTGCCGAGCCCGAGCTTGCCGCGGCGGTGGTGCACGCGGATCCCTCGCGATGCTGCGGCGATGCGGTCCGCGAGCACCCCCGTGCCGTCGGGGCTGCCGTCGTCGATGATGAGGAGCTCAGCGTCCGGCACGGCTGCGCGAATGTTCGCAACGACGATGGGCAGCGTCTCCCGCTCGTTGTACGTCGGGAGGATCACCAGCACCTCAGAGTCCACCCGACGATCTTGTCACACGGGAACGGCCCCGACCCGACCTCTCGTGTGGAGAGGCGGGACAGGGCCGTTCCTGGTGCGCGAACCGTGCGAGACGGTTCAGCCGATCAGTCGTGCACTGTCAGGCGCAAGCGATCAGACGCTCGAACCCTCGTGAATGTCGCTGACCGCGTCACCCTTACCCTTGGCGTAGGCGTCGCGCAGGTGCTGGCCGAGGCCCGCATCCACGTTCGTCCAGTACTGGAAGAAGCGCTCACGAATGTCGTCGATCGTGATCGCCTGCGCCTGGCCCTCGAGGTTTGCCTTGAGGTAGGCGCGATCCTCATCCGAGAACACGTCGCGGTAGAGAATGCCGGGCTGCCCGAAATCGCTGTCGTCGGCGCGCAGCGTCGCCGCGGCGCGCGTGAGCTCGCCGTCAGACTCCCAGCTCGCCTCGACACCAGCCGCGGCGTCGACCGCGGGGCCGCCCGCCGCACCGAACGAGTTCGGATGGTAGACGCGCTGCGATGCGGGCGGGAAGTGGTACTGCATGTTGCCCTGGTGCATGTAGTTGTGCGCCTCGGTGGCGTGCGGCTGGTTCACCGGCAGTTGGTTGTAGTTCGTGCCGACGCGGTAGCGCTGCGCATCCGGGTAGGAGAACACGCGCGCCATGAGCATCTTGTCGGGCGAGATGCCGGTGCCGGGCACCTGGTTGCCGGGCGAGAACGCCGCCTGCTCGATCTCAGCGAAGAAATTCACCGGGTTGCGGTTCAGCGTGAAGGTGCCAACCTTGATGCGCGGGTAGTCCGCCTTCGGCCAGGTCTTCGTGAGGTCGAACGGGTTGTAGCGGTACGTCTTCGCGTCCTCGTACGGCATGATCTGCACGTAGACATCCCACGACGGGTAGTCACCGCGGGCGATCGCGTCGAACAGGTCGCGGCGGTGGAAGTCGGCGTCGCTGCCCGCGAGCGCCTCTGCCTCCTCCATCGACATGTTGTGCACGCCCTGCTTCGAGATGAAGTGGTACTGCACCCAGAAGAGCTCACCGTCGGCGTTCACCCACGAGTAGGTGTGCGAGCTGTAGCCGTTGAGCTCACGCCACGTCCTGGGCAAGCCGCGCGGGCCCATGAGGTAGGTGACCTGGTGGGCCGACTCGGGGGAGAGGGTCCAGAAATCCCACTGCATGTCGGCGTCGCGGAGACCGGAATCGCCGAGGCGCTTCTGCGAGTGGATGAAGTCGGGGAACTTGATCCCGTCACGGATGAAGAAGGTCGGGGTGTTGTTGCCGACGATGTCGAGGTTGCCCTCGGTCGTGTAGAAGCGCAGCGAGAAACCGCGCACGTCGCGCCAGGTGTCGGGGGATCCCTGCTCGCCGGCGACCGTCGAGAAGCGAATCAGCGTCTCGCTCTTCGCGCCCTTCTGGAACACGGCAGCGCGGGTGTACTGCGAAACGTCTTCGGTGACGACGAACTCGCCGAACGCGCCGCCGCCCTTCGCGTGCGGGTTGCGCTCGGGCACGCGCTCGCGGTTGAACGCGGCGAGTTTCTCCACGAGGTAGCGGTCGTGCAGAACGGTGGGCCCATCGGCTCCGACGGTGAGCGAGTGCTCATCGCTGGCGATAGGCGTACCGGTCTGGGTCGTGGTCAGCTTCTGCTCTGACATAGTGATCCTTTCGGTCGGTTGCGGTGGTCGGTGAAAGATTTGGTCGGGTCGCGCGTGCGCGGTTCACGCAGTTCAGTCGCCGCTGTGGGCGGTGGTGGCGGCGATCTGCTGATCCCCCGCCTCGGCGCACGCCGGGCACAGCCCGTGGAAGATGACTTCCGCCTCTTCGATCGCGAAGCCCGCGGCGTGGCTCGGGGTGAGGCAGGGCGCCTCGCCGATCACGCAGTCGACGTCTTCGAGGCGGCCGCAGGAGCGGCACACGAGGTGGTGGTGGTTGTCGCCGATGCGTGCCTCGAACTTGGCGGGTCCACCCGCGGGTTCGATCTTGCGGATGAGCCCCGCCTCGCTGAGCGCGCCAAGAACCCCGTATACCGCTTGGAGGGAGGTGACCGGCAGCTCCTGCTGCAGCGCCTCGAACACCTCTGAGGCGTCGAAGTGACCACCCTGCGACAACGCCTCGAGCGCGGCGCGACGCGGTGCCGTCGAGCGCAGGCCCGCGGCGTTGAGGCGTGCGGAGGCGTCGAGGGCGGGGGCGGCGGTCATGATCCCTATTGTAGCCTTCTTTTGAATTATTCAAAAGAACATCTGATGAAGGGGTTGCAGTGAGTAGTGTGTGCGGATCCCCAGCGAGACGTTGAAGCGAGGTTGCTAAGCTGGGTCGTTGTCACAATTTGACAACAGCGGAAGGCTTCTACAGACAGGGATCCGTTCGCGCAGAACCGTATCAGGAGAGACAACGTGGCGACAGTTCTCGAGAAAATCCTTCGCGTCGGCGAAGGACGCACCCTGAAGAAGCTGGAGCGGATCGCGAAGACGGTCGACAGCCTCGAAGACTCGTTCTCGGACCTCACCGATGAAGAGCTGCGCGGCGAGACCGCCGAGTTCCGCGAGCGGCTCGAAAACGGCGAAACGCTCGACGATCTCCTCCCCGAAGCGTTCGCCGCAGTGCGCGAAGCGGCGAAGCGCACCATCGGTCTGCGCCCCTTCCCGGTGCAGGTCATGGGTGGCGCCAACCTCCACCTCGGCAACATCTCCGAGATGAAGACCGGTGAGGGTAAGACCCTCGTCGCCACGATGCCCGCCTACCTCAACGCCCTCACCGGCAAAGGTGTGCACATCGTCACCGTCAACGACTACCTCGCCAGCTACCAGAGCGAGCTCATGGGCCGCGTCTTCCGCGCACTCGGCATGACCACCGGCTGCATCGTCGCCGGCCAGGATCCGAAGCTCAGGCGTGAACAGTACAACGCCGACATCACCTACGGCACGAACAACGAATTCGGCTTCGACTACCTGCGCGACAACATGGCGAGCACCGCCGAAGAACGCGTGCAGCGCGGCCACCACTTCTCCATCATTGATGAGGTCGACTCGATCCTCATCGACGAAGCGCGTACGCCACTCATCATTTCCGGGCCCGCCTCAGGCGAGGCCAACCGCTGGTTCACCGAGTTCGCGCGCATCGCCCGCAAGCTCGAAGCCGGCGTCGACTACGAAGTCGACGAGAAGAAACGCACCGTCGGCGTACTGGAGCCCGGCATCGAAAAGGTTGAGGATCACCTCGGCATCACCAACCTCTACGAGTCGATCAACACGCCCCTCATCTCCTTCCTCAACAACTCGATCAAGGCGAACGCGCTCTTCACGCGCGACAAGGACTACGTCGTGCTCAATGGCGAAGTGCTCATCGTCGACGAGCACACCGGCCGCATCCTCGCCGGCCGCCGCTACAACGAAGGCATGCACCAGGCCATCGAGGCGAAGGAAGGCGTGCAGGTCAAGGCCGAGAACCAGATGCTCGCCACCGTCACCCTGCAGAACTACTTCCGACTCTACGAGAAGCTCTCGGGCATGACCGGTACCGCCGAAACCGAGGCCGGCGAATTCATGTCGACCTACAAGCTCGGCGTCGTGCCCATCCCGACCAACAAGAAGATGCAGCGCATCGACCAGCCCGACCTCGTCTACAAGAACGAAGAAGCGAAGTTCGCGCAGGTCACCGAAGACATCGCCGAACGCTACAAGAAGGGCCAGCCCGTCCTCGTCGGCACGACGAGCGTCGAAAAGAGCGAATACCTCTCGCGGCTCCTCGCAAAGCAGGGCGTGCGCCACGAAGTGCTCAACGCGAAGAACCACGCCCGTGAGGCCGCGATCATCGCGCAGGCCGGCCGACTCGGCGCCGTCACGGTTGCCACCAACATGGCTGGCCGCGGTACCGACATCATGCTCGGCGGCAACGCCGAGTTCCTCGCAGTGCAGGAGATGGCGGCCCGTGGGCTCTCGCTCGAAGAAGACGCCGACGCCTACGAGGCGGCCTGGGACGACGTCTTCGAGGCAGTGAAGGCGACCGTCGCCGAGGAAGCAGAGAAGGTCTCCGACGCCGGTGGACTCTACGTGCTCGGCACCGAACGCCACGAGTCCCGCCGCATCGACAACCAGCTGCGCGGTCGCGCCGGCCGTCAGGGCGACCCCGGCGAAAGCCGATTCTACCTCTCGCTCGCCGACGACCTCATGCGCCTGTTCAACTCGGGAGCCGCCGCGTCGCTCATGAACCGCGACGGATTCCCCGACGACCTCGCCATCGAGTCGAAGATGGTGACGCGCGCGATCCAGAGCGCGCAGAGTCAGGTGGAGCAGCGCAACGCCGAGATCCGCAAGAACGTGCTCAAGTATGACGACGTGCTCGACCGCCAGCGCAAGGCGATCTACTCGGACCGTCAGCAGATCCTCGACGGCGGCACCATCGAGAACCGCATCGAAGCCTTCCGCGAGCAGACCATCGACGCGATCCTCGACTCCCACGGCCACGACGGCGACTGGGACTACGACGCGCTGTGGAACGACCTCAAGCAGATCTACCCCGTGAGCCTCACGGTCGACGAGCTCCTCGCCGAAGCCGGAAACTCGCGCGTCGACAAGGCCTTCCTGCGGCGTGAGATCCTCTCCGATGCCGAGGTCGCCTACCGCGGCCGCGAAGAAGCCCTCGGCGAGGAAGCGATGCGCGAACTCGAACGCCGCGTCGTGCTCACCACGATCGACCGCCGCTGGCGTGACCACCTCTACGAGATGGAATACCTCAAGGAAGGCATCGGGCTGCGTGCCATGGCGCAGCGCGACCCGCTCGTCGAATACCAGCGCGAGGGCTTCAACATGTTCGAGGGCATGATGGGGCAGATCAAGGAAGAATCCATGGGTCTGCTCTACAACCTCGAGGTGAAGGTTCGTCCGGCCGAAGGCCCCCAGGATCACGTACACCTTGAAGGTGGCGGGCTTGCCGCGGAGCAGCCGACCGACCAGTCGAAGCTCAGCTACAGCGCGCCCGACGAAGACGGCGCTCCCGCAGAGAGCGGTGCCGCAGCCAAGCAGGGGCAGGGGCGTGGCCAGCGGGCCGGCCGTGCGCAGCAAGCGGCGGGGCGCGTGCAGGCGGCTGCGCAGGCCGCACAAGCGCAGGCGCAGCAGCAGGCGCAGGCCGCGCAGGGGCAGACAGGGCAGGCCGGGCAGGCCGGCGCTCAGCAAGAGCGGGGCGCGTTCGGGCAGCAGGTTCCCACAGGCGGAAACCGTGCCGAGCGACGCGCAAACAAGAAGAAGTAGTCACGTCCGACGCAACGATCACGAACGATCCCTAACGAGAGAAGCGCAAGAGACTTATGTCGAACGATCCCAACGCTCGCCTGAGCAAGAATGAGCGCCGACAGCAGGCGCGCGACCAGGCCCGTGTTGCCCGCGAGAAGGAGCAGAAGCGCGAAAAGCGCAACCGCCTCTTCCTGCAGGGCGGCGTCGTTCTCGGCGTGGTCGCCGTGCTCGCAGTGGTCGGCCTCATCATCGCCCAGGCCATGGCGCCCGCAGGCCCCGGCCCAAAGAACATGGCCTCCGGCGGAGTCATCTTCGGCGAAGACCTGCAGGTCGTCGAAGGGCCCGCACTCGAGCAGGCCGACGCGAGCCGTGTCGCGCCCGCAGTCAATCGCGACGAACTGCCGCTCGATGTGACCGTCTACGTCGACTACATGTGCCCCGCGTGCGGCGCATTCGACCAGCAGTACGGCACCATGCTCGAGAACTACGCCGGTGCCGGCGACATCACCCTCGAGGTGTACCCGCTGAACTTCCTCGACTCCACCTCGCTCGGCACCAAGTACTCGACCCGCGCGGCGAACATCGTCAGCTGCGTCGTCGAGCAGCAGCCCGAGGCGGCCTTCGCGCTGCACAACGCGCTGCTCAGCCCCGAAGTGCAGCCGGCCGAAGGCACCTCAGCCCTGACCGACGACCAGCTCCTCGAACAGGCCGAGGCCGCCGGAGCAACGCTCGACGGCGAGCTCCAGCAGTGCGTGAAGGATCGCCGCTTCAGCGACTTCATCAACGCCAACACCAAGGCTGCGACCGAGACCGGCGTCGTCGGCATGGCCGAAGGCGCGCAGATCGCACTTGACGGTGCCGGTAGCCAGCTGCAGGACGTCGACGGCCCGCAGCGACTCGTCTCCACCCCGCTCGTCATCGTCAACGGCCAGCAGTGGCTGTCGTCCCGCGACGGCGACCTTGAAGCGTACCTGCTCAAGGTGAAGGGCGAGATCGAGCAGAAGAACGGTAATAATGGTGCTTCTTCGGAGTCGTCTGACGACGAGTCCGAGGAAGCGGCCGACGGGGAGTAAGACAGGTAGTAGACTTCCCTGGGGGTGGTTTCCCACCCCCACTCGCCTCCTTAGCTCATCTGGTAGAGCAGCGGCCTTGTAAACCGCAGGTGGCCGGTTCGAGTCCGGCAGGGGGCTCCACGCGATGAACGCATCGCGTTCTGCGCTCGTGTTGCCACGTGCCACGCCTTCAGAGGTGTGCGCTGCCCAAAGTGTTTCTCTGTTCAGTGGGGGATCTCTGCTCTGCGTACTGGGATCCCTGGTTTTTGGTCCGCTGAGGGGAGATCCCCCGCGGACGAGAGATTCTGCGCGCCAG
Source organism: Leucobacter sp. (assembly GCA_041655455.1). Classification (GTDB taxonomy): domain Bacteria; phylum Actinomycetota; class Actinomycetes; order Actinomycetales; family Microbacteriaceae; genus Leucobacter. The sequence continues at coordinate 1,483 of JBBAFK010000054.1, read as the reverse complement.
AGATGTCCCAGGGGTGACGGCTCTACTCGCTGCGCTCGTGTTGCCACGTGCCACGCGTTCAAAGGTGTGCGCTGCGCAATGTGTTTCTCTGCTTAGTGGGGGATCTCTGTTCTGCGTACTGGGATCCCTGGTTTTTGGTCCGCAGACGAGATATCCCCCGTTGAGCAGAGATCCCTGCAGGCCGGAGTGGGTCGCTGGCCTGAGCTCGCTGAAGACCAGGGATACCGCGACCAGAAGATCTTGCGCCGACCTCAGCGCGCGAGGTGGAACCCCTGCGAAATCGCGCTCAGGATCATCTCGAACACGTCGGGCCACCGGTGCATCACCTGCTCGTACCCGACTCTGATGACTGTGTAGCCAAGCCGGTTGAGCCGCGCATCATGCTCGTTGTCTGAAGTCCGCTGCGCGCCCACGTGAGTGCCGCCGTCGATTTGCACGACCAGGAAGTCGCCGATGAGGAAGTCGACGAAGTGCCCCGCGAGAAACACTTGATAGCTCACACGAATGCCCAGCCGCTTCGTGCGCGTTTTGAAGTAGCTTTCCAGTCCGGAGTCGGAGTACGGGGTGCACTCTTTGAGCAGCGTCCGCGCCACCCCCGAGTAGGGGAGACGCCGGAGTTCCTGCAGCGACACGAGCCCCTGGTGTGCCGCGGACTCCCAGATCGCGAACGCCTCCTCCTGGGGGCGGCATACGGCGACATGCGCGAGCACATTCTGGATCGGGTCCTCGAGCGACCACACCGGCCGCACCTGCACAGGCCGCGCCCAATGCGCAATGTGCTCACTTGAAACGCGCGACCCCTTGTGGAACGGCGCAAGATGTAGTGTCGAGTCGCCCATGTCCCACAGCCCATAACGGCGGGCCTGAGTCACGCAGGTGAGTGCAGAAGCGTTCTGCGCCGCAGCAAGGAGCAAGGGATCCACCTCCGGCAGCGCCACCCAGCCCCTTCCAGGCCGAAACACTGACCCCGACTCGAGCAGAAGCCGAAGCGTGTGCACGCTGCAGCCGGCGTCGAACAGGTCGGCGGTGCGCATGATCCCTCGCTGCGTCGAGAGCTGCCGGAGCGCTTGCTGTTGTCGGCGCTGCCTCCGGTCAGTCACACTCTTTGGTTCGGGCATGCACCCATGGTTATTGGCTGCGCGACGGGGCGCCAGCTCGAAAACGCGAATGTGGAAAACTTCCCGCGATCCCTTGCCAAGGCGTGATTGTGAGGGGAGATGTGGGCGGTGCGCTGTGCCGCTGTGCCGCTGTGCTGCTGTGCCGTGCGCTGTGCCGCTGTGCTGTGGTGGTTTCTCTCTTCAGTGGGGGATCTCGCCTCTGCGTACCCAGATTGTGGGTTTTTGGTACGCGGAAGGGAGATCCCCCGCGGACTGGAGAAGGCGCAGCCACAACAGGGCGCAGACAAGTCAGGGCTGACTGAGCGCGGAAGCCGAGTAGGGTGGGTCGGGTGCGTGAGAAGCTGAGGGTTCCCGCGGCGCTCGTC
>JBBAFK010000053.1:0-21717 GCA_041655455.1 Leucobacter sp. | reverse complement strand
CAGCCGAGGCCCCCGCGACACGGAAAACGGGCCCCGACTCCGTGAAGAGTCGAGGCCCGGATTCGTGTGCGTCGAGCGCGGCGGGTTTCCCCTTAGAGTTCGACCGCCTGGCGGCGACGTGCGAGGTACAGGACCGCGCCGCCGGCGATCAGCACGAAGCTGCCCGCGAGGCCGGTCATGAGCATCCAGGTCGAGTCACCGGTGTTTGCGAGGCCGCCTTCGCCGGCGCCCGGAGCGCTCGGATCTGTGGGATCGGTCGGACTGCCCGGGGTCGGGTCCTCCGGAGTCGGCTCAGGCGTCGGAGTCGGCGGAACCGGAGCGGTCTCGACCGAGAATTGCAGCGAGTTCGTGGCGGAACCCACCCCGTTGAAGTTCTGGCTTGCCGTTACGACGTAGCTGCCGGCCGCGAGGGGTGCGGGGAGCTCAACCGTCCACGCGCCGTCTACAACGGTGGCGGTGTACGGGGTGTCGTCGCCCGACACGTCGAGCACGACGGTTGCGCCGTCATGGCCGATTCCCGAGATCGCGCTCGGAGCCTCGGCGAGCGGGAACACCGTTCCCGGAACAATCGAGGTGATCGCGGGTGCGACCGGGCTGATCGTCACCGAACCCGTCGCAGCCGGGGAGGTGACATCCTCGACGGTCTGCGTGGCCGAAACGTCGTACTTGCCGATCTCGAGGGTGGCCGGGATGCTCCAGTTGCCGTCGGCGTCAACTGTCGCGGTGCCGGTCACATCGCCGGAGAGAGTGACCGCTGCGCCCACAATGCCGGTGCCGGTGATCTCGATGTCGTTCTCCGTGGAGGAGACGTCGTTGATGGTCGGCGCGTCGACGAGCGGGGCCTCGGCCTCAACCGTGAAGCTGAGCGAGACGCTCTCGGACGAGCTCTTCCCGTTTCGTGCGGTGAAGGAGTAGGTGTAGTCGCCGGGCTCCGTGGGTGCGGTCATCGACCAGTTGCCGTCGGTGAGTACGATCTCGCCGCCGCCGAAGCCGGTGGAGGAGGAGACAGCGGTGGCGTTCGACGGGGCTGAACCGGAGATCGTCGTGCCCGGAGCAACGACGGCGCCGTCTGAGGGGCTCTGGATGACGGGTGCGTCGATGTCGAGCGCGATCTCGTAACCCGGGATGTGCGTCAGCGCGTGCTTGAGCGACGAGGTCCAGGTGAACTGCTCGTTCTCTTCGTCGGCGGGGGATCCGCCACTGATCACGCCGAGGGCGTTGGTTCCCTGGAACACCGCGCCGCCCGAGTCACCGGGTGCTGCGAGAACGTTGCTCTGGAAGCCGCGGACCCAGCGATCCTCGATCGCCGCCCAACCGTCAACGATGCCCTGCACCTCGCCGGTCGTGTGGCCGGTGGTGCGGCCGCTCTTCTCGATCGTGCTGCCGAGCACAGGATCGGCGAGTGTTGCCGTCTTGATCGGCGTCGTGCTCGCTGCGAGGTCATCGTCGAGGGCCGTCGTCCAGTCGGTGACTGCGGGCAGCAGCTCGAAGGAATCGCCAATGTTCTCGATGACCGCGATGTCGGTCGCGTCATCAGCGTCAACGGGGTTGCCCTCACTATCGATCAGGCCAACAGAGTTCCCTGGGCCGCCGAACTGCGAGAAGCCGAAAGTGCCGAGCAGGCCGGTGCCGTTGAGCTCGCCGCCCGTGCCGGGCGCATAGCCCGTGACTGCGGGCTGCACCGAGGGCAGCACGAGCTCGACCTCGCTCAGCGTGCCGTCGCCGGTGCAGTGTCCGGCGCTCAGCAGCACCGGATCGCCGCTGGGTGACCATGCGGCGAAGCCGATCGAGCAGAACCCGGAAAAGTCTGCGAGGTATCCGGCGCCGCCGGCCACGTCGGTGGCCGCGTACGCCTCGAGAGCCTCAGATATGGTGAGCACCGTCTCGAACTCGGCGCGAGTCTCCTCAGCCGCGGCGGTTGAGTTCTGCGCGCTTGCCTCCGTCTCGACGAGAACGGGTGCGCCGTTCGCGTCGACGCCGACTGCGGCGACCTCGATGCCGACCTCGGCGAGTGCGTCGTACACCTCGACGGGCGCCTCGTCAGCGGTGAGGCTGGCGGCAAGTTCCGCCTGCTGTTCTGCGTCGGTATTCGATTCCTCTGCGAGCGCCGGTGAGGCGAAGAAGAGGCTCCCGAATCCGATCGTTACTGCCGCGCCAAGCGCGACTGGACGACGTTTCGTCACGTATTGCTCCCCAATGCATTTTTCGTGTGGCGGCAAGTTCCCCCAAGCCGCCAGGCCGACCCCCCCCCTTAGAGCGGACACCACGCAAGAATCATGCGGAGCCCATCGTCTGATGTGATCGACCTCAGCCACCGTAACCTGAACGTTATCTGAGTTCAAACGTCGGTTGGGTGAACTGTCCGACAAAATACACAGAAATGCCTGATCGGAGTGCGAAGTGAGAAAGTTCAGAAAAGGTTGAAGGTTGGCCCGTTACGCTGCTGGTATGCGGAGAATTCAACTGGGAACACGACCACTCCGCGGCGCCGGGTTTTCACTCGCCGGCGCGGCGATCATTGCGGCGTTCGGGCTCGCCCTCGCCGGGTGCACGACGGCCGGGTCTTCCGACAATCCATCACCGACCGAGACGCAGGAGACGCCCGACATGACGGAACCCGGCACAGCACTGACCCCGGAGCAGCTCCTCGGAGCCTGGGCGGCGGACGAGCCGGGCGACCCGCGACTCGACTTCGCCGACGACGGCACCGTCAGCGGCACCGACGGCTGCAACGGCATCTCGACGACCTACATCATCGACGGTGAGCGCGCGCTGCTCGAACCCTTCGCCTCGACGCTGAAGGCGTGCATCGACGTGGACGACTGGCTGCGAGGCATCGATACCGTGATCGTCGACGGCGACACGATGCACGTGTACGACCGTGGCGGCGAGGAACTCGGATCCCTGCAGCGCGCCACCGACGCGGGCTAAACGGCCGGTACTCCGCCGCGAGTTCGCGCCGCTCTTGGCCTGCCCAGCCGCTGAACTGCCCGGCCCCTGGCTTGCGCAGCCTCTGGCCCGCTCAGCATCTGGCCTGCTCGGCCTCTGGCCTTCTCGACACCAGGGCTGCTCAGCCTCTGGCCCGCTTTGCCTGTGGCCCGCAGCCGCCTGCAAACGGTATGCAATCTGCGGAATATATCCCGGTCACAGCGCTTTTCGCTAGATATTTTGCTGATTACATACGGTCCTCGCGGGGTGGTCGCAGCCGAGGCGAGATGGTAGCAGCCGAGGCAGGGTGGTCGAGGCCGAGGTCGGGGCCGAGGCCGAGGCCGAGGCGGGGACGCGCAGCGGTCGAGGGATCCGCGAGCGGCGCGACCGTGGAAGTCGCGAGACCTGCCGAGGTGGAGGCACCGGTATAGGGATCCCCGACAGCGCGGCGTGAAACGTTCTATCGCGACGCGTTCTAGCGCGACGCGGTGTTCGAGGTGGCCGTCGTGTTCGTGGCAGCTGCGGCGCCCGTGGTGGCAGTGTTGACGGCGGTGATGGCGCCGGTGGAGGGGAAGCCCTCGGCCGGCACCTCGGCGGGAAGATCGACGCGGAATGTCGCACCACCGCCCGGGGTCTCGACGACCGACACCTTTCCACGGTGCGCATCGACGATCGACTTCACGATCGCGAGCCCGAGACCCGAGCCGCCCGTCTCACGGTTGCGCGAGTTGTCGGCGCGCCAGAACCGGTCGAAGATCTTTTCCCGGATCTGCTCGGGCACCCCCTCGCCGTGGTCGACGATCTCGAACCGCGACATGCGTGTCGCCCCCGCGCGAACGCCATTCGTGCTTCCAGCGCCGGCACCAGCACCAGCGCCGGCACCCCCGCCCGCGCTCACACCCGCGCCCGCCTCAGCGCCGCCATCGTCCGCGCTCCCCGGCGTCGACACGACGATCTCGATGGGGCTCCCTGCGGCCGTGTGCCGCATCGCGTTGCCGATCAGGTTCGTGAGCAGTTGGCGCACCTTGTGTTCGTCGCCGACGACGACCGGGCAGGCCGGGTCATCGATGACGGTGACGGCGCGGTCCGGGGCCTGCGCGCGCGCGTCGAGCGCCGCGTCGTGGGCGAGACGGTTGAGGTCGAGGCTCTTCATGACGAGTTCGCGGCCCTCGTCGAGGCGGGCGAGCGCGAGCAGATCCTCGACGAGCGAGGTCATGCGGATCGCTTCCTTCTCGATCCGCTCCATCGCCTGGCCGACCTGTTCGCCGTCCTGCAGCGCGCCCATCCGGTACAGCTCGGCGTAGCCGCGCACCGACACGAGTGGGGTGCGGAGTTCGTGGCTCGCGTCGCCGATGAAGCGCCGCATCTGTTCGATGGTGCGTGCGCGGTCTTCGAGGGATCCGTCGAGCCGATCGAGCATGACGTTCAGCGACTCTCCGAGGTGCCCGACCTCGGTGTTCGGGCTCGACACCATGATGCGCTTCGAGTAGTCGCCGCGGGAGATTTCGAGGGCGGTCTTCTCGACCTCGGCGAGGGGCAGCAGCGTCGTCGTGATGAGGAGGCGCGTGAGCGCGGCGCCGAGGAAGATCACCGCGATGCCGAACCCGGTGAAGATCGTCACATAGGTGGCGATCACCTGGTTGATGCCGGCCGTGGAGGAAGCGATGAGGAGGCTGCCGGCGGGCTGGTTGTCCTTCATGATGGGGGCGACAACGGCCCGCCATTCCGTGCCGTCGGCGCTGCGGAGCATGACGAACCGGTCGCCGTCGTTGATGACGCTTTCGATGTCGATCTTCGGCACTCGGGGGAGCGAGGCGTCGTTGCGTCCGAGTGTGTTGTCGTAGCTGAGTTCACCGGCCGAGTTCAACACGGCGACGTAGTACTGCTGGTTGGCGTAGAGCACGTCGTCGCGGTCGAGGGCGTTGATGTTCGCGCCCCGCGCGAGGGCGGGCGAGGGATCGACGCGCAGCTGCGCGAGCGTGTTCGTCTGGTTAGAGGTGAGGATCGGGTGGAGTACCGAGAGGGTTCCCGCTCCGGCGACGATCAGACCGAGGAAGAGGATGAATACCGTCACCCCGGTGATCTTCGTGCGGAGCGAGATATCGGCCCAGTAGGCCGCGAATCGTTTCACACTACTTGGCCTCGGTCTTCAGCATGTAGCCGAACCCGCGCTTCGTCTGGATGAGTGACTCCTCGGTGAGGGGGTCGAGCTTGCGGCGCAAGTAGGAGATGTACGACTCGACGATCCCTGCGTCGCCGTTGAAGTCGTACTCCCACACGTGGTCGAGGATCTGCGCCTTCGACAGCACCCGGTTCGCGTTCTGCATGAGGTAGCGCAGCAGCTTGAACTCGGTGGGGGAGAGCTCGACGTGAGTGCCCGCGACGGCGACCTCGTGCGTGTCCTGATCCATGGTGATCGGGCCGACCGTGAGCACCGACTCCTCATCTTCCTGGATGGTGCGGCGCAGCACAGCCTTGATGCGGGCGATCATCTCGTCGAGGCTGAAAGGCTTCGTCACGTAGTCGTCGCCGCCGACGGTGAGGCCCTCGACCTTATCCTCGGTCTCGTCCTTCGCGGTGAGGAAGATGATCGGCGCCGTGTAGCCGGCGGAGCGGAGACGCTTCGTCACACTGAAGCCGTTCATGTCGGGCAGCATGACGTCGAGCACGATGAGGTCGGGCTCCTCCTCGAGCACGGCCGAGATGGTCTGCGCGCCGTTGGCGACCGCGCGCACACCGAACCCGGCGAAGCGGAGGCTGGTGCTCAGCAGCTCGCGGATGCTGGGCTCGTCATCGACGATGAGGATCCGGGGTCCCTTTGTCTGCGTATTCATGTTCACAGTATCTGGAAGTTTGCTATGAGTCCGCTGAAAGTTCCGGCACGCGACCTAGAGGTCGTGTGGGTCGAGGATCGTGTAGCTGTACCCCTGCTCCGCTAGGAAACGCTGCCGGTTTTGCGCGAAATCCTGGTCGACCGTGTCGCGTGCGATGAGCGTGTAGAAGGACGCCGTGAGGTCGTTCGACTTCGGGCGGAGCAGACGGCCGAGCCGCTGCGCCTCCTCCTGCCGTGACCCGAACGAGCCCGAAATCTGGATCGCGACCGACGCGTCGGGCAGGTCGACCGAGAAGTTTGCGACCTTCGACACGACGAGGATCCGCTCCGCGCCCGTGCGGAACGCTTGGAACAGCCGCTCCCGCTCGTCGACCGGGGTCTGCCCCGTGATGAGCGGCGCGCCGAGCGCCTCAGACATCGCCTCCAGCTGGTCGATGTACTGGCCGATGACGAGCACGCTCTCGCCGGCGTGCTTGTCGATGATGCGCTGCGCGATGGGTTGCTTCGCGGCCGTCGACGAGGCGATGCGGTATCGATCCTGATCCTCCGCGACCGCGTACTCCATCCGCTCCGACTCGGGCAGATCGATGCGCACCTCGAAGCAGGCGGCGGGGGCGATGAAGCCCTGCGCCTCGATGTCCTTCCACGCGGCGTCGTAACGCTTCGGCCCGATGAGGCTGAACACGTCGCCCTCGCGGCCGTCCTCCCGCACGAGCGTCGCGGTGAGCCCGAGGCGGCGACGCGCCTGTAGCTCGGCCGTGAGCTTGAAGATGGGGGCGGGCAGCAGGTGCACCTCGTCGTAGATGATCACGCCCCAGTCCTCGGCGTTTAACAGCGACAGGTGCGCGTACTCGCCCTTCCGCTTGCTCGTGAGGATCTGGTAGGTCGCGATCGTGACGGGCTTCACCTCCTTCACCTGCCCCGAGTACTCGCCGATCTCATCTTCCGTGAGTGTGGTGCGCCGCAGCAGCTCGTCCCGCCACTGTCGGGCCGATACCGCGTTCGTGACGAGGATTAGCGTTTTCGCGCCGACCGCGGCCATCGACGCCGCGCCCACGATCGTCTTCCCTGCACCGCACGGCAGCACGACGACGCCCGAACCGCCCCGCTGGAACGCCTCTACCGCCTTCGCCTGGTAGTCGCGCAGCTGCCAGGCGCCGCCCGCGCCGCCCGCATCGCCGTCAACAGCACCGAAATTGAGTTCGATGTCGTAGGGATCCCCGGGCGTGTACCCCGCGAGATCCTCTGCCGGCCAGCCGCGTGCCACGAGCTGCTGCTTCAGTTCGCCCCGCGCCCACGCCTCCACCGGGTAGGTGCGGTCGTCGATCCGATTTCCGAGGAGCGGCGCGATCTTCTTCGCACTCGACACCTCGCGCAGGATCGCCGGGTCGTCGCAGCGCAGAAGCAGCTCACCCTCGCGCTCGCCGCCGTACTCGTCGGCACCGGCCCGCTCGATCGTGAGCCGACCGTAGCGGCGCATGGTGTCAGTGATCTCGGAAGCGACCCCCGACGGCACTGGGAACTTCGCGTGCCGGTTCAGAGTGTCGAGAATCTCCTCGGCCGTGTGCCCGGCGGCCCGCGCGTTCCACAGACCGAGCCGCGTCACGCGGTAGGTGTGGATGTGTTCGGGGGCGCGCTCCAGTTCCGCGAAGACCGCGAGCTCGTGACGCGCGTCCTCCGCGTCGGGGTGGGCGACCTCGAGGAGGACAGTCTGATCGCTCTGCACGATGAGGGGGCCGAGAGTCATAGCGTTCCATCCTAACGCGGCGCGGTGAACGACGGGCGTCGAGGGATCCCCCGACCGCAAGTAACAGGGCCCTATTCGACCGCCGTGATCGTGCTCACCGGGAGTGTCCGCTCCACGCCCGCGACGGCGTCGGTGGCGCGAAGCCTGCCCGCGTCGAGCGACGTGGGGAGCAGCGTGAATACGTGAGTCCTGCCCTGGGCTGCGGCCGTGATGCGCACGGTCGAGCGGTCGCGGATCGCGAGCTCGAGGCGGCGCGTGAAGTCGCCCGTGCCCGGCTCGGAGCGTGCGGCGCCGTGCACGCGGTCGACGAGATGCTCGAGCTCGGGCGGAAGCAACTCCGTCGACGCCGGCAGCGGGGCGGGGGGCAGCTCGGGCCGCTCCCGTTCCGCGTCGAGCGACGCCGTGTAGCGGGCGTCGCTGAGCGCGGCGAACACGTGCTCCGCCCGCAGCTTCGAAAACAGCTCGCCGCTCGCGTCGCCCGCCGAAAGCTGCAGGTGGTGCAGGGCGCGGTCGACCGTCAGCGTCTCGAACAGGTCGGCGCGGGCGACCTCGATGCGGGTGCGCCCCTCGTCGCCGTCGTGATCGTGGACGACGATGTTGCGAATGCGCGACGCGAGCGACGTGAGCATGTAGTCGAGCGGCTGCGGGGTGCCCGTCACGGAGAGCCGTGCGAGGGCATCGCGCACCCCGGACTCGCCGAGCCCCGACTCGAGCGTCGCGGTGACGGAGGCCTCGGTGATGCGGCGCGTCGACGCGATCCCCACCTGCTCGGGCGCGGAGATCTCGGCGAGCACCGCCTCGTCGACGGCCGATAGAGGCCCCGGCACGATCACGCTGAGGTCGGGCTGAATGTAGACCCCGGGCACGGGGTCGGGCATGTCGCGCGCGGCGATCGCGAGCGCGGCCGCACGGTCGCCGGCGAGGAGCGCGCGTGCGGCTCCACCGAGCGTGCCGTCGACCGCGAGACCGAGGTGCCTGGCGGCAGCGGCGAAGTCGGTGGCGGCAGCCGTGGTAGTGGCGGGCAGCAGCGGAAAGCGGCCCGGCAGCACCTCGAGGGCCTCGTCAAGCCGGTAGCGGCCCAGCATGCCGCGCAGCTGCGCCGGCAGCGCCCGCACCGCGGTCTCGGCGAGCACCGTCCAGCGCTCGGGTGCGGGCTTCGCGAGCCACGCCTCGGCACCGGCCGACCACACGAGGAGCGCGCCAGCCGTGTCCGGCACGAGTGCCCCCGCGCCCTGCAGCAGCTGGATCGAGCGGGCCGCGTCGTCCACCTCGATCCCCGTGGCATCCGCAATCCCGCGGATCGAGACGACGGCGACAGCGCCGGTCCGGTTGAGTCGCGCGGGCTGCGCGCGCAGCGCCCGCAGCACCTCGGCCGCGATCGCCACCGCCGTGAGCGCCGCAACGTACCAGGACGCGGTGTCGCCCGCCTCGCGGGTCGGGGCGGGGAGCGGGGCCTCAAGGTCACCCGCGTCGATGCCCAAGCGTTCGAGCGTGGTGCGTACGGCGACGGTCACCTCGTCGAGCGGTGCGAGGGATCCCTCATCGAGCCCCACGAGACCCACGGCCCGCAGATCCGCGTGCGCGTCGGGCTCGAACACGCCGCGGTGCAGCGCCGCGAGCGACGGGGCGTCAAGCGGCGCCACCGCACGGTCGATCGACTCACTGCGCAGCAGCTCGGCCGCGAGCCCGATCGGATCGAGAATGCTCGCCGGAGCGTGCGGACGGCGTCGGCGCACCAGCGCCGCGAGCGCATCGCGGTCCATCTCGGCGATGGATGCGGCGAGCGCGAGGGTGCCGCTCATGGTCAGCGCTTCTTACCCGCGTTCCGCTTGAGATCGGCTTTACGCCGGGCCTGGCTGACGATCAGCAGGACGATGAGCAGCACGAACCCGATCGGCAGACCGATCAGCGAGATCCCGTAGACGAACGGCCACAGCCCCTCTGCGGCCGCGTGACGGTTCGCGAGCCCCACGATGAGGGTCGCGAAGAACGAGAGCAGTGCGACGCTGATGATCGTGATCGTGGCGTACGCGAGGATCCGCTCGAAGATCGACGGGGAGCTGGCTTCTTGCGACATCCCTCCCATTTTACTCATCTCTCGCCGAGAACGTGCCGAGCGTTCCGGCCGATAGGATTGATCGGTGCGCAGACTGCTCTGCGCGAGGACTGCGGGCGGCCCACACGCGCGCCCGAGATGGAGAGGGACGAGGCATGCCGAACGGCAAGGTCAGGTTCTACGACGAAGAACGAGGGTTCGGGTTCATCCAGGGCGATGACGGACAGCAGGTGTACCTGCACTCTTCCGTGATCCCGGAGGGCGTGGAGGTGCAGTCGGGCACGCGACTCGAATACAGCGTTGCCGAGGGACGGCGCGGCCCGCAGGCGCTGTCGATCACGGTGTTCGAGACTCCGCGGCTCGCGAAGCGCAACAGGAAGTCCGCCGACGAGATGGCGATCATTCTCGAGGACCTCGTGAAGCTGCTCGACGGGCTGGGTGGACGTTTGAAGAGCGGCCAGTTCCCCGAGCGCGCGCAGTCGCGCAAGGTCGCCACCATGCTGCGCCGAGTCGCGGACGATTTCGATGTCTGACTCGACACCTGATTCGGCGCCCGAGTCGATGCCTGAGTCGATGCCTGAGTCCATCGCGCCCGACGAGGTGCTGCTGGGCTCGCGGGAGCAGGCGCGTCGCGCGCTCGAAGAAATCACCGACGCGAAATCCATCGGCGCCGACGAGGGACACGAAGCGCATGAGGCGCACGTGCTCACGCTCTACTTCGAGTGCCGGCTGGCCGGGTATCCGGGCTGGCGCTGGGCCGCGACGCTGGCGCGGGTCGACGAGTCGTCGCCCGTGAACGTGCTCGAGGTCGAGCTGCTGCCCGGCGAGGGTGCGGTTACCGCCCCCGAGTGGGTGCCGTGGTCCGTGCGCCTCGCGCAGTACCGGGAGACGCAGGCGCGCCAGGCCGCCGAGGAGGCCGAGGCCGCCGAAGCCGCCGCGGCGGAGCTCGAGGATGAAGACGACGTCGATCCCGAGGACGACCTGCTCACCAACGACTTCAGCGACTTCGACGACGAGATCGACGGCGTGGACCTCGAAGGGGAGAGCGACGACGATGATCTCGATGATGACGAGTACGAGGATGATGACTCGGACGAGGATGACGACTCGGACGAGGACGATTCAGACGACGACCTCGATGACGAGTCCGACACCGACGTCATCGACGACGACGTTGATGACGACGACGAAGAAGAGCCCGACGACGAGGAGTGATCGCTCGCGTCGGGCCCGTACGGTTGAGGGGAAGCGCCTGAACTAGGCGACGTTGCCTGAACTAGGCGACGCGCCCGTCATGCGATGCGCTCGAGCACGTAATCGATCGAGGCGATGAGCGCCCGCACATCATCCGGGTCGATCGCCGTGAACGTCGCGATCCGCAGCTGGTTGCGGCCGAGCTTCCGGTACGGCTCCGTGTCCACGACGCCGTTCGCGCGCAGCGCCTTCGAGATCGCCGACGCGTCGATACGCTCGTCGAAGTCGATCGTGACGACGACCTGCGAACGGTGCTCCGGGTTCGCGACGAACGGCGTCGCGACCTCGCTCCGCTCCGCCCAGTCATACAGGAGCCCCGACGACTCCGCCGTGCGGGCAGCCGCCCAGGCGAGCCCGCCGTTGTCGTTGATCCAGCGGATCTGCTCGTCCATCATCGCGAGCGTCGCGACGGCCGGGGTGTTCAACGTCTGGTTCTTGAGGGAGTTCTCGAGCGCGCCCGCGAGGTTCAGGGTCTCCGGAATGTAGCGGTCGCCACCGGTGAGTAGTTCGATCCGCTCGATCGCGGCCGGTGACACGAGCGCAAACCAGATGCCCCCGTCCGAGGCGAAGTTCTTCTGCGGGGAGAAATAGTAGACATCCGCCTGGTTCGCGTCGAAGTCGATGCCGCCCGCGCCGCTCGTGGCGTCGACGATCGTCAGGGATCCCTCATCGCCCGCCGCCCGCCGCACCGGCGCCATGACGCCCGTCGACGTCTCGTTCTGCGGGTACGCGTACACGTCGACGCCGTCGGCCGCGGCGAGTTCGGCGCGCGAACCCGCGTCAGCGACACGCACGTCGGGCTCCTCGAGGAACGGGGCCGCCTGCGCGGCCTTCGCGAACTTCGCCCCGAACTCACCGAAGGACAGGTGCTGGCTGCGGCGCCCGATCAGCGAGTGCACCGCCGAATCCCAGAACGTCGTCGCGCCGCCGTTGGCGAGCAGGACTTCATAGCCCTCGGGGGCACGGAAGAGCTCAGCCAGGCCCGAGCGGACGCTACCGACGAGGTCTTTCACCGGCGCCTGACGGTGGGAGGTGCCTAGCACGCCCGGCTGCAGCGAGCCGAGGAAATCGAGCTGAGCCCCGCGAACCTTCGACGGACCGCAGCCGAATCGGCCGTCGGCGGGAAGAAGCTCGGAGGGGATCGTGATGTCTGCCATGGGGCCAGTCTAACGACCTGGCGGCAAGCCTTCAGCGTCATGGCGTAGGCTGTGGGGTGGTTCTGTGTGCGAAAGGAGGTGCGAGGGATGACCGATCTGATCGATACGACGGAGATGTACCTCCGCACGATCCTCGAACTCGAGGAAGAAGGCATCGTGCCTCTGCGCGCCCGAATTTCGGAGCGCCTCGGCCAGTCCGGGCCCACCGTGTCGCAGACCGTCGGCCGCATGGAGCGGGATGGGCTCGTCGTTGTCACCGACGACAGGCGGCTCGAACTCACGCCCGAGGGGCGCGCGAAAGCGACCCACGTCATGCGCAAGCATCGCCTGGCCGAACGACTCCTCTCCGACGTTATCGGCCTCGAGTGGGAGTACGTCCACGAAGAAGCGTGCCGCTGGGAGCACGTGATGAGCGAGCGTGTCGAACGCAAGATCCTCGACCTCCTCGATCGGCCCGTCGAATCCCCGTACGGCAACCCGATTCCCGGTCTCGCCGAACTCGGCGCGTTTCAGACCGGCTCCTTTCAGGGCGGCGTGATCGGTCTCGGAGAGCTCCTGTTCGAGCTCGAGAGCACGGCCACCGCCCGCATCAAACGTCTGGCTGAACCGCTGCAGGTGGATCCCTCGCTGCTTGGCCAGTTGAAGACCGCCGGGGTCGTGCCCGGCGCCGTCGCTTCCTTCACCCGACACGGCGACACCGTGCATGTCGAGGCGGAAGGGACCAGTGAGGCGATCGACATTCCAATCGAGGTCGCCGCGCACATCTTCGTCTCGTCGTAGCTACGCACCACGCCGAGCCACCCGAGGGTTGCCACAACACGCACGTACCTGGAGCTGATAGACCAAGGAGTCGGAATTTGACCTTGCCCACACCAGAGGCGCACCTCCGCGCCGTCACCGAAACCGTCGAATATCGCAGCGCGGGGGAACCAGAGTTCCTGCAGGCCGTGCGCGAGGTTCTTGACACGCTCCGCCCGGTCCTCGCCGAGCACCCCGAATTCATCGAAGGCGGCATCCTCGAACGAATCGTCGAACCCGAGCGCCAGCTGATTTTCCGCGTGCCCTGGACCGACGACGAGAATCGCGTGCAGGTCAACCGCGGCTTCCGCGTGCAGTTCAACTCCGCGCTCGGCCCCTACAAGGGCGGCCTCCGCTTCCACCCGAGCGTGAACCTTTCGGTCGTGAAGTTCCTCGGTTTCGAGCAGATCTTCAAGAACGCGCTCACCTCGCAGCGCATCGGCGGCGGCAAGGGCGGCTCCGACTTCGACCCCTTCGGCAAGAGCGACTCCGAGGTGATGCGCTTCTGCCAGAGCTTCATGATGGAACTCGTGCACCACATCGGTGAAGACACCGACATTCCCGCCGGCGACATCGGCGTGGGCGCCCGCGAGATCGGTTACCTCTTCGGCCAGTACCGTCGCAGCACGCAGCGCTACGAGTCGGGCGTCCTCACTGGCAAGGGCGTCAGCTGGGGCGGCGCCGAGGTGCGCACGGAAGCCACCGGCTACGGTGCAGTCTTCTTCGCGGAGGAGATGCTGCTGCGCGCTGGCGAAGGGATCGAGGGCAGTAAGGCGCTCGTCTCCGGCTCCGGCAACGTCGCGACCTACGCGATCGAGAAGATCCAGCAGCTCGGCGGCCGCGCGATCACCGCGTCCGACTCGGGCGGCTACGTCGTCGACGAGCAGGGGATCGACGTGGCGCTCCTCAAGCAGATCAAAGAAGTCGAGCGCGGGCGCATCTCCGAATACGCCGAGCGGCGGCCCGGGTCACACTTCGTCGCCGAGGGATCGGTGTGGGATGTCGCGGGCGACCTCGCCTTCCCCTGCGCCACCCAGAACGAACTGCACGAGGGCAACGCCCGCGCACTCATCGCGAACGGCATCCGCGCCGTCGCCGAGGGTGCCAACATGCCCACCACACCCGGCGCGGTTGAGCTGTTCCAGGATGCCGGCGTGCTGTTCGCGCCCGGCAAGGCCGCGAACGCCGGCGGTGTTGCGACCTCCGCGCTCGAGATGAGCCAGAACGCGGCCCGCTCCCGGTGGGATCGCGACAAGAGCGAATCGCGGCTCCACGACATCATGCGTGACGTCCACTCGATGACCTACGAGGCATCCGAACGGTACGGGCGGCCCGGCGACTACGTGCTCGGCGCGAACTCGGCCGCGTTCGTCACCGTCGCGCAGGCGGTGCTCGAGCAGGGCGTGATCTAGCGGCGTTTCGCCAGATTTGTGCCGGCTTTTTGTCGGCTCTGAACGGTGCCCGGACCCCTTCGAATGGCGGGGTCTGGGCACCGTTTTCTCGTTCGACGTCGAGAGATCCCTGGTCCAAAAAATGGCGAGAATTCACCAAGTTTCAAGCTAGGTTGAGGGTTTTGTGACCTGAGCGTGACATTCCCGTGATCTTCAGTTACCCTTGAACAGGTCGCGGCTCGAAAGGGCCGTTCATCATGACAGGCAAGGTTAGGCAAAGGTACTCGTGACTCAGCAGCACAGCAACGCAGTAGCGCTCGTGACAGAAGCGTCGAAGCCGAGCTCCTCGAAGGGCAAGCGGATCGCGCAGATGGCGGGTGCGGCAGCGCTCAGCTTCGGGATGATGGGCACCTTCGCCCTCCCCGCATACGCCACCAATGACGCCCCGGTCGACCCCTCCGTCATCGACGGCTTCGCGCAGTCTCAGACGCTCGAGGCTGTCAACGTCGACACCGATGAGGTGCCGCTGCTCGTCCCCGCAGGCGAGGTTGACAGCGCGATCCTCGAGGCCGAACGCAAGGAAAAGGAGGCCGAAGAGGCCGCCGCACGCGCCGCAGAGGCCGCACAGACTTCCGGCACCGCAACTGCAACCGCGGCCGCGGCTCCCGCCGCACCGTCAGGCCAGGACGTGCCGGCAGGCGCAGGCGCGCAGGGCATCGTTTCCGCAGCACTCGCGCAGCTCGGTCAGTACCAGGACTGCACGGCACTCGTCGAGCGCTCGCTGCGTGCCATCGGCATTCCCGCCGGCGACCTCGGCACCCAGATCTACGAGTACACCGGCCTCGGCGGTACGCTCGTCACGAGCGGCGACTACGCGCCGGGTGACGTGCTCATCTGGTCGGGCCGCCACGTCGCCGTCTACATCGGCAACGGTCAGGCAGTGCACGGCGGCTACGGCGGCAACCAGACCGTCGTCGCGAGCGCGTTCATCGACGGCTCACCGAGCGGCGTCGTCCGCTTCTAAGCGGCAATCGCACACACTTGGAACGGGCGGGACTTCGGTCCCGCCCGTTTTTGCGTGCGTGGGTAGTGCTGGGTGGTGCTGTGTGCGGCCCCTCGCGGCTGCTAGACTTTTCGCTTGGTGCGCCCCTGGGCGCTTGCCGCGCCTCAGTAGCTCAGTGGATAGAGCACTTCTCTCCTAAAGAAGGTGTCGTAGGTTCGATTCCTATCTGGGGCACCCTCCTCATTTCTGGGACTCACTCTGCTCTGCGGGAGATCTCTGCTCCGCGGGGGATCTCTGCTCCGCGTACCCAATTCGCCGTTTTCCGGTACGCAGACGCGAGATCCCCCGCAGAAGAGAGAAACGCCGTGGCTGCGCCCACTACCCAGGGCAAGGCCCGCAGAGCGGGCCGCGGCAGCCCCTCCAGTTCCACCACGCGCTGCTGGCCGCCACACAGTGATGCTCGCAAGACACCATCACTTTCGCGCCTGCCGGGGCAGCACCTGTTACTCATTGGGGGATCTCTGCTCGGCGTACCACGAATGCTATGAAGGCCAGTACGCAGACGCGAGATCCCCCGCAGAGGAGAGACCTGTGCGGGTGGAGAAAAGTGAGCCTACGCCGGCTCTGGACCCTGCGGTCCACACCAGCAACAATGGGAGCATGTCTGCGCACCGAGTTGAAGCCCCGGACCTCAGCGGAACGCTCGCCGGCCCGGCGTCATACTTCCCGAGTATCACCAAGAAGTATGGCCAGCCGATCCAAGTCTGGCTCGACATCGCTGCCGGCGAAGTCGCGGCGGGCAAGCGGCACTCCGACGTCGTAAGACTGCTGAAAACCGAGCACGGGATGGGGCACGGCCACGCGAACGCCGTCGTTGCGTACGTGCGGGCAAGACTTTAGGGACCACAGGGATCCGTCCCGTGTCCACCTCAAACTCCGTACCCACCGAGAGTGCCCTGACCTGCACGGTGCCGCGCCCACATTCGAAGCCGTACACTAAGGGTGAAATTCAGGGGTGAATTTGTGTCTCACCGCCTGCAAGCCGTGTTGCTGCCGATACGATGACAGGCTGAGAGGTGCGGTCGGGCGAGGGTGGGCGACCGACGGAGTAGGAGACGTGAGCACGGTGAGGAAGCGAGAACAAGGGTTCGGAAGCGTGAGCTTTCCGCAGCGGCATGGGTGACAGGATCGGTCAGCTTGCCAACAGCGCAGTATCGCCGAGCTCTGCAGGCGGGTGGATTCGGCGCCAGGCGCTGATCGACCGGATCGACGAGGCTGCCGGTGTCGTCGTGGTGCGTGGTGAGTCGGGTTCGGGGAAGACGACGCTCGTCTCGCAGTGGGCCGAAGAGACATGCGCAGCGACGGTCGCGTGGGTGTCGTTCGATAGCCACGACGGACACCCCGCACTCGCCTGGCGGAAGGTGCTCGTCGCCCTGAGCGCGTCGGCGGGGGATCCCTTTCGACAAATCTTCGAAGACTACTCCGAAGACCTACTCCGTCCGACGGATATCCCGGGTGTGCTGCTCGCCGTGTTTCGCGGCATGCGCTCGCCGTTCGTGTTCGTCTTCGACGATGTGCACCTCACCGGTGAGGAGTTTCAGGAGCAGATCCGGGGGCTGTGCCAGGTGCTGCCCGCCGTGAGTCTCGTGTGCACGACGCGTAGCCGCACCGTGTTCGAGGAGGATCGGGCCCTCGTTGCCGCGGGTCTCACCGTGATCGATTCCATCGAGCTCGCCTTCGGCATCGACGAAACGACGGCACTCGTCGCGGCGGTGCTCGAGGGACCGTCGGAATCCCTGCCGTCACGCATTCAGCGGGCGACCCAAGGGCACGTGCTCGCCACGCGGCTCGCGGTCTCGCGGATTCTGAGGGATCAGCCGACGCACGCTTCCCGCGCGGACCTCGCCGAGCTGCTCCGCACGGCGGGCGACGCACTCCCGCCGTTTGCGTCGGAGGTCGAGGAACGCGTCGCGTTCAGCATCTCGCTGGGCCCGGCAACCACCGAGGAGCTCGCCGACCGCCTCTTCCAATCATCGGACGACGCCTGGGGCGTCATCGAACGTTTTGAACACGCCGGTTTCGGCCGGTTCGAGATGAAAAGCGGGCGGCTCACCTTCCGCTTCCACGCGCTCGTGAAAGCCGCACTGCTTGAGTGTGCGGAGGAGCGGCTTGGGGCGGAGGAGGTGCTCCGGATCCGGTGCGCTGCCTTCGAACTGCTCGATGGGGTCTCTGACCTCGTCGACGTGTTCGAGCTCGGCCTGGATGCGGAGCTCGATCGGCCGCTCTTTGGCTTCTTCACGCGAAACTTCTCGGAGCTCAGCCTCGTCCGCTCGCGAGAGTGCGTCGCGCTGCTCGAACGGTTGCCACGCGTACGGCTCCATCGTGACTGGCCGCTCCCGCTCATGCTCGCGGTGATGCTCGCGGAGTCGCGGTCGACCGTGCCGGGACTGGCAAACGACATGGTGCGGATCGCGCTGCGTCGCCTGTGGGCGTTGCCCGCCACGGGGAGCAGCGAGCAGCAGGCCATCATCGCGATAGCGCGGTTCGCGAGCTACCGGATCGCGCGAGACTACGAGACCGCCGCCGAACACGTCGACAAGTGCGTTCGAGAGATCTCCTCGTTCATGCCGCTCGAGCGGGCCGCGGCAACCACGGAGTGGGCTCCCACGCTCGTGCAGGGGCTCATCACCCGGCAACTCGCGGGCGACCTCGAGGGCGCCATCGAGATCGGCAACGCGATGAGGGATCAGCCGCACCGCGGCCGCCGCCTCCACGTGCACAGTCACATGAGCTTCATGCAGGCGTTCGATGGGGATCTGCGATTGGCGCGCCACCACCTCGCGGAGATCGATGCCGCGCGCACCGCCCCGGGCTGGGAGCGCTCGATTCTCTCGCTCGGGTGGCGTCTCGGGAGCGCGCTCATCGCTGGCGAGGAGGGTCGGGTTGACGAGGCCATCGAGAGTCTCGAACCGGTGGTTGCCAACCTCGACGGCCACGAGTTGTGGCCGGCAGTGCTGTGGGTGCGCAGCAGGCTCCGTCTCGCGTCAGGGGAAGTCGGGCTCGGGTTCCTCGAATTCGAGGCCGACCTGGAGGCGACGGAGTTGTTGCCGATCTCCGACTGGTGGCGAGAGCGGTTGCGAGTCAACCTCGCGGAGCTCGCGCTCGCAGACGGGAACATGCTGGAAGCTCGGGGGCTGCTCGCCGGGCTCTCCGACGCGGGTGACGTGCAGGTCGTGCGAGCGAGCTTCGAACTCGCGAACGGGAGAACCAAAGCAGCGGGTGACCTGATCGACCCGCTGCTCGACAGGGGCACTCTGGGCCCCCGTGAGCACATTTCGGCGGAGCTGATCGCCGCGGTCGTCGAATACCAGATCGGTTCGATCTACGTCGCGCGTGCACGGGCGGTGGCCGCGCTCCAGAACGTGAGGCTGTATCGCAACCGGTTGCCGCTCATGGTGTTGAGCACATCAATCATCGACGATATTCGTACGCTCGTGCCCGAGAAACTGTGGGTGAACCCCCTCGCGACGCCCTTCATCTACCCGGTTGATTCTGTGGAACTCACGGAGCGTGAATCGTTCATCCTGCAGCAGCTCGGCTCGCGGGGCACTCTCGAAGACATCGCCACCCAGATGTTCATCTCATCGAACACGATGAAGACGCACTTGAAAAACCTGTACAAGAAACTCGGGGTCTCCGGGCGGAGCGCCGCGGTCGAAGAAGCCGAACGGCGTGGCCTCGTCGTGATTCCGCAGCGACTGACGCGACCGCGTGAGCACCGCTGAGGTCGGCTTGCTTCCGACGCCCACGCGATGCGATGCGGCGGGCTCGACTTGTCAGTCGCGAAACGGTGGCTCGATGAGCAGCGCCGAACGGTCCGCGAGGAACGTCGCGAGCGTCGGCGCCCCCGTCAGCGGAGCGCCGGCTCGCCACCGCACCCGGACCTCACCGTCCGCGTAGCCGACGGGCGAATCCGGGGAGGCGAGCGTCGCTGGGGACAGGGCAGGGGTCGACGCGGGGTCGAGAGGGATCCCCTCCGCGTCGAAGTTCACCGACTCGCCCGCGGCGAAGCCACCCCGCAGTGCGGCCGCCGCGATCTCGCGCCGTTCCTCCCGTGACAAGGACTGGTATCCGGGTCGCCCGCGTTCGGCGGCGCGTGTCGCGCGGCCCGAAGCGTACAGCTGCCCGTCCGTGGAGAGGAGCAGCCCGCCGAGACGCCACACTTCACCGACTCGCCGCATGGTTGCGGGGCGCGTGAAGAGGAGGAGCACCCGCCGCGGGGCGACGTATTCGGCGAGTGCCTGCGGAGGGATATTCGCGTCGCGAAGCGCAGCGGCCGCGGTGATGCACGCCTCGCGGGCGCGGGCGACCGCCGCTGAAAACCCCGCATCTGCCTGCACGAGGCCAGTGTATCGGCGGGCAGCGTTGCTGGTCCGCCTGTCGGGGGTATGCTCGGGCGGTGACCTCTGTGCAACGGACGGCGCGATCCCTCGCCCGAGCGAATACGCTCCGCGCGATGCTGCTCGTCGTGACGGGCTCCGCCGGAGTGATCGCGAGTGCTGCGATCGCGATGCAGTACTTTGACGCGCTCGGCGCGCTGGGCGCAAGCTCGCTCCGCCTCGCGCTCGCCGCCGTGCTGCTGCTCATCATCTTTCGTCCGCGCTGGCGTGGACGATCCCGGCGCGAATGGGCCGGGATCGTGCTCTACGGGGTCGCGATGGCCGCGATGAACTCCTTCCTCTATCTCGCGCTCGACCGGCTGCCGATCGGCGTGGCGACCACGATCGACTTTCTCGGGCCGTGCCTCGTCGCCCTCGCCGCATCGCGCCGGCCCCGTGAGGGGCTGCTCGCCATCGCCGCGTTCATTGGGGTCGGGCTCATCGCCGGCCTCGGCGGACCGTTCGACCCGCTCGGACTCGTCTTCGCCGCGCTCGCGGGTGCCTCATTCGGGCTGTACACGCTGCTTGCGGCGCGCGTCGGCCAGTCCGAGGGCGGCCTCCCGAGCGTCGCGCTCTCAGTCCTGGTTGCCGCGATACTGACGCTGCCGTTCTCGGCCCCCACGGTCGGGCGCATGGAGCCCGACTTCTGGCTGCCGATGATCGCGGCTGCGGCGCTCGGCACGACGCTCGCGTTCACGGTGGATACGCTCGCGGGGCGGCTCACGTCCGCGCGCGTGCTCGGCGTGCTGTTCGCGTTCGACCCGGTGATCGGAACGCTCGTGGGAGTGTTCATCCTCGGTCAAGGCCTCACTCCCGTCGCGCTCGCCGGGATCGTGCTCGTGGTCGCCGCCGGTGCCGGCATTGTCTGGTTCGCGGGGGACCCGTCCACCCGCACGAATGCGTCGGCGCGGGGCGGTCGAACCTCCGACGCCGGCCCCGACACCGATGCCCACGCTGGCGGTTATGCTGGCGGTATGAGCGCGAGCGGTGCAGCGGGCGGGGTCGTAGAATCCTTCGAGATCGAACGAAAATACGAGGTGCGCGAGGGATCCGCGCTTCCGCAGGCCGCGGCGCTGCGCGAGGCCGGTTTTCACCCCGATGCTCCCCAAACGTATGAGCTGCACAACGCCTACTTCGACACCCCGCAGGGCGATCTCGCGCGACACCGGCTCGCCGTGCGCCTGCGTCGGGGTGGCCCGGACGCAGGCTGGCACCTGAAGGAGCGGACCGCGGAGGGTGCCCGCGAATGGATGTGGCCGCCCGAGGAGGGCATGCCCGGCGGGCTCCGGCAACGCATCACCGAACGCATCGGCAACGCCGAGGGCCTCGGCCCGCTCGCGGAACTCAGGACGACCCGCCGCGTCATGCAGCTCCGCGACTCGACTGGGCGAGAAACCGTTGAGCTCGTCGACGACCGGGTCCGTGCGGTCGACCGCCGCACCGGCACCCGGAGAAGCTGGTCCGAGTGGGAGGCAGAGCTCGCAGCCGGTGCCGACCCGAGCCTGCTCGACGCGCTCGAACCGGTGCTCCTCGCTGCGGGGGCGACCCCCTCGCTGAGCACCGCAAAGATCGCCCGGGCAACGGGATCCCTCGAGGCCCTCGCGCTCGCCGCCGGCAGTGGACCGGAGCGCATCGCAGCCCTGCGGGCGTTGGACGCAGCTGATCGCGCCGCCGCGGAGCGCGAAGTCGAGAGCTTCGGAGACTCCGCGCCTACACTGGACGCATGAGCAAGCGGTCGAAGCCCGGAAACAATGGGAAGCGCGACGAGGTCGATCCGAAGGCCCGCCGCCGTCAGATCATCGTCGGCCTGGTGATGGGGGCGATCGTCGGGGTCGTGCTCGGGGCACTCACCCAATTCTGGCTGTGGCTTCCCGCGGGGCTCGCAATGGGTCTCGCGACGGGTGCCATTATGAAACCGCCCGCAAAGTAGAGGACCCGCATGGAACCCACCGTCTTTGAAACGTATCCACCTCCGGCGCGCGTCGTAGACGAGTCGCTCGCGGAGACGAAACTGGGCTGCTTCTGGCTCGAAGACGTCGCCGAGACGGCGACGCGATATCCGGAACTTCCCGGTGCTCAGGAGGTCGACGTCGCCGTGGTCGGCGGCGGGT
>JBBAFK010000052.1:0-21862 GCA_041655455.1 Leucobacter sp. | reverse complement strand
CAAAATCTTCATGGAAGACAACCTCAGGGTCTCGCGGCACACCGATGCTCATTGGAGAGATTCCGCCAGAACCTTGAAGGGCGTTTGAGTCTCCCGTAGTGAGACTCGCTGGTGTCGCGGTTGCCTGCGCGGCCGCCGTACTGTTCGCGAAGGCAGGCGACGCATCGGGTGCGAGCATGGTCACCGCAAGTAGACCTGCCAAGCTGAATGACAAAGCTCCGCGAAGGGCCTGCGCTTTGCGACGCAGGGGACTCTGCACCCGTCCGAAACGGAGTCGAGCGGTTTGTTCCGTCCGCTGAGCTTGTCGTCGAGGTGTCACTGGTGGCTCCACCCTTTCTCGCTGTCGTCTGCCGCACCAATCAAGGACCATAAGCAAAGTGCTCAGCTTCAACGCCGGAAAACGACAAATATCCCCCACTTATCCCCCACTTCGGTGTCATAGGAGCTAAAAATGGGACTCGTGGTTGCTTACGGGTATTCCTCGGGTGGGTCTGCTGGATTGGCTGGACCCACTGGGCTTCGACGGGTTGAACGCGCCGAGCTCACGGATCCCTCGCCCGCGGTCAAACACATGAAGTCGAGCGCTCCGGCCCGCACTTGCGCAGCAGCCCGTGCCCTCGGGTCTCAGTTAGAACTGACCCGGCAGAGTCCGGCAGTTGTGCAGGCTATTTTGCGGGCGAAACCTGCACGACTGACGTATTGTGCGTGTCGACGAACAGCAGGACACTGTCGTCAGCGCGTCAGGAGAGGGGCAATTGAGCACTGGACACGGGAGCGCCAGTGGCCGGCAACTCTCACTTGCGCCCTCTGCCCGGGACCCCGCACTTGCATCGCAGGGAAAGCAAGGACCAGCCGATTCCCAAGTCTGCTGTTCCGTTTATTTCGGAGGCCTCCGCCTTCAATTGCGCCTGGTCCGCTTCAGACAGGGAGAGGATTAAGTCACATCAAAAGCGAGGCTCGAATATGCGCACCACGAAGCAGCTCAGTATCACTCTCCCCAACAGCATGGCTGACGCTCTTAAAGAGCGCGTCGCGTCCGGCGTATACGCAAGCAAGAGCGAGGTTGTGCGTGATGGCTTACGCGCACTGTTTGCTCGTGACGAAGCAGTCGAGAACTGGCTGCGCACCGAGGTAACCGCCTCTGTCGAAGAGTTGCGCGCCGACCCTTCGCGGGCCATCAGCGCCGAGGAGATGCGCGCCGAGCTCTCCCGCTCGCACGCTGAGCGCCTCGCCGACAGCTCCTCGTGACGAATCAGGTCGTCTACCCACCACGGTGACCATAAGTAGTTACGCGCGACCTATGACTGGATCGCGGGCGAGGATGGGCCTGCCCTGAGAAAATAAGCGAACCGCCGCAAGTAGAAGCCTTGCGAGGGCTCAGTGACGGTGTAATAGCCGCTACGCAGCTCCGACCGCCATGGATCCGGTGACCTTTAGATTTTCAGATTGATCAGGACTTTTTCCGCACCTTATATATAGGTGGGTCGGCAGAAAAACGCGGATTCAGTCGGCGAGTGTCAGTTAGCTTCAGTTGCTTCTCACGAGATTTATGGCACGAATATGGCACAGCCTCTCACGACCTGCGGCAGCGAGAAGTCACGCGGCACAGCCGCACTGCTCTCGACACGCGAGACTCAAAACGCTATTGTGTACACACCATTACACATAAGCGATAGGGGGAGGCGATGGGCACCACCGTTGGAGTTCGCGAGTTTCGACAAAGTCTCGCCGAATTCATCGACCAGACCGAGCCTGTGACCGTCACTCGGCACGGGCAAACGGTCGGATTGTTCATTCCGGTGCATCGGGATCGCAAAGCCGACATCGCAGCGTACGCCGAGGCTGCGCAGAAAGCCAACATCCTGCTCACCGAATGGGGCACAAGCGAGGATGAGGTCGTGGCTGAGTTCGATGCCCTGCGGAGAGAAGAGCATCAGACAGAACAGAGCGCATGAGCTCACGGCGCATCGTGCTCGATGCAAATATTCTTGTTCGAGCTGTGCTGGGCAAGCGTGTGAGGGAGCTTGTAGAACAGTACGGTCCGGAGGCTACTTTCTTCGCGCTAAAGCTTGGGTTTGAAGAAGTAGAACGTCACCTCCCCACCATCGCCGCCAAACGAGATCGCGACCCCGAGTCGCTGCTTGAATCACTCGATCGCTTACGGGTGGTCGCAGAAACAGTGGATGAGGATGTCATCACTCCCCTACGGAACGCTGCCCTGGCTCGCATCGGTTCTCGCGACCCGATGGATTGGCCGGTGGTTGCCGCCGCACTCGCCTTGGGCTGCCCAATATGGACAGAGGATCGCGACTTCTTTGGTGCGGGGGTCGCGACGTGGACGAGCACGAACGTTGAAATCTACCTGCGCGGAGACTGAAAGGGGCCGGACCGCGGGCAAAGCTGGGTGGCCCTGAGAAAATAAGCGAACCCCCGCAAGTAGAAGCCTTGCGAGGGTTCAGTAACGGTGTAATAGCCGCTACGTGGCTCCGACCGGCATCGATCCGGTGACCTTTCGATTTTGAATATACCGATATCAAAGGTTATTGCGGGCTATAAATATCTTCGTTTGCCCTGGTCAGAGACTATAAGTGGCTATCAACATCTATTATCAGCCATCACTGAATGTGCGGAATAGATGCGGGGTTATAGCCCCAGTCGAATCGTCGGAATGGTCGCCCTTCGAACCCCGAATGCGCTCTAGCCGAGCTGCAGAACATAGGTTCAGCGCTTGTCTGGCAGATCGTCTGAGTTGGTACGGGTAGTCCACTCAGTTGGTACTCAACTCCGTGGACCTGGTACTCCCGCTCGTTTTCGGGTCTTCTAGGTGCAGCAGCACACAGGGTGCTGCGGTTACCAGTGAAGGACGGCAGTGTGGCCAACCATCGAAAAATCATGGAGCTCGTGCTCGCAGGGCACAGCTACTCCGACATCGTCGAGAACACTCGATGCTCTCGACGCGATATTTCCGCGGCGAAGAAAACGATCACCTCGCATCAGATCACCCCCGCGCGTCTTGCGGTGATGACCGACGTTGATCTCCGGGTGTTGTTTCCCGACGGGCGTGCCCGCATCTCGGACGAGTACGAACAGCCTGAGTTTGGGCGGGTGCTGCAATCGATGAAATCGAACCAGCACTTCACCCTGCAGCAGCCCCCAAGGATCACAAAACTCGTATCGGTGAGGTAGTAGAGCACCCGATACGGGAACGCTGTCACCGCCATAGTCCGCACCGTCGGGTTGTCCACCAAGCCCGGAAACACGGGCGCGGAGCGCGGCCATTCGGAAATATGGGCAATAACCTCGTCAATGGCGTCGTAGAAGTCTTCACCCAGGCCCGGCTCTCGGTCGTCGTACCAGAACGCGGCATCGCGAAGTTCATCGCGCGCCTCGGGATGCTCGCGTTTCTCCAAGCTCACGTTCGACGGGCTGCCAACTCTGCACGTAGCTGGGCGTGCGACTCGTCCACGTCCAAAAGCTCGACCTTACCGCTCTCGATGTCGTCAATACGACGGCGAAGCTCCACCCGCCAGGACGCATCCGCTTCGGCCTGGTCTGCGTTCGCATCCTCACCGTCGAGACTTCGCAGAGCACGATGAATCACAGCGGCACGATCATGCTCCTCAAGAGCGAGGAGCGCCTGCTCGACTTCCGCGACGTTCATGGACATGCATCCAGTGTACGCCGGAGTACTGATACCTTGCCCGGGCGCCATTATTGCGTCGAATCAGGCACACTTCGAAAGGCCATAACAGTTAAGCGCGGCCCATGACTGGATCGCGGGCGAAGCGGGGTGGGCCACGAGAAAACAAGGAACCCCCGCAAGTAGAAGCCTTGCGAGGGTTCAGTAACGGTGTAATAGCCGCTACGTGGCTCCGACCGGCATCGATCCGGTGCGGGAGCTTTCGTGAGGTGTAAGAACTCGTTCTCCCAGTTCACGCGGAGCTACCCCACGCTTCTGCTTCATCTAGGGAAGTGACGCGTGTGAGTTTCAGCGAGAGGCGTCATAACCCTTGCCCTGCAACGGTTCTCGAGCGTGTGATGACGTATTTACGGAGATGCACGAGGCAGCGTTGCACGTGCGCGCTGGACCGATGTTCCTTGAGCGCGGCATGCATGCCAGGACCCCCGTCACACACCACCACTGTTGGGGTAGGGGACACGCTTGAAGAGTACGCTCCACGCGGCTTCAGATTCTCTGGCGCACCATTGGTATGCAATGACTTTCCCTTGGCTAACTGCCACGAGGATGCACCACCCGGTTCGGAGGTTGAACCCATCGATTTGGATGACCTCGTGTGCCCAAATATGCAGGACTGGGGCGCAAACGACTCCGGGAACTCATCGATGTCGTGAAAGCTACGACGCCTGTCAGGTTCGTTGAGTTGCGGAAGCTGGGGTACACGCTCGATCGTTGCCGGGTCGATATCCTCGCGTATTTTGATCACCCCAGGTCATCGAACGGTCCGGCTGAAGCGATCAATGGCAGGCTCGAGCATTTGCGGGGGTCTGCGTTGGGGTTCAGGAACTTCACGAACTATGTGGCGAGGTCTCTCCTAGAGTCCGGCAGGATCAGGCCGGTTCTACACATCTCAAATGTGATGAGCCAGTTTTCCGGGGTCACAAATATAGCCTAAAATGAAAAAATACCCTGTATTTGTGAACCCGGAAATGAAAGCAGCATTTTCATGCGGGTGCGTGCAACGTTAAGCACCCCCGCGCAGCGCAGCCAACTGTGAGAGCACGTCTTCGGGCACGGCATCGACCGGCACCTCAGTGAAGTACACGCCGGGGCCTGAGATACTGCCGAGTTCACTCCAGTCGGCGACCTGAACCACTGTGTCAGGCGACACGAACTGCACTTCATTCGCCCTGCGCCTCCCGATGGGCCATTGGTAATGCTCAGCGGTGTTGAAGATTGGCTGGTACGACCCGATGGGTTCTGAGCGGGCACGAACATCAAAAATGATGCCGGTGATATCGAGGTCGGCGAATGTGCGCAACCAGTCAGCTAAGTAGATCGCGGTGCTCTCGGCCTGATCATCATCGAACTCGGTCGTTGAAGCCGGATCCACCACCCGATCAGTCATCGTGAGTAGTGCGTGGGGTGATGGCAACTGTAACACCACGGGCTCACGCTGGGTTTTCACCGCGGTCGCGACAATGTTGAAGGCCTTCTGCCTGATAGCTTCGTCAGCGAGCAGCGTCTTCGCGGCATACCCGGTGCGAGACCGGGCCCCCATCGCCTCACACAACTCGGTGTTCGCCTGCATCTCGCTCACAAGCATGCGGTCAAGCGGGATGAACGCGACCGCGGGCTTCAGCAGGGCCTGGGCCTGACCCAGGTGGTTCGAATATTCGGTGGCGTCATGCCACGGCACGGCGCTGTCTTGTAACAGCACGCGTTGCGCATACTGTGCGGCATCAATCATCATAACGGGTGAAGAATCGGGGGTGGGCGCTTCTGAAAGCAGCGTCGTGAGTGCGTGTGACATGTGTGCTCCTGAGAGGTGAGTGTTGATGAGATGGCGAAAGGGTGGGGCTCGTCGCGTGTTGCGAGCGAACCCCACCCAGCGGTGGTCAGCGACTACGCGAGTCGCCTCACCGTCTCGCCGTGTTTCTGTTCGAGCTCTTTAATGCGCTCTTCGAGTTTGGCAATTTTCACCACGTGCCGGTTGGGCATGTTGATGATGGGCATCTCGTCAAGGGTGCCGCGCACTCGCTGTGGGCCCTGGTGGTTCCACACCGTTGCGAGCAGCTGATCGTCATTTTCTTGCCCCCATGACCCGTAGTAGTACAGGTCTTCTGCGGGCTCATCGGTGACGAACTCTGCGACGAATTCGGCATATGGCTTACCTCGGGTGAGGCGTGCCTTACGCTCGGCTGCGCGCAGTTCTTCGGTGCCCTCGACATCGACGACGAACGTCTCGGCATCCCAGGCCACCCGGTAAATATTGTGAGCAACCTGTGGTGAAATGCGGTCGAGCTGCAGATCCTTCATCACTGCTTCAGGGTCACGCTCGAGCACATCGCCGTAACCGCCGCCCGAGCCCTGTGAGATCATGTAGAGCTCGCCCTCCTGAGCAATGTCGAACTGCAGACCCATGTGGTAGCTCGTGTACTTGCCACCCTCAAAAGGCTGCTCGTTCATGATGCGTTCGATTGAGAGGTCGAACGCCGTGGGATCCTTCTTGATGATGTCGTAGATATTGATGCCCTTGACCATCGTGAGCGGGTAGGTGGGGCACCCGTAGCCACCGAAAAGGCCACCCACTGACGAGAACTTCGCGCCAGAGGTCACCGTCATGAAGCCCCAACTGTCGGTATTGCGTGCTGCCACGATCATCTCGTAGCCCATGCCGCCGCGGTACTTACCGAAGCCCTGGTTGTCGCGCACGAGACGCTTGCTCACGAGCTGCAAGAACGGCACTTCTTCTTCCATCACCTCTTGCTCACCGGTGTCAGCCATGGCGCAGAAGAGCGGAGCGACCGCGTCTTCACCGTCACGAAACGCTTTCGCGCCGCCACCCATGCCGTTGAGGTCTGCACAGAGGTTACCGACCTGCTCGCCGTGTTGCGTAGTGCCACCCCAGAGAAAGTTGTTAATCTGGTTGAACCACGGGGCAAGCACGTTCGCATACTTCTCTTCAACCGAGAACTGCAGTTTCGCGTAGGCGGTCTGCAATGCTGTGAACGCGCGGAACGAAGCCTGCAGGTTCTGGCCAGTCGGCGCATCGTAGCTGCAATCTGCCCAGGTGCCCTCGTCAGAGAGAATCTCGATGGGTGAGAGCGCACCCGTCGAGCGGGGCAGGTCTGGCCACCAATACGAGAGAATCGCCTGCGAGAAGAACGCCTTCGTTGAAGCGAGCGGCGAGTTGATCGCGCGGTTGATGATCTCGGGGCCGGTGCCGCGCAGGTCAACGATGAGGCGGTCGCCCTTCACCGTGATCTTCGCCGCAAACTTGATGAGAATATTCTCTTTGAGCGTCGAATCGACAAACTGGTTGACCGTGACGGTGCCGTCGGGCATCTCAGAGATGCGTCGCCGTACCTCCTGCTCAACATCTTCAACGGTCATGCGAATCGCACCCACGAAGGTTTCGACACCGTACTCGTCGATCGAACGGTCAACGATGTCCATCACACGCTTCACAGCTCCCATCTTCACCTTGATGTCGGCGAGCATGAGCTTCGGGTCACGGGTTGAGTGCTGCAAGAACGTGAGCAGGTCGCGACGCAGCTTGCCCTCTTCAACAATCTTCATTGGTGATCCGCGAAGCCCGTCATCAAACGGTGTCTCTGAACCCGAGGGCATACCGCCCGGCTCACACGCGCCGTTCTCACCCTCGTGAATGGTGGCACCCACCCAGGCGATGATCTCACCGTCACGCATGACCGGTACAAGCATCGACTGGTCGGTGTTGTGCACCATACCGAAACGGGCATCGTTGTGAAAGAAACCGTCGCCCGGGCGAATGCCCACCGTTGGCTCATCTTTCCAGTACTTCATGATGTGGCGAATTGGGTGGTGAAGCACCGCCGAGAACGCGATCACGCCGCGGTTCGACATGTAGCTCACATCGCCCGAAGCGGTATAAACCGCAACCGAGAGATCAGCCCACTTGGCGCCCGGGGCGGCACCCATGCTCTCACACATTTCAAACGCTTCATCGAGCGCGCCAGCGAGCCTGCGACGAATGCGATCGGCGAGCAGCGGATCAATATCTTTCGCAAGCGCCTGTTCTTCGAGAGGGGTGCGTGCCGCGATCTGGTGCTCACGCATAATCTCAGGATCGGGCCCGAGAAACAGCGTGGTGTCATTCATGAACGCGTTCACCCACTCTTGCTCCTCAGGAGTGAGGTGCGTCTCGGGGGTGGGGTGCACGTGACCGTGCTCGTGGATATCTGTCATAGTCATTGGTTCTGCTCCTTTGCTCGAACTTCGTTTCAGGCCTCAGTGACCGAATCTTTGAGCAGCCACACGGCGCCCTGTTGAGTCGGTTCGACGCGCCATCCGCGCTCGACCAGGTAGGTAGTGCTTTCAGTGGTGATGAGGGCAGGGCCGTGCACGACATAGTCTTCGCGCAGCACCGTTTGGTCATACACCGGCGTCATGACTGCGGCATCTTCACCGACAAAGTGCATCGGGCGCTCACTCACCGGTGCAGGCACCGTGCGCTCACCATCGAGCGACAGCGACTTGAACTGCACCACTTCGCCGTTAATGTATGAAGCGACACGAATCGTCTGCACACGCACACCGGCCTCAGGCGCCTGCGTGCCCTCACCGTACCGCTCACCGTAAATGTCAGAGAACGTCTTGATTACGTGCAACACGTCACCGACGGTATTGATGCGGTTAATGTCAAACGACACCGCGGTGGTCACCAGCTGGTTGCCATACCGCATATCCATCTCAAGACGGTGCTGCGTTTCGTCTGGGTTATACCCCTGCCGCACGAGATCTTCGCGGCCGCGACGCTCGAGTTCAGCGACATAGCCGTTGAACCGGTCGTACTCATCAAACAGTTTGCGCCCGATCGGTTCATACAGCACGACGTAGGCACTGCGCTCATGAATGTGCAGCGGCTTCATGTTGCCGGCACCGAGCGCCGAGAACACTGAAGCGAACGGCGGGAAGAGAATCTTTGAGATGCCCGCGCTCGCCGCAATGCCACACGCGTGCAGCGGGCCGTTGCCGCCGTAAGCCACCATCGTGTAATCTTCGACGACACCGCCGTGTGACCGCAGCTCCATCTCGATACCGATCGCCATCTGCTCGTCGACGGTGCGCTTGATGACTTTCGCCACTTCGATCGCGTCGAGATCGAGCTCGTCACACAGCGTTTCTTCGACCGCAAAGAGTGAACGCTTCGGGTTCAACTTGATGAACCCGTTAGCGTAGTTCTCTGGGTCGAGGTACCCGAGCAAGAGGTCGGCGTCGGTCACGGTCGGCAACAGGCCACCGCGGTCGTAGCACGCTGGCCCCGGGTCAGACCCTGCAGACTCAGGGCCAACCTGCACGGTTTTGTGAATGCGGTCGTATGAAGCGATTGATCCGCCCCCCGCGCCCAAGGTATTGAGGTGGATCATCGGGACCGACACCAGCCACCTGCCAATTGCCGGCTGGAAGTCGTAGTGCTGCACCCCGCCCTCGGGCACGAGCCCGATATCGAACGATGTGCCGCCCATATCCATCGAGATCACGTCACCGATACCGGTGCTCTCGGCAAGATGCTGCGCGCCACCCACACCCGCGATCGGGCCCGAGTGAATCGTCTGCAGTGCATCGGTCGAGTTCGACTGCGCCATGCCTCCTGAGTTGTGAATCACGAGCATCGGCTTGTCATAGCCCGACGTGCGAAGGTTTGCCGACAGTTGGTTCAGCGCGTGAAACATCGTTTCGTGCAAGAACGCGTCGATGATCGTCGACATTGAGCGAACGTACTCGCCCTTGCGCCCCGACACCTGACTGCTCAAAAGCACCGGAATCGAACCGAGTTCGTGGGCCGGGTAATCTTCGAGAATGATTTCGAGGATCTGCTGCTCGTGCGCGGGGTTCTCAGTCGCATTGGTGAGGGCGACCACGATCGCCTCAGCGCCGTTATCGACGAGCTCGCGCACCATCTGCCGCACGTCTTCGCGCACCATCGGCACGAGAATTTCGCCCACCGAATCGACCCGCTCTTTCACCGAGCGCACGAGGTTGCGCGGCACGATCGAGTCGGGGCGCTCAGCATCAGCCATGTCGCCCTGTTTGACGCCGTCAAGCCCGACACCGTAGCCCTTCGAGCGAGAAATGTGAATCGTGTCTTCAAAACCGTGCGTCACGATGGCGCCCACCCGGGGGCCCTTGCCCTCAATGAGCGCGTTTGTGCCAAGCGTCGTTGCGTACCGCACCGAATCGACCTCGCCGAGCACCGCTTCGCGGCTCAGCCCGGCCCTGGTGCACGCGTTGTCGAGCGCTGCGTTGAACCCAAGGGCTAGGTTGTGGTGCGTGGTGAGCGATTTTGACTCGATGTAAATGTCGTCCCACACAAAGAAGCAGTCGGTGAAGGTGCCACCAATATCTACAGATATGCGTTTCATGGTTTTCTCCGATCAGTTTTCTCGGGCGGCGGTGTCAAATTTGGCGCGCAGGTCAGCGACCGCGTTCTCGCCCGGGCCGTAATTCACGACGAGCTCAGGGTTCTTGCCAGAGGTTTGCCAGCGGGCGCGCAGATCGTCAATGTCCCAGATCATGTCGACCGTCGGTGGGTGGCCCGGTGGCAGGTACTCAGCCTCGAGCTGGGTCGCGCATCCCGGGCAGTAGAACTCGAGAATGCGACAGAATGTCGGGTCGGGCGAGAATGTATATTCGTACTTCTCGGGGTCGATGACCGGCGGGTGAATTTCTTCGGGGTTGCGGTCATAGACCAGCGTGCCCTCTTTGTAGTTGCCCCGAGCGTTACCGAGATCGTGCCCGCAGAGGCGGCACAGCCAGCGTTCGCTATCGAGGTCTATGAGCAGATATTCCGTCATGGGAACTCGCATGGATTTGTCCTTTACCTTCGTCGTTGAATGTATGGGGGAATGAATTAGGCGCGATCGTTCAAGATCAGGTCGCCCGTGTTTGAAACCGTGAAGTGCCACCCCTCTGGCACGCGTGCCGTGAAGAAAGGGCCCTCAACAATTGCTGGTCCCTGACCCGAGGCGCTCTCGGGCTGGTTCTCGAGCACGTACACCGGAGCGGCAGAGATGCCCTGGCTCCCGAGCAGATTGCGCTCGCCGTCGGGGGTTGCGGCAACACCACCAATGGGTGTCGACGCGCTGATCGCTGGATGCTGCAGCACGTAGCACGCACGCAACTCGAGCACCCGGCGTTGGCCTTCGGCAAGCGCGTCTTCAACCTCAACGTCATCGTCCTGCGCCAGTCGCGCGTGTTCGCTACCGTCAGCGTTCTCGATAATGACGCTCCAGGTGAGGTCACACTCGTCGAGGTCGTAGCCCTCTTGGAACATGTACCGTTCAGCCTTCGCGAGCAGCGACACTTGCGCTTCAGCGATCTCGTCGACCGATGCGCCAGTGATGTCGGCCTCATAGGTCTGCGCGATGTCAGAGTAGCTGATCCCAAACGCCGAGAAGACAGCAGCGAGACGCGGGATAATGACCTGCTTCACACCCACCGCTCGCGCCGCGAGGCACGCGCTCATCGGGCCGCCGCCACCAAACGCCGCGAGCGTCGTGCGGCCGTCAGACCTCACCTGCTCGGCAAACGCTTCGGCGATTCTTGCCGCGTGGGCCTGCTCGAGTCGCAAGAGTGCTTCTTCGAGAGAAATACCGAGCGGATCCGCGATATTTTTCTGAATCACCTGACGCGAGCGCTCAGGGTCGAGTCGCAGCTCACCATTGAGATAGGTTGCGGGATCGAGCACCCCGAGCAGGAGGTTCACGTCGGTGATCGTCGCCTCGGTGCCACCGAAGCCGAAGCATGCGGGGCCGGGAGCCGCGCCGACGCTCTCGGGGCCGACCGTGATCTCACCGTCAACAACCCGCAGAATCGAGCTGCCACCCACACCCGAAGAGCGCACGTCACTGAGCTCGAACGAGATCGGAATCCCGCCGACCTGCCCACGCCGGTCAGTCGCGATGCGCAAATCTTCAACCGCACCCACGTCAGTGGTGGTGCCACCCACGTCGATCATGAGCACGTGATCGAAGCCGTACGATTCAGCAAGCGCACGGGTACCCTCGAGCCCACCACGGGGGCCTGACGAATACGTTTTCAACGCCACCGACTTCGCGACGCGAGACGACGAGCCATCATTGCGATAGATGAGCAGTGGCTTCTTCACCTTGTGTGCCCTGAGGCGATGCTCGGCGCTGTAGAGGAAGCGCTCGAGGGTGGGATGCAAGAAACTATTGAGAATCGCTGACCACAGGCGCCTCGTGTGCTCAGCATCGACCGTGAACTCAGACGAGAAAAGCACCGGTACTGAACCGAGCAGGTGACGCGGGAATCGGGTGAGGAAGATGTGTTTGTAAGCCTTCTCAACCTCGACATCTTCGAACGCGACGATGAGGCGCTCGGCTCCCGCCGTGGTGAGCGTGTTGATCGCTTGCACGAGCTCTGCGTCAGCATCGGCCGCATTCGGGTCAACCACCGCCACCTTGCTGCCGATGAGATCGGTGAACAGTGACGTGGTTTCGTCACTGAACTGCAGCTTCTCGGCAAGTGACGCGTCATCGGTAATGATGCCGATGCTCGGCCCCTTACGCTCGATGAGCGCGTTCGTGCCCTGGGTTGACGAGTACCGAATGAGGCTGGTGCGTTGCAGCAACCCGGGCAGATCGCTTTCACCGAGCACCTCAGCTGAGGCTTTCGTGATCCCCGTGAAAAAACACTCTGAGAGATCGGTGGGCGTGGTCAGGGTTTTGGTGTAGAACACCTCAGAATCGCTTGCGACACAGATGTCAGTAAGCGTTCCCCCATTATCAATATTGATCAGATAGGTCATCGGCTGAGCTCCTCTTTGAGTCATGGATTGCGGCTGACGTGAACGAGATATGTCGCCAAGTCGTTGCCGTGATGCACACGCTAATGAAGCGCCCGGGATGGCTCGCAAGGTCTTTCGCGGGTGGATCGGCGGGTGGATCACTGGGTGGAATGGCAGAAACCACCCGGGTGGTAAACGGGTGGGCGGCGCTGAAGGTGGGTGGGAAAATGAGTGAGGCATTACACTGGAATGCAGCTGATCTTCGTACCTGCACGAAGATCTTTTGTTCGCGAAGCAGACCGACACAAGGTAGTGGTGTGATGTTTCGAATACCCCCAAGCGCATCGACCCGCTTCCAGCCGCCGTTGCCGGTTGCCAGATGGCTGAGTCGACCGCGCATGGATTCGGTGTTTACCCAGGTGAACGATCGACGGTTCACTCTTATTCATGCCCCCGCAGGATTCGGTAAGTCAACCCTCGCGGCGCAATGGCTCGATGCGTTGCGCGACCAGGGGGTGCGCACCGCTTGGCTCTCGCTCGACGCCGACGATGACCGGCCACTCTGGTTCTTAAGCCACCTGCTCGAGTGTTTCAGACGCATTCACCCATCAATCGACGATTCGGCCGCTCGCATTCTCGAAGAACGACCCGAAGATGCCGAAATCTACCTGCTCCCACTGCTCGTGAACGCCGTGCACAGCGTCACTGAGCGCACCGTGGTGGTGCTCGACGACTGGCACGTGGTGCTGAATCCCCGCACCCGGGCGGTGCTCGCCAGGCTCATCGAAGACTCGGGTGACAAACTCGGCATGATTGTGACGAGCCGCACAACCGCGGGATTGCCGCTCGCCAAACTGAGGGTGCAGGACCAGCTGGTTGAGGTTGATCCGCAATTCATTCGCTTTGACACCCAAGAATCGCACCAATTTCTCGTCGACATTAAGGGCATCAAACTTACCGACACCCAACTCGTCGAACTGCACGGCAAAACCGAGGGATGGGTGGCCGCGCTGCAGCTCGCGTCGCTGTCGCTGCGCAAGCACGCCGACGTGCCGGCGCTACTCACCGAACTCGGCTCACGCCAGCACGGGATCGGCGAATACCTCACTGAGAACGTGCTCGACCTCATTGACCCCCGCTTGCGCGAATTTCTGTTGCGCACCTCGGTGCTCACACGCATGAACGTCGAACTCGCGAGGCTTCTGTCAGAACAGCCCGACGCGGGCGACCTGCTCGTTGACGCCCTGAGCGGTGACCTGTTTGTGCAGCGCCTGGGCGAGACAGGCGGGTGGTACCGCTACCACCACCTCTTCAGAGACTTCTTGCTCGAACACCTCACCCTTGAATCACCCGAACTCGTTGCCGGGCTGCACGCGAAGGCCGCGAAATGGTACCGCGACAACGGCATGCTCGTGCAAGCCGTCGACCACGCGATGCAGGCGGGCGAACACATGTTTGCGATCGAGGCGGTCGAGGCCGAAGCCATCAGACTCGTCGAACACTCGCGCATGTCGACCTTGCTCGCCCTCGTCGAAAAACTTCCCGCCGACGAAATACAGAGTCGCGCCGGGCTGCAACTCGCGATCGCGTGGGCTTACTGCCTGCTGCACTTCTCGCGCGAGGCCGACCAATCGCTCACCCTGCTCGATGCCGCCGTGCAGCACGACCCCTCGCTCAGCGGCGCCGGTCGTTTTCGCCTGCAACGAGAAGCGCTCGTCGTGCGCGAGTGTCTCGAAATGTATCAGGACAAGGTGACGCCGGACGACCGCCTGCAACGTGACGTGCTCGACGAGGCAGAACGGCTTGACCCCTGGACGGTGTCGGTCGCCGCCAACGTGCTCACCTTCTTCGAAATCAACCGCAACCGCGGGGCTGAAGCCCAAGAGATTCAGCGCTGGGCTGAACAGTACCACCGCAACGTCGTCGGCAGCTTCAGCGAAGTGTATGGCTCTTGCTTTGCAGGGCTCATCTCGTTTCACGACCTCGACATGCCGCAGGTGAAACACCACTGGGAGCACGCGTTCGAGGTCGGCACGAAACGCTCGGGCCGCCAGTCGCACGCTGCCCGGCTCGCACTTGGGCTCATCGGCAAACTGCACTACCACCTGGGCGACCTCGACGCAGCCGAGGGCATGTTCGAAGAAACACTGCTCATCGGGCACCGTGCCGGCGTGGTCGACTTCATGTTCCCGGTCTATGAATCACTCGCGTTCATTCGCATGCAGCGGGGTGACCGTAAGGGGGCCCTCGCAGTGATTGAAGCCGGTGAGCGCGCCGGGCACGAACTCTCACTCGTGAGACTCTGGGCCCGTATGGCCACCACCCGCGCAAAACTCGGGCTCGAAGCGCCGCCACCCCGGGCGCCCGCGGGTGCCAGTGAGCGCGAACTCGAGTTTTTGCGTGACGAACTCGTGAGATTCGACCTCGCGCTCGCGATGCACAGCTTTTCGTGTGAAGAGTCTGCAGACCTCGTGCACCGTGCCGAACAGCTACTTATTCGCAACCGCACTCAGGGCAACCGATTTCAAGCACTGCGTGACCAAATCATGCTTGTGGGTGCGCTCGAGATGATGGGGGCTGGCGAGCAAGCCGAAGAGCTGCTCGCAAAAGTGCTTCCTGTATGCGAGGTGAGCGGCATGGTGCAGGTGCTGCGTGAGGGCGGCGAGCAGGTGCGCCAGGTCGCGCAACGCATCGCGCCGGCCCGGCTCGTGTCAGCACTGTGGATGAGCGAGGTGTGGCCCGTAGATCGCATCGAAAGTGGGCACGCGGGAGCCACCGCACCGGTCCTGACATTGCCCACCCCCGACCCCGCGAAATTTACCCTGCGCGAACGCGAAATTTTGAAACTCATCGATGCGGGGCACACGAACCGTGAAATTGCCGACGAACTCTTTCTCGGTGTGAACACCATCAAGTGGTACTTGCAAAAGCTGTACCGCTCATTTGGGGTGTCAGACCGCGACGAATGCGTGCAACGGGCGAAAACACTCGAGGTAATCACCGGGTGATGGCGGCGGGTGACGGCGCCAATTGTATCAGCGGTTTGCGAGAGTCACCCGAGTTCTTTCATAAGGAGAATACACAGATGCAACAGGTTATGGCGCAAGACACGTTTGCGGCGCTCTGGAACGACCGGGTCACGGCTACCCCAGACCGACAGTTTCTCGTGTTTCAAGATGTGAACGGGACAGTGACCGAATGGAGCTATGGCGAGTTCGACCTCGTGGTCGCGAATGCACGGGCGCTCTTTGCGCGGCACGGCGTGGGGCACGGGCAAGCGGTGCACGTCGTCCTCAAAAACAGCCCCATCTTTGTGGCACTGTGGCTCGCCTGTGCGACGTCGGGCAGCGTGTTCGTTCCCGTTGATCCGGGTTCATCTGAACAAGACCTCGGGCGCCAGATCGATCGCATCAAGCCAACCCTCGGTATCTGCTCCCTCGCTGGGCAGAGCACCTACGAGGCGGCAGCGAGTGCGCGGGGTATCAATGTCGTGTGCTTCACTGAAACCCCAGACGACGTTGCGGTGTCTGGGGGTGCGGTGCTCGCCGATCTGCCTGATGCGGGTGGGGAGTCGGGCGCGATCCGCCGCCGAGACCGCCTCGCGGTGATGTTCACCTCGGGCACCACCTCTCAGCCCAAGGGTGTCGTGCTCACGCAAGCGAACTATCACACCGTCGCCGAGCAGATGGCCGCGCTTGCCGAGCTGCGCGAAGACCACCGGTGGTATGTGACGCTGCCCCTCTTTCACGCCAACGCACAGTACTACTGCATTTCGCCAGCGATTTTGGTCGGCGCGAGCATTGCCATTACCGCGGCGTTCAGTGCGAGCCGATGGATCGCCGAGGCACAGAAACTGGGCGTGACGCACGCGAGCTTGTTTGCGGCTCCGATCCGCATGATTCTTGGGCGCACCCCGCACGATGCGCCGCAGCTCGCGCTCGAGCACGTGTGGTTTGCGCAGAACCTGGGCGGCGAACACTACACGGCGTTTGAGAAGCTTGTCGGGGTGGCGCCCCGGCAGATTTATGGGATGACCGAGACCGTGACCGTGGTGACCGCAAACCCTGTGCTCGCCCCTCGGCCAGACCGCATCGGGTCGGTCGTGCCTGGCAAGCGCATTCGCGTGACCGACCCTGAGACGGGGGCCGAATGCAGCGGATCACCCGGCGTGCTCGAAGTCGCTGGCATCCCTGGTGAAGACCTGTTTCTCGAGTACTTCGAAGACTCCGAAAAAACCTCGCTCGCGTTCGATGCTCGGAGCGATCGCGACGTCTGGTTCTCGACCGGAGACCTCGTCGAAGTCTGCGATGACGGTGCCCTGCGGTTCATCGGCCGCACTGACGACGTCATCAAGGTCGCGGGCGAAAACGTGAGCCTCTCAGACATCGAGGCTGCCGTGGCGCAAGCCCCCGGGGTGCTCGAAGCCGCCGTGCTCAGCCAGCCAGACCCCATTCGCGACGTCGTTCCGGTGGCGTATGTGGTGCCGAAGGACGCGGGGGATCCGCCGTCAATTGCGGCTCTCGATGACTGGGCCGTTGAGAACCTCGTGCCGTCGGCCCGACCACATGCATGGCACCTGATCGCTGAACTGCCGCGTACCAGCGTCGGCAAGGTGAAACGCTTCGTGATGCGAGACGCGCCTGCCGCTGAACACAGAGAGTAGTGAACCACCATGTCACTTGTGAACGAATTTGGAACAGACATTCTGCTTACTGGCTGGGGACACAGCCAGTTCGGGAAACTCGCGGAGCACACGCTCGAGACGCTCATCGTCGAGGCCGCCCGCGATGCCATCGACGACGCTGGGATCGATCCCGGCGAAATCGACGAAATCTATCTCGGGCAGTTCAACTCGGGGCTGTGGCCACTCGCCTTTGCCTCGTCGCTCGCGCTTCAGATTTCAGACGAACTCGGAAACGTGCCCGCCACCCGGGTCGAAAACGCGTGTGCTTCGGGGTCGGCCGCATTTCAGCAGGGCGTGAAATCGATTCTCGCCGGCACCGCCCGCACCGTGCTTGTCGTCGGAGCTGAAAAGATGACCCACGCTCCGGCCTCACAGATCGGCGAGGCGCTGCTCGGCGCTGACTACGAACTCGCCGGCGGCGAATCGGTGACCGGGTTCGCGGGGCTTTTCGCTGACACCGTGCGCGCTTACGAAGATCGGTATGCTGCGGTCGGCGAGGCGATGGCGCACATCGCGGCAAAAAACCATACCAACGGTGCACTGAACTCTTACGCACACCTCAAACAAGAGCTTTCGTTCGAGTTCTGCAACACGGTGTCAGAGAAGAACCCAGTCGTGGCTGATCCGCTTCGCCGTACCGACTGCTCGCCCGTCTCAGATGGTGCCGCGGCGGTGATTCTGCGCAGCGAACCCTCACCTGGCGCGAAGCACGACCCGGTGCGCCTCGAAGGGTTCGGTCAAGCCAACGATTTCTTGCCCAAAGAGAAGCGGGACGCGACGGCCTTTGCCGGCACCACCGCAGCGTGGGAGCGTGCCCTCAAGATGGCCGGAGTGACCCGCACAGATCTCGACTTTGCCGAGGTGCACGACTGCTTCACCATCGCAGAACTCGTCGTCTATGAAGCGATCGGGCTCACACCGCGGGGTCAGGGCGCGCGGGTGCTCACCGAGGGAACGGTGTATCGGGACGGATCATTCCCGATCAACCTTTCTGGCGGCCTCAAATCGAAGGGCCACCCTGTCGGCGCGACCGGCGTCTCGCAACACGTCGTCACGGCAATGCAGCTGAGCGGAACCGCCGGTGCGATGCAACTGCCCGGTGCCCGTCGCGCCGCGGTGCACAACATGGGAGGCATGGCGGTCGCGAACTACGTGAGCGTGCTCGCCGCGGTCTAGGGTGTGTCTGTTAGTTATTGAGCAGGTGCTCTGTCGTCGTTGAGGCATGTCTCGTTTTCTACTTCTTTCAGATGCTCAATGGGAACTGATTTCTGATCTGTTCCTGGGGGTTGCGTCCAATAGCGTGGTGTACGGATCCGGTGGCCGTGTCGCTGCGAACGTAGCGACGGTCACCGCGTGATCCTTCGAGAGAACCGCTAAATCCGTCTCGAAAGGACCCCGACGATGACCGTCGTACCTAGTATCGACCCTGCCCGCTTCCTTCACGAACAGCTGTCCCAGGCGTCTCCGGATCTGCTCCGGGAGATGCTCACTACTTTCATTAACGCGTTGCTGTCCGCGGACGCTGATCAGGTCTGTGGCGCCTCGTATGGCGTCGTGTCCGATGACCGCACGAATCGGCGCAACGGGTACCGGCACCGCGACTTCGATACCCGGGCGGGCACGATCGACGTGGCGATCCCGAAGCTGCGGCAAGGGTCCTATTTCCCGGAGTGGCTGCTGGAGCGTCGCCGGCGGGCGGAGGCTGCGCTGACCACGGTCGTTGCGACCAGTTACCTGCCCGGTATGTCGACTCGGCGGATGGATGATCTGGTCAAGACGCTCGGGATCACGGGACTGTCGAAGTCACAGGTGTCGGAGATGGCGAAAGATCTCGACGAGCAAGTCACCGCGTTCCGCACCCGTCCGCTGGACCAGGGGCCCTACACGTTCGTCGCGGCCGACGCGCTCACGATGAAGGTCCGTGAGGGTGGCCGGGTGGTGAAGGTCGCCTGTCTGGTCGCGACCGGGGTGAACGCGGACGGTTACCGCGAGATCCTCGGCCTGCAGACCAGCTCCACCGAGGATGGCGCGGGCTGGTTGACCTTCTTCCGCGACCTCGTCGCCCGCGGCCTGTCCGGGGTGAAACTGGTCACCAGTGATGCGCACGCAGGTCTTGTCGCCGCGGCCGGCGCGACCCTGCCCGGCGCCGCCTGGCAACGCTGCCGCACCCACTACGCCGCGAACCTCATGTCCGTGACGCCGAAGTCCTCATGGCCATGGGCGAAGACCCTGCTACAGACCGTGTTTGACCAGCCCGACGCGAAGTCCGTCCACGCCCAGTTCGACCGGGTCCTGGACGCGCTCGAACACAAAGTGCCGCGAACGTTCGCGCACCTGGAAGCCGCCCGCGACGAGATCCTCGCGTTCACCGTGTTCCCGAAGGAAATCTGGAAACAGATCTGGTCGAACAACCCCAACGAACGACTCAACCGGGAGATCCGTCGCCGCACCGACGTCGTCGGAATCTTCCCAAACCGGGACAGCATCATCCGCCTCGTCGGCGCCGTCCTCGCCGAACAACACGACGAATGGACCGAGCAACGCCGCTACTTCGGCCTCGACGCGGGAATGCTGAAGGTTCGATTGACTCCAGGGCTGCTTTGATCTGTGGATCGGGGCGGGAGAGGATGGCAGTCATGCCGAAGAAGTATTCAGATGAGTTCAAGCGGGACGCGGTCGCGCTGGTGCTCGCGCAGGGGATGACGCAGAGGCAGGTGTGCGCGGACATGGGGATCTCGAAGTCGTCGTTGCAGGTGTGGGTGCGTAATGCCGAACTGGCGGGGCGTGGGATCGCCCCGGCCCCGTCGGGGGATGTGGACGCGCAGCGGGAGCAGGCGAAGATGCTCAAGCGGATTCGTGAGCTGGAGATGGAGAACGAGGTGTTGCGCCGTGCGGCGGCGTATCTGTCGCAAGCGAATCTGCGGATCGGGACTACCAGCCCAAAATAGTGTTCCCGCTCGTCCGTGAACTGGCCGCGGCCGATGCCCCTTCCCGGGTGTCGGTCGCGGTGGCGTGCAGGGTGCTGGGCTTCAGCAAGCAGGCGTACTACCAGTGGTTGCGGTCGCCGATCAGTGATCGCGACTGGGAGGAAGCGCATCTGATCAACGCAGCCCTCGACGTGTGGGGCGAAGACCCCTGTCAGGGGTACCGGCTGATCACCGATGAACTCGTCGATGACGGGTGGGTCGTGTCCGAACGGCGGGTATGGCGGGTGTGCTCGCAGGAAGGCATCTTCTCGGCCGCGCACCGCCGCAAGGGCAAGCGGAAGCACCGTCGGCCGGGTCCTGCCGTGCACGATGACCACGTGAATCGGGACTTCACCGCCACCGCCCCGAACCGGTTGTGGCTCACGGATATCACCG
Organism: Leucobacter sp.; assembly: GCA_041655455.1. Lineage (GTDB taxonomy): Bacteria > Actinomycetota > Actinomycetes > Actinomycetales > Microbacteriaceae > Leucobacter. The sequence goes on along the minus strand of JBBAFK010000052.1, from coordinate 1,343 downwards.
AGCACCGAACCGCCGAGGGAAAGCTCTACCTCTGCGCGGTCAAGGAACGGGCGGTTTCAGAGAGCCAGCGCAACACCTTCTCTAGGAGGTCGTTATGGCAGTTTCATGGGAGCAACGGTGTATCGCGTATTCAATGCTACTTTCAGGCTCGTCAGCACAAACAACAGCGAAACACTTCAACGTGAATACCGGTGCGGTTGTCGAATGGGCCAAGCTTGCAGGCATGGTCATTCGAATGGGCGCTCGGGGCGGTATCGAACCAGTGAAAGACTCTGATACCCAAAGAACTCAGCCTTCTCGGGCGTATCGACGACTCACACGTGACGACAGGACCTTCATCGAGATGGCGATCAATAGCTCGCCCGCATGGTCTTTACGTGCGATTGCAGTGCATTTGGCTGTCGCTGTGTCGACGGTGTCTCGGGAAATACGACGGCACCGGGTCGAGACGGGGCGCGGATACGGCCCTACCCGTGAGTTCAAGTATCACTCAGGGGTCGCCCATCATCGTACGATGCAAGCCAGACGCAAAGGTCGTGCTGGCAAGCTTGACCATGGTGATCTCCGCGGTCTTGTTATTGCGGCACTCAATGAGAAATACTCCCCGCAGCAAGTTGCGGGAAGATTGCGTATGCAGTTTCCTGACAGACCAGATCGGCATATATCTCACGAGACGATCTACCAAGCACTCTATGTGCAGGGCAAGGGCGCGCTTCGGCATGAGTTGACAGTGGTGAAAGCCCTACGGTCGGGTCGAAATCGAAGAATACCTGCGTCGCGGTTACCTGCGCGTGGGGAACGGCCCTGGCTCGAGGGAGCACGGATATCTGACCGTCCTGCCATTGTCTCTGATCGTGCTGTGCCTGGGCATTGGGAAGGGGACTTGGTAGTTGGGCCTGGGAACTCAGGGCTTGTGACTCTTGTGGAACGGACAACGAGATTCGCCTTAATCGGTCGTCTGCCCGGCACTCGGGTCTCGAAGACTGTGATCGATGTGCTCCGCCAACAAATCGAGCAGTTACCGGCACGGCTCCGGCAAACACTGACCTGGGATCAAGGTCAAGAGATGTCTAGGCATCGCGAGTTCACTGTAGCGACGGGCTGTCCGGTGTTCTTTTGTGATCCGCATTCCCCGTGGCAGCGGGGGTCAAACGAAAACCTCAATGGTCTCATTCGTGATTACTATCCCAAGGGAACTGATTTCAATACGGTCAGTGATGCAGAGATTCAGGCAGTCGTGGTCCAGCTCAATAATCGGCCGCGTAAGACTCTCGGTTTCTACACGCCGCGTGAGAAGATGGACGAACTTATTCACGGTGTTGCGCTGGCTCTCTGAAACCGCC
>JBBAFK010000051.1:0-21924 GCA_041655455.1 Leucobacter sp. | reverse complement strand
TGCCACGTCTGCGACATCGAAAGCTAGCGGACCTTCCGGTGACGAACACACATTCACCCCCCATGACACCTCCCCCCTCACCTGCGTGCCACCTACGCGTTCATTCAGCCGCACTCATTATGGGACCCTGATGGCGCAGTGCCCCAGTGCCGCCCGCAGAATTCAACAATTTCCCGATCAGCGGATACGAATGTTCGAAACCCGCCGCGCCCTCGCCCGACCCGACAGGCCTGGCAGCCGGTTTTTACCCTTGGGCCGCGCCCGCGGGTGGCTTCGTCGCTCGCAAACCCTCAGCACCTGTAGGTTGGTATCGGTGGCCCGACGCCCGTGACGCACTGAGTGCGCCAGAACCGTACACATACGAGGGAGCTTGCATGCAGAACGTATGGCGCGTATTCGTGCGCGATTTCACGCGCATTCTGCGGGCTCCCAAAACGTGGGCCATCGTCATCGGGCTCCTCATCATGCCCTCCCTGTACGCCTGGGTGAACATCGTCGCGTTCTGGAACCCGTACGGCAACACGGAAGACATCAAAGTCGCGGTGGTGAACCTCGACCGTGGCGCCTACAACGAAATGACCGGCGAACTCAACGTCGGCGACCAAGTGGTGGCCCAGCTCAAGGACAACCACGAGATCGGCTGGCAGTTCCTCTCCAAAGACGACGCGATGCACCAGGTCAAGTCGGGTGAGGTGTACGCCGCGATCGTGATGCCGGAGCACTTCAGCGAGGATCTCCTGACGATCGTCACCGGCGACTTCATCCACCCTGAGCTCGACTACTACACGAACGAAAAAGCGAACGCGATCGCCCCGAAGATCACCGACGCGGCAGCATCGACCGTCGACACGCAGATCAACAGCACGTTCGTCTCGACGGTCGCTGAAACGGTGGCGGAAGACCTCGAGCAGGCCGGGATCAACACGGGGCTCAAGCTCCTCAACGCCAAGACGCGGACGCTCCTCGCACTCAACGACGCGGTCGAGGAGGTGCAGTCCGCCCGCGAAGGCCTCTCCGACATCGAGGCGAGCATCACGAGCGCCGAGAGTGCACTCCAGAGCACGCGTGCGGCGCTCAGCGAAGTCGACAGCACGATCGGCGAGGTCCAGCTCGCCGTTGCGGAGGCCGAGGGCCTCGTCGCCGAGGTGCAGCGAGAGCTGGCTGCCTTCACCGACTCGGTGACGAACGCCTACGTCACCGGATCCGCAAAACTCTCTGAGGCCTCGTCGAAGCTCAACGGTGCGATCGCGAAGATCACGACCGGTGCGCAGCAGGCGAACGGCGCGGTGAATGCCGCGATCGCCGACGTCACCGGTGTCATCGACGCGAACTTACGAGCTATCGACCGGCTCGAGCAACTCGTCAGCCAACTCGAGGCTGACGATCCGGGTAACCCAGCAATCGCACCACTCAAGCAGGCGATCATTCATCTAAATGATCGCCTCACGCAAGATCAGCAGCTCCTCGATCACCTCCGTACCCTGAGCGACCGCACGGGCAGTGCCATCACCGCGATCCAGGCCGCTGCGGATGCCATCAACGCCGCCGTGAGTAACAGCGCGAACTCGGCGAGCTCGATTCGGCAGGTGCTGATGGGCGTCATCCCCGACGTCAACAGCGCGATGACGTCGATGTCCGCGAGCGCGGGCGCCTTTTCCTCCGCGCTCGGCGCCCAGCAGGTGCTGATCGAAGAGGCCGTGAACCTTCTCACCGGACTCGAGGGACAGCTCGAAGAGACCACTGCCGCTCTCGATTCGCTCGATGAGAGCCTTGAGGGCGCCGAGATCGGGCTCACGACCCTGCGCACCGACGTCACTGCACTCGACTCCGCAGAAATTTGGGCACAGCTGAGCTCTCTGACCGGGCTCGATCCCGAGAGGATCGCGGAGTTCATGTCGTCACCGGTCGAGGTGAAGGAACACGCCCTCTTCCCGGTCGCAACCTACGGTTCGGCGATGGCGCCCCTGTTCACGAACCTGTCGCTGTGGATCGGCGCTTTCATGCTCGTCGTGCTCCTCAGACAAGAGGTCGACACCGAGGGGGTCGAGAGCCTGACCGTGCGTCAGGCCTTCCTCGGCCGGTTCATGCTGGTCGCCGCACTCAACGTGGTGCAGGCCCTCATCGTGAGCATCGGCAACATTTTCATCGGGGTGCAAATGGCGAGCCCCATCGCATTCGTGCTGACGAGCGTGTTGATCGGCTTCGTCTTCATGGCCATCATCTTCGCCCTCGCCATTTCGTTTGGGTATGTGGGGAAAGGGATCGCGCTTCTGCTCGTCATCATGCAGATTCCCGGTGCCTCCGGCATTTATCCCATCGAGATGATGCCGGCGTTCTTCCAATCACTCTTCCCCTTCTTCCCGTTCACCTACGGCATCGACGCCCTGCGTGAGACTATTGGCGGGTTCTACGACGGCTACTACTGGAAGTACGTGGGCGCGCTGCTGATCTTCGCCGTGCTCGCGTTCATTCTCGGGATCTTCTTCCGGCAGCGCCTCGGCAACTTTGCACGACTGTTCAACGAGAAGCTCTCCGACACGGGCCTCTTCGTTTCCGAGGACGTGCAGGTGCTCGGTTCGCGCCGTCGCCTCACGCAGGTCGTGCAGGCCCTCGCCGACCGGCAGACGTTCCGCGCCAAGACCGCGCAGCGCGCCGCCTGGTTCGCGGAGCACCACCTCACGCTCAGGCGGACTGCGCTGCTCGTCGGTCTCGTGCTGACGGTGGTGCTCGGCATCTTCTCCGTGTTCTTCCCCGCCGGCAAGGCGACGATCCTCAGCCTGTGGGGCGTGCTCCTGCTCGTCGTGATCGGCTTCCTTGTGGCGCTGCAGTACATCCAGCAGAACATCATCTACGCCGGCAAAGTCGGCGAAATGTCAGACATCGAGCTGCATGAGGCTCTCGCACGCGAGGAATTGGCGACGCACTCGAGCACTCCGATCGTCAAGCTACGCGCGAAACACGCGGCGGAGACAGGCGCGGAGGTGCGAAAGTGAAGAACCTGCTCACGCTCTTCAAGCACGATCTGCATCTCGCGACACGAAACGTGATCGCGGTCATCGTGCTCTTCGGCGTCGTGGTAATCCCGTCTTTCTTCGCCTGGTTCAACGTGCTCTCGAGCTGGGACCCGTTCGGCAACGTGAAAAACCTGAAGGTTGCGGTTGCGAACGCCGACGACGGCTACATGAGCGAGCTCTTCCCCCTTCGCATCAACATCGGCGAGCAGGTCATCGCCCAGCTGCGCGCGAACTCCGACCTCGACTGGGTTTTCACCACCGAGGAAGAGGCGATCGCCGGCACCGAAGCCGAAGAGTACTACGCGGCACTCGTACTGCCGCCGAACTTCAGTGAGCGGATGATGACCTTCCTCTCACCGGGCGCGAAGCCGGCGCAGATCGAGTACTACACGAACGAGAAGAAGAACGCGCTCTCGCCCGAGATCACCGGGCAGGCCGCCACTGACGTGTCGACGCAGATCAATCAGTCGTTCACGAAGACGCTGAACGAGGTCGGGCTCGCGCTGATCTCGTCGCTCGCGACGCAGCTCGAGACCCCGGAAGCGCAGGAGGCGCTGACCCGGTTCGAATCGGGCCTCGACGGTTTGGCGACCGAACTGTACGCGAACGCGAGAACCGCGGAGATGTTCAGCACGCTGATCTCCTCGAGCGTGCCGCTCGTCGAGAGCGCGCAGTCTCTCACGGATTCCTCGGTCGAGGCGCTCCGCGAGACGACCGGTGTGATCGGTGACGGCGCCGACGCGGTCAGCCACCTCAGATGGACCGTGGAATCGGCGGCTTCCTCGCTGTCGTCAGCGTTCTCTGCCTCGGCCAGCAGTTACCAGGCGCTCTCCACGCGGGTCGACGAACTGTACTCCGCGCTCGGCGCACAATCCCAAACGGTGAAGGGCGACCTCACAACGATCAGGGGCCACGTCACCGAGCAGATTAACAAGTACACAGAGTTGCGCGATGGGCTGCGGGCTCAAGCGCAAGCAGCACGTGACGCCACTCCCCCAGACGACGTCCTCGCGGATGCTCTCGACCTCGTCGCCGATGAGCTCGACCACGTGATCGAACGGCAGACCACCCTCCGCGACCGCATCGACCAGGCGATCACCGCGATCGACACCGGCACGGCGGACGCGAACGCGACCCGCGCCGAGATCAAGGCGGCGGTGAACGACGCGAGACAGGCCGTTCAACAGGCGCAGAACGCGTACGACAACTCACTCAGGCCGAAGCTCGTGGAGCTCGGCGCGACACTCACCTCGATCAGCAGCGGCTTCACCGCGATCGGCGACGACATCACCGCCGCAGCGTCCGCACTGTCGGGTGGTTCCGGATCCCTCCTCGACTCACTCACGATCGCCGCGGGACTCACCGACGACCTCGCGGAGACGCTCAGCGGCGTCGCGGACAAGTTTGCCGAGCTCGCCGAGTCGCTCCAGGCCGCGTCGGCGTCGGGCGACATCAGCGAGGTCTCCGAACTGATCGGTTCGAACCCCGCGATCCTCGCCGGCGAACTCACGACCCCGGTGACCCTGAAAACCATTCCGGTGTTCAAGGTCGACAACTTCGGAACGCAGATGGCGCCCTTCTACACGGTGCTCGGCCTGTGGGTCGGCGCACTTCTGCTCTCCGTGCTCATCCGCGTCGAGGCGGACCGCTCGCTGCTGCCCCCCATGGAGAAGCCGCTCACGCTGACGCAGGAGTACTTCGGCCGCTACGCGACCTTCGCAATGCTCGGGTTCTTCCAGAGCACGCTGCTCTACGTCGGCCTCATCGGGTTCGTGGGGGTGAGACCTGCGCACCCGCTCCTGCTCATTCTCGCGGGCTGGGTGATGTCCACCGTGTTCTCCCTCATCACCTACACCCTCGTTCTCTCATTCGGGGAAGCGGGGAAGGCTCTCGCGGTGGTGCTGCTCGTCGTCCAAATCTCCGGCGGCGGCGGCGCATACCCGCTCTCAGTTCTGCCGCAGTGGTTCCAAAACGCAAGCCCCTTCCTTCCGGTCTCGCACGCGACCAACGCTGTGCGCGCGGCTCTGGCCGGCATCTACGAAGGCGACTATTGGTTCCATCTCGGCGCGCTCGCGCTGTTCATCGTGCCGACACTCCTACTCGGCCTCGCGCTCCGCATCCCTCTCATCGGCTTCAACAAAGACCTCGACAAGGCGCTCGCCTCCACCAAACTCATGTAACCGACAAAGGCGGTACATATTCGGGTAACGTCGAGGTGGGAGGAAGTTCGGGGAGCTGCGCAGTGATGGGTGTCCGGCGACGCCGCCAGTTGCAACAGTTCCTCGACAATGGGATGTGGAGATGATCCAGTGATCGAAGTCCGTGCGGAATTATCCAAGGAGCAGCTCGAGCACGCCATGGAACAGTCGGATCACGACACGATCGTGTCAACGGTCATGGGCGACATCTGGCCGCTGTACAGTCGGCATCCCAAGCTCCTCCAGCGGGCAATCGCGATGCTTCCCTCAGATGTCCTCGCAAGCAATCCGCTGCTACGGATCCTGCACCCGGTCACACCCGTACTCACGCGCACCAACCGCGCCGTCATCCCGCAGTTCAGCGACGAGGCCGCCCGCTCCCTCACCTCAGAACAACTGAGCTTCGTCATGATCGCACAGATCATCGCCGCTCGGGTCGGCGGCAACGAAGAGGCGTCGGTACGGCTCGCACGCCAACTCCACCACCGAATCCTCGATTCCGCGAGTGACCTGCCCGAGCACCCCAACGGGCCGCTGTGGTACTTCTACCTGCAGATCGGATCGACCTTCCTCGCCGCCGGAGACACCTCCCGCGCACTCGTCGAACTCGCCGTCGCTTCGCAGCTCGCCGAGCTCACCTCCAACAGTGACCCGGAGCGCTTCTCGCTCGCCCGGACAGCGCTCACGCATGCGGCTCGGGGATCCCTCGGGGAAGCCAAGCGCATGCTCGACGCGAGCCGCAAGATGCCCGCTCCCGGCCGCCCGCACCGGCGCGCAATCAACGAGTCAGAGATCGTCACCGAGGCGCTCATCGAAGTCGAGCACATGTCACCCCGGGCCGCCGACACGCTCGACCAGCTCGAATCCTCAGACAGCAACCAACTCACCTGGCGATACGCCCTGCTCGCAAGAACCCGATTCCTCATCGCCTCCAAACGGCCCGACTTCGCACTCGAAGCGATTTACCACACCCGGGATACGCACCCCACGCACCGAGGCCGCTTTACGCTCGACCTGTACGAGTCAGCACTCATCGACGCCCACCTGATCGAAGGCGACCTCGCAGAAGCCCGTCGTATTGCCAGCCACAGCGAACGGACCGCGCCTCTCACACGGCTCGCCCTGATTCGTCTCGCCCTGCACACCGGCGACCATGACTCCGCGATCCGTCGCCTCGACGAAATCGTCTCCCACTCGCGATCAGGAGTCACCCACCGCATCGAGACAGCATTGCTCACCGCCTGGACGCAGTTCGCTCGCACCGGAAAACTCGACCAGGAGACTGCCAACCGTCTCCTCCAGTACGGCGTGCAACCGCGCAACCGTCGCTTGTTCGCTTTCCTCCCCTTCCAGCTGATCGACGAGGTGAAGTCACACGTCTCCACCGAGGAAGCTGACGCCCTCACCCGTTGCCTCACCGGCGTCCTCCACCGCGACGTTCCCTACCGCCCGAAGCTCACGAGCAGTGAACTGCGAGTCCTGCAGTCGCTGACACAGCACCACACCACCGCAGAAATCGCTGAGTCCCTATTCATTTCGCCCAATACCGTGAAATCGCATCTGCAGTCGCTCTACCGCAAGCTCGGCTGCTCGACCCGCGAAGAAGCCATGCACGAGGCCGAACGCATGAGCCTCGTGCACTCCGACGCTCACCTCACCGCGCCCAAGAATCCCGAACAGCCCGAACAGCGCGAACAGACCGCGGAATTCTCAACCCCCTGAGAGGAACCGCATGAGCCTCCGGCACACCCGCCTGCAACGCACGCTCGCCGTGCTGAAACGAGAGTCGCCCACCACTGCGCCCGCGACCGAGAGCACCACCCTCACGACCATGCTCGGCGCCCTGGGAACGGCACTGCTCGCCGCCTCGCAGGCAACGAACGAGGTCGACACGACCCTCCGCTCGCTCGCTGGAATCTACGGCCGCCCAGACCTGCAGATCGTGTCGCTCCCCACCCTCGTGCTCATCGACGACCCGGCGACCGGAGCGCCCCGCACCGCCGTCTTCCCCGCCGAGGGTGCTCCGCTGCGGCTCGATCAGGCCGGCGCCATCGAACATCTCATCCACCGCAGCGCGCGCGAACAACTCGACCCGAAAATCGTCGTCGACGAGGTCGCAAAGATCACCGCTGAGCCACCCCGCTACGGCTTCGTCCTGTCACTGCTTGGCCACACACTACTCACGATCGGCTTCGGGCTCGTCATGAATCCGACCGTCACGGCGCTGCCCGTCTACGCCGTGCTCGGTGTACTCATCGGGCTCATCGTCATGCTCGGCTCGAAGGTGCGCACCCTCGCGCTCGTGCTCCCCGTCATCGCCGCGTTCCTTGCGACGGCACTCGTCGGCGTCGCCACCGACCTCTTCGTGCACGGCAACGCCCTCCTCCTCGTCGCGCCCGCACTCGCGAGCCTGCTGCCCGGGCTCATGCTCACGATCGCCGCCGTCGAGCTCACCAACGGCCAGATCATCGCCGGCGCGAGCCGCCTCGTCTACGGTTTCGCCAGGCTCGGCCTACTCGCGTTCGGCGTCTACGTCGGGCTCAGCATGACCGGCGCATCGCTCGACACAGCTTCCGGCCACGACCGGCTCGGCGCCTGGGCACCCTGGGTCGGCATCCTGCTCGTCGGGCTCGGCTACTACCTCTACTCCGTCGCGCCGAAGCGATCCCTCATCTGGATCATCTTCGCCCTCGCGCTCGCCTACGCCGCACAGCTCCTCGGCCACGCACTCCTCGGCACCGAGCTGTCTGGCCTCGTAGGCGCCGTCGTCGCGGTGCCCGTCATCTACCTCGTCTCACACCTGTCGATCGCGCCGCCGCCCGCGGTGATGCTCACCTGCGCGTACTGGATGCTCGTTCCCGGAGCTCTCGGGTTCATCGGGTTGAGCGAGGCTGCCTCCGGCGCCGCCGGCGCGTCCAACACCATCCTGCAGACCATCGGCTCCATCTTCGCGATCGCGATCGGCATGGTCCTGGGCACAGGGATCAGCCGCGACACCAGCGCTTTTGCGCGAGCCTGGAACCGCCACGTCCCCGCCCCAGAAGTCTGAGTCTGAGTCTGATGAATCTTCGCGTGCGTCTCGCCCAGGTCGCGGGTGCTCGAGACCCCGGCCACGGTCGACTCACCGTAGCGATCGCGGTATCCCTCGGCGTGCTCGGCAGTGCGCTGCTCGGTCTCCTGCTCGTGCATCTGTTCGACGCGAAACCCGCGTTGCTGTCGATGTCAGTGTTCCTCTCAGTGCAGGCAGGGAACATGGTCCGCGACCGAACCGCGCCGGCCCGACTCGCCACCACGGCACTGCTCATCCCGACCATCGTGCTCGTGATCGGAGTCGCCGCGCTCCTCGCTCCGAACCGGCCCGCGGCAATCGCGGCCTTCATCGCACTCACCGGTGCGGCGATCTGGGTCCGACGCTTCGGCCCGCGCGCCTCCGCCGCAGGCGCCATCGGATTCATGGGCTACTTCTTCACCCTCTTCATGCAGCCCACACTGCAAGAGCTCCCGGGATTCGCGGCGATCGCCGCCTCCGCAATCGCCGCGCAGCTCGTCGCCAGAGCGGTACTCATGCTCGAACGGCCGCGACGCCGGATCCTTGCGCTGATCCGCGAGCTGCAGGTCGCCTCGGCCTCAGCAATCCGCATCGCCGCGCGGTCCGGTCACGGCGAGACCCTCCGCGCCGCACTCGCACGAATCGACGACATCGGACAGGCGATCGTCACCTGGCAACGCGACTTCCGCACAGACCGGCACATCGCCTGCACGGCAGACGTGCTCGAATCACGCGCGCTCGACGCCCGCGTCGACACCGAAGAAGCGTGCGCCGAGATCGCCCGCACCGCCCGCACACTGAGCACCCCCGAGCACGATGCGGTGCACGAGGCCCGCACGCACTTCGATGCCGCCATCGACGCGCACGCTCCTCCTCATGCGAGCAGCGCTGCGACGACGTGGGCGCGCGACACCGTGCACGGCGGACCGGGGCCCGCCGACGGAGACCTTGCGATCTACATGATCGCCCGCGCCACGCTCGCGCACGCGAAACTCGGAGAGATCGATCTCTCGCACGGGCTCGACCCCGCGCGCCGGGATCCCTCGCCGCGTGCCATTGGAGTCCCCTCACACCGTCATCCCGGCCCGCACGCTGCGGCCGCCCCCTCGCGCACCCCCTCCCCACGCGACACTTCTCCGCCCGACGCTTCTCCGCGCGAAAGTCGCGCAGTTCGCGTGCAAAATCGGGGACGCAAGCGTGGACAGGGAACGCTCTGGAAGCGCTGGAGCCAGTGGCACCCGAGCAGCCGCATGGCCGTTCAAGCCATGGTTGCAGCGGGCGTCGCCAGCGCAGTCGGCGAGGCGATCTCCGCATCCCGCTGGTACTGGGCCGTCATGACCGCATTCGTGATCTTCATCGGCGCGACAACCCGCGGCAGCATCCTCACGCGAGCCTTCAGACGCGTTGCCGGAACCGCCGGAGGGATCGCGGTGGGCCTCGTCGCCATCACGCTCACCGGGCACCACACCCCCGCTCTCATCGCGATCAGCGTGGTCGCCGTCTTCGGGATGCTGTACTTCGGTCCACTGAATTACATTTACTCGGCGACCTTCATCACGATCATGCTCGTCGCCATCTACGGGCTGCTCGGCGTGCTCGATCAGAACCTTCTCGAGCTGCGCCTCGTCGAGACGCTCTCCGGGGCGCTGATCGGGGTGCTGTGCGCCTACCTCATCATGTCGTCCAACTCGAGGCCGGCTCTCATCGAAAAGGTCACGTCGTACTTCGACGCCATGGACGCCCTCCTCCAGCGTGCCGTCGACGCCTTCGGGCAGGTGCCGGGTGCCGTTACGGCGACCGGCGCATCGGCAGAAATACTGCCCGCACTTCAGCGACTCGAGGAAGCTCAAACCGATGTCGACGTTTCAGTTTCAGGGATGTCGACCGCGTTCCTGGTCCGCGGCAGTCGGCGAGAAGTCGACGCCGTGCACCTCATGTATGTCGCTACACGGGCCGCCGCTCGCGTAGCGCAGTCATCGGTCACACAACTGGAAACCTCGACTGCGGCGGGCTCTCCAGGCTCCCACCCGCAGGTCGTCGCCGCATTCGACGACGTGCGGGGTTCCATGGCCCAGGCTCTTCGATCCCTCACGACCCGCGACAACTCAGCAGTCGTCGAACCCGCCACCGCCGCCCCCGTGGCCACCAGGGTCACCGAACCCACGAACGGACTGGGCGCATCCTCCACGCACCAGGTGCCCGACTCGCATGACCAGTCCGCCGACAAGCCGGCGATCTTCAACCGGTTGAAGGGCCTGCCCGCAGATCCCGGTTCACCGGATACGGCCGCGGTGCTCGCCCTCACCCGGCTCGACTGGGCCATGCGACGCGTCGTCGAGACGGTGGAGTCTCACCGCAAGCCTCGGCAGCACCACAAGCAGGGCCGTGACGACACACAGTCCGATGGCTAACGTGATCAACCCTGCGACTCGTCCGACGGCGAAATCAAACACGAGGCTCGTCACCCCCGCCGCAAGGAGTGCCACCGCAACAAGCTGTGACCCCAGGAGTCGTGCGCCGATCCGCACCGTATCCGCCTTCCGGCGCAGCCCGAAGAGTGCCCGGTGCAGTGTGACGGGTGCGACTCCGAGCGCGGTCGCGAGGCCCGCGATCCCGACCAGGACCAGGTAGAGGATCAGCTGGTAACGGTCGAGTTCGACGAAGCGGGGCTGGAACGCGATCGCGAGGAGGAAGGCTCCGAGAATCTGCGTGCCCGTCTGCGCCACGCGAAGCTCCTGCAGCAGCTCGTTCCAGTTGCGGTCGGCGCGCTCGTCCGCGGACTCGGAGCGGCCGTCATCGAGATCGTCATCGGCGATCGGGCGCTCGTCATGGATGTCGATGCGCTTGTCACGGCGATCGCCGGGATCCCTCATCGATTCTTCCGCGTTCATCCCGCACCGCCCTCCGCACTGAGTGGCCTCAACAAGTCCCGTAATCCAACAGGTCGGTCAATCCAACAGGTCAGTCAATCCAACAAGTCGAGTAGCCCCAACAATATGCGATCAGCAAGAAATATCGCGTCCCGCCGTGAAAACGCCCTATATTTCGACGATGACATGTATCTTGTCGGCGGCGGCCAGGACGCGGTATGGGACGACACGTAACTCTTGAAGAGTCCGTCAGTTGTGCAGGTTTCCCCGCAGAAATAGCCTGCACAACTGACGGACTGCGCGGCAACGGGACGTTACGGTGATCCTGGCTCAGGCACGCAGTGCAGCAGTTGTTGCCATTTTGTTGCCACGCTATGGTGCCGTGGTCGCTTTCAGGAACAGACGCACGAGCGAACGCTTCTTCTCAAAATAGGCGTGCGTCTCGATCTCACCCGCGGCGTACTGCTCTTCGAGTTCACGCATCGTTTCCTCGGCGCTGGACGTATCAAAGCGCGAAGCATGCAAGTGAAGAGCGCTATTCTCTCGGATCCCCATAGTGAAGTGAACACTACGTCACGAGCCTGGCAACGCCCGCCACCCTCAACCTCAGTAGTGGGCCGGCGGATCACTCGCCGGGAAGGACTCGCGCCCCCACTCGTCCGCAAGCTCATCGGCGTGCTCTTGCGGCACCTCCGTAGAACCTGGATGCTCTGCAACGTCTCGGTCTTCCTCCATCGGTTCTTTGTCCCCGGCACGCACTCCGTTGTCGCGCTGATCCCGAGCGTTCACTGGAGCACCCCCTCTAATGCGCTCTGTAATTCTTCGCTGGTGTGCACTTCCTGATCAAGGTTCGCCTGCAACAGCTGCGCCGCATCCGGTACACCGAGAACCTTCGCCTGGAGCACGAGACCTCCATACATGGAGATTTCAAAATGCTCATTCCCCAAAGCGCTCATGAGTGTGATCTGATCGTGCAGAGACGCATCAGCTTTCTCGATCAGGGAAGACGCCTGGTTCTTGATTCCTGTCGTTGCCGGAGACGGAGCAGACGTGAAGTCATATTCAAAGAGCGCAAAAACCTTCTCCAGGTTGTCGAGCTGTTCGCGAGTCTCGTCAGCATGGTGAGAAAAGAGCTTCTTCACCGAACGATCTCTCGCGGCACTGTGTAGCTCGTCAAGAGCTTCAAGCGAATGCTGCTCCATCGTGTGCGCAGAGCGCAATTGATATCGAAAGAGATCCTCGGGGGTTTCGAGCTTGAGCTGCGACATGTCCACTCCCATCGCGTCGATATGTATGTCCCCCAAGCGTTGTTCACCCAGGGCGCCTACCCAAGGGCCTTGCGATCTTCGTTCAATTGCCGTACTCGTGCGACGAGTCTGAAAAATAAAAGAACCCCCTACTTCCCAATGTTTCCAAGGGATGTAGGGGGTTCCGGGTGTCGCTCGACTGGCGGAGACGGGGGGATTTGAACCCCCGGTCAGGTTTAACCCCGACCCTTCATTAGCAGTGAAGTCCGTTCGGCCGCTCCGGCACGTCTCCATACGCGGGCAACGTCCACCATTCTAACCGGACGATTCGGTGCGCGGGAAATCCGGATCCCTCGTCAAGGCTGCGAAAGCCGCATCAATACTTCGTGCGCCCCTGCGAACAGGTCACCTCGTTCGCCTGCTGCCCGGTAATGGCCGATGGCAGCTGCACCGGACCCGACTCAACGGGTTCTGCGGGAGGGATCGGCTCACCCGTCTCGGGGTCGATCTGCGGCTCCTCCACGGGGGCCGCGGGCTCGCCCTCGACCGGCGCGATCGGCTCACCCGTGGCGGGGTCGATCTCCGCCTGCTCGGCCGCGGCCAGCTCCTCCTCGGTCTGCACACCCTCTCCAACTGCGGTGACCTGGAACGGCTCGCCGCTCTGAATGATGTCGAACAGGAGTTGCGCGTCCGCGTAGTTGGGGGTGAGGCGCCCCTCTTGGTAGGGGTGGCTGAATGTCGGATACTGCACGAAGTTGATGTTCTCGAGGTTGATGTCTTTCACCGTGCCGGCCACCGCCTGCATGAAGCGGACGCTCGCCATGTTGCTCGACAGCGTCATGTTCTCAACGCCGGCCTTCGCGAGCGCGTACACCTTCACCGGGTCTGCGAGCGTATCCGCGCTCTTCAGCTGCCGCATGAGCGCAGACATGAACACCTGCTGGTTACTGATCCGGCTCGTGTCGCCGCCGTCACCCACCCCGTACCGGGTGCGCAGGAACTGCAGTGCATCCCACCCGACGAGGGTGTTCATTCCGGCCGGCAGGTCAAGTTCGGTGTTCGGGTCGACGATCGGCTGCGTCAGGCAGACTTCGACGCCACCGAGCGCGTTCGACACTCCGATCACGCCGTCGAAGGTAATGAGGCCCGCGTACGGGATCTCCATCCCGGTGAGCGCGGAAACCGTCGCCGCAACGCACGGCAGCCCGCCGACGCCGAGGGTCGAGTTGATCTGCTGCTCGCTCATCGGTGAGGTGTAGTTCTCTTCGCCGTTGGGGCCGGGGCAACTCGGAATCGGCACCATGAGGTCGCGCGGGAAGCTAACGACGGTCGCGTTCTGGTGATCGGCTGAGACGTGGAGCATCAGCGTCACATCGTTCAGTTCACCTTCCTCACCGTCGTTGTAGCTTTGGCCTGCGCGGGTGTCGGAGCCGACAAGCAGGATGGTGAGGGATCCGTCAATCGACTGCTCCCCCGCATCGACGGTCATCGCTGAAGTCGTCTCCGGCATCTCGACGGTCGTCACGTCTTGGGTCAGGCCCCACACCGCGTAGGCGACGGTCGCGATTCCGCTGAGCACGACGACGATGGCCGTGGTGAGCAACACACGCAGCGCGTTCATCCAGCCGTTCGACCTGCGCAGTCTGCCGTGTCGCACACCGGTCAGCTTTGCGCCGTCGATCCCGAACTTCTTCGCCATTCAGTTCCCTATATCAGCGAGCGGACCGCGGGTGCACGGCCGCATATGAGTCATGAATCTACCCGACGGCACTGAATGCGGGCTTGGAGCACACAAGGAGCGGGGTACCCCGGAGTTACCGTGAGTACCCCGCCCGATCGGATGGGTCGTTACCTCGTTGAGGGATCGATCATCCGATCACCCGGCGTGCCTGCGGCGGGCGCCGAGCAGAGCTGCCGCGCCGGCCAGTGTAAGGAAGGCGGCTACCGCCAGGGCTCCGGTCGCCTCGGACTCCCCGGACCCCGTGACTGCGAGGGCCGGTGCGACCGTGGGCGCTGGACTGGTGACCGTCGCGGTCACCACAACCGCCGGTGTCAGCGGCGTCGGCGGTGCCGGCGGGGCTGGTGGTGTCGGCGGCACCGGTGGCACCGGTGGGACCGCGCACTGTTCGATGACGAACTCGCCGCTATCAATGACGTGCTCCCCCTTCGCGAGTGTCACCGTGTAGATTCCGACCCCCGCAAGTGGGAGTGCGTAGTCGCCACCGCTCGGCACCGGAACCGTGTACGTACCGTCCGGGCCTGTGATCGAGAGGGTCACGCCCCACTTTCCATGCTCGGACTCTTCAGACCCGAGCAGCGCGAATGTGGGCTCAGAGGGTTCTGAGATACCGAATTCAGAGACGGTGACCGTCACCCAATCTGGAAGCGGATCCTCATGCGGGAAGCACTCGAACACCGGAACACTCAGCGTCGGCTTCACCACCGGCGGCTTCTTGCACCACTCGAGCACAAACCCACCAGAATCGATGACCTTCTCCCCCAACGACAGGGTCACGGTGTATTCACCAACCCCGTCCACCGGGAGGTCAAACACTCCACCGTCGGTCACCTGCATCGACGTCGAACCATTCGGGCCAGCAATCGCCAGCGTCACACCATTCTTCAGACCACTGAACTCAGACACCGTCACACTCACCATCGACGGCAAGCCCGACTTCTTCGGGAAGCAATCAAACTCCGGAACGCTCAGCGTCGGTTTTACGACCGGCGGAGGCGGCGGCTCGCATCCGTTCCTCAGAATTTCCTGGCCCGCGGCATCCCAATTCTGGCCCGGGAACTGCTTCGCTTGTTGGCCATCCTTGTACTCGAACGGCGGAATGATGTCTCGTCCGTCCTGGTGGCCGACGTGTCCGCTGATGATGCCGTTGGCGTTCGCGGTGACGGTGACGAACGGGTTCGACTCTGAACCCGTGGCGTGACAGATGGTGATCATCTTGCCGGGGTTGTCATCTCCCTTGTCACCCTTATCGTCCTTGTCACCCTTGTCCTTTTCTTTGTCACCGGACTGGTCCTTATCGGACTTCGTATCGCCCATCGCTCCGACCATTTGCGTCGTCTCAAGCGAGATCTCCTCCGGCGCGGGTGCGGGAGCCGGCGGAGCGGACTCTGGCGGTGTTTCCACCACCGGAGCTGGTGCCGGTGCTGGCGCTGGCGGCTCAACGACAGGGGCCGGTTCCGGCACCTGAGGTGCAGGTGCCGCTGGCTCCGGTACTGCAGGCGGCGCCGGTTCCGGCGCCGGATCCGGCGGCAGTGGTTCGGAAACCGGAGCCGGTTCTGCCACTTGAGTAACCGCCGCATCGGGCGCACCTTCTGCAAGGTCCGTGGCGTTTGCGGCGAGACCGACGGGCCCAACCGCTAATGCCAGCGCACCAAGCACGGCAATCCCCAGGCGAAGACTCGACCATCGGGGTGTGGCGTCGGTGCCAACACCCCGTTCGCGTCTGTTCATGATCCCTTCTCATCTCCGGGCGCACACGGCACTCCCAGAGCATCTCCCTTGATTTCACCGCGTAACTTCATCAGCCCTGCCTGAAGCGTATGAAGCAAGAGAGTTCTTGGAATCAGGGAAAATTACGCAATTCGTGCCTCGCCTCGGCACCGTGTCACAGGACCGCACCTCAGCACCGCACCTCAGTGCTGGTTTCAATGCAGGTCTCAATGCCGCACGTGCCAGCGCATGAGGGATCGCTCATGGCTCGCCCACCGCCACAGCTGATCGCGATTCTCCACTCCAAGCTTCATGAAGACTCGCGACAGGTGCGTTTCGACCGTGCGCACCGACACCAGCAAGCGCTCTGCAATGAACTTGCTCGTGTGACCGCGTGCAGCGAGCAGTGCGACTTCCCGTTCGCGGGCCGTGAGCTCGGGGGCGGGGCGCGGAAGCATCGGCACCCAGATTCCAAGGTCTGCGAGGGCACGAAGATCAGGCTCGTCACAGCGGAGCGCATCGATCTCGATTCGGGGCTCACCGTTCAACAACCTGTCTGGCACCTCATCAGCCTCGTACAACACCGCCAGTCGCTCGACGTGCGCGACCAGAGCCTGCGCGATGGGCTGTTCGATCTGCGCCCCCAGATGTCGCACCCGCTCCACGAGCTCGCTGTCAGCCGCGCCCGTCTCGAACGCGACAGCGTGCAACGCTTGCAGCTCGATCAGCGCGAGCTCCTCCTCGCGAGCCCACTGCGCGAGCTGCTGCGCCACTTCAACGGTCCCTGGGTCGTGGAGCCACTGCTGGGCGCGCAAGAGGAGGATCCGAACTATGCCGAGCAGCGCTTGCGCAAGACCCGGTTGGCAGGACCGCGCCGCACGCAGCGCGCGGCGCGCCCGCTGATCATCCCCGAGCATCGCGGCTGAGAGCGCGAGTGCGGCCTGCGCGAGCGGCATCACACCGTACCCGTCATGCTCGCTGAGCACCGCGCAGAGTGTTTCTGCTGATCTCACCGCATCCCGCGACCTGCCCCCGCACAGTTCGAGCAATAGCTCACCAAGATCATCGAGCCCCGAAAGCCGCTCTTCAGATACCATCACGTCCGATTGCTCCGCTTGAAGATCGTCGTGTACCCGCCTGGCCATCTCGAGGTCTCCTGCGGCCCAGCAGGAAATAAACCAACAGAACCCGTGCAGCCCCTCCGCCTCGAGCGTTTGCCAGGCCCCGAGACTGTTGAGCATGCGGGAGTACTCAGCGGTCTGCAGCATCTGGGCTCCTGCTCCCCGCTGAACATCGATCAAACTGACCAGGGATCGCGCGACCCCGCGCACCCACTCCACGTGAAGGCTGTTCGAAAAGTCCGCATCTAACCGAGCACGGTGCGCGTCGGCAAGACTGCCCGAGGTCGCGAGAACCAGCACACGCATCGCCCGCACCGACTCACGCTCGTTGTGCGCTGCCTCGTCTGCGATCATCTCCTCACGTGGCGAGAAAACTAATCGTTCACCGGGCAAGCTGACCTCTAGCCGGTCGAGCGCTGCGACGACGCTGCGCGGGTCGCTTCCAGACCACAGGTCGTGTCTGAGCAGGGTCAACTGCAGCAGAACCCACTCCTCCTGTGAGAGCAGCGGATGGTGGGTAAGCTCGCGGGCGGCATCGATCAATCCGGCGAGACGCGCCTCGTCACCAATCAGGCGGGCGATACGGTATGCGCGCCTGGCAGCGACGCCGGCTCGGTCGGGATCTGATCCGGGGTGAACGGCCACGGCGTAGGCGAGCTTCAAGACATACCGCAGGTCTGCTCCGCGGCGGATCCCTTGGAGCGCCCCCTGCAACCACTCCGCGGGAAGCTCGACCCCGCCCTCCAGACCGAAGTGCACGAGTCGGCACAAGCGGTCGGGGTCGTGTCGCGGGTCGCCTCTCGCAAGTTCAGCGAGCAAGAGCCGATATGATTCCCAAAACACCTCGGTACGTCTGAGCGGCGACATGCTCTCCCGAAGCGACGCCGCCAGGAGTGGGTCAGCCATCGTCAGCGCCGCACCGAGCGGCCCGGGCTTCGCGGCAAGCAGACCACGCGCAAGCAACTCTGAGAGAATCTCGGCATCGAGGTTACGCAGCAGTGCCGGCTCGGTCACCGGTTCGGTGAGGGCAACAAACTCGAGAATCCGCTGCTGCTCGGGCATGCACGACTCGAGCGCCGACGGTGGCGCCCAGTCCTCAGCTCGAATACGTTGCATGGCGTGAACTCGTTTCACCCACATGCTCCGCTGCGGCGCCTCCGTACTCAAGATTTGCGGGGCAAACCTACCCGCAGGTCTACCCCGCCGCACCCGTGAGACCCCCGAGCTAGGCTGGTGCTCATGCGCATCGCCACCTGGAACGTCAACTCGATTCGTACGAGGTTCGCCCGCGTCGTCGACTGGCTCGTCCGCGAAGACATCGACGTGCTCGCGATGCAAGAGATCAAGTGCCGCCCCGACCAGTTTCCCGTAGAGGCGTTCGAGCAGGCCGGGTATCAGCTCGAGATCCACGGTCTCAACCAGTGGAACGGCGTCGCATTCGCGAGCCGTCACGAGATGACCGATATCGCAGTTGCGTTCGACGGTGTACCCGGGTTCGGCAAGCCGATTGCGGGCCAGGAAGCACGTCAGGGGGAGGGATCCAACGGGCTCCCCGTCGAAGCCCGCGCCCTCGGCGTGACCGTCGGCGACCTGCGACTGTGGAACCTCTACGTTCCCAATGGCAGGTCACTCGACGACCCGCACTTCACCTACAAGCTAGCGTGGCTCGAAGCGCTCCGCACCAACGCCGAGCACTGGCTCGAGAACGATCCAGACCTTCCCCTCGCGCTCATGGGGGATTGGAACATCGCGCCCTTCGACGACGACATGGGCGACCCGTCGTTCGTTGTCGGCCGCTCCACGCACGTGTCACCCGTGGAGCGCGAACTCTTCGCCTCCTTCTCCCCAACCGTCGAGGACGTGGTGCGACCAATCGTGCCCGAGGGCTACACGTTCTGGGATTACAAGGCCGGTCGCTTCCCGAAGAACGAGGGCATGCGCATCGACTTCATCATGGGGTCCCGCGCATTCGCCGACGCGGTCACAGGTGCCGCGATCGACCGTGACGAGCGCAAGGGGGACGCACCGAGCGACCACGTGCCCGTCGTGGTCGATATTGATCCCTCGCTGCTCGGCGGCACGTTCGAGGACGAGTTCGATCGGCCGATGGTCTTCTGACCCCGCTCCGGCCGCGAAGTAGACTGGCAGCCATGTCTGATTTCCTCCGTCTCGCCTCGGTCAATGTGAACGGCATCCGCGCAGCGTTCCGCAAGGGAATGGACCAGTGGCTCGACGGGGCCGGCGTCGACGTTCTGGCGCTGCAGGAGGTCCGGGCGCAGGACGAACATCTGCAGCAATACCTCGGCGACCACGGCTGGCACGTGCTCCACGACCCCTGCATCATCAAGGGACGCGCAGGCGTCGCGATCGCGAGCCGGGTCCCGGCCCTCGACCACCGCGTCGGGCTAGGAGCCCTCGGCGCACAAGAAGCGGTGCAGTCGTCGGGCCGCTGGCTGGAGGCAGACTTTCCGTTCGGCGAGGGATCCCTCACCGTCGTCAGCAACTACACCCATTCCGGTGAGGTCGGCAGCCCCCGCCAGGAAGCCAAGTGGGCGTTTCTCGACGCGATGGGTGAGCGCATGAACGAGCTCGCGAGCGAGCGCGAACACGTCGCGATCGTCGGTGATTTCAACGTCGGCCACCGCGAATTCGACATCAAGAACTGGAAGGGCAACGTGAAGAAGGCGGGCTTCCTTCCCCGCGAACGCGCCTACTTCGACCGTTTCTTCGGCCCGCTCGGCGAGCCCGTGCTCGGCGTCGACGGGTCGGAAGGGATCGGCTACGGCTGGATCGACGTCGGCCGCCGATTCGCCGGGGAAATCGACGGACCCTACACCTGGTGGTCAAACCGCGGCCAGGCCTTCGATAACGACACGGGGTGGCGCATCGACTACCACGTCGTCACCCCCGCCCTCGGGGATCGCGTCATCGATTACCGGGTCGACCGGTACCCGTCGTACGACACCCGATGGTCGGACCACGCGCCCGTCATCGTCGACTACCGGGTGTGAGTGTGCACGGAGGCGAGTTGCCTTCGCTCCGCTGCCCATCCGCAGTGGGGACGGCACCGGTTTTCCCCGCTCATCCATCCGCGTCCAGAGCTTCGCGCTGGCCGCTCCCGCCAGTCCCAGCCAAGCGGGGAAAACCGGTGTCGTCGCCACTGCTCCCGCCAGGCCCGACCAAGCAATCCTGGACTGAATTGCCAGGCCTCCACTGTGTTCCGGTAGTCCCCGAATCCGTACACGTTTGAAAAAGAAAACTGAAAGTATTGCAATGAGCAACTCCTCCGCGAAGCCCGTCCTGTTCTCCGGTATGCAGCCCTCGAGCGATTCCCTGCAACTCGGCAACTACATCGGCGCGCTCAGCCAGTGGACGCAGATGCAGGAGGACTTCGACGCGTTCTTCTGCGTCGTGAACCTCCACGCGATCACGGTGCCGCAGGATCCCGCAGAACTCATCACCCGCACCCGCCGCACCGCCGCGCAGTACATTGCGGCAGGCATCGACCCCGAGAAGTCGACGCTGTTCGTGCAGTCGCAAGTGCCCGCACACGCGGAGCTCGCCTGGGTGCTCAACACCGTCACCGGGTTCGGCGAGGCGAGCCGCATGACGCAGTTCAAGGACAAGTCGCAGAAGCAGGGCGCCGACGCGTCGTCGGTCGGGCTCTTCACCTACCCGATCCTGATGGCCGCAGACATCCTCCTCTATCAGGCCGAGTCGGTGCCCGTGGGTGAGGATCAGCGCCAGCACGTCGAACTCACCCGTGACCTCGCGACGCGCTTCAACTCGCGCTTCGGCGACACCTTCGTCGTACCGAAGGCGCAGATCTCCGAGGGCACCGCGAAGATCTACGACCTGCAGGATCCGACCGCGAAAATGTCAAAATCGGCGGAGACCGAGGCTGGCCTCATCAAGGTGCTCGACCCCGCGAACGTCACAAAGAAGAAGATCATGCGGGCTGTGACCGATGCCGACGGCGAGGTGCGCTTCGACCGCGAGGCGAAGCCGGGCGTCGCGAACCTGCTCACGATCTACTCGGTGCTGTCGGGCCGCTCGATCGACTCGATCGTCGACGAGTACTCGGGCCGAGGCTACGGCGACCTCAAGAAGGGCCTCGTCGAGGTCGTGGAGGGGAGCCTCGCGCCCGTCCGCGAGCGGACCGAGGAGCTCCTCGCCGACCCCGCAGAGCTCGACCGGCTGCTCGCAAGCGCCGCGGAGCGCGCGAACGAGGTCGCGAACCGCACGCTCGACCTCGTCTACGAGCGGATCGGCCTGATCCGCTAGGCATCGCTCGGGCTGCGGGATCCCTCACCCGCACCAGACCCCTGCCCCACATCGCGCGCTCGCTTCCGCTGGCCCCTCGTAGATTGCGACCTCTGCCGTCGTTTGCGCTGCAGGCCTGCCACGCAATTGACGGCAGAGGTCGCAAGGCCGGGTGCGAGTGCGAGCAGGCCACCTCACCACGGCGGTTGACGAGGGATCCGCAACCCGAACGCCTCGAGCCGACGCGCAAAACGCGCAATCGACGCGAGGTCCGCGGCACCCCACCTCACGAGCCGCTTACCCGTGGTGCCCACGATCCAGTCGGCCCGGCGTTTCTCGCGCAGGTGGAGGGCCGCAATCTGAGAGTCCTCCTCCCCGTCTGCCCGGTATTTCTGCGCACCGTCGACCTCGCCCAGTACGTCCAGCCCACGCAGCTCGAAATCAATCCAGTAGCTCCCTCCTGACGGCCCCGCCACCGGGATCTGCACGCCCACCTCGAACCCCAGACGCTCGAGATACCAGCGGCTGATGCTCTCGAGCGGCGACTCCGAGCGCGCATCGGCGCGCGACAGAATGTGGCGGGCGGCACTGATCCCTTGCGAGAATCGCAACGCATCGGCCCCGGCCAACAGGTCAGCGCGCAGGTCGACACACTCGGCGTCGCGGGGGCGCCCCTTGATCCGCGACAGTCGAAACAGTGCCGCATCTGCACAG
>JBBAFK010000050.1:0-22093 GCA_041655455.1 Leucobacter sp. | reverse complement strand
GCGCGACAACTTTTATCAGTGGAACGGACAGGACATCAGGGGCCTGAGGTTCCAACGTGCCCAGAGAGCGCCGACGTCACTGCACCCGAGAAATCACCAGCCTCGAATCTGCATCGGTGAATCCGGGATAAATGACGGGATCGAAGACTCACTTTCGGTCTTGACAGCACACAGGATCCCTACGGTCCTCTTCCGAGATAACCCACGTTTTACCTTCGATGCCTTCATATGTCTTGAGCAAGAAGAAGACCCTTCAGCATGCGCAGTCACCCGCTCACGTGCGCTAGCAGATTCGAATCCAATCGATGCACTAGTAAGACCCGGCATAGCAACCGTTGATATGACGGATTTCATCTGCCCTGATGAAAGCTGCCCCACGGTCATCGGAAACATCGCCGTGTACATTGACGACAACCACCTTTCAATCACATACACACAGACAATGACCCCAATGCTCCACTCGCGGCTTCTTACTGCGATGCAAGAGGCAATGAGTTGGTCGGAACATACTGACAATCAGCCAGAGCCGGATCCTACTGATTTGAACTGAGCACTCCTTCAGAGGAAAGCAGGCCCACGCCCTTCTCTGAAGTTAACCACCCATTTAGAGCCTCCGGGTCGTCGGTGACCACCAAGTCGACGCCCTGCTGGTCCGCGCGATCCCACAACGTCTCGGTATTCAGCGTGTACGCGACGAGACCGATCCCCAAAGGCCGTAGCTTTTCCAGAAGCTCAGGGTCTTGGTCGAAGACCTTCGGCCTCGCCCCGATCGCGGAAACCTGCAGCTCAACCGCCCGACTAGTGACCTCGGCATCCCACTCGCGCGTCAGCATCACCCGCGCGAACTCCGGACCGAGTTCCTGGAGCAGCTCGAGTTTCCGCGTCTCAAACGACAGCAGTGCGACACGATTCACGAGACCGTGCTCCCGCAGGGTGTCGACGAGCTGTTCAACCTGCCCCGAACTCCACGGACCCTTCAACTCAATGAGCGCCCCGAGTGGCCGCGATCCGAGCTCATCAATAAACTCCTGCAGCGTTGGAACCCGCTCCCCCGCATACTCGGGGCTGAACCAAGCTCCCGCATCGAGCGCCTGCAATTCAGCAAGCGTGTGGTGACCGACACGACCTGAACCGTTCGTCGTGCGGTCGACGGTCTGATCGTGCATCAGAATCGGCACACCATCCGAGGTCAGGCGCAGATCAACCTCGACGAAGTCCACCCGCTGCTCGGCGGCAACGCGAACCGCGGCGAGAGTGTTCTCCGGCGCGAGAGCAGCAGCGCCGCGATGCGAGACGATGGATATATTTCCGTCACGCTGCAGGGCGCCGTGCAACTGGAGCGGGCTCGCCACCGCCGTGTGCGGGCTCGCACCCACCTGAATCACCAGCACGGCAGCAAACACCCATGCGAGCAACGAAACGTATAGGGCGTTCTGCGCGAAGCGCGTTGCCGTCGATCCCGCCAAGCTGAGCCTCCCTGCGCCGTCCTTCCTTGCACGGTGCGATTCAGCATAGCGGGTTTCGTTACCGATTTGTGATGTTAGGGTTCCGGTCCCCCGGAAGGCCGCCGCCGACGACCTTGCGGAACACGAGCCGCTTCAGCCCGGCAGGCATGAGCCGGTAGACCCCCTTCAACACCACATTGCGCACGTACTGCGGCGGCGTAATGAACCCCATGCGCAGCAGTTCTCGCTGCAACCGCCACTCCGTGCGGGCCTCTGCCCACCCACCTCGACGGTTGAATGCCCCCGCACCCACGCGGTAGCGAACCAGCGGCTCCGCGATATTCTCAACCTTCGCACCGGAGTCGATCAGCCGCACCCCGAGCCAGTAATCCTCCATCTTCCCGAACGGCTCGTAACCGCCCACCCGGTCGAGCGCATCGATCCGGTACATCATCGTCGGATGGTTGAAGGGGTTGTGCGCACGCGCATGGTCCCGAATGCGCGCGGCACCCACCGGCGGCACGCGCACCTCGCCCAAGGCTTCGGGATCCCTTTCGAACTCCACCATGCCAGCGCCGACCAGGTCGTACCCCTGCGAAATCAGCGCCCACTGCTTCTCGAAGCGCTCCGGCACGGACACATCGTCCGCGTCCATTCGTGCCGCCACCTCACACGAACACGCATTGAGCCCGGCATTCAGCGCCCCAGTGAGTCCCCGGTTCTCGGGCAACCGCAGCATCACCACAGGGATCGGGCTGTCGCGTTCAATCCGCGCGAGCTCCGCGGCGAGCTCGTCGGGCACCGGCCCATCCTGCACGATCACCGCCTCCGTGGGCTTGAGCGTCTGCCGGTCGACGGAGCTCTCGAACGCGAGCCGCAAGAACTCGGGGTCGTCGCCCCCGTATACGGGGAGCAACAGTGAGAACTCGGCGCGCCGAGCGCCGGCTGCGTGATCGAGTGCCGCCATGATCCTCCAGCGTACCGGGACAGGTGGGCCCGGTACGTCAACAGACCGTCGCCGGCCGCCCTCGCGGCGCCACAGGAACTGACTTCGCACCAACGGCAGTACACAGCTCTACGTGAAGGTAGTGGATTTCTCCATCAGTGGGTAGTGGATTTCTCCATCAGTGGGTAGTGCGTTTCTCCACCCGCATCTCAACGGAAGGGGCGTCGACGCAGCTTGGAGAGCCGCTCGACCTCGACCATCACGTCGACCGGCACGCCCGCATCGCGCAGCACATCACGATTCGAACGCGGGGATCGCCGCCACCCATCGCGCCAGCCGCGTCGCAAGCTATCGCGCAGCTGAGCCCGATCCTGTGATGCACGGAACGTGCGGAACCAGCGCCGCGCCGTCGCCGCCGAGTAGAGGAACTTTTCCCAACCGCGCAGCCCGTGGCTCTTGCGAAACACCCACAGCTTGTTGCGCACCTCGTAGTAGAAGCGCGGGCCCGGGTCTTGATCGCTCGAACCGCGCTTCGCGGTCTTGTGTGTCACGACCGAGTCGGGCACGTACAGCCCGCGAGCACCGCGGAGCATCCTCGCCGAGTACTCGAAGTCGTCGTTCCACAGGAAGTAATCCGCAATCGGCAGCCCCCGCTCACGCACGCGCGAGGCTCGCAGGAACGCCGACACGAACGAGATCGAGCGGATCTCCATGCCGCCAGCTTCGGCGGCGCGCAGGCGCTCCTCATCCGAGGCACGAATCTTCGGCTTCGGCGTGTTCATCGGGTGGTCTTCACCGTCGGTCCACACGACGCGCGAGCCCATCACCGCGAGATCATCCTGCCCGAGCGCGGCATAACGCTCGTGCGTCTCGAGGGCGCCACGCAGCGCATCGGGGCTCGGCACCGTGTCGTCGTCCATGACCCAGATCCAGTCGATCCCGTCTTCGACAACGGCGGCCGCAATACCAACGGCGAACCCGCCGGCACCACCCGTGTTCTTATCGAGAGGGATCAGCCGAGCCCGCTCACCCCAGCCCTCGAGCAGCTCCTCGGCGACCTCCCGCGATCCGTCGTCTGACGCGTTATCGACGACGACGAGACGATCGACGGGCCTGGTCTGCGCGGCGAGTGCTTCGAGCGACTCGCGCAGCAGGTCGCGACGGTTGTAGGCGACCAGCACGGCGGTCACGTGCATGGATACCACTCCCCCGAAAAGACACGAACCCACCCATTTTAGCCCGCTATTCCTCAACTTCGGCCACTACATGGCACATTGCTCGACTCAACCAGAGGAGCCCCACCTGCTTCACCCGCACCATCGGCCGGCGACCAGTGCGTCATAAACCCGAACTTCACTCCGGCTATTCGTGTTTAGTCGGCATAAGCACGAATAACTTGATCCAGAATTGGGGTTATGGGTGTTGTCTACGGGAGCCCTCCTTGGCCACCGCACGAAGTTGACGCAAGGCCTCAGATTCATCTTGAGTGATGCGGTGGCCCACTCACTCAAGGTGCGGCGTCGCCGCGGTCACCGCGTCAAGAATCGCCTTCGACGACTCTTCATGCGGACCCCAGGTGGAAAACGCCATCACCCACGCGTTACCCGCAAACCCGTACCATACGAAATACGGGATCGGATTGGGATCCATCACAACTTCGTACACGAACACCGGATAGCCGCGGTGTGCTGACTCGACATAGTCAGAGGCTCGCAGTTCAGAGATGAGGCTTGCTGCGACCTCATCGGGAATCTCTGCGATAGCAGTGCGCGAGAAGGTGTCGGAGTTCTGCAAGCCCCACATGCAGCCCTGCTTCTGCGTCGCCGCGGCCAGCGCCTGCTCGGCGCTCGGCCCCATCCCGTGAATGGAGCCACTCGCGGCGATGTCAAAGTCAAGCAGCTGCGCACCCTCACCGAAATAGTTGCCAATCGTCGTCGGGTCGGCGAATATCTCGGTGCACGCCGGGATCACGATCGGCCCCTTCTCGGCCTGCTCCGGTTCAGGCTCGGGTGATTCGGTCGGGGTGGGTTCTGGCTGCACTGTCCGAGGCTCACGCGTGGGCTCCGGTTCCGGCGTGGCGGACGTGGAGCATCCTGCAAGTCCAATGATGAGGGCACAGGCGGCGGCAATCGACGGAAGAACTCTCATAAACCCATCATTGCCCATTCACACATGTCGGTGGGTGATGTGCCCTCGGGAAACTCCTGATCGGCGCTATTGGGGCGGACGGCTCGTGGAGCCCCAGAGATCCCGATAGAACTCTGCAGAGAGCGAACTCACCACGGCCGCGTACTCACTCGCCTCGAGATCAAGCACCGTCCCCGGAGGCACCTCCTCCCGCGACACCAGCGCAGACACCCCGACGCCCGCCCGATGATCGGCCAACTCGAACCCCACAAGCTCAAGAAGCGTGGGATAGACGCTGAGCTGATCGATCCCTCGCCGCTCGATCGCATACCCGTCAGGCGACCACACCCGATTGAACAACGGTCGATGCTCAAGCCCCGAGAGCTCCTCCCAGAAACTGCCGCCCTCGGCGAGCATCTTGCGGTGATCGCCCATCACAACCACCGCAGTGTCATCGAGCATCCCCTCAGCCCGCATGAAGTGGATGAACCCCGCAACCTGCTCCATCGAGCACCGCGTGATCGACGTCATCACCACCTCGGTCTGCGCGTCGCAGTGCTCATAGAGGTACGGGGACTCGTGCGTATCGAGCGAAAGCACCGTGAGGTTGAACGGCTGCCCCGCCGCATGCAGACCCGCAACCTCCTGCTTCGCTCGCTCAAACAGGCGCCGATCCGACAGCCCCCAGTCGCTTCGCGTCTCGGTCTCGCCGAGCGCCCGCCAGGTGCTGAGATCCTTCACCGCGTCGTAGCCGTGCGTCACAAGATAATCGCCCTTCCCCGCGAAACGCGCGTCGGCACCGCCCAGGTAGACGTTGCGGTACCCCTCCTCGGCGAGCACATCGCCCAGACACACCGCCCCCGGCATATAGGCATCGCCCACTCCCTGTATCGCGTTCATCTCACCGATATCCACGACCGCGTCAGAGGACCGCAAAGGGATCCCGCACTGCGTCGCCACGAGCCCCGCCATCGTCCACCCGCCGCCCGCGTACTGCTCGAGCCCTTCGATCGTTGCCCAACCTGCGGTTGCTCGCTCGACGGGCTCCAGCATGTTCAACTCGAAGAGTTCCTCATCGCCCATCGGCTCCTCGATCGACTCAAGGTAGATGAGCACGAGATTGCGTGGTTCGCGTGGGGCTGCTGCCTCCGCCGGACCGCTCGCACTCATACCGAGGCGGCCGCCCTCACCTCTGCCTTCACCGAGGCCGCCCTCGTCGCTTGTGCCCTCGCCGCTACCCTCGCCGCTACCCTCGCCGCGGCCGCCCTCATCACTGCCGCCGCCCGCGCCACCGCGGCCTTCGTCGTCAAACTCGACGCCACCACCGGACTCGACGCCGCTGATACTCGCAAGCTTCGGAGCAACATAGTAATCCCCGAGATCGGCCCCACCCTGCCATTCCCGTGCAATCGCCGCTGCATACTCTCCCGCCCCCACAGTGGCACCGAGGTACCCGACGCCGCTCACCGCCAGGACCACCGCGGCAGCCGCAGCGCCGGCGCGCAGCAGCTGAGGGTGCTGGCCGTTTGGTGAGGGGGCTCCTCGCAGCAGGCCGCGCGATCCCTGCACCTCAATCGCTTGGCGCACGAGCCTCACGATCACTATCGCTGCGGCCACGCTCGCGAGGGGCACCACGACGATGAGCACCACTGCGCTCATCATGAGCTGCGCACCGCCCGCACCGTCCGCTTGAGTGATGCCCGGAAGGTTCGTCAGCAGCTGATGCACTGTGACTGTGCCGAACGTGCGCCGCACCCAGAACGCGGCACCCGCACAGACCGCGCCAATCGCAACGAGCGCCCAGAGCAGGGTGACCGCGGCGCGGCTACCTACGCGGCGGCGACGCGCGCGGCGGTGCTCAGGGTGACGGTTTTCAAGGCGACAGTCTTCAGGGCGGCCGCGGCTAGGCTCGCCCGCTCGCCCGCTGTCTGTCGCCATGCCCCGCTCTCCGCCGATATGCCGCAAGTGTAGTGAACACGCTTTGAGGCTCTGCCTTGACGCTCTGCCTTGATGACATCCCTCTCCGGTCCGCCCACTACCCACCCTCAGCGACGACTACCCCTGCTCACTGCCGTTGAGCGGGTGTAGTCGTCGGGGAACAGAGGTAGCGGCGCTCAATGAGGCGAGCGGCTCGACTAACGAGCGCGGCAGGACCCCTCGCGGCTCAGAGCAACGATCACTCCTCGGCGGGCGCGGGGCTCGCCGCGGCCACCCCGTCCGCGACGAGCTGTCGGGCCAGCCCATAGTCGGGGTACGCGGGGTCAATCGCGGGCGGCACAAGCTCGACGCGCACCGGCTCGAACCCTCTCGCTTTCGCCGCGAGGTCCACGAACCTGCCGAGCATCGACTCCGGAATGTCGGTCTGCACGAGCTCCGTGCCCGCCGACATGACCTCCTGGAACCTGAGCAGCACGTTCCGCGGGTTCATCTGCGCGAGGATCGCGGCCTGCAGCTCCCGTTGGCGCTCCATGCGCGCATAGTCGCCGTCCGCCGAACCATACCGTGACCGCGCAAACCACTGCGCAGTGAAGCCGTCCATGTGCTGCTCGCCCGGGCTGATCCATCCCTCGACACCGACGAGCTCACCCGTCCACTCGTCGATCTGGCCGCCGATCGGCAGCTCCTCGGTCACCGTGATGGTCACCCCGCCGAGCGCGTCGATCAGGTGCGAAAACCCGTTCATGTCGATGAGCACGTAGAACTGCACCTCGAGTCCCGTCGCCCCCTCGACCGCATCCTTCGTCGCCTCGATGCCGGGCGACGAGCCGAGCGCCGCCGCATCCGGGTACATGCCCTCGTAGAGTTGCGCGTATTCGAGCGGCAGGCCACCCGCCTCGACGATCACGTCGGCCTCCTCGACCTCCGCGAACACCGCGTTCAGGTTGCCCGTCAGGCAGCCGCCCAGGTCACCGAACGCGTTCGGGCCCACGCAGAACCCGTTCGGGTGCACGGCGTGCATCGGCGACGACTCCGGGAACGGCATCTCCGTCAGCTCGCGCGGCAGGCCGATAATCACCGATTGCCCCGTCTTCGCGTCGACGCTCACGAGCGAGATGCTGTCGGGCCGCAGCCCCTCACGATCCTCACCCGCATCCGCACCGAGCAGCAGAATGTTGTAGCGCCCATCCACGGGTTCGACCGCCGGCGCACCGCTGAACAGGTCGCCGAGCAGACCACGAGTGGTCGCGATGGTCGACCCCGCCCACGCCGCACCCGCGACCGGCACGATCGTGAGAATCACCGAGATGATCGCGACCGGCACCCGCCACCCGCGCGGCACCCGCACGAGCCGCGTGAGCCGCAGCGTGTCGAACCCGAGCACGAGCCACAGCAGCGCGTACAGAAACAGCACCCACTGCAACACGAACAGCACGATGCCGTTCGTAAAGAAGGTGAGCGTCGCAACCCGCGCCACACCGAACCCGATGAGCGTCGCGACGACGCCCACGATCACGATGCCCGTCGCGATGAGCCCCAACCGGCCGAGCCTCCGGCTCCCGGCGAGCACCTGCGCGCTGCCGGGCAGCAGGAACCCAATCACCACGAGCCAGCGGGCCCGCTTCGCCATGAGCGGCCCCGATCCCTCGTCCGGGTTGCGCAGCGGCCGCTCGAGGTCGAGACTCATGCGCCGTATCCGTCAGGGTTCGCCGACTGCCACGCCCACGAGTCACGACAGGCGTCGGCGAGGCTGCGGGTCGTGCGCCAGTTCAATTCGGCGTTCGCCTTCGCCGGGTTCGCGACGACCTCGGCCACGTCTCCCGGCCGCGGGGCGACGACGTCGTAGGGCACGGGGCGGCGCGACGCGGCCTCGAAGGCGCGGATCACTTCGAGCACGCTTGATCCCTCACCCGAACCGAGGTTGTAGGTCGTCACGCCCTGCCCGATGTGCTCGAGGGCGGCGACGTGCCCCTCCGCGAGATCCATCACGTGAATGTAGTCACGCACGCCGGTGCCGTCAGCGGTCGGATAGGTGTCGCCGAACACGGCGAGCCGCTCGCGCTTGCCGACCGCGACCTGCGCGATGAACGGCATGAGGTTGTTTGGGACTCCCGAGGGATCCTCACCGATCCGCCCCGACGGGTGCGCCCCGACCGGGTTGAAGTAGCGCAGCAGCACCCCCTCAAGCTCAGGCCACGCTACCGCCGTGTCACGAATGATCTGCTCGTTCATGAACTTCGACCAGCCGTACGGGTTCGTCACCCCCACGCCGACGCGGTGCGCTTCGTCCTGCGGCACATACTCCGGGTCGCCGTACACGGTCGCGGACGAGCTGAACACGAGCTTCGTCACGCCGCGCTCGCGCATGAGGTCGAGCAGCACGAGCGTCGAATCGAGGTTCACCCGGTAGTAGCGGGTCGGCTGCGCCACCGACTCCCCCACCGCCTTCAGCCCCGCGAAGTGCACGACCGCGTCGAACGCGACCCCCTCGAGCGCCGCCGTGGCCGCCGCGCGATCCGACAGATCCGCCTCAATCACCGGGATCTCTCGCCCCGAAAGCTCCGACACGCGCCGCACCGCCTCGACGCTGCTGTTCGAGAAATCGTCGAGCACAACCACCTCGTGGCCGCGCTCCAAAAGCACGAGCGCCGTGTGGGAACCGATGTAGCCGGCGCCGCCGGTCAGGAGAACACGCATGAACACCAGGGTACTTTGCGTGAGGCGAGGGATCCCGAGAACCCGCGGACGTGTTGCAAGTGCGTCACGTTCCGCGTTTTCGTGGACACCGTCTGGGATTCACAGCGTCGCGTTCTCTAGAATGAAGGGTGGACCATCTTAGGGATACGCACAGTGGGGGAGGCTTGTGACTGCACTCACGATCGTCGCCGAACCCTTCCCCGACTGGGAGGCGCCGCAGCACGCTGCAGCAGCCCGAGACCTCGGCGCCGCCGTCGCGGCCGCCGCGCCGCGCAGCTGCAGCGCCCGCTACCTCGTCGGGCGCGGCTCCCAGGTGGCGCCGTTCACGTCGCCGCTCATTCGTGTCGAGCAGCTGCCGGTCAGCGCAAAACTCCTGCCAGTGCTGTGGCGCTCCGGCTCCGCCGCGCGACCCCTCGACGGCGAATTCGTGCACTCGGTCACACCGCTCATCCCGCTGCGCGGCCGCGACGAAGACGACGGCTCGCAGACCACCGTCACCGTGCCCCACAGCATCGCGTGGGAACTCCCCGAACTCCTCGGCAAGCACACCGCCCGCCTATACCGCGCCTACGTGCGCCGGGCCGTGAAATACGCCGACGCGATCCTTACCCCCACGCACGCGACCGCGAAGGCACTGCAGGATCGCTACGGCTACGACCTGCCGGTGCAGGTGTTCCAGCTCGCCCCACCCACCGAGTTTCTGCGCCCCGCAGACGAGGTGCAGCGCGCCACCGAACTCGAACTGCCCACCCACTACGCCGTAACGACCGCGACTCCCGGCGAGCACGGGCGGCTCGACTGGATCTTCGATGCGCTGCGGAATGATCCCTCGCTGCCCGACGTCGTCGTGATCGACGGGTTCGCACCCGGTACGCCGGCTGGCGGGTCCGCGGCGTCTGCCTCATCGGCGGGCGCCGGCTCGGGTGCGGGCTCGGGCTCGGTGCCGGAAGATCTCGCCGGGCGGGTGCACGTCGTCGCGCCGCGCGAGCTGCAGGATGTTGGCGCGATCCTCGCTGGCGCGGACCTGCTGCTGCAGCCGCAGGCGTACACCGACACCGGGTACGTTCTGCTCGGCGCGCTCAGCTCACACGTGCCCGTGCTGCACTCGGGCCACGCCGCAGCGGCCGAGCTCGCGCTCGATGCCGGCGTCGGTGCGGCGAGCGCGGCCGACTTTGCTGCCGAGTTCTCGCGGCTCCTGCGTGACTCACAGGAGCTCGACCGGTTGAGCGTCATCGCGCGCGACCTCAGCCGCGCGACCAACTGGAACAACTCGGGCTGGCAGCTCTGGGAGACCCACGCCAACCTCTGAGGCGCTTCACAGACCCCACCCCATTGAGTTCTGATCATGTTCTGAAGTATTCTTGGCGGATGAACGTAGAGACCAGAACGGCCTTCAAGTCTTCCGAACTGAGTCGGAATGCTGCCGAAGTCTTTGCGGCGGCCGAACAAGCTCCCGTAACGGTCACCCGACGCGACGGTGCCTCGCTCGTACTCATGAATGAGCGAGATGCTAACGCGCGCCGCGAGCTCTTCGAGTTCGCCGCGCAACTCATCGCTGTGACTACCGACGACCGTGGCACACTCGACGAGCGGATGGCCCAGCACTTTCCATGGATGTATGCGCTTTCGCCGAATGATCGTGCGCAATGCGCGCGCGATCTCGTGGATGCTGCACGGGCCTCTTTCGCAACAGAGCAGCCTCATCTTGCGGCTGCAGAACTACACTCCTGGCGCGAAACCGCAGAGACTCTCGCAGCTGGCCACCTAAACACACCGACAGAGTGGCTCGACCGCGGCACTGAAGTCGCGCACCCATAAGCCATGGCGAAGGAACGACCAATCCACCGGCCGACGCGCAGGTCTGAATACAGAATCATCGCGGGCTCCACCCAGGCCGAAAAGGGGTGGCGAGATCTCGTCTCAACGCAACGAAATCTCATGGTCGACGTCTGGGAATTTCTGACAACGACGCCACTCGAGCACACCCCGACAAACTATCCGCTTCGGGGTGAACTTGGGCTGGTCACCCGCAACGGGGTTACGTACACACGCTGGCAACATAAGCCCTCACAAGGGTCCGGGGCACGCATCTGGTTCTATGTCGAGGCAGACAACGTCTACCTCGAAAGGGTGCACACTCACCACCCGAAAGAAACGCTGTGACGCTCTGACCGACAGGTCAGGAGCGCTCGACGTCCCTCGACCACCTCGCGTGGGCCCACAGGAGCACTGCCGCGAGCACCGCCGCCCCCGCCGTCATCGCGACCGTGCCCGCCCAGCCACCGCCCGCAAACGCGATCCCACCGAGCCAGCCGAGCAGACTCGACCCGGCGTAGTAGCCGAGGTTGTAGAGCGGGGTGGCGAGACTCCGACCAACATCGGCGCGCCGATTGATGAGCGCGCTCGCAATCGAGTGCGTACCGAAGAACGACCCCGTGAAGAGCAGCAGCCCCGCGATCACCGCCCACAGCGACGGCAGCATCGTGAGGCCGAGCCCGGCGAGCATGACCGCAACACAGACGAGCATCACGGTCACCGGCGGGGTGTTGCCGATGATCTTCCAGATCCAACTCGAAACGAGCGCCCCCGCAAGATAAGCGAGGAACAGCCACGACACCTGCGCGAGCGTCAGATCGAACGGCGGCTGCTGCAACCGAAACGCGAGATAGTTGTAGATCGCAACAAACCCGCCCATGAGCAGGAACGGTTGAATCACGAGCACCATCACGCCCGGCGATTTGAGGTTCGCAAGCAAGCCTCGCCACACGGACGCGGCAGGCGGGGTGTGCACCACGGTGGGCGGCACGATGACGACGAAGACGAGGATCCCTATCGCCGCAATCGCCGCGACCGCGATGAGCCCGGCCCGCCAGCCCCACAGCTCCCCCACCTCCGCCGCGATGATGCGACCTGACAGCCCGCCGATCGTGTTCCCGGCGACATAGATGCCGATGGTCGTGCCGAGCACGTTGAGGCGCACCGTCTCGGCGACGGCCGTCACCGCGATCGCCGGCAGCCCCGAAAGCAGCAACCCCTCGAGAAAGCGCGCCGCGATGAACGCCTCGAGCCCCGGCATGAGCGGAGCCGACAGCCCCACCACCATCGCAGAAAGCAGCGCCCAACGCATCGCGGCCACACGCCCAATGCGATCGGACAGGCGCGCCCAAGGGATCACCCCAACCGCCACACCGATCGTCGACGCACCGAGCGCCCACGACGACGTGCCGGCATCCACCCCGAAGTCAGCCGCAATCTCGGGGAGCAGACCCTGCGGCGAATAGATCTGCGAGAACGTCGCGAACCCCGCACAGAAGAGCGCGAGCAGCGTGCGCCGGTACATCGCCGTGCCGCCGGCTGCGCGCGGGTCGTCGGTCGACGTCACTGCGCCGCACCCCCGTCCCGCCGCATCACTGTGGAAGCGAGTTCACGGCTGCACCACCTCGGCCGGTGCGATCACTGTTCCGCGGCCACCCGCGCCTGCAGCGCGCGGTTCTTCTCCTCGACCATCGCTTCGAGGTCGCGCGCATACTCGTCGAGCTTTCTGGCGAGTTCGGGGTCTGCGGAGCCGAGGATGCGCGCGGCAAGCAGCCCCGCGTTCTTCGCACCACCGATACTGACGGTGGCGACAGGGATCCCTCCGGGCATCTGCACAATCGAAAGCAGCGAGTCGAGGCCATCGAGTTTTGCGAGCGGCACGGGCACGCCGACCACCGGGAGCGTGGTCATCGACGCGACCATTCCGGGTAGGTGCGCGGCCCCGCCCGCCCCGGCGATGATGACGCGCAGACCTCGGCCCGCGGCCTCCCGCGCGTAGGTGACCATCTTGTCGGGGGTGCGGTGTGCGCTCACGACCTCGACCTCGTGCGGGATGCCGAAGTCGCGCAACACCTGCACGGCGTCGCTCATCACGGAGAAGTCGGAGTCGGAGCCCATGATCACGCCGACGAGGGGGGGTGCGCTTTCAGCCATGGCCTCCATCGTACTCGCCCGCTGCACCCTGAAAGCGCCGGTGGATCCCTGTGCGCCCGTGTGCCGGTCAAGGGTTGCGACCTCGACCGTCAATTGCGGCGCAGACCTGCCACGCAAACGACGGCAGAGGTCGCAATGGATGACTTAGGCTGTCGACTCTCAGTCGTCGACCGCAGAGCCAGTCGCCGACCTCGATCGCGGAAGAGGGATCCCTGTGCGCCCGCGTGCCGACCAAGGGTTGCGACCTCGACCGTCAATTGCGGCGCAGACCTGCCACGCAAACGACGGCAGAGGTCGCAATAGATGAGTTGGGCACCCGAAACTGCCAGGCAGTCCGGCCTACTTGAGCGGCCGGAGCTGCTCGGGCGGCCGGAGCTACCGGCCACCGGCAATACCGCGAACTCCTCGAACTGCGGCGGCGGGGCTCAGTCGAACTCGGCGGCGGCGGCGCGCGCCTCCGCGAGCACGACCGCCGGGTCGTCGCCCGTCACGGTCACGTGGCCGACCTTCCGGCCCGGCCGAGGCTGCTTGTCGTAGCTGTGGAACTTCGCCCGCGGGTGCGCGGCGAGCGCCGTCTGATAGCGCACCGGCATCGGGCCCTCCTCCGGGCCGCCGAGCACGTTGATCATCACGGCCGAGGGCGCCGTCATTGATGTGTCGCCGAGGGGCAGGTCTGCGACCGCGCGCAGGTGTTGCTCGAACTGGCTCGTTACGGATCCCTCGATCGAGAAATGCCCCGAGTTGTGCGGCCGCATCGCCAGCTCATTCACGAGCACGCGGCCGTCGCGCGTCTCGAACATCTCGACCGCGAGCACCCCCGTCACATGCACGCCCTCGGCAACCGCGGTGCCGATGCGGGCGGCCTCGTCGATGGTTTCGGCGTGCTGCACCGGGGCCGGCGCGATGACCTCGGCGCACACCCCGTCCTTCTGGATCGTTTCGACGAGCGGCCAGGTGCGGATCTCTCCGCTCGGGCGACGCGCCACGAGCTGCGACAGTTCGCGCACGAAGTCGACGAGCTCCTCGACGAGCAGGTGCCCGCCGCGGCCGTCTTCGGCGAGCGCCGCGAACCAGTCGCGCACCTCCCCAGCGTCAGAGATGACGCGCACGCCCTTGCCGTCGTACCCGCCGCGCGCGGTCTTCACGACGGCTCGCCCGCCGTGCTCGTCAATGAAGCTCTGCAGCTCCACCTCATCGGAAACGGCCGCCCACGAAGGGATCGGCACGCCGAGTTCGGCGAGCTTCTCGCGCATGAGGATCTTGTCCTGCGCGAACTGCAACGCCTCGGGCCGCGGGTGCACAGCCTTGCCGCGGCGCTCGAGCTCGTACAGGATCTCGCCCGGCACGTGCTCGTGGTCGAACGTGACGACGTCGACGGTGTCGGCGAAAGCGTAGACGGTTTCGGGGTCGCGGTAATCCCCCACCGCGTCGGCGGCGCGCTCGGCGCTCATGCCCTCCGTCTCGGCGAGCACGCTGATGCGCATCCCGAGCTGGATCGCGGGGGGCACCATCATGCGGGCGAGCTGCCCGCCGCCGATGACGCCAATGCTGATGCTGCCGCTCGTCGTGCCGGCGCTGCTCGTGTTGGCGCTGCCTGTGTTCGCGCTGTCCAGACCCATGCGCTCTATTCTGCCCTACCGAGTCTGGGGCGGCGTGAGGGGTCCCGTTCTACCGCGCGATCGCTCCGCGCAGCACCCACACCATCGACTGGTTGAACGGGGTCGGAATGCCGTGACACACCCCGAGCTCGACGACCCGCCCACCGAAGGAGTCGACCTCGGTCGGGCGACCAGCGAGCACATCCTGGTGCATGGATGTGCGGCCGTCGACGGGCTGCCCGGCAAGCACACGGCGCCACGAGTCGATGTCGTCTGCCCCGAGCTTCACACCCTCGGCGTTCGCGACCGCGATCACCTCGTCGATGAGCGCGCTCATGAGCGAGCGGGCGTCACCGTCGACCTGGAATGCACCGTAGGGTGCGTTGAGCGCCGCCGAGGCCTGGTTGATCCCAACGTTGACCATGAACTTCCACCACATGCGGTGTCGCATGTCCGCGGGCGTCTCCCACTCGAGGCCGGCGCGGGTCAGCGCCTCCTGCACGGCCCGCACCTCGGGGGTGAGCTCGTCGTTGCGGGGCTCCCCGAAAACGAGTCGCCCGACCTGCCGGAACCGCACCTCACCGTCGACCCGTTCGGCGTCCATGGCGAGCGCGATGCACAGCAGCACCGTGGGGTGGATCCCCGCGAGTCGCGCCGCGATCTGCTCTTCCGAGTCAAGGCCGTTGAGCACGGAAAGCACGATCGTGTCAGGGCCGACAACCGCCGCAGCCTCGTCGATCGCGGCGTCGAGGTGCCGATCCTTGACCGCGAAGATCACGAGGTCGGCGACCCATCCGGCGGTATCCGACGTGTCGATCACGCCGGCCCGAAGCGGCTCACCGTTGACCACGAGCCCGTCACGCTGCAACCGCGCGGCGCGCGCCCCACTCGCCACGAACCGCACGTCGAACCCGGCGTTCGCGAAGTGTGCGGCGTACATGCCGCCCATCGCCCCAGCCCCCAACACAGCGACACGTTCGACCCTTGACGTCATGCGAAATATCCTAGGCCGCTCCTCGGCCACCAAATCCACCACCAGATCCACCACCCCCAGATTCAGTTGACATTCGTCAACGATCGCCCTATAGTTGACCGCAGTCAACCAATGGGCTCCGCGCAGGATTCATCCCCGGACCGCCTGTGACACCCGGGCCACCGGCGATCCCTCATCGAATCGCAGCAGGCCCCACCGCTCTTCGCATCAATCCGAAGGATCAGCATCACTCAATGAGCACCACACAACCCACCCCCGCCACGGGAGCAGCCACAGGGAAAGCCACAGGGGCAGCCGCAGGGGAAGCCTCAGCGTCAGGGATCCTCACCGGCCGCGCACTGAACCTCGCCCTCGTCGGGCTCTTCATGAGCATGTTCGTGTCGATGGTCGCGATGAACGTCGTCGGCACCTCGATGCCCGTGATCATCGCCGACATCGGCGGTACGCAGGCCTCCTACACGTGGGTCGTCATGGCGACCTCGCTCGCCTCCGCGATCGGTACGCCGATCTGGGGCAAGCTCGCCGACCTCACCAACAAGAAGGTGCTGCTGCAGACCGCGCTCGTCATCTTCATGGTCGGCACCATGATGTCGGGCCTCGCGCAGGATCCGACCTGGCTGATCGGCTTCCGCGTGCTGCAGGGCCTCGGCGTCGGTGGGCTCGGCGCGCTCGCACAGATCGTACTCGCCGAAATCGTGAGCCCGCGCGAACGCGGCAAGTACATGGGCATCATGGGCGCGATCATGGCCGTCGCAACGGTCGGTGGGCCGCTGCTCGGCGGGCTCCTCACCGACACGGTCGGCTGGCGCTGGAACTTCTACGTCGCCGTGCCGATTGCGATCGCGGCGCTCATCATGCTGCAGAAGACACTGCACCTGGTACCCAACACCTCGAAGGTGAAGATCGACTACGCGGGGGCCGTGCTGCTCTCGGCGGGTTTCTCGAGCATCCTCATCTGGGTGACGCTCGGCGGCTCCGAGTTCGCGTGGGCGTCGTGGCAGTCCTTCGCGATGGTCGGCGGCGGTCTCGTGCTCCTCATCGCCGCAATCATCGTCGAGCTGAAGGTCGAAGAGCCGCTCATCCCGCTCACACTCTTCAAGAACCGCACCTTCACGATGTCGTCGATCGGCAGCATCTCGGTGGGCGTCGCAATGTTCGCGACCATCGTCTACCTCGGCCAGTACATGCAGCTCGCACGCGGCCGCTCAGTGATCGAGTCGAGCCTGCTCAGCCTGCCGATGATGGCCGGCCTCCTCGGCTCGTCGACCCTGTTCGGGCAGATCATCTCCCGCACCGGCAAGTGGAAGCGCTACATGGTCTCGGGCGGCATACTCCTCGTCGCGGGCAGCGTCATGATGGGGCAGCTGCGCCACGACACGAGCATGTGGTTCGTCGGCGTCGCGATGTTCGTGCTCGGCTGCGGTGTGGGCATGACGATGCAGAACCTCGTGCTCGTCGTGCAGAACACGGTCAGCCCGAACCAGCTGGGCGCCGCCACCTCGGCGGTCACATTCTTCCGCACGATCGGCGGCAGCGCCGGCATGTCGGTCATGGGCACGATGCTCGCGCACCAGGTGATGACCTACATGAACGAGGGCCTCGAGGCGATCGCGAAGACGCAGCCCTCAATCATGAAGGACGCCGCCGCACTACAGGGCGGGGCACTCCCCAAGATGTCGGAGATCTCAGAGCCGCTCCGCACGGTCGTCGAAGACGCCTACGGCCACGGCATCGGCAACGTCTTCCTCGCGGTCTCCCCGCTCGCGGTCATCACCCTGATCGCGATCATCCTGCTGCCGAACATCCCGCTGAAGACGAAGAGCGCAGCCCAGGAGCGTGCCGACGCAAGGCGCGCTCCCGCCGGCGACCCCGCGGTGAGCCATGCCGACGCCCCGTTCATTGACGAGGCGATCACGAGCGCGACCGGCTCGGTGCCGGTGGTGGCGGGCGCAGGTCGCGAGGCGGGCGCAGGCCGAGAGGTCCGCGGTGAGCAGCCGGAAGCACGCGACGAGGGCCCGGAGGCACGCGGCGAGGGATCCCTCGCCACCCAGAATCGGGGGCGCCCCTAATGCCCGCATCCGACGAGACCCGGCAAGACCGCATCTCAGAAATCATCACCGAGTTCTCCGAGATCCTCAGCTTCGCGCGTAAGCGTTGGACAAGTTATGCAAATGAGATGCATCCGGAACTGCGAGGTGCGGGGGTCGCGATCCTGCAGGTAATTGCCCGGCGCGGCCCCGTCACCGCGACCGGCATCAGCCAGGTGCTCGACATGGACAAGGCGCTCGTCAGCCGCCAAATCTCGAAACTCCGCGAACTCGGATTCGTGGAGGCCGAACTCGCTCCCGACGACCGCCGCGTCACCCTGCTGCGCGCCACCACTCACGCGAAGGAGCTCCTCGCCGAAGTGCGCGAGCGCTGGGCCGGCGAATACCACGAGCGTCTCGCCGGCTGGACCGCCGACGACCTCGAAGCGCTGCGCGACGGCCTGCACCGCTTCAACACCGCCGCCCACGATATCGAGATCGACGGGCCGGCAGGGCGCTGCGCCCGGGAACACCGGGAGGAGCCGGAGGTATAGGGATCCCTCGCCCCCGCACCCCTTTACCCCACGCCCCGCTCGCAGGCACCCGGCGGAATCGGCACCGCCTCGTTTACCGTCGGCCACCGACCGTTCACCTGAGCTTCACGGAAGACGGTTTCAGGAGACACCCAGCCTTCCTAGGCTGAGGGCATGACTGAGAACTCGCCCCTCCACGCGAGGCTGTATGAGGAGATGGTCCGCCGGATCCGCACCGGTGAGTGGCAGCAGGGCGAACGCGTGCCCAGCGAAAAATCACTCGTCGCCGAATTCGGTACGTCGCGCGGACCCGTCCGGCAGGCGCTCGCCGCCCTGCGCGCCGAAGGCATGATCGTCGGAGGGCGCGGAGCCCCACCCCGCGTGCACCGGACCGTTCCCGCGCAATCGTTCGACGTGTTCATGTCGTTCACGGAGTGGGCGCGGAGCCTCGGCTTCACCCCCGGCCAACGGATCATCGAGGCCGGCGAACGGCCCGCGACCGAGACCGTCGCGCGCGAACTCAAGATCGCCCCCGATAGCCCCGTCGTCGAAATCATCCGACTGCGACTCCTCGACGACAAGCCCGCGATGCTCGAACGGTCGAACTTCCCCGCCGACATCGGCCGGCGACTCCTAGCCACTGACCTCGACCACGGCAGCATCCAACAGGCGCTGCGCGATATCGGCTCCGTGCCCGTGCGCGCGCGGCACCTCATCGACGCGATCAACGCGCACCCCCTCGAGGTGGAGCAGCTCTGCCTCGCCCCCGGCACCCCGCTGCTGCGCGTGTGCCGACTCGCGTTCGACGACTTCGGCAACGTCATCGAGACCGCCGACGACCGGTACATTCCCGACATGACGAGCTTCGTCGTCGAAAACA
Source organism: Leucobacter sp. (assembly GCA_041655455.1). GTDB lineage: Bacteria > Actinomycetota > Actinomycetes > Actinomycetales > Microbacteriaceae > Leucobacter. The sequence goes on along the minus strand of JBBAFK010000050.1, from coordinate 2,939 downwards.
CGACCGCTCACCGGCTGCCGCTCACCCGCCAGCGCACGTTCGCGTAGAGGGCGGGGCGGCTCTGGCGCGGGCCGGCTCTGACGCGGGCCGAGGTCCCTCAGCAAACCGTATGCAAACGGCAAGATATGTCCCCGAAACCGCCGAAACCGGCATAGGGATCGGCGAACTCATACGACTTGCAGGCCGGCGAAAACGCCCCCGACCAGCCGAGGCAACCCGGACCAACCGAGACCACCCAGGCAGGCCGGGGCCCGTGCCCGCGCAGGGAGGCCCTTACGCGGCGCCGGCGAGCGCGAGGTCTGGACCGACCCCGGCGAGCGCGAGCTCTGGAGCGCGCACCTCTTCGCGAACCCCCGCCGACACGAGGATCGGCAGGTGGTCTGAGATTCCACGGTCGAGGGTGCGAACGCTGCGAATGTCGAGCCCCGACGAGGTTGCGAAGTCGAAGTGTCCGCGGAACATCTTGTACCGCGTGTACGTGCGCTTGTCGCTCAGGCTGAGTTCGTAGCCGCTGTCGCGCATTTCGGTGTCGAGGCGGTTCTTGAAGACGGGGTAGTTGAAGTCACCGACCATGAGCGCGGGAAGGCCTGGTCCGAGCTGCCGCAGTTCGCCGAGTGCGGCGTGGATCTGGTGGCGGCGCAGGGAGTTCAGAGCCGTGAGCGGGGCCGCGTGGAACGAGGCGACGACGAGGTCGTTGCCGGTCTCGTGGTCGTGGATCCGAGCGCCGAGCAGCCGCTCGTGGGCGGGCGACAGGATAATGTCGTGGAGGGACTTCTTCAGCTGGAAGGTGTGGGCGGAGCGGATACGAAACCGCTCGTCGCGCACGTACATCGCGAGCCCGAGCCGATTGCGTTCGGTCGCGTGCACGAGGTTCATGTGCCCAAGCTGGGCGGGGAGGGTGAGCGCTTCAGCCTCCTGCAGACAAAGGACGTCGGCTTCGTGCTGCTCCGCCAGGGAGTGGAGCTCTGAGACCGCGCGGCCCTTACGCAGGTTGTAGCTGATAATCCGCATCTAGTACCCTTCGTCGCGGGAGCCGGCACAAGCCGACCGTGGTTGCCGGCGCAAGCCGACATCGCTAACGATACGCCCGCAATGCTGGAGATCGGGTAGCAGTGTAGGGAAGACGCAGCGAATTCTGGGTTGACAATTGGAATCGCTGTGCATTTCGGCAGCCGGTTGACGCGAAGGGATCCCTCGCCGCAATCCAGGGATCCCTCGCCGCAACCTCTCGCCCCTCGTTCTGCCTAGCCCCAACCTGCCCCCGGGGCCTTGCTGCTCCACGTCCCCGCAGCAAACGTGCCCAGCCCGGTTGCCCTTACCCTTGCCCGGCCCCCTGCAAGCCGTATGTAAACGGCCGAATATATCCCCGAAACGGCGATTCTCGGCCTATATCTTGCAGATTACATAGGAAGCACGGCTTACAAAGGAAGCACGGCTTACAAAGGAACCGCGGCTTACAAAGGAACCGCGGCTTACATAGGAAGCGCGGCGCGGGGTGCAGTACCCCCGCGCCGCGCTTGGCCCTCGAAAGGATTGGCCTTCGAAAGGCTTAGCACTCGGGAACTCAGACCTCACGCGGCGAAGCCCGCGATCGACTTAGCCCTCTGAGGCGTCCTCGGCGCGGAACCGGCGCCGCAGCACGAGCAGCGTGCCGCCGAGTACGAGGAGTGCGACGGCAGCGATCCCTATCGCAGCGAAGTCGTTGCCACCGGTGTTCGCGAGGGATCCGGAATCACCAGCCCCGGCACCACCCGCCTCGGCGCCACCAGCCCCCGCGTCACCGGCACCGCCCGCGCCGCCGCCCTGCCCGGCGAGCACCGCGAGCGGCACCGAGACGACGACCCCCGACGCGGTCGACGCGGTCGACGCGGTCAGCGTGTGCGCCCCGACCGGAGCGCCCGCGGGCACCGTCAGCGTTGCCGCCAGCGCGCCCGTATCCGTCGTGACGGTCGAACCGAGTTCGAGCGGATCTGAGTGGAGCACGAACTCGACCTCTTCGTCAGCGGGGAAACCGCTGCCGGTCACCTCGAAAGTGTCACCCTGTGCGACTTCGCTGCGGCTCAGCGTGATCTCGGGCTGGGCGACCTCGTCTTCGAAGGCTCCGTCGAAGTCGAGCACGTACTCGTGCGACGGGAACTTCATGAACTCGCGGGTGAGGTCTTGCGCCTCGGTGCCGGTGCCGTAGATGTCGACGGTGCCCGCATCCTGCAACACCCGCACGACGACTCCATCGGCGAGGGCCGTCGCGCCGGTGATCGACTCGTACGAACCGCTCCAGCCCTCGAGGCCGAGCTCGGTGACCGACTCGACCGGAGCTTCGTCGATCTCGCCGGTCCAGCCGTAGACCGCGAAGTTGCCGCTGTCGTCGGCGCTGCCCGCAGAGATCAGGTAGTTGCCGTCTTCGGTCTCGGTGAGGTCGCGGATCGCGCGGCCGTCAAGGTCGAGCGTGAAGAAGTCGGACACCTGGACCGCGTCGCCAGCAGCACCGTCAGCACCAGCAGCGCCGCCAGCTCCACCACCAGCCGCAACCACACCGGCGATGTTGTCGATCGCGATGATGAGCGCCTGGTCGCCGGCGGGATCGTTGTCGAGGTCCGCGGCGACGGGCACGAGCGGTGAGCGGAAGCCGAGCCACAGCGTCTCACCATCTGGGGCGATGGTTGCGCCCTCGAGGTTCAGCGAGTTCGGGCCCTCGGCAGAGTAGCCGTCTTCCGTCGCGCGCTCGAACTGGAAGTAGCCCGCTCCTTCGCCGTGCGCGTCGGTCGCATCCCACTCGACGAGGGCATCGCGGATGCCTCCCGCAACACCGACGTACTCGAGAGTTGTCTCCGCACCCGCACCGCGCACCTCGGTCGCGAGCACGACGTCGCGCTGCGGTCGCACGTTGCCGCTGCGCGTATTGCCGAGCGACCCGACCCAGTAGATCGTGTCGTCGATGC
>JBBAFK010000049.1:0-22339 GCA_041655455.1 Leucobacter sp. | reverse complement strand
CTGTCGTACGTGGTGACGGTGCACCTGCTGTTCGACGCGGTGGTCTTCGCGGTGCTAGTGCACGCGCACGATCCCTCGCTGTTCAACATTTTCCCGACCGCGCCATAGCACGCCCTTCCGCATGCGCCCGGGCGCGCCCGCTCCGCTGCGCGTGTCCGTCTGGCCTCCCAGGTGGTCCACCCCTCGCAATCCGTCAGTAGTGCGCGATTCAGCTCGAACATAGCCTGCACAAGTGCCGGATTGCTGGGGCTGGGCGCGGGCAAGCGGGTGCAAGCGGGTGCGCGCAGGCGGGGTCGGGCGACGCGCTCACCCCGCCCGAGCGTGCCTGCGCGAGGCAGGCGCGCTTACCCCGCGAGGAGCGACGCGATGCGGCGCACCGCCAGGTCGTAGCCCTGGACGCCGCAGCCGACGATGATGCAGTCGGCCACCGCCGAAACGTACGACTGGTGTCGGAACGGCTCGCGTGAGTACACGTTGGAGATGTGCACCTCGGCGACGAGCAACTGCACCCCGGCGAGTGCGTCTCGCAGCGCCACCGACGTGTGGGAGAGTGCGCCCGGGTTGATGATGACCGCAGAGCAGTCTTCGCGGGCCGCGTGGATCGCGTCAATGAGTTCGCCCTCGTGGTTCGACTGGAGTGAACGCACGTCGAGCCCAAAATCGTTGGCCGCGCGGGTGACGTAGGCTTCGACATCGGCGAGGGTCTCTTCGCCGTAGATCTCGGGTTCGCGGGTGCCGAGCAGGTTCAGGTTGGGGCCGTTCAGCAGTAGGATCCGTGCGGTCATGATGGGCTCCTTCGTCGCGATCGTTGCATCCATGCTACTCACAGGTCGAAGCAGGACGCACGGGTCTTGCCAGGATCGTGGCGAGGGATCGTTCGAGGTGGGCTACCGTAGACGGGTGACCGAGCAGCAGCCGAAACAGCGCAAGACCTTCGACCCCAGCACGTTCAGAGACAAGCCGGTGTCGTTCGTTCGTCGGAGCGGGCGCATCACCCAAGCGCAGGAGCGGGCCTGGGCCGATCACCACGAGTATTACGTGCTCGATATTCCGCACGGCCCAGCCGCCACGAGCGTGGCCGAGGGCGTGACGGGCGACCCCGCGACCATTTTCGGGCGGGTCGCCCCGCTGATCGTGGAGGTCGGTTCGGGGCAGGGGCACGCCATTTTGCACGCTGCCGAGTCGCGGCCGGGCACGGACTTTCTCGCGGTCGAGGTGTACCGTGCGGGCCTCGCGAGAACGATTCTGCGGGCCGAACAGTCGGGGGTGAAGAACCTTCGGTTGGCTGAGGTGAATGCTCCCGAACTGCTCGAACGGTACCTTCCCGAGGGGTCGGTGGACGAGGTGTGGGTATTCTTCCCGGATCCCTGGAAGAAGGCTCGACACCACAAGCGACGTCTCGTGAGCGACGAGTTTGCGCGCATCGTGCGTCGGGCTCTGCGGCCCGGAGGGGTGCTCCGCCTCGCGACCGACTGGGAGAACTACGCCGAGCACATGCGTGAGGTGATGGACGGGGCGGAAGGCTTCGAGCGCGCCTTCGAAGGCGAGTGGGCGGAGCGGTTCGATGGCCGAATCCTCACCGCGTTCGAGCAGAAAGGGATCGACCGCGGCCGGGAGATCCGCGACCTCGCCTACCGGCGCGTGTAGGTCGTCGCCCGCAGCCGCAGCCGCAGCACCACCTTTCGCGGGGGCGGCCAGCGGAGGGAGTACCGTGGATGTATGACCGATCCCAGCACTCACCGCGTCATCGAGCCGAGTGTGCTCTATCTCGGCACTCCGGTGTATCTCGTTGCGACGAGTAACCCCGACGGAAGCACGAACCTTGCTCCGGCGTCGAGTCACTTCGCGCTCGGCCGCATGGTCGTCCTCGGGCTCGAGGAGGGCGGGCAGAGTCTCGATAATGTGCGCCGTCACCCAGAGCTGACGGTGAATTTCCCCGAGTCATCGCAGTGGCAGCACGTGGAACGACTCGCAAGAGTCACGGGCAAGGATCCGGTGCCGGAGGAGAAACGGGCGGATTACGCGTTCGAGCCGCGGAAATTCGAGCGGGCCGGCTTGACGCCCGTTCCGTCCGAGGTCGTTGACGTGCCCCGCGTCGCCGAGGCACCGATCCAGCTCGAGGCGCGCGTGCGCCGCATTACAGACGGTGTCGCGGGCATCTACGGGCTCGTCGAGGCGGAGGTGGTGCGGGTGCACGCGGCGACCGAGATCACCGTTCCCGGCACGGATCACATCGACCCGGCGGCCTGGCATCCGCTGCTCTACGCGTACCGCCATTTCTACGACCGGGGCGGTGAGGTCGGTTGGACGTGGAAGAGCCCGGTGGTGTCGGCGCCGGAGACGGTCGAGCGGTGGGAGCAGGCGGGCGGTACGTGGAGGATCGCGGCGATTCGCGAGGGATCCGCGGACGTCGAACTTTTGCACTGCGACGGCGGCGAGACGGTGGAGCGGTTGCGGCTTGATGACCCGCGTGCGGTGCGCTGGGCGCAAGTGCAGCGGGCTGCGCAGCGCTCTACGATGAGATCATGACCGAACAGCATTCCGCGGCGCGGCCGACGATCTCCGAACGGCTCGATGGTCTCCCGTTCACGCGGGGTCACCGGAAAGTGCTGACGGGCTCAGGCATCGGGTGGGCGCTCGACGCGATGGACGTGGGCTTGATTTCGTTCATCATCGCGGCGCTCGTCGAACACTGGGGTATCACGAAGGGCGAGAGTGGACTGATCGCCTCGGTCGGTTTCGTCGGAATGGCGGTCGGTGCGAGCCTCGGCGGGCTGCTCGCGGACCGGATTGGTCGGCGTCAGGTCTTCGCGCTCACGCTGCTCGTCTACGGGGCGGCGACGGGGGCGAGCGCGCTCGTGGGAGGGATCGGGCTGCTGCTCGTGCTGCGGTTCATCGTCGGCCTGGGGCTCGGCGCAGAGCTGCCGGTCGCGTCGACCTACGTGAGCGAGTTCGCGCCCGCACGGATCCGCGGTCGGATCATCGTGATTCTGGAGGCGTTCTGGGCGGTCGGCTGGACCGCCGCGGCGCTCATCGGCTACTTCGTGGTGCCGCTCGGCGAGAACGGCTGGCGCTGGGCCTTCGCCATTGGTGCGATTCCCGCGGTCTACGCGTTCGCGGTGCGTTGGGGGCTTCCGGAGTCTCCGCGGTGGCTCGCGGGGCGGGGGCGGATGGACGAGGCGGAACGGGTCATCGCCTCGTTCGAGCGCGAGGTGGGTACCGTGCGTGCTACGCCCGTCGTGAGTTCCGCGCCGACCGCGGGTGCGGCGCAGGACGCGGAGCCTCAGGCGGTGGCTGGTGCCCAGGCGACGGGGGTGGCCGGGCAACGCGAAGGCGGATCCGGGGGGCGCGCACCCGTGCGTAAGAACCCGATCGCGGCGCTGTGGGTTCCCGAGTTCCGGGTGCGTACCGCCTCGATCTGGCTGGTGTGGTTCTGCGTCAACTTCGCCTACTACGGCGCGTTCATCTGGATCCCGAGCATCCTCGTGGACGCCGGCTTCAGTCTCGTCCGGTCGTTCGGGTTCACGCTCCTGATCACCCTGGCTCAGCTGCCCGGGTATGCGGTTGCCGCCTGGCTCATCGAGGTGTGGGGTAGACGTTTGACGCTGTCGGTGTTCCTGGTCGGGTCGGCCGCTTCGGCCATCGCGTTCGGCACGATCCACACGGAGGCGGCGATCATCGCGTCGGGGATGGCGCTCTCGTTCTTCAACCTCGGTGCGTGGGGCGCGCTGTACGCGGTCACGCCAGAGCTGTACCCGACCTCGCTCCGCGGTACGGGTGCGGGCTGGGCGGCCGGTGTCGGACGGATCGCCTCGATCGTGGCACCGCTCACGGTCCCAGTGATGCTCGTCGCGGGCGGGACCGGTCTCACATTTGGTGTGTTCGCGGTGTTCTTCGCGGTGGCGGCGATCGCGACCTGGGGGTTGATCGAACACCGAGGGAAGGCCCTCGACGACCGCTGAGCGTGCCGGTTCCCAGGACTCGCTTCCGATGCTAAGCTGGCCGTACTTCTGAATATCGGCCACCAAGTTGCAGCGGGAGAGTCCGGGTTCGTCCCGGCGCCGTAGGAGCAATCCCTCCCCGGGAATCTCTCAGGCACCCGTACCGCTGCAGCATGGCAACACTGGAAAGCCGACCGAGGGTTCCTTCCCGGTCCACCGAAGGTGCAACGGCGCTCGACCTTGGTTGTGCGCCCGAATCTCTCAGGTCCAAATCACAGTGCGGGGAGGATCCCTGACCGTACCGCGTTTCGCGCGGTCTATCCATACTTGGAGATCCTCTTGAGCATCAGCCCCGCAGCACGCGACTTCTCGGATCGCCACATCGGCGTCACTACCCCGGACGACATCGCCGCCATGCTCGACGAAGTCGGCTACGACAGCATCGACGCACTGGTCGACACCGCGGTTCCCGCGGTGATCCGCAAGGGTGAGCCACTCGACCTGCCGCCCGCCCGCAGCGAAGAGGAGATCCTCGCTGATCTGCGTGGGTTCGCGTCGCGTAACGTGCTGAAGACGCAGATGATCGGACAGGGGTTCTACGACACGCACACGCCGCCCGTGATCCTGCGCAACGTGCTCGAGAGCCCCGCCTGGTACACGGCCTACACGCCCTACCAGCCGGAGATCTCCCAGGGGCGCCTCGAGGCCCTGCTGAACTTCCAGACCATGGTCGCCGACCTGACCGGACTGCCCGTCGCGAACGCGTCGATGCTCGACGAGTCCTCCGCCGCGGCAGAAGCCGTGCTCCTCATGCGGCGCGCCAGCAAGGCTGCACCCACCGCGAAGGCCGTTGTCGATGCGAACGTCTTCCCGCAGACCCTCGCCGTGATCCAGGGGCGGGCTGCAGCGCTCGACTTCGAGGTCGAGGTCGTCGACCTCACACAGGGCCTGCCTGACGGCGACATTTTCGGTATCGTCCTGCAGCAGCCGGCTGGCGACGGATCGGTCATCGACCAGTCCGCCCTCATCGCCGAGGCGAAGGAGCGCGGTGCGATGGCCACCGTTATCGCCGATCTCCTCTCGCTGACGCTCATCACCTCGCCCGGTGAGCAGGGTGCCGATGTGGCAGTGGGTAACACGCAGCGCTTCGGCGTGCCGCTGTTCTTCGGCGGCCCGCACGCCGCATACCTGTCGATTCGCGCGGGGCTCGAGCGGGCACTGCCGGGCCGTCTCGTCGGCGTGTCCAAGGATGCGACGGGACGCCCCGCGTACCGACTCGCACTGCAAACCCGCGAGCAGCACATTCGCCGCGAAAAGGCGACGAGTAACATCTGCACCGCGCAGGCGCTTCTCGCGATCACCGCGTCGATGTACGTCGTCTACCACGGGCCGGCGGGACTCAAGGCGATCGCCGAGCGGGCCCACGCGCACGCGCGGACCATCGCGAACAGCCTCAAGGGGGCAGGGATCCCTCTGGCCACCGACTCGTTCTTCGACACGGTGGTTGCCACCATTCCGGGGCGCGCCGACGAGATCATCGCTGCTGCTGCCGAGGCCGGCATCAACCTGCGTCGCATCGACGCCGACACGGTCGGGGTGTCGACCGACGAGACGACCACCGCGGAACACGTTGCAACCGTCGTGCGCGTCTTCGGTGCGGAACTCGCCGCCCCGGTCACCGCCGGTGACTACGGCTTCGACTCTGCTCTTGTGCGCACGAGCGACTACCTCACGCACCCGATCTTCAACACGGTTCGCTCCGAGACCCAGATGCTGCGTTACCTGCGTCGCCTCGCTGATCGCGATCTGGCGCTTGATCGCACCATGATCCCTCTCGGATCGTGCACGATGAAGCTCAACTCGACCGCGGAGATGGAGTCCATCTCCTGGCCGGAGTTCGCGGGCATCCACCCGTACGTGCCCGAGGAGCAGAGCCGGGGTTGGCGCGAGCTCATCACCGATCTCGAGGGTCGCCTCGTCGAGATCACCGGCTACGCGGGCGTCTCGATGCAGCCGAACTCGGGCGCGCAGGGCGAGTACGCGGGCCTCAACGCCATCAGCGCATACCACCGCGCGAACGGGCAAGAACAGCGCACGGTGTGCCTCATCCCCGCCTCGGCGCACGGCACCAACGCCGCCTCCGCAGTGCTCGCCGGCATGAAGGTCGTCGTCGTCAAGAACACCGACGAGGGCACGATCGACATGGCGGATCTGCGCGCCAAAGTCGACGCCAATCGTGACGAGCTCGCCGCGATCATGATCACCTACCCGTCGACCTACGGTCTCTACGACGCCGACGTGCGCGAGGTCTGCGACCTCATCCACGAGGCCGGCGGTCAGGTATACATCGACGGCGCCAACATGAACGCGCTCGTCGGCCTCGCGCAGCCCGGCAAGTTCGGCGGCGACGTGTCGCACCTGAACCTGCACAAGACCTTCGCGATCCCTCACGGCGGCGGTGGCCCCGGGGTCGGCCCGATCGGAGTCGCCGAGCACCTGCTGCCCTACCTGCCGAACGACCCGACCGGCACCTACTCGGTCAGCGAGGGCGTGCCCGTCGTCGCGACGCTCTTCGGCTCGGCCGGCGTGCTCCCGATCTCCTACGCGTACATCGCCATGATGGGAGCCGACGGGCTCACTCGCGCGACCGAGACCGCGCTGCTCAGCGCGAACTACATCTCCTCGCGTCTGACCGAGCACTTCCCGGTACTCTTCACGGGCAACGAGGGACTCGTCGCCCACGAATGTATTCTCGACCTTCGCGAGCTCACCGCGAAGTCCGGGGTGACGGCCGAGGACGTTGCGAAGCGCCTTATCGACTTCGGTTTCCACGCGCCGACGCTCGCGTTCCCCGTGGCGGGAACGCTCATGGTCGAACCGACCGAGTCGGAGGATCTCGAGGAAATCGAGCGCTTCATCGAGGCGATGATCACGATCCGTGGAGAGATCGACGACGTCATCGCAGGGAAGCTGGAGATCGCCGAGTCACCGCTGCGGCTCGCCCCGCACTCGGCGGCAACCGTTGTCTCTGACAGCTGGGATCGCGGCTACACCCGTGAGGAGGCGGCCTTCCCGGTCGCACGGCTCCGCGTCGACAAGTACTTCCCGCCGGTCGACCGCATCGACGGCGCGTACGGCGACCGCAACCTCATCTGCTCCTGCCCCGCGCCCGAGGCATTCGAAAACTGAACACGGTCGGCGATGCCGAGGCAGGGTCACACCGCCTCGGCGTCACCGCCGCGACCCCGCGGAATCTTCCGATGAAAGGACACCTGATATGACCGCGACGAAGCACACTCCGCTTCACGCCGAGCACGAAAAGCTTGGCGCGTCGTTCACCGACTTCGGCGGCTGGGATATGCCGTTGAAGTACGGTTCCGAACTCGCCGAGCACCGTGCGGTGCGTGAAGCAGCCGGGCTGTTCGACCTCTCACACATGGGCGAGATCCGCGTCACCGGCCCCGACGCCGCGGTGTTCTTGAACACGGCCCTCGCCGGGAACCTCGGAGTGGTCGCGGTCGGTCGCGCAAAGTACTCCCTCATTCTCGATGCAGACGGCGGCATCATCGACGACCTCATCAGCTACCGGCTCGCCGACGACGAGTTTCTCGTCGTGCCGAACGCCGGAAACGCGCCCGTCGTGGCCGAGCTGTTCGCGGAGCGCTCAGCCGGTTTCGATGTTGTCGTCACCGACGAGTCCGGCGAGACGAGCCTCGTCGCCGTGCAGGGGCCGGCATCGGTCGAGATCCTGAAGCAGGTCGTGCCCGCAGAACAGCACGCCACGGTCTCGGAGATGAAGTACTACTCCGCGGTCACTGTCACCGTCGCGGGCATCGAGACGCTGCTCGCCCGCACCGGGTACACCGGTGAAGACGGCTTCGAACTGTACGTTCCGAACGACCGCGCCGTCGAACTGTGGGAGGTGCTGCTCGCCGCGGGTGAGCCGCTCGGGCTGATTCCCGCCGGGCTCGCCTCACGCGATTCGCTGCGGCTCGAAGCGGGCATGCCGCTGTACGGCAACGAGCTCAGCCGCGAGGTCACCCCGTTCGAGGCGGGTCTCGGACCGGTCGTCTCCTTCAAGAAGGAAGAACGCTTCGTCGGTCGCGACGCGCTCGAGGCCAAGCGTGACGAGCAGCCCGAACGGGTGCTCGTCGGCCTGCGAGGCGCGGGAAGGCGCGCCGGGCGAGCCGGGTACGCGGTGCTCGCCGACGGCGAGACGGTCGGTACTGTCACGAGCGGCCAGCCCAGCCCGACGCTCGGCTACCCGGTGGCTCTCGCCTACGTGAAGCCCGAATTCTCAGAGACCGGCACGCAGCTCGCAGTGGATCTGCGCGGTAAGGCAGAGCCCTTCGAAGTAGTCGCGCTTCCCTTCTACAAGCGCGCGTAATCACCGTGGCGTGAGAACATCAACATCCCCCTACACACTCCCGAACAGGAAAGAAGCATCATCATGAGCAAGGTACAGGCAGGACTGCGCTACTCGGCGGAGCACGAGTGGATCAATAGCGAAAACCCCGCAACGGTCGGCGTCAGCGAGGTCGCAGCCGACGCGCTCGGCGAGGTCGTCTACATTGAGCTGCCCGAGGTCGGCGCCACGATCGAGGCCGGCTCCGTGATCGGCGAGATCGAGTCGACGAAGTCGGTCTCCGAGCTCTACACCCCGGTTTCGGGCGAGGTCATCGAGGTCAACGAGGCGGTCGTCGACGACCCGGCGATGGTGAACTCCGATCCCTATGGTGCCGCGTGGCTCTTCAAGGTCGCGGTCACCGAGGAGGGCCCGCTTCTCACGGCTGAGCAGTACGCGGCGGATAACGGGGCCGAGCTGTGACGCGCTTCGAGCAGATCGTCTCTCCCTCGCTGAACGAACCGATCGCGTCGCTCGATCCTGAGGTCGCGCAGCGCATCGACGCTGAGCTCGCGCGTCAGCGCCGTGGCCTCGAAATGATCGCCTCCGAAAATCACACCGCGGTCGGTGTGATGCAGGCGCAGGGATCGGTTCTGACGAACAAGTACGCTGAGGGTTACCCCGGCCGGCGTTACTACGGTGGCTGCGAAGAGGTCGACGTCGTCGAGCAGCTCGCGATCGACCGCGTGAAGGCGCTCTTTGGGGCGGGCTTCGCGAACGTGCAACCGCACTCGGGTGCCCAGGCGAACGCGGCAGTGATGCACGCGCTGATCCGCCCGGGGGACACGATCCTCGGGTTGAATCTCGCGCACGGCGGGCACCTCACCCACGGCATGAAGATCAACTTCTCGGGCCGCCTCTACAACGTCGCCGCGTACAGCGTCGATGAGGAGACGCTCACCGTCGACATGGACGAGGTCGAGCGCCTCGCCCGCGAGCACCGGCCGCAGCTCATTATCGCCGGCTGGTCGGCCTACCCGAGGCAGCTCGATTTCGAGCGGTTCCGGGCGATCGCCGACGAGGTCGGTGCCTACCTCATGGTCGACATGGCGCACTTCGCGGGCCTTGTTGCCGCCGGTCTGCACCCGAACCCTGTGCCGCACGCGCACGTCACCACGTCGACCACGCACAAGACCCTCGCGGGCCCGCGAGGCGGCATCATCCTGTCCAACGACCCGGAGATCGCGAAGAAGATCAACTCCGCGGTGTTCCCGGGACAGCAGGGTGGCCCGCTCGAGCACGTCATCGCTGGAAAAGCGGTGTCGTTCAAGGTTGCGGCGAGTGAGGAGTTCGCGGAGCGCCAGCGTCGCACCCTGCGTGGCGCCGAGATCCTCGCAGAGCGGCTCACGCGCGAGGACGTGAGTGCGCGCGGGATCAGCGTGCTCACCGGCGGCACCGATGTGCACCTCGTGCTCGTGGATCTGCGCAATTCTGAGCTCGACGGTCAGCAGGCGGAGGACCTGCTCGCTGCCGTCGAGATCACGGTCAATCGCAACGCCGTGCCGTTCGACCCCCGCCCGCCGATGGTCACCAGTGGCCTGCGTATCGGCACGCCGGCGCTCGCAACCCGCGGGTTCGGTGAGGAGGCCTTCGTCGAGGTCGCCGACGTGATTGCGGAGACGCTCATCGCCGGCACCGCCGATGGCGGAGCTGATGAGGCGACACTTGCGGCGCTGCGCGATCGCGTGACGGCACTCGCTGACGCGCACCCGCTCTACCCGACCGTCGGCAACCTGGCGTAGTACGGAGATCACGTGGCAATCAGCGTCTTCGACCTGTTCAAGGTCGGCATCGGCCCTTCGAGTTCGCACACTGTCGGGCCGATGCGTGCGGCGCAGCTTTTCGTTGCGCACCTCGATCGGGCGGGGCTGCTGGATGCCGTTCGGGAGCTGCGAGTGGACCTGTACGGTTCACTCGCAGCCACCGGCAAGGGCCACGGCACCTTCACCGCCGTGCTCCTCGGGCTCGAGGGATACGACCCCGAGACGGTGCTCCCCGAGGAAGTCGATGACGCACTCGCTCGTATCGAGGAGTCTGGGCAGCTGCGCATGGGCGAGCAGCTCGGTCGCGCCCCGGTCGTCATCAATTTCAGCGTGCCGGATATCGTGCTCCGACCACTCACCGTGCTGCCGCGGCACACGAATGGCATGCGCTTCGAAGTGCTCGATGCCGAGGGTGAACGGATCGACGAGGAAAGGTACTATTCGGTCGGTGGTGGGTTCATCGTCCGCGATGGCGCGGAGGAGACCGTCAAGGACCGGCTGGAATCCACGATCGCCGAGCAGCCGTTCCCGTTCGCGACGGGCGTGAGGCTGCTCGAGCACACGCAGGCGACAGGGATGTCGATCGCCGAGGTGATGCTCGAGAACGAGAAGTCTCGCCGAGATGAGGCTGAGATCCGCGCAGGTCTCGCGCACATTTGGGAGGTGATGGAGGGCTGCAAGGATTCGGCCCTCCTGCGCACCGGTGTGCTTCCGGGCGGCTTGAACGTACGCCGTCGCGCCCCCGAGTGGCATCGGCGGTTGACGGAACAGGACCCCGACCGGGATCCGCGATACTGGCAGGAATGGACGAATCTCGTGGCGCTCGCCGTCAATGAGGAGAACGCGTCAGGCGGACGCGTGGTGACGGCGCCGACGAACGGTGCCGCCGGGATCATCCCCGCGGTGCTCTTCTACGCGACGCACTACACTCCTGGCGCGGGGGAGTGGAGCGAGGAAGAGAAGCAGCGGAACATCGCCGACTTCCTGCTCGCAGCAGCCGCGGTCGGAGTGCTGTACAAGGAACAGGCGTCAATCTCGGGCGCTGAGGTGGGGTGCCAGGGAGAGGTGGGCTCTGCGTCATCGATGGCGGCCGCGGGCCTGGCTCAGGTGCTTGGCGGAACCCCGGAGCAGGTCGAGAACGCCGCTGAGATCGCGATGGAGCACAACCTGGGGCTCACGTGCGACCCGATCGGCGGGCTTGTGCAGATTCCCTGCATCGAACGCAACGCGATCGCAGCCTCGAAGGCGGTGAACGCTGCGAAGATGGCACTCATGGGTGACGGCGAGCATCACGTGAGTCTCGACGAGGTGATCATCACGATGCGGGAGACCGGCCGCGACATGAGCGACAAGTACAAGGAGACTGCGATGGGGGGTCTCGCCGTTAACGTCGTGGAGTGCTGACCTCTTCACTTTCTGCGCCGCTGACGAGAGTTTCCTCGCCGAGCACCGCCAGCGCGGTGGCCATGCCACCCGAGAGCGAAGCCGAGTCGAACCCGGCCTGGGTGAGGATGCGGTGGGTGAGGTGTGAGCGCACCCCTGAGCCGCAGAGCACCCGCACCGGACGGCCCGCAGCCGCGCGGCGCACTTCCTCGAGTCGCTCGCGCAGCTCGAGGTGCGGAACGAGCAGTGCGCCCGGGAGGTGACCGGCCGAGTACTCTTCGCGGCTGCGCACGTCGAGGATGAGGGATCCGCTGCGAAGCTGCTCCCACTCCTGCGCGTACCAGAGTCGTAGGGTGCCGTCGAGCACGTTCTGACCCACCATGCCCACGAGGTTCACGGGATCCTTCGCGCTGCCGTAGACGGGTGAGTACGCGAGGTCGAGGTCGATGAGGTCATCGACCGTGAATTCCGCTCGGATTGCCGTGGCGAGCACATCGATCCGCTTGTCGACGCCGTCCTGGCCGACTGCCTGTGCGCCGAGGAGTAGCCCGTCTTTCGCGCGGACATGCACGATGAGAGACATCTGCTTCGCGCCAGGGAAGTAGCCCGCGTGATGGGCGGGATGCAGGTGCAGGGTGTGGAACTCGATCCCTGCATGATTCAAGCTGGCGCGGTTTGCGCCCGTGAGTGCGGTGGTGAGGTCACCGACCCGAACGATCGCGGTGCCAAGCGGACGAGGGATCGGCCGCGCCGAATCAGGGCGGAGAATGTGGTCGGCGATGAGCCTGCCCGCACGGTTGGCCGGGCCCGCGAGTGCGACCGGCCGGCGTGCCCCGGTCACGGGGTCAACAGAGATGACGGCGTCACCCGCCGCGTAGATGTTGCGGACGCTGGTCCGCCCGCGCTCGTCGACGATGATCGCGCCGCGTTCGCAGGCGATGCCCGCCGCCTCGAAGATCGCGGTATCGGGGCGAACCCCGACGGAGAGAACGACGATGTCTGCATCGAGACGGTGACCGTCCGAGAGCACCACGGAGTCGAGCGATGCACCCGGCTCGATGGCGGTTGCCGCGGTGCCGTCGTGCACGCGGATGCCGAGGCGGCGCAGTTCCCAGGTGATCGCCGCAGCCATTTCTTCCTCGAGCGGCGGCAGCACGTGCGGGGCGAACTCGACGAGCTCGACGTCGAGGCCCTGCAACCGCAGTGCCTCGGCGGCCTCGATCCCGATGAACCCTGCACCGAGCACCACCGCACGAGTCGCGCCAGCGGCGATGCGCTCGCGGAGGCCGACGGCGTCCCCGACCGTGCGCAGCGTCGTGACCCTGGGGGAGTCGAGGCCCTCGATGGGCGGGCGTGCCGCGGTCGCACCCGGAGCGAGCACGAGAGCATCATAGGTGAGCTGTTCGACGCGGGGGGATCCCTCGCCATCGAGCCGCACCGACAACGTCTTAGCAGTGGAATCGAGATCGATGACCTCGTGCCCCACCCGCACGTCGAGGTCGAGACTTTCTCTGAGCGATGCGGGTGTGTGGAGCAGCAGGTCCTCTTCCGCCTGGATTTCCCCGCCCACGTAGTAGGGCAGGCCGCAGTTCGCGAAGGAGACGTGTTCGCCACGTTCAAGCACGATGATTTCGGCTTGCTCGTCAAGTCTCCTTGCTCGTGCGGCCGCACTCATTCCTGCGGCGACGCCGCCGACGATGACGATTCTCACAGTGACTCCTCTGCGATGAGACTCGCGGGATTGCTGGTGATCAGTTGGTGATCAGTTGGTGACGATCTCGATGCCGGTCGTCGTCGATGCGTCTTCAACCGAGCCGAGGTTGGTCGTCCCGTTGATGCCGGCCTGCTCCATGAGTGCGATCGCCTGACCGGAGCGGTTGCCCGAGCGGCAATACACGACGTACTCGGCATCAGGGTCGAGGTTCGGAATCGCGGCGGCCAACTCACCCGAGTTGAAATCGAGCAGGCGGGCGCCCTCGAGGTGTCCGGTCGCGAACTCCTCGGGAGTGCGAACATCGAGGATGATGGTGTCTTCGCCGATGGTGACCGGCGCGCTGGCCGCCGCCGGTGAGCAGGCGGACAGCCCGATCGCCGAAGCGATGAGCATGGCCGGTAGGAGGGCCGCGGTGATGAGCTTCTTCGGGTTCACAGGGTGTTCCTCGATTGAATTAGTTGCACTGGCAGCGGTCGGCTTGGGGGACGCCGGCGAGTGCCTCTTCGATGTGCTGTCCGCAGCCAGACCAGGTCGGCTTGTTGCAGCTGGGGCAAGTGACTCGTGCGCACATGGTGTTGATCCTTTCGACGTGTGATTCTCTAAAACAGAATACCCCGAGGGGTATCGTCTCAAGAAAAACTATACCCCCTGGGGTATCATGTGTGTCAAGTCGTAATCGGCGAGCGGGCATTCCGCCAGCAGTCGATGAAGGGGGCAGTGAGAATGAAAAACATTGAGTCGAACGCGCCGGTCTATGACGCGGAGGCGAAGCGCAAAGTCGTGAACCGACTGCGTCGAGCACACGGACAGCTTGCCGCGGTCATCGACGCCGTCGAGACCGACGCCCACTGCCGCGACATTGTGCAGCAGCTCTCAGCGGTGTCGAAGGCGCTCGATCGGGCCGGCTTCCTCGTCATCTCGACTGCACTCAAGGAGTGCCTGACCGATCCCGACGGGGACGGCACGACGCAACCGGAAGAGCTCGAGAAGCTCTTCCTCTCGCTCGCCTAGGAGCGGCGCGAGCCGGGCTGTCTCGTTGTCCAGCCGTGGCGAAGAAGTGCGCTAGGCTGGTCTGGTCGCCGCTGCTCGCCTCCGTAGCTCAGGGGATAGAGCGCCGGTTTCCGGTACCGTAGGTCGGGGGTTCGAATCCCTCCGGGGGCACGAGCGACACAAGCGGGTCTGACTGGTAGAAATGCTGGTCGGGCCCGCCTTTCTTGTTACTGAGCTGGTGGGCTCGGAACTGTCGTGGTTTTGTACCGTAGGTCACGTGGGGCACACATCGTTCTTGGGTCTTCTCCGGAGATTCCGAAGCGGCCCCGATACCGTGGAGGTATGCGAGGTCGACAGCTATGAGCCCACGTGCCCTGTTCCGAACGTTCGCGACCGCCGAGGCCTTCACCTGGGCCGGCCTGATCGCCGCGCTCATCCTGCGTGCAACGGGGGTCACCGATGCGGTGGTGCCCGTCGCCGGAGGGCTGCACGGCTTCGTGTTTCTCACCTACTGCGTAGTTACGGTGTTCACCTGGGTGAATCAGCGGTGGCGGGCCTCGACCGGCATCCTCGGGTTGGTGCTCGCGGTCGTGCCGTTCGCGACGGTCCCGTTCGAGATTGTGCTCGATCGCCGGGGGCTCCTCACCGGGCCGTGGCGGTTGCGTCCGGGCGGGGAAGATCCCTCAGGGTTCGTCGAGCACGCGCAGGCCTGGGTGCTGCGCAGACCGTGGAGCTCCGTAGGGATCCTGGTGCTCGCCGTCGCCATCGTCTTCGTCGTGCTGCTGTGGCTCGGCCCGCCAATCCCGAAGCCGGCAATGGTCCTTTAGAGTTGCTCCATGAGCATCCTCATCATCGGTGCGATGGTCGCGGTCCTGGTGTGGGCCCTGCTCAGCGAACGCTTGCATCGGTGGCACCTGTCGGGCCCTGTCGCGATGGTGCTGTGCGGTGTCGTCGTGGGGTTCTTCCTGTCGGGCCAGATTGCCGGTGAACTCAACACGGATCTCGCTGAACGCTCCGTCGAGCTGATCCTGTCGATCATCCTGTTCGTGGATGCGACCGAGATCCGAGGAGGGTTCCTGGCGGGGGAGAAGAGCCTCGTGGCGAGGCTGCTCGGGATCGCCCTCCCACTCTCACTCATCGCGGCGGTGCTGGTCGGAGTGCCCCTCCTCGGAACGCACTCGTTCACGGTTGTGCTGATCGTCGCGCTCGTCGTCATGCCGATCGACTTCGCGCCGGCTGTCGGGATGCTTCGCGACGAGCGGCTGCCGCGTCGACTACGTCACGGGCTCGCGATCGAGAGCGGATACGCTGACGCGCTCCGTTCACCAATCTTCGCGGTCGCGATCCTTGCAGCCCAGCAGCCTGAAATCGATCACTCCTGGCTCGACATCCTCCAGCACGCACTTCCGGAGGTCGGGTTCGCGCTCATCGTCGGCATCGGAGTCGGCGTCGCGGCCGGATTTCTCGCGCGTGCGGCGCTCGCGAAAGCCTGGACGACGCGGCACGCCGTCGGCATCGGCATGGTGCTGATCCCGTTGATCGCCTACGCCGGAGCCACATCACTCCACGGCAACGGCTTCCTCGCGGCCTTTCTCGCGGGCATCGCCTACAAGCGGGTACGTGTGCGGCGCGAGGCGACGGGCGATGCGGTGCTCCGCGGCGAGGTCGCGTTGCTCGACGGCATCGGTACGGTCGCGTCGCTCTTCATGTGGTTCGTCTTCGGCGCCGCCTCGGCGCTCGTCTTCCTTACACCGGCGCGGTGGTCGATCCTGATCTTTGCGCTGCTGGCCCTCACCTTGCTGCGATTCATTCCCGTGCAGATCGCGTTCCTCGGAAGCCACACACCGGCGAGGGATCGCCTCGCACTCGGTGTTCTTGGCCCCCGTGGGACCTCCACCATCATGTTCGGTCTGCTCGCCTTCAACGCGCTGCCCGACGAGCAGGCGAACATCGTGCTCTACGCAATGGTGGTGACGGTGCTCTCGAGTATCGTTCTGCACGGCTTCTTCGGTCCGCAGCTTGTGGGACGGTTCACCTCGGATCGCCGGCCCGCGCCGCAGCGAAGCACAGGCTGACGCGGAGTTTTCCCCCACGCTGCGGCGACTAGACTGGTCCCTCGTGACGCCACAAGAACTCGCCAGCGCCCTCGCCCGCATCCTCTCCGACATCGTCGCCGACCGAGGCGCCGACGTCGAGGTCACCGAGCTGGATACGCAGGTGGAGCGTCCGAAGAACCGTGAGCACGGCGACTGGGCCTCGAACGCGGCTATGAAGTTCGCGAAGCGGCTCGGTATGAACCCGCGCGAACTCGCGCAGGAGATCAGTGCACGGGCCGCCGAGATCGATGGGGTCGCGAGCGCGGACATCGCGGGTCCCGGCTTCATCAACCTCACCCTCGACGCAGCAAGCGCCGGAGAAACGGCCCGTCGCGTCGTCGAGGCCGGCGAGAGCTACGGCCGCAGTGAGCAGCTTGCAGGCCAACGGATCAACATGGAGTTCGTCAGCGCCAATCCGACGGGCCCGCTCCACATGGGCCACACTCGCTGGGCCGCTCTCGGGGATTCCACCGCGCGGGTACTCAGGGCCGCGGGCGCAGAGGTGGCGAGCGAGTATTACATCAACGACGCGGGCGCGCAGATGAACAAGTTCGGTCGGTCCGTGCTTGCCGCAGCGCTTGGCGAAGACGCACCCGACGACGGCTACCCGGGCGAGTACATTCGCGAGCTCGGCAGGGCAGCCGCCGCGCAGATCCCGGGCCTTGCCGACCTGGCCGCCCGCGACCGCGATGCCGCCCTCGAACAGGTGCAAGAGCTCGCCTACCAGCAGCAGCTCGCGGAGATCAAGGACTCCCTTGAACGCTTCAACGTGCACTTCGACGTGTACTTCTCGGAGCGCACGCTCCACGAACCCGGGCCTGCGGGCGGGCCCAGCGCGATCGAGACCGCGGTCGACCGCCTCCGCGAGCAGGGCCACGTGTTCGAGGAGGATGGTGCGATCTGGGTGCGCACCACGGACTTCGGAGACGACAAGGATCGCGTATTCACGCGCGGCAACGGCGTGTACACCTACTTCGCGGCCGACGCTGCCTACTACCTGTCGAAGAAGGATCGGGGATTCGGCGAGAAGATCTACCTGCTCGGTGCCGACCACCACGGCTACATCGGTCGGCTCACAGCGATCGCCGGTGCCGCCGGCGACAACATCGAGACCGACATCACGGTGCTCATCGGTCAGCTCGTCAACCTGAACGGGGCGCGCCTGTCCAAGCGCGCGGGCAACATCGTCGAGCTCGACGATCTGCTCGAGTGGCTCGGGTCGGACGCGCTGCGCTACTGGCTCGCCCGATACCCTGCCGATTCACCACTGTCGCTCGACGGTGAAAAGCTGCGCAGCCGGACGAACGACAACCCGGTGTTCTATGTGCAGTACGCGCACGCACGCACCTGCGCCGTCGACCGCAACGCAGCAGCCGCCGGAGTGCGCCGCGAGGACGGGTTCGCGCCCGAGCTTCTCACGCACGCGACGGAGGCCGAGCTGCTCGGCAAAATCCAGCAGTACCCGGGTATCGTCGCCGGCGCGGCCGAGCTGCGGGAGCCGCACCGCATCGCCCGCTTCCTCGAGGAGCTCGCGGCTGCCTACCACCGCTGGTACGACAACTGTCGAGTGATCCCTATTGGTGACGAACCGGTCGAGGCGCTGCACCGCACCCGACTGTGGTTGAACGACGCGTCCGGACAGGTGCTGCGGAACGGGCTCGACCTGCTCGGCGTCTCCGCTCCCGAGCGACTGTAACCCGAGCGCATGGTGTGGGTGAAGCGCCTGCTCGGCGTCATCCTCGCGATCGCGCTCGTCGTCGCTGCCGGCGAGATCGCCCTGCGACTCATCATCCCGGGGGTCATCGCCGATGAGATGAGGGGACAGCTCGGCTTGAGCCAGGACCATCCGGTCGACGTCTCGCTTCGCGGCTCAACGCTGGTGCACGCCGCGCAGGGAAGGATCGGCGCGGTCTCGGTAACGATCCCAGACGCCCCGCTGATCGAAGGGCTGCGTGCGGACGCTTACCTCGCGGCTGAGTCGGCGCCGTTCGATCTGACCGCGGGAGACATCGTCGGCGGAACGGCAGGGCTCACACTTCGCCCCGATCAACTCGGACCCGCGCTCGCGATCCTCACGAGCGACATCGTCGATTCCGGGGAGGTGCGAGACGGTTCGATTCGAGTCGGCCGGACCATGGATATTCTCGGCCAGCAGGTGCCGTTGTCGGCAACGCTTCGCCTCGAAATCGTCGATGGGGGAGACGTGCTCGTCACCCCGGAAGGCTTGAACGCGGCCGGTTTCGACCTCACCGCCGAACAGATCGCTCAACTCGTCGGGCCGGTGCTGGAGCCACTGCTCCAGCCCAGAACGGTGTGCGTGCGCGACCGCCTGCCGCGCGGGATCGAACTCACGAATGTCACGCTTTCGAGCACCGGATCGGCGACGCTCGAGGCGACGCTCGCACCCACGTTGATGTCGGATCCTTCGCAGTTCGAGAACGGGAGTTGCGCTTAGCTTCTCACGGGCGGGAACGAGCCGTTCACCGTATAGAATGGTGTGGTTCGACCTGGGGCTACCGCCCCCGTTCGCGCGGCTTCAGGGGCCAATCCGGGTCCGCTCGCCACCGGCTGCTCAGCGGCCATTCCGAGCGTGAACGCCACCCCGACCGCAGCAGGAGCGACGCGAATGACGGATGAGACGACCGCGGCCGACCCGAACGGGATCGACCCGCGCGTGTTCCCGCCCACGGCTCGACGCGGGCGCGAGTGCCGGCAAATGAAGATTGCTGGCGTGCGTGCCACCGAGCTCGTGGAGCGTTACGGGTCGCCGCTGTATGTGATCGATGAGGGATCCGCGCGGGCCCGCGCGCGGGAGGTGCGGGAGGCGCTGCAGCGAGAGTCGGCCCGCATCGGCACCGAGGCGACCGTCTACTACGCCGGAAAGGCGTTCTTGTGCGTCGATGTCGCCCGGTGGATGGACGAGGAGGGCCTCGCCATTGACGTCGCGAGCGGCGGTGAACTCGCAGTGGCGCTCGTCGCCGGTGTGGACCCCGCACGCATTGGTTTTCACGGGAACAACAAATCCGTCGCGGAGATCGAGCGCGCCGTTTCAGTCGGCGTTGGCACGATCATTCTCGACAGCCCGATCGAGATCGAGCGGGTAGCTGCCGCGGCCAGCTCGGCCGGCGTCGTTCAGCGTGTGCGGCTCCGAGTGAACAGTGGCGTACACGCCTCCACGCACGACTTCCTCGCCACCTCACACGAGGATCAGAAGTTCGGGCTGCCGCTCAGGGCGGCGCCAGACCTCGTGCGTGAGATTGTGAAGCACGACAGCCTCGAGTTCGTCGGCCTGCACTGCCACATCGGTTCACAGATCTTTGCGACGGAGGGGTTCCGGGAGTCCGCGCGCCGTCTCCTCGGCAGCTACGGTGAGCTCGCGAAGATCGCGGGCCGGCCGATCCCTGAACTCAACCTCGGAGGCGGATTCGGGATCGCCTACACGAGCGCCCAGGCGGATGCGGTGCCGGCTGTCGACGATATCGCGCGTGAGCTCGCCGACATTATCGTCGACACGGTCGCCGAGCTCGGCATCGACCTGCCGAAACTCGCGTTCGAGCCCGGGCGCAGCGTGATCGGCCAGTCCGGAGTCACGCTCTATACAGTCGGCACCACCAAGGCTGTGGAACTCGCAGGATCCGATGCTGGCGGGGACCCGGAAGATCTCGGGTTCGCGGAGCGGCTCTACGTGAGCGTCGACGGGGGAATGAGCGACAACGCGCGGCCCGCGCTCTACGGCGCCGACTATCAGGTGCGGATCGCAAACAGGGTGAGCGACGTCCCAGCGGCGCTCGTGCGCGTCGTCGGGAAGCACTGCGAATCCGGAGATATCGTGGTGCAGCGGGATCTGCTGCCCGGAGACGTTCGCCCCGGCGATACCCTCGCGGTCGCGGCAACCGGCGCGTACTGCTGGTCCCTGTCGAGCAATTACAACTATGTGCCCCGGCCGCCGGTGATCGCGGTCCGCGACGGGCAAGCGAAGATGATCGTGCGCGGCGAGACCGAGGCGGATCTCATCGCGAAGAGTGTGACGAGCGCAAGCTACGAGAACGGAGAACAGAATTGAACGGGTACCGTGACCTTCGCGTTGCGCTGCTGGGCTGCGGCTCGGTCGGCGCCCAGGTGGCCAGGCTGATCCTCGAAAATGGCGATGAGCTCGCCGCCCGGGTGGGTGCGCGCCTCGAGCTCGCCGGAATCGCGGTGCGCGACCCCGAAGCGAAGCGAGACGTCGAACTGCCGCGGGAGCTCTTCACCACCGACGCGGAACGGCTCGTGCAGAGCGCCGACATCGTGATCGAACTCATGGGTGGCATCGACCCGGCTCGCGACCTCATTCTGCAGTCGCTGCAGGGCGGAGCGGACGTGGTGACCGCGAACAAGGCGCTCATCGCCGCCCACGGACCGGAACTGGCGAGCGCCGCAGAGCAGGTCGGCGCTCAGCTCTCTTACGAGGCGGCCGTTGCAGGCGCGATCCCGATCATCCGACCCCTCGTGTGGAGCCTCGCGGGCGACCACATCACGCGCGTGATGGGAATCGTCAACGGCTCGACGAACTACATCCTCGATCGCATGGATCGCTTTGGTGACAGCGCCGAAGACGCGATGCGCGTCGCAAGCGAACTCGGGTTCCTCGAGGCCGACCCAACCCTCGACGTCGAAGGGTACGACGCTGCCCAGAAGGCCACGATCCTCGCGAGCATCGCCTTCCACACCGATGTGCCGGTGGATGCGGTCTACCGTGAGGGCATCACCTCGGTGACGGCTGAGCAGATCGAAGCCGCCAAGCACGCCGGCTACGTGATTAAACTGCTTGCGATCGCCGAGCGGATACAGGCGGCCGACGGCACCGTCGGCGTCTCCGCGCGCGTCTACCCGGCACTCATCAGCCGCGACCATCCGCTGGCGGCGGTGCACGGAGGAAAGAACGCCGTATTCGTCGAAGCGGAGGCTGCCGGCGAGCTCATGTTCTACGGTGCGGGCGCCGGAGGGATCGAGACGGCATCCGCGGTGCTCGGAGATGTCGTTTCCGCGGCTCGACGCCACGTCGCGGGCGGCCCGGGCATCCCGGGGTCGCAGCACGCGGACCTGAGCATCCTGCCCGTCGGTGAAGTGAACACCGCCTACCAGATCATGCTCGAGGTGCGTGACGAACTCGGTGTGCTGGCGACCATCGCCGGGATGCTCGCGCAGCACGGAGTATCCGCCGCCAGCGTCGAGCAGCCCGTCACACAGCAGGCCGAGGGGCGGGCGCGACTCGTCATCGGCACCCACCGTGCCCGTGAAGCCGATCTCGCCGCCATGGTGGAGGCGCTGCGCGAAAGCGACGTGGTGCTCGAAGTCACGAGCGTGCTTCGGCTCGAGGGCGACGCGTGAGCGGCGCACGCGCCGTTCGCGTGCGCGTCCCGGCCACCAGCGCCAATCTGGGGCCGGGGTTCGATACGCTCGGGCTCGCGCTCGCCTACGGCGACGAACTTGTCGCGACCACGCGGCAGACGCCCGGTGCCACGGTCGAGGTGCACGGGGTCGGCGAGGGCGAAGTGCCCACCGACGAGAGCAACCTCGTCGTGCAGTCCGCAGCCCACGTGTTCGAACGACTCGGACGTGAACTCCCGGGGCTCGACGTGCGGGCGGAGAACAGGATCCCTCACGGCCGCGGCATGGGCTCTTCAGGCTCGGCGATCGTCGCCGGTGTCATGATCGCCGCCGGTCTGCTTGCCAGTGACCCGACCGCACCCCTCGTCTTGACCGAGACGCAGCTGCTCGAATTCGCAACCGAACTCGAAGGGCACCCCGACAATGTGGCCCCGGCGCTCTTCGGTGGGCTCACGATCGCGTGGACGACCGACGCGGGGCCCCGCTCAAAGCAGCTCCTCGTGCACCGTGGCGTGTACCCGCTCGTGCTCGTGCCGAACTTCCGGATGTCGACCGCCCTCGCACGCAGCTTGCAGCCCGAGCAGGTGCCGCACGCCGACGCGGTGTTCAACGTCTCCCGCTCGACGCTGCTCGTCGCTGCCATGACGCAGAGCCCCGAGCTGCTGCTTGAAGCGACG
>JBBAFK010000048.1:0-22668 GCA_041655455.1 Leucobacter sp. | reverse complement strand
GTGAGCTGCTCACCGAGCTCGTCACGAGCCGCAGCGACATTTCGAGTTCAGACCAGGGCCGCAGCTTCCAAGGGTTCTACGATTTCTTGCTCTCGGAACAGCGGCAGCATGAACTCGCCGAACTCGTAGCATCCGTGCAGCAAATGCCCGCGGTCACTGCCGACCGCAGACTCAGATACATTCACCACGACTGGGCTGAGGCTGCGGAGCGCACCCAACAGACCGTGCGCAACCTCTCCGAACAATTGCGTCGGTTTCTCGAAGAGCAGGTGTGGGTCGAGAACCGGCGCGTGCTCGACATCGTGAAGACGATTGAGCAGACCGCCTTGAAACTGCGCGACGCCCCGCCGCCGGAAAATCTTGGTCTCACCATCGACGAACCCGGCCTGTCGATCGACCTGCCCTTCGAACGTCCGCTCTACACCGTGCAGGCCCAGACTCACGTGAACAGCCTCATCGAGCCAGCCATCGACGAGGTCGTCGAGTACGACGCGCTGCTCGGTCAGCGGTTCGTCGATGCGGCCAGGCTCGCGGACAATATCCGTGCGATCGTACCGCCGCGCTCCACTGCCGAGCTCGCCGATGTCATCGCCCTCTACCCAGTGGAGGAAGGAGTGGCCGAGATTCTCGGCTATCTCGCCCTCACCGACGACGACATCGATATCGAACTTCATGACGACCAGGGGGTCACCATCGACTACACGGATCTCGAGGGCCGAGCGAAACGGGTCATCATGCCGAAAGCGACGGTGACCAGGACATGAGGACTCCGGAGGAGCACGCGGTCGCGAGCGCAATCATCCGACTCATGCAGGGGGTGACCTATCGTGAACGGAGCGAAGATGTCTGGCGCACCCTCGAGCGTCACCCCGCGCCGGTGCGCGACCACTTCTCCGAGATCGGCGTCGAAGTGGTCATCGACGACCTGGAAGGTTACGCCTACCTCAGAACCGCCGAACCCGATGAGGGCGAGGAGACGTTGCCCCGGCTCGTGAAGCGACGCTCGCTCACCTACTCGCAGAGCCTTCTCGTGCTCCTCTTGCGGAAGCGTCTCGCCGAGTTCGAGGGCAGCGGTGAGGAGGGCAAACTCGTGCTCGAGCGAGAACAACTCGTCGAAATGCTCCGCGTGTTTCTGCGAGACAGCACGAACGAAGCACGCATCATCCAGAAGGCCGACCAGACGATCGAGCAGGTGGTGAAACTCGGCTTCCTCAAACCGCTGAGAGGCCGAGGATCCTCACGCGGCGACACCCGCGCGTGGGAAGTACAGCGCATCATCAAGGCGTACGTCGACGCCGAGACGATGTCGGACTTCGCCTCGACGCTCACCGAATACGCTGCCAGCGAGGGACGAGACGACGATGAGTGACGCCCTATTTTCTGCGCTCGAACTCGACTCGCCCGGAAGTGCGCGGACCGGGTACCGGCTCCACACTCTCGAGGTTTACAACTGGGGGACCTTCGACCGGCACGTCTGGAAGTTCGAGCCTTCGGGCCGCACGACACTGCTTACGGGTGACATCGGAAGCGGGAAATCAACGCTCGTCGACGCCGTGACGACGCTTCTACTGCCCGCGAATAAGATCACCTACAACAAGGCCGCGGGGGCAGGCTCGAAAGAACGCAGCCTTCGCAGCTACGTTGAAGGACACTACCGCTCCGAGCGCAACGAGGCGACGGGGGCTTCCCGCCCGGTGGGCCTACGGGACCACCGCTCATATTCCGTGATTCTCGGGGTGTTTGCCAACGAAGGCTACGACGACACGGTCACCATCGCGCAGGTTTTCCACGTCAAGGACCGCACGAAGCAGCCCGAGCGTTTCTACGTCACCGCACAGTCGCTGCTCACGATCGCTGACGATTTCAGCGGTTTCGGCAACGACCTGAAGCACCTGCGTGCCCGCCTGCGCAAGAGCGGCGCCGACATCGACACCACCTTCCCCGACTACGCGAGACGGGTGCGGCGCCTCACCGGCATCAAATCCGAGCAGGCGATGGAACTGTTCCACCAAACAGTGTCGATGAAGTCGGTCGGCAACCTGAACGACTTCGTGCGCAGCCACATGCTCGAACCCGCCGATGCCCACAAACAGATCTCGACCATTGTCGACCACTTCGAGAACCTCACCAAAGCGCACGCCGCTGTGCACCGGGCAACCGAGCAACTTGAACGACTCGACCCGCTCATCGCTGCGGCCGACAAATACGATGCCGCGACTGCACGCCACGCCCAGCACCTGGGCGAACGCGACGCGCTCGTCGTGTTCATGGCTGAGCTCACGATTGACGTGCTCGCAGGTCTTCTGGACAGCGCCGAGAACGACCTTGCCGCGAGTCAAGCGACTCAGCTCGAACTTGAGGATCGACGCGCAGCCCTCGCTCCACGACGCGAGGCGTTGCAGGCCGAGCGGGCAAGTGCCGGCGGCGACCGACTGAGCCGCATCGATGCCGAGATTCCCGCGCTGGTCACTCGAGTCAAGCAGCGAGAGTCACGCCGAGCCCGCTTCGACGCACTGCTCGAAAACGCCGGCCTTTCGAGTGTGACGAACTCGACAGCGTTCCGGGAAAGCCTGGCAACTGCGGCTACCGGCTCAAGTCGCGCCCAAGCGGAGCGGGACGCGATCGCAGAGCGAAAGCACCCCATCGTGCTCGCTCACGGCCGGGACCGTGAACGGGCGACTGAACTTGAGGCTGAAATCGAGGACCTCGCGGCCCGCCGCAACAATATGCCGGGTGACCTGGTGCGCGTGCGCGACGAGCTCCGCCGCGCACTCGGAGTCGAAGAGTCCGATCTCCCGTTCGCCGGTGAACTCATCGACGTCCACGAAGATCACACCGAGTGGCGGGGTACTGCAGAACGAGTTCTGCGACCCTTCGCCCTCACCCTCCTCGTCCCGCAGACGCACTACGCGGAAGTCACCCGCTGGGTGAACGGCAGACACCTTGGTGCCAGGCTGGTCTACCTGCGAGTTCCTGAGCGGCGAGTGCGCTCGACCCCTTCCGAATCCCCGGGAGGGACGAGACTGTGGGAAATTCTGGAGATCGAGCCCGGTCCATTCACCGATTTTCTCGTCGGCGAGCTCGCCCATCGGGCTGAGCATCGACTCGTCGCTAGCCTGACAGAGTTGGAGCAGGAGGATCGCGCCGTCACGCGCGAGGGTCTCGTGCGTGACCGCCACCGACATGAAAAGGACGACCGCTACCGCGTGAATGACGCGAGACGGTGGGTGCTTGGCCGGTCGAGCGAGCGGAAGATGGCTGCATTTGCGGAAGAACTCGCTGAGCTGCAGCAGACGGTGACCCGGCTGCGGGGCGAACTCGACGAACTCGATCAGCAAGACCGGGCACTCACTCAAGCCCTCAACGCATTCGGACGCCTCGAGGAGTACACGAGCTGGGATGATGTCGACGTAGTGAGTGCGCGAGATGACCTCGCATCGCTCGAAGCCGAGCGGGAACGCATCATCGCGGGGTCGAGCCGTCTCGTCGAGATCGACAGGCTGCTCGATCAACTCGCGACCGAACAAGGTCAGGTCGAGCTCGAGCACACAGAAGTTGTTGAGCGAATCGGTGGCATCAAGACCGAACTGAAAATGCTTCGTGGACGAGAAGAACTCGAACGCGACGTGCTCACAGGGATCCCTCAAGCCGCAATAGAAGAGGCTCGCGCACGATACCCGGATCTCCGCTCCCGCGCGGGCAGGCGCCAGCCGGCCAGCGTTGAGAAGTGCGATGAGCTGCGAACGAAACTCATGACAGAGCTGAACGCCGCCGTTGAAGCCGCCCAGCGCGAGATGAACGGGTACACGACGAACATCCAGCAGCAGATGGGCGAAGTGCTGCGCCGCTGGCCAGAACTCGCCGCAGAGATGGACGCGTCGATCGGTGCACTCGGCGAATTTCGGCGACTGCACGAGCAGGTCAAGACCGATGACCTGCCGCAGTTCGAGGCGGAGTTCAAGCGACAGCTCGACGCCGAGTCGATCAAAGAGCTGGCGGCGTTCAACGGCTGGCTCGGTCGTCAAGCCGAAAGCATTCGCGGTCGTGTCGACACGATCAACGAGGCACTCGGGGCAATCGACTACAACCCCGGGCGGGTGATCGAGCTCGTCGCGCAACCCACGGTGAACTCCGAGGTGCGTGAATTCCGCTCCCAATTGCGTGCGGCGACCGGTGAACTGCTCGGCGGGGACGAGACCGCCGAGCAACGCTTCGAACGCGTGCGGGAACTCATCGAGAGGTTCCGGGGTCGGCCGAATCATGCGGACAGCGACAAGGCATGGACCGCTCGAGTGACGGACGTCAGAAACTGGTTCAGTTTCGCCGCGTCCGAACGCGACCGCGAAACCCGTGAGGAACATGAGCACTACACTGACTCCGACGGGAAGTCGGGTGGGCAGAAGGAAAAGCTCGCCTACACGATTCTGGCTGCGTCGCTCGCGTATCAGTTCGGGCTCGAATGGGGAGTGGAGAAGTCGAAGGACTTCCGCTTTGCCGTCATCGATGAGGCATTCGGGCGCGGCTCCGACCAGTCGACCAGATATGCTCTCGAACTGTTCGAGAAGCTCGGATTACAACTGCTCATCGTCACTCCGCTGCAGAAGGTGCACGTCATCGAACCGTACGTCAGCTCCATCGGCTTCGTTGACAACCCCACGGGTTCGGCCTCCCGGGTGCACACGCTGACCGTGGAGGAATTCAGGGAACGGCGAAC
Source organism: Leucobacter sp. (assembly GCA_041655455.1). Lineage (GTDB taxonomy): Bacteria > Actinomycetota > Actinomycetes > Actinomycetales > Microbacteriaceae > Leucobacter. The sequence continues at coordinate 17,954 of JBBAFK010000048.1, read as the reverse complement.
AGCAGGCGGCGTGTAATGCGGTGGACCGCGCCGGCCGACATCGAGACGAAGCTGCGACGACGCTGGCGCAGCGGAGACCTCCTGCGTGCCTGGGCGGTGCGCTCTCCATTTCCCACGGTTGAGGTTTCGCTGCGCGGCCCGTCTGCTGCGGAACTCGCAGAGCACTTGAGCGAGGCTCGTCGCTGGGCGGCGGGTATCGAGCGGGCATCACGGCAGGGGCGCTGCTTCACGATCGAGCCGAAGACTGTAGGGGGCAAGTCGTTCGGGCGAACCGAGATCCCAGGCCGCGCGATCATCGGTGATTACGCTCAGGCATGGGAGATGCTCGGCTCCCGAGCCGACGTCGCGGCGTTCGACGATGTGCTGGCACTCTCCCGGAACCAGCCCGTCGCGCACGAGTGGGTGCTCGCGCACCCCCTCAAAGCCATCACGCTTGCTCCCGAGTGGGCATCAATTCTGGCGGCTCGCGACTGGCTCGACTGGAATCGGGGGTCAGGGCGGTACCTTCGCGAGATCGATGCCCCGGGCGTCGACACGAAGCTCATCGAGCGCCACCGAGGGGTGCTTGCAGAGATGCTCGGGGTGACCGGTGCGGCAGCTGCCTTCGCACCAGCCCTTGGATACGCGGTGAAACCGAGCACCGTACGACTGCGATTCGATCCCGCCCTGCTGGGAATGCCAGCCGCCATCACCGAGGCTGAGCTTCGGCTCGACGAGCTGCTCCATCTCGGGTCGGGCGCGGTGCGTCTCGGCAGCCGGATCGAGCAGGCGCTCATTATCGAAAACGAGATCACCTACCTGAGCGTTCCCGTGCCCGCCGGTGGCGTGGTGGTCTGGGGCAAAGGCTACGACGCAGAGATTCCGACATCGCTTGACTGGTTGCAGGAGGCAGATGCTCGGGGGCGGGTGACGTACTGGGGAGACATCGACACGCACGGGTTCGCGATCCTCAACCGCGTTCGCGCACGTCTTCCAAATGCCAGATCCGTGCTCATGGATCGAGACACCCTGCTCAGACACCGTGACCGTTGGGGCACCGAGCCGACACCCACGAATGCGGGGCTCGCGCGTCTCACTGATGCGGAGTCGGCGCTCTACGCCGACCTCGTTACCGAACGGTACGCTCCAAGGCTCAGACTTGAGCAAGAACGCATCGACTGGGCGTGGGTTGAACAGCGACTGAAGTGACCAAGAGGGCAAGAACCAGCGGCGACCTTGATTGCAACGCGGCCGTGTCGCGTGACGCTGACCACGACGGGAAGGTAAGGTCGGACTATGCCTAGTGAGAGCTTCCTGCGTCTGCCGCAGTACATTCAGGACATCGTGACGAGCGGACTCGAAGAGGAGATAAAGGCCGCGTTCGAGAAAATCGAACGCGAGCGGACCTCCCAAACGATGGAAGAGGAGCAGATCCGCTTCTACGAGGGTGACATCGTGCGGGCCTCGGCACTGCGTGCGTCACTCACCGGAGAAGAAGCCTCCCTCTGACCCTTCGGGCACCTGCCCCTTGGCCGCTCTGAGCTCACGCTCGCTTTGGCGCCACATCCCGACCGTTCGACGGTCGGTGTCTTTGGGGACGGCACCCCCAGTGGAATCATCAAGGGTGATGGTGCGCGAAATCAGCACGCACCTATCCTGGAGGGGTGAACCTCAATAACGCACAGCGCACCTGGAACCGCTTCTACGCACCGGGTACGCCGGTCGACATCGAGCCCGTCACCGGATCCCTCATCGATCTCCTCGAAGAACGCTGCACGGAGTGGGCGGGGCGCGACGCGATCAGCTTCTTCGGCGCCACCGTCAAATACCGCGAACTCAGCTATCGCGTCGCACGCGTCGCGAACGGCCTGAAAGAACTCGGCGTCGGCAAGGGCGACCGCGTCGCGCTCATCATGCCCAACGCACCGCAGCACGTGATCGCGTTCTACGCGGTGCTGAAACTCGGCGCGACCGTCGTGGAACACAACCCTCTCTACACGCGCGACGAACTCGAAGTGCAGTTCCGTGATCACGGCGCGCAGGTCGCGATCGTCTGGGACAAGCTCGCGGCGACCGTCCAATCACTCCCGAGGGATCTCGGAATCCGCACCGTCGTGTCCGTCGACATCACCCGCGCCATGCCGTTCGGCATGCGCCTCGCACTGAAACTCCCCATCGCGAAGGCGCGCGAATCACGCGACAAGCTGACCGCTCGCACCTCGGGCACGGTGCCCTTCGCGAAGCTCGAGCGATCCCTGCCACTCCCCGTCGACTACCCGCGGCCCAGCCAGCACGACATCGCCTGCCTGCAGTACACGTCCGGAACCACGGGCGCACCCAAGGGTGCGATCATCACCCACGGCAACCTGTGGTCGAATGCGCGCCAGGGCGCGGCATGGATGCCGAACTTCAAGCGGGGCGAAGGCAGCATCTACGGTCTGCTGCCGATGTTCCATTCCTTCGGGTTGCTGCTCTCCGTGATCTACTCGGTCGAAACCGGTTCGCGCGCCGTGCTCTTCCCCACCTTCGACCCCGAGCTCGTGTCGAAGGCAGCGAAGAAATTCCCGCCCACCTTCGTGCCCGCCGTCCCGCCCATGTTTGACCGACTCGCCCGCGTCGCCCGCGACGGCGCCCTCGACCTCAGCGGAGTCGTCTACGCCATCTCGGGGGCGATGACCCTCACGCCGGCGATCGTGAAGCGCTGGGAAGACCTCGCGGGCAGCATGCTGAACGAGGGGTACGGCCTGACCGAGACGAGCCCAGTCGCCCTCGCGAACCCCTTCACCGAGGCGCGCCGGATCGGAGCGATCGGCCTCCCGTTCCCCTCGACCGACATCCGCGTCGTCGACCCCGCCGAGCCGACCCGCGAGGTCGCCCAGGGCGAGACCGGCGAACTGTTGATCAAGGGCCCGCAAGTTTTCCAGGGCTATTGGAACCGACCCGAGGAGACCGCCGAGACTCTCATCGAGGGCGGCTGGTTGCGCACCGGTGACCTCGTCACGCAGGATGAAGACGGGTTCGTCACCGTTGTCGACCGCAAGAAGGAACTCATCATCACCGGCGGCTTCAACGTCTCGCCGAGCGAGGTCGAGCAGGTGCTGAGCGCGGTTCCCGGGGTGCTCGAATCGGCGGTCGTGGGCGTGCCGCGCGGCGGCGGCGCGGAAGTGGTGACCGCGGCCGTGATCCTCGAGGAGGGCGCCGAATTCGACGAGACAGCGGCCCGCGAATACGCTCGCGAGCACCTCGCGGAATTCAAACGACCGTCAAGCTACATTGTGTGGGAGGAACTCCCGAAGTCCCTCATCGGCAAGGTGCTTCGCCGCAAGGTGCGCGATGCGCTCATCGCAGACCGCAGGGCGGTGCGCGCGACCCCTGACGACGAGGAGTAACCGCGAGGAGCCCGGCGGCGCGGGGAGTAGTGTGAGAGAAGACCGCACAATTCGAGGAGGCGCCGGTGACGGGTGAGCAACCGAGCGAGGTGCCGGGAGCAGCCGACACGGTCGAGCTCCTGCGCGCCATGATTCGCGAGGCCTGCGTCAACGACGGCACCGTGGAGTCGGGGCAGGAAATCCGCAACGTTCGGGTGCTGCAACGATTCTTTGCCGAGGCTGCCCAGGCCGTGGACGCCAACGGGGCTGCGAAGGCCGTGCCACCCGGCAGGCTCGAAATGCAGGTGCTCGAATCGGCGCCCGGGCGCGCGTCGCTCATCGTCCGCGTGCGCGGAACCGACCCCGAAGCACCCGCGCTCGGGCTGCTCGGCCATCTCGACGTCGTGCCCGTCGACCCCGAGGGATGGAGCCGCAACCCCTTCGGCGGCGACCTCGTCGATGGCGAGATCTGGGGCCGCGGCGCGGTCGACATGCTCTACCTCACCGCCGCGTTCGCGTGCGTTGTCCGCGAGGCTGCGCTCGCCGCAGAACCGCCGCGCGGCGACCTCGTGCTGCTCGCGGTCGCGGACGAGGAAGCGGGGAGCGAATACGGCATGCAGTGGCTCGTGCGCGAGCACCCCGACGTGGTGCGGGTGACGGAGGCGATCTCGGAGTCAGGCGGGATGCGCATGGGCGGCCACGTCGCGATCGAGGTGGCCGAGAAGGGATCCGCCGGCCGCCGCCTCGTCGTCCGCGGGAAACCGGGCCATGCCTCCATCCCCTACGGTGCGTCCGGCGCCGCGTACCGCGTGGGTGAGGTGCTGCAGCGTCTCGCCCAGGTGCAGCCCGCCGTGCAGCTCGGGCGGCTCTGGGACGCGTTCGTGTCGGCGCGCGTCGTCGACCAGCGGCTCGCTGACCAGCTGAGGGATCCCGTGAGCCTCGACGCAGCCCTGCCTCGGCTCGGCGGGATCGCCGGCTACGCCCATGCCGTGTCGCGCACGACCCTGTCGCCCAGCGTGCTGCGGGCGGGCTCCGTGCACAACGTGATCCCGGCGGTCGGCACGATCGACCTCGACATCCGCACGCTTCCCGGCACGAGCGATGCCGAGGTCGATGAGCTCCTCACCGCAGTGCTCGGCCCACTCGCGAGCGAGGTCGAGATCCAGCACCTGCACGGCTGGGCCGCGACGACTTCGTCCGACGACACCCCACTCTTCGCCGCCATCGAGCGGGCGGTGGAGCAGACCTCGGGCGCTCCGGTGGTGCCGATCATGGCGGCCGGCGGCTCCGATTCCCGCGTGTTGCGAGAGCTCGGCATTCCCGCCTACGGATTCGGTCTGCTCGGCCCAGGCTGGACCTATGAGCGCTACCGGGAGGGCGTGCACGGCCACGACGAGCGCATCGATATCGAGTCGATCGAGCTGACGCTTGGCGCGCTCCGCCGCATCGTGGAAGCTCGCGTCGGGCGCGGCTGACGCCGAGGTGCGGGGAAGCGGGCTTGGTCGCTGGCCCCGCTAGAACACCTCGCCGGGGTGGGTGAAGCGCCACCAATACCCGGGCTCGATGATCGCCTCGGTTGTCACGACGGCGATCTCTGTGTCGCCGGTGGGGGATGCGACCGTGACGGTGCCGGCGTGCTGCCTCGCGGCCCCGGCGCCAAGATCTGAGAGCGTTGCCCGCGTCGTCGCCGACTCCCCGGGAAGCAGCACGGTCGAGGCGGAACTGTCGGTGACCAGAGGGATCTCAAAGCCGTCGACCGTGGTCGCGTTGCCGACGCGGGTGCCCTCGGCGACCAGCTCGACCGGCTGGGGTGCCGAGTCGAGCGCGGCGAGCACCGCGATGCTCGAGTCGACCCGATCCGCATCACCCTCGCGGGCGAGCACCGCGGCGATCTTCACGAATTCGCGCCCGTCAGCCTCGCCGCCCTGCGCGGAGAGTAGGTTCGAGCCGGCGACGCTCGTGGTGCCGGTCTTGATCCCTCGCACATCTGTGAGCAGGTGATGCAGTTGATTGGTGCTCTCGACGGTGCCGATGCCCCACGGCAGAGTCGCGGACGGCATTGCGACGATCTCGGCGACCGCCGGGTTCGCGAGCGCGAGCCGGGCGAGGCGGACGAGGTCGGCGGGTGACGCCGTGTTGTTCGCGTCCATCCCGGTCGGCTCGACGAGGCGCAGCGTGCTGAGCCCGTGGCGTGTGGCCCAGTCATCGACGGCCGAGAGGAACGTGTCGTTGTCTCCGAACACGGAGTAGGCGTAGGCGGCGGCAAAGTCGTTCGCCGACGGGATAAGCGCGAGCATGAGCATCTCGCGGACCGTGACCTCCGTGCCGATTGAAATCGGGAACACGATCCCGTCGGCGGCGAGATACGCGTTCTGCCGTGCGGCGTCCTCCTCGGTCCACACGTGCGTCGGGCCGGCCGCACCAGCGTCGATTGGCTGCTGTTCGAGCGCCACGAGCACCGTGACGACCTTCGTGAGGCTCGCGATCGGCACGCTTTCGTCGGTGTTCGCCCACACCTGCTCACCGTCGAGCCAGCCCACCGCGGTCGGTGCGGCCTGGCCGTCGACGGCCGCGATCGGGGCGGCGGGATCCGCGTCGACCTGCTGCTCCGCGTCGATCGTGAGCTCGACTGTGGGGTCGGGCGCGGGGGTGAGGGCGACCGCCGTCGCATAACCGCCGAAACCCAGCACGAGCACCGTGACGAGGATCGTGACGGTGAGCCTGCGGATGCGCCGCCGACTCATGTGGCTGCGCGGCGCATCGACTGGACTGGTCACTCGGTAAGCTTAACTCGGGTCGTCCGGATTGGCCGTCCGCCTGCTGTCGGCCGCGGCGCTGTCGGCGGCGTCGGCCCCGACCTCGGGGTGCTGCTCGAGCACGCGCCGATCGCGTCCGACGGCGATGCCGAGCACGAGCTGCGCGGACGCGAAGGCGAGCGTGACGAGCAGGGGTGCGAGCCAGCCCCCGCTCAACTCGTACGCGAAGCCGAAGATCACGGGTCCCGTCGCCGCGATGAGGTAGCCGACCGACTGGGCCATGCCCGAGAGCGCGCTCGAAGCGGTCTGCTCGCGCGCCTTGGTCGCGAGGTACATGATCGAAATGCTGAGCGAGGCGCCGGAGCCGAAACCCGCGATCGCGAGCCAGAGCGGAAGCGGGCCGACGTGCAGCACGATTGCGGCGAACGAGGTGGCCACCCCGACCGGTAGGAGGGCGGCGAGCCACCGCCTGAGCGGCCCCCGATACAGAAGGGGGAGGGCGAGGGATCCGAGCACACCGGAGACCTGATAGACAGCGACCTCGATGCCCGCCTCGACCGCCGTCGAACCCTGCGAAATACGGATGGGGGCGAGCCAGGCAGCGATGATGTAGAAGGAGAGGGACTGGAGCCCCATATAGAGCGCGACCGACCAGGCGACGGCATCACGCCAGATGAGACGCCCGACCCGCCCCCGGACGATGACCGCGCGCGGCGCGCCGCTCGCCGCATGGCCGCGCCGGGGCGAGCGGCGGGTCGCGATGATCCAAACCACGATGGCGAGCGGAATCGGGGCGGCCGTGGCGACGAGGGCGACGCGCCACCCGAGTGGCTCACCCCCGACGACGGATTCCGAGATCGGCACCACGAGGGCCGAGGAGATCGCTCCGAAACCGCCGAGCAACGCCGTGTAGATGCCCGTGATGAGCGGGATGCGTGCCGAGAACTCGCTGCGGATGATCGCGGGCATGAGTACGTTGCTGATGGCGAGCGCCGCCCCGATCACGGCGGTGCCGAACCAGAGGCCGAGGGATCCCTCAGGGATCGACCGCCAGACCGTGCCCGCGGCGAGCACGACGAGCGACCAGCCGACGGCGCGCTCCGCACCCCAGCGGGCAGCGATCGAGTGCGCGAGGGGTGAGACGAGCCCCCAGGCCACGAGGGGGATCGCGACGAGTGCGCCGAGTGCGGCGGGGGTCGTGCCGCGATCCGCGGCGATTTCGTCGAGGAGCGGACCGACGCCCGTGATCGTCATGCGCAGGTTGATCGCGACGAGGCAGACGGCTGCGAACATGAGGCCGAGGGCGCGGCCCCGGCGTGGTTGCGGCATGGATGCTCCCGGCTCACAGACGGTGTGGTTCGACCGCTCCAGCGTATCGTCACGGGAGTGCACACGAGCCGGTTCGTACGACTGTACGAAATCGTGCTCCGGGTCTATGATGGGCGTGGATCCGGGCCGGATCACACGTGGTTCAGACAGGACGATGAGGTTTCAGTTGAGCAGCGCAATCGAAGAGTTTCAGGCAGCACTCGAGCAGGTCGATCCGATCATTCGCCCGGCCCTCGACCGCCTGCTGCACCGGGTCGACTTCGAGGACCTGCAGGATCGAGAACCGCGCGACGTCGTCGGTGCGGCCACGACGCTGCAGCAGCTCGCCGCCACGCGGCAGATCGGTGAAACGCTCATCTCTGTGTTCACACCCACCCTCGGAGAGCACGGCTGGTCATCGCGCCGAACGATCGTCGACATCTGCACCGACGATTCCCCCTTCCTCGTCGACTCCGTGACCGCGGCGATCGCGCGCCAGGGGCTCGCCGTGCACCTGCTCATCCACCCCGTGCTCTCGGTGCGACGTGACGACGACGGCGAGCTCATCGAGATCGACGCCCACGGCGGAACGCTCGAGTCGTGGATTCACATCGAGGTCGACCGGGTGCCGACCGCGGAGGGCCGCAGCGAACTCGAGGATCGCCTCGAATCCGTGCTCGCCGACGTGCGCGTCGCAGTCGACGACTGGAAGGCCATGCGTCGTGCGTGCCTCGACATCGTCACCGATTTGCGGACCGAACCGCCAGTCACCGCGGATCCGGAGTCCGTCGCGCCCACGATCGAATTCCTCAGCTGGCTCGCCGACGACAACTTCACGTTCCTCGGATACCGTGAACACGTGCTCGAGGTCGACGAGAACGGTGAGGACGTGCTGCGCGCGCTGCCGCACAGCGGGCTCGGCATCCTGCGCAAGACGCGGACCGAGGTCACCCGCCTTCGGCCCGAAGCGCAGCAGACGGCGCGAGAACCGCGCCTGCTCACAATCACCAAGGCGAACTCCCGCGCGACCGTGCACCGCGACGTCTACCTCGACTACATCGGACTGCGCACCTTCGACGAGGCCGGCAACGTCACGGGTGAGCGGCGCTTCCTCGGTATGTTCACTTCGGCGGCGTACGCAGCCTCCGTGATGACCCTCCCGATCGTCTCCACGAAAGTGCAGGCCGTGCTCGACGCCTCCGGATTCGCGTCGAACTCCCACTCGGGCAAAGATCTCCTGCAGGTGCTCGAGCAGTACCCGCGTGACGAATTGTTCCAAGACACTCCGGAACACCTGCTTGAGGTCGCGGTCGAGGTCAGCCGGCTGCGCGGTCGTCGACGCGCGCGAACCTTCCTCCGCCGCGACGAGTTCGGCCGGTTCGTCTCCGCGCTCGTGTACCTCCCGAAAGACCGCTACAACACGACGGTGCGCCTGCGCATCGACGGCCTGCTGCGCGAGGTGTTCGGTGCCGAGCACGTGGACCACACGACCAGGGTCGGCGACTCACCGCTCGCGCAACTGCACTTCGTCGTGCGCATGCCTCGGGGTATCTCGGTGCCGGACGTGGACGAGGTCGAGCTGCACGCCCAGCTCGAGGACGCCATCCGCGGGTGGGACGAGGGGCTCGTCGACGCCCTCCACGCGGCCGAAGGTGAGGAGCGGGCGGCGACCCTGCTCGGCCGGTACGGTCGGGCATTCCCCGAGGCCTACAAGGAGAACGTCACGCCGGAGGAGGCCCTCACCGATATTCGGCTCCTCGAAGAGCTCGAAGAGCGCGAATTCTCCGTCATGCTCTACCGCCCCGAGCGCCACGAGGCCGGCAAGCGCGTGCTCACCGTGGCCTCGCATCGGCAGTACCCGCTGACCCAGGTGCTGCCGATCCTCACCGACCTCGGCGTCGACGTCGTCGACGAACGCCCCTACACCGTGACGCTCGCCGACGGCCGGGTGCGCTTCATCTCCGACTTCGGGCTAACCGCACCCGGGGTCGACGTGTGGTCCGACCCGTACTGGGGGCCGACCCTCGAGGAGGCGTTCTCGGCGGCCTGGACCGGAGACATCGAGAGCGACCGACTGAACTCGCTCGTCCTCCTCGCAGGGCTCGACGCGCGCCGCATCGTCATTCTGCGGGCGATCGCCATGTACCTGCGACAGATCGGCTCCGCGTTCTCCGTTGAATACATCGACCAGGCGCTCATCGCGAACCCCGAAATCGCGACGGGCCTCGTCCGGCTCTTCGAGCTGCGCTTCGACCCAGAAATCGAGGGCGACCGAGACGCGCTCGAAGCTGAGCAACGAGCGGAACTCCAGGGATCCCTCGACGAAGTCACGAGCCTCGACCACGACCGCATCCTCCGGTCGATCATCGGGGTGATCGACGCCACCTGGCGCACCAACTTCTTCCAGCCCGACGAGGCGGGCCGGCCGAAGCCGTGGGTGTCGATGAAACTCGACTGCGCCCGTGTGCCCGGCCTGCCAAAGCCCCACCCCATGGCGGAGATCTGGGTCTACTCGCCAGAGGTCGAGGGCGTGCACCTGCGCTTCGGGGCGGTCGCACGCGGCGGACTGCGCTGGAGCGACCGGCGCGAAGACTTCCGCACCGAGGTACTCGGCCTCGTGAAGGCACAGATGGTGAAGAACGCCGTCATCGTACCCACCGGTTCGAAGGGCGGCTTCGTCGGGAAACGGCTCCCACCGGCGAGCGACCGCGCCGCGTGGATGGAGGGCGGCCGCGACGCTTACCGGACCTTCATTCGCGGCCTCCTCGACGTCACGGACAATCGCGACGGCGGCGCCATCATCCCGCCCGAGGCGGTCGTGCGGCACGACGGCGACGACTCCTACCTCGTCGTCGCCGCTGACAAGGGCACCGCGTCGTTCTCTGACATCGCGAACGGCATCTCGGAGGATGCGGAGTTCTGGCTCGACGACGCATTCGCCTCGGGAGGGTCGGCAGGCTACGACCACAAGGGGATGGGGATCACCGCGCGGGGTGCGTGGGAGTCGGTGAAGCGGCACTTCCGCGAACTCGGCCACAATACGCAGGCCGAGGACTTCACCGTCGTCGGTATCGGCGATATGTCCGGAGACGTCTTCGGTAACGGCATGCTCCGCTCCGAGCACATCCGCCTCGTCGCCGCGTTCGACCACCGGCACATCTTCGTCGACCCCTCACCGGATGCCGCGACGACCTTCGTCGAACGGAAACGCCTCTTCGAACTGCCCGGATCGTCGTGGGACGACTTCGACCGCTCGCTCATGTCGAGGGGGGGCGGCGTCTTCCCCCTCACCGCCAAATCCATCGACATCTCCCCGGAAATGCGAGAGGCCCTCGGCCTCGACGACTCGGTGATGACCATGACCCCGGCCGAACTCAAGAAGGCCGTGCTGCTCGCCCCCGTCGACCTGCTCTGGAACGGCGCCATCGGCACCTACATCAAGTCCAGCGAGGAGACGAACGCGGAGATCGGCGACCGTGGAAACGACGCCGTGCGAGTCGACGGCGGCGAACTGCGCGTCCGCGTCGTGGGTGAGGGCGGCAACCTCGGCGTGAGCCAGCGCGGTCGCATCGAGGCCGCGCTCTCCGGCGTCAGCATCAACACCGACGCGATCGACAACTCGGCGGGTGTCGGCACCTCAGACCGCGAGGTCAACATCAAGATCCTGCTCGGCGCCGTGGAGCGCGACGGGCGACTCACCCGATCGGAACGCGACACACTGCTCCGCTCGATGACCGACGAGGTCGCCGTGCAGGTGCTGCGCGACAACTACGAGCAAAACGTGCTGCTCGGCAACTCCCGGGCGAACGCCGCCGAGATGCTGCCGTCGCACGAACGTCTCATCGAGTGGCTGGAGAGCCGCGACGAGCTCGACCGTGAACTCGAGTACCTCCCCAGCGCCACCGAGATCGATATGCGGTTCGCCGAGGGCCGGGGGCTCACCCGGCCGGAGTTCGCCGTGCTCGTCGCGTACGCGAAACTCGCACTCAAGAGCGACCTTGCGACGACGGCGCTCGCCGACGATCCCTGGCTGACGCGCACGCTCGCCAACTACTTCCCAACGCCGCTCCGCGAGGCCTACGCGGCCGATCTCACAGACCACCCGCTGCGCGCCGAGATCATCGTGAACTCCGTTGTCAACTCGATGGTCAACCGAGGCGGCATCACGTTCGCCTACCGGGCCGCCGACGAGACAGGGGCGTCGAGCGAGCAAATCGCGCGAGCCTACGTGGCCGTGCGAGAAATTTTCGACCTGCACGGGTTTGTGACGGCCGTCGAAGCGACCGACAACAACGTTGCGACGAACGTGCAAACTGAGCTGTACCTCACGTTCAGGCGGCTGCTCGACCGGGCGACGCGCTGGTTCGTGCAGCACCGGCCGGGAGGCGTGGACATCGGGGCCGAAATCGAGCTCTTCGCGGACGCTGTGCAGCAGATCTCGGGGCGACTCGGGGAGCTGCTGCGCGGAAAGGACCTCGAAGACTACCAAGGCCGCCGCTTGGCGTTCGAAGATGCCGGGGTGCCCGAGGGGCTCGCCCGCTGGGGCGCGGGGCTACTCGAACTCACGCCACTCCTCGACATCATCGAACGCTCCCGGGTCTGCGGGTGGAAGCTCGACGAGGTCGCCGAGGTGTATTTCGCGCTCTCAGAGGCGGTGCGCTTCGACGACCTGCTCGTGCGCGTCAGCGCACTCCCACAGGAGGACCGCTGGGGCTCGATGGCCCGGGCCGCGATGCGCGACGACATGTATGCCGTGATGATCGAACTCACCTCGTCCATCATCGAGCATACCGAGCCCGGCGACCCTGAGGCTCGCATCGCGACCTGGCTCGAGCAGGGGGGCGCGGCCGCGCACCGGGCCGTCGAGGAGGCGCTCGCCGCCGTGCAGGCCGGCGAGGAGACCGGCCTCGCGACGCTGTCGGTCGCGCTGCGACGGCTCCGTTCGCTCGTGCGGTAGTACCGTCGCGCGGTAGCGTCGCTCGCGCGGCCGTGAGGGTGCCGTCCGCCTGCTACGCTCGTCGCGGGAAGGGGCGGGTGTGGCGAGAGCAAGCGGGTATACCGGGGCGTTACCGGTCGCTGTGCGCAGCCTTTTTTCGCTCGCACCCGGCACGGGTCCGCGTCACGGTGTGGCGATCCGCGCCGCCCTGTCGATGGGGGTGCCGTACACCGCGCTGCTGCTCATCGGTCGACCCGACCTCGGCCTGCAGGCGGGAGCCGGTGCGTTCGTCGCGCTTTACGGTGTGAGCCTGCTCGCGAAGGAGCGCGCCAAGGTGCTTCCCTTTGTCGGGCTCGGAATGTTCGCTTGCGCGGCTCTCGGGGTCTTCCTCACACCGTGGACGATTGCCTTCTCCGTTGGCCTCGTCGCGGTCGCCGTCGGTGTGAGCGCCGCGGCCTTCGCGTTCCGACTCGGGCCGCCCGGCCCCGTCTTCTTCGTGCTGCTCTACGGGCTCGGCGGCAACGTGACCGCCGTGATCGACGGACATCGGGAGCACAGCCCCGCCGTCTTCCTCACCGCGTTCGGTGCCGGCATCATCTTTTCGTACCTGCTCGCGGTGGTGCCGCTGGTGTTGCCCGCCGCGCGACGCGCGGTGGCGCGACCGCTGCGCGAACTGCTTCCCGGGCCGTGGCTGGGCCGGGGTGAGTGGGAGCTGGTGCTCCGCGTCGCCGTGGTCGCCGTGGTCGGCACGCTCGTCACCGTCAACTTCCTCGACCCGCATCGTGCCTACTGGACGGTTGCGGCGGGCGTCGCCTGCGTGGGGCTCAGCGCGACGCGCAGCTATTCTCTGGGCCGCGGGCTGCACCGCACCGTCGGCACCGTGCTCGGTGCGGTCCTGTACTTTCTGATCGCGCCCCTCGGGGAGAACCCGTGGCTGCTCGTCGTGATCCTGCCCGTGCTGCAGTTCGTCATCGAGCAGGTCGTGGTGCGCAACTACGCGCTCGCACTGATCTTCATCACCCCGCTCGTGCTGTTCATCACGGGAGCCGCGGTGCCGGGCGTGGACCTGGAGGTCACGGCGTGGGTGCGCGTCGTCGACACCCTGATCGGGTCGGCGATCGCGATCCTGACCACGCCGTTCCATCGCCGGCGCTGACTGTGTGGCACTGACTGTGTGGCGCTGACTGTGTGGCACTGACGATTTAGACTTGCGGGCAACGGGGCTGCGACGGGGCATGTCTCGGGGACGGGGCGGAGATGGCGAAGTTTTTCGACCGCGACGGCGCGGAATTTGGGAGGGGCCTGGGGTTCTTCGATGCGATCTACGGGTTCGCGATCACGCTGCTCGTCGCGAATATCGACCTGCCGCCCGCTGAGGCGTGGAGGGATCCCTCGCACCTGCTTGATACCGGACTCGGTACGCAGGTGCTGGGATTTCTCATCAGCTTTGTCGTGATCGCCGTGTTCTGGTGGAGCAATACGGATCTCCTCTCGCGGTTCCGGGGCGTCGACGGCGCCGTCACTGTCGCGAACCTCGTCATCGCCTGCCTCATCGTCTTTCTGCCCTTCACGACGCAGGGGATCAGCGATCCGACGACGACCGAGTATCCGCTCGCCACCGCCTTGTACGCGGTCAATGTTGCGCTCGCGATTGCGGCGCAGTCGGCGATGCACGAGATCGGCCGGGCGCGGGGACTCGTCGACGAGGATCTCCCGCGTGGCGCCTGGTGGGCGGCGCGCGTCGACGTGCTCGCGAAGATCGGCATCCTGCTGCTCTCCATCCCCGTCGCGTATCTCGTTGGGCCCTCCTGGGGCCAGTTGAGCTGGCTGCTGCTGTTCCCGGTGGGGGTCCTCACCGGCCGCTGGTCGGATCGGGTCTCCCGCCGTGCGGCGGAGGTCCCCGCCGGCTGAGCTGCGTGCCGCGCCCCGCTCAGGCGCCGATGTGGGCGAGCAGCGCCGCCCGGAACTCGGCGGGCCGCTCGAGGTCGACGCCGACATCCTCGTGAACAACGCCGGCATTCAGCGGGTCAGCCCGATCGAGGAGTTCGACCCCGAGGCGTTCCGGCTCATCCAGCGCATCATGCTCGAGGCGCCGTTCCTCCTCATCCGGGCCATACTGCCGGGCATGTACGAGCGGGGCTGGGGGCGGGTTATCAACGTCTCGAGCGTGCACGGACTGCGCGCGAGCGCGTTCAAATCCGCGTACGTCTCCGCGAAGCACGGACTCGAGGGCCTGTCGAAAGTCACCGCCCTCGAGGGCGGCCCGCACGGCGTCACGAGCAACTGCATCAACCCCGCGTACGTGCGCACGCCGCTCGTCGAACAGCAGATTGCCGATCAGGCGAAGGTGCACGGCATCCCAGAAAGCGAGGTCGTGGAAAAGGTTATGCTCACCGAGAGCGCGATCAAGCGTCTCGTCGGTGCCGACGAGGTCGCCTCGCTCGCTGGCTGGTTGGCGACAGACGCCGCCGGGATGGTCACTGGCGCCTCGTACACCATGGACGGCGGATGGAGCGCGCGATGATCACGCACCGGTATCGCACGATCGACGTGCCCGTGGAGGGCGGAACGCTCCGGGTTGGGGTGTGGGATCCGATCGAAGCGGGGGAGGGATCCCTCGCGCCTGACGTGCTGCTCGTGCACGGAGTGACCTCGTCACACCTCGCGTGGCCCTTCGTCGTTTCGCAGCTGCCCGGCACCCGGGTCATCGCACCCGACCTCCGGGGGCGCGGCGCGAGCCACGCGGTCTCGGGCCCCGCGGGTATGCGGGCGCACGCCGAGGACCTACTCGCGGTGCTCGACGCGCTCGCCGTGTCGTCGGTGCCGGTGATCGGGCACTCGATGGGCGCGTTCGTTGCGGTGGCGCTCGCGCACGAGGCGCCCGAGCGGGTCTCGCAGCTCGTGCTCGTCGACGGGGGGCTCCCGCTCGACGCACCCCCCGGGCTTGAACCCGAGGAGCTCGTGGCCGCGATCCTCGGGCCCACCGCGGATCGCCTGTCCATGCGCTTCGGCTCCGTCATGGACTACCTCGACTTCTGGCGCGAACACCCCGCTTTCCGCGCCGACTGGTCGCTCGAGCTCGAACGCTACTTCGCGTACGACCTCGTGCCCGACGGTGACGCGCTCCGGTCGGCGACGAGTCTGCAGACCACGACGGACGACACGATCGACCTGAACACCGGCACGTTTCTCGCGGACGCGTTCGACGGTCTCGCCGGGTGGGGCCGGCCCGTGCTGTTTGTGAGTGTGCCGCGCGGGCTGCGCGACGAAACCCCGGGGCTGTACGCTCCCGACTACCTGGCGCGCGTGCTGTCCAGCCGGCCGCACATCCGGCACCTCGCGCTCCCCGACCTAAACCACTACACGGTGGTACTCGGGCGGCGCGGGGCCGCAGAGCTCGGGTCCGTGCTGCGGGACGAGCTCGGGGTACCCGCCGCGGCGTAGGGCTGTCGGGGCGCGGCGATCCCTCAGCTTTGCTGCGGCGCGTCGATTGGTGCTGCAACACGACGCCTGGGCGCGGCGATCCCTCGCCTGGGCTCCGCGATCCCTCGCCGCGTGATGCTGCGATCTCTCGTCAGCGGGGGATCTCGCCTCTGCGTACCGCAATGTACTTTTCCTGGTCCGCGGACGGGAGATCCCCCACTGAAGAGAGAAAGCCACTCGCAGGCTGGGTGGGGTGGTGGTGGTGAAATGGTGGTGCTCTGTCCGCCAAGCTGTGCGCGCAATCGGTCAGTTGTGCACGTTATCCGCGCGCTGAATCCTGCACAACTGCCGACCTGCGGGTGAGAGGCGGCGAGGGATCCGCGCACGTGACGAGGGATCCGCGCACGCCGCGAGTCAGCCAGCAGTGCCTCCAACTCAGCGCGCGAGGGCGCGCGTCAGCCGGTGCGCGCGGTCGAGCAACAGCCGCCCGAGTTCGGGGCGGCGCTCGGCCGAGAAGCGCGGCTCGATGCCGGTGAGGCTGAGCGCCCACGCCGGCTGCCCCGAGGTGTCGAACACCGCCGCTCCCATGCCCCAGCTGCCCTCGACGATCAGCCCGGGATTCACAGCGTAGCCGCGCTCGCGGGTGTCCGCGATGCGTTCCCGCAGCGCCGCAGCCGAGTGGGTTGGCCCGTGCTCCACTTCGAGCGCGACCGCGCCGAGATACCGTTCCTGCGCCTCCTCGGGGAGGAATGCGAGGATCGCAAGCCCGGCCGACGCCACACCGAGCGGAAACCGCTTCCCTTCGTAGAGTACGAAGGAGCGGATGGGGAAGGCCCCGTCGGCGCGCAGGAGGCAGACGGTCTCTCCGCCGCGCCGCGCGGAGAGGAATGCGCTCTCGCCCGTCGCCTCGGCGAGCGCTTCGACGTGCTCGCGCGCGGTCTCGGTGACGTCGTAGCGTTCGGCGGCGACCGCGCCCATGAGGTAGAGCTCCGGGCCGAGCATCCACCGTCCCGAGCGCTGGTCCCGGTCGATGAACCCCTGCTCGGCGAGCGAGGCGAGCAGTCGGTGCGCGGTGGGTCTCGCGACCCCCGCCGCGCGTGCGATGTCGCTCGTGCCAGCGCCGAGCGGCATGGTCTGGCTCGTCGCACGCAAGACGGCGGCGATGCGCCCGACGACCTGCGCGCCCGCGACGGGGTCGGCGCGGCGCGGCGCGGGTGCGGATCCCTCACTCCTCGAATCAGCGTCCATAATATGGACACTATCACGCACCCCGGTCATCGAGTGATCACATTCACGCCGTGGTTTGATCGGGATCCCTGTCACCACCTAGCATCGAAGACAATGGCAGTGCGGCCACATGATGAACGAGGAGATCAAAGATGACCGTGAAACTCAGGGAGAGCGCCGCAGCGGCGCTCGAGGGAATCGTCGAAGACGGCATGACCATCGCCGTGGGCGGGTTCGGGCTCAGTGGGATCCCTCGCAACCTGATCCAAGCGCTGCGGGACACCGGAGCGAAGGATCTGACGATCGTTTCCA
Organism: Leucobacter sp.; assembly: GCA_041655455.1. Classification (GTDB taxonomy): domain Bacteria; phylum Actinomycetota; class Actinomycetes; order Actinomycetales; family Microbacteriaceae; genus Leucobacter. The sequence goes on along the minus strand of JBBAFK010000048.1, from coordinate 645 downwards.
ACAACATGGGCGTCGACGGGAAGGGCCTCGGCGTGCTGCTCGAGAACCAGCAGGTGCGTCGCGTGCTCGCCTCGTACGTCGGCGAGAACAAGCTGTTCGCGCAGCAGTACCTCGACGGGACGCTCGAGGTCGAGTTCGTACCGCAGGGCACCCTCGCGGAGCGGATGCGCGCGGGCGGGGCCGGCATCCCGGCCTTTTACACGCCGACGGGCGTCGGCACTCCGATCGCCGACGGCAAGCCCGAGGCGGAATTCGACGGGAGGAAAGCGATTCTCGAGCGAGGGATCGTGGCCGATGTCGCACTGGTGCGTGCCTTCGAGGGGGACTTCGAGGGGAACCTGCGATACCGCTTCACTGCCCGGAACTTCAATCCGCTCGTCGCGACCTGCGGCAAGGTGACGGTCGCCGAGGTCGAGAACCTGAGCGCGGTCTACCTCGACCCGCAGCAGATTGACACGCCAGGCGTCTTCGTGCAGCGACTCGTTCGCCTCGAAGATCAGGCCAAAGACATTGAACAACGAACCGTGCGCCCGCGCGAGACTCAGGAGGCGTAAGACATGTGGACTCGTGATGAGATGGCCGCGATCGCGGCATCGGAGCTGGAAAACGGCCAGTACGTGAACCTCGGGATCGGCATCCCGACCA
>JBBAFK010000047.1:0-22947 GCA_041655455.1 Leucobacter sp. | reverse complement strand
GCGTCATCGATTACCGGGTCGACCGGTACCCGTCGTACGACACCCGATGGTCGGACCACGCGCCCGTCATCGTCGACTACCGGGTGTGAGTGTGCACGGAGGCGAGTTGCCTTCGCTCTGCTGCCCGTCGCCACTGCTCCCGCCAGGCCCGACCAAGCAATCCTGGACTGAATTGCCAGTCCTCCACTGTGTTCCGGTAGTCCCCGAATCCGTACACGTTCGAAATAGAAACTGAAAGTATTGCAATGAGCAACTCCTCCGCGAAGCCCGTCCTGTTCTCCGGCATGCAGCCCTCGAGCGATTCCCTGCAGCTCGGCAACTACATCGGCGCGCTCAGCCAGTGGACGCAGATGCAGGAGGACTTCGACGCGTTCTTCTGCGTCGTGAACCTCCACGCGATCACGGTGCCGCAGGACCCCTCAGAGCTCATCGCGCGCACCCGCCGCACCGCCGCGCAGTACATCGCGGCAGGCATCGACCCCGAGAAGTCGACACTGTTCGTGCAGTCGCAGGTACCCGCGCATGCGGAGCTCGCCTGGGTGCTCAACACCGTCACCGGCTTCGGCGAGGCGAGCCGCATGACTCAGTTCAAGGACAAGTCGCAGAAGCAGGGGGCCGATGCGTCGTCGGTCGGACTCTTCACTTACCCGATCCTGATGGCCGCCGACATCCTCCTCTACCAAGCTGCCTCGGTGCCCGTGGGTGAGGATCAGCGCCAGCACGTCGAACTCACCCGCGACCTCGCGACGCGCTTCAACTCGCGCTTCGGCGACACCTTCGTCGTGCCGAAGGCGCAGATCTCGGAGGGCACCGCGAAGATTTACGACCTGCAGGATCCGACCGCGAAAATGTCGAAGTCGGCGGAAACGGAGGCGGGCCTCATCAAGGTGCTCGACCCCGCGAACGTGACGAAGAAGAAGATCATGCGCGCCGTCACCGACGCCGACGGTGAGGTGCGCTTCGACCGCGAGGCGAAGCCGGGCGTCGCGAACCTGCTCACGATCTATTCGGTGCTGTCGGGCCGCTCAATCGACTCGATCGTCGACGAGTACTCGGGCCGCGGTTACGGCGACCTCAAGAAGGGCCTCGTCGAGGTTGTGGAGGGGAGCCTCGCGCCCGTCCGCGAGCGGACCGAGGAGCTCCTCGCCGACCCCGCCGAACTCGACCGCCTGCTCGCGGGCGCCGCGGAGCGCGCGAACGAGGTCGCGAACCGCACGCTCGACCTCGTCTATGAGCGGATCGGCCTGATCCGCTAGGTGCCCTTCGGGTTGAGGGATCCCTGCCCGTGCAGGATCCCTCAAGCGCGCCAGATCCCTGCGCCTCGTCGTGCGCTGACCCGGCGCGGCCCGATCCCTCGCCTCCAGCCGCTGCCGCGCCAGCTGATTCCTCGCAGATTGCGACCTCTGCCGTCGTTTGCGGCGTCAACCTGCCACGCAATTGACGGCAGAGGTCGCAAGGTTAGAGCCCACAACCCGCAGCGCCCGCAATCCGCAGAGCACCACTTCACCACGGCTGACGGCGAGGGATCCGCAACCCGAATGCCTCGAGCCGACGCGCAAAACGCTCAATTGACGCGAGGTCCGCAGCACCCCACCTCACAAGCCGTTTCCCCGTGGTGCCCACGATCCAGTCGGCCCGGCGCTTCTCGCGCTGGTGGAGCGCCGCAACTTGCGACGAGCCTTCCCCGCCTGCCCGGTATTTCTGCGCACCGTCGACCTCGCCCAGTACGTCCAGTCCACGCAGCTCGAAATCAACCCAGTAGCATCCACCCGCCGGCCCTGCCACCGGGATTTGCACGTCCACCTCGAACCCCAGGCGCTCGAGATACCAGCGGCTGATGCTCTCGAGCGGCGACTCCGAGCGCGCATCGGCGCGCGACAGAATGTGGCGGGCGGCACTGATCCCTTGCGAGAACCGCAGCGCATCGGCCCCGGCCAATACGGCGGCCCGCAAGTCGGCACATTCGGCGTCGCGGGGTCGCCCGTCGAGTCGCGCCAGTCGAAGCAGTGCCGCGTCTGCGCAGGCGAGCGCCATCTCCGGCGGGGCGATTCGCGCGATGTCGACCGCTGTTCGCGCCAGATCCGTGCAGGGAACACCGGCGACGTCGGTGATCGATGAGGGATCGAGACGCTCCTGGTGGTGCACCGTAAACGCCGAGTGGCGGGCTCGCGGGGCGCCAAGGGCCCGAGTCTTGTGGGTGCGCGAAGCCTTGAACCCGTATAGCGGCAGCCGGTGCAGCACGGCGGCCGAATAATAGGAGAACACCAAAAGCCCGGCACCCGCGGTCGTGCCGCGCTGGCCAGTCGCCGTCGCGAGCACTCCGAGGAGGTGGCGGTCCTCGGCGTAGAGCGCTTGCCAAGCCGCACCCTCCACGTACCATCCGTGCGGCAGCCGGATAAGCCTGCCGGCCGCAGCGCGACGCCCCAGTTGGCGGTCGCTCACGTGCGCCCTGAGAAACTCGCTGCGGTGCTGCATAAGCCCGCGGAGGCGGTCCACCCGGGCGTCGGGGGTTTCTGCTGGCATGGGTCCGACTGTGGCAGTTTCGGCACTGCAGCGCAGCCCTGTTTGCCGGAGGTGTGGATAAGTCGCGCCGTGGGTCTGTCCGAGTTCAACGTTGGTACGAGCCATTTCTCGCGGCAACTCGTGGGAGTCGCAGGTAACTGTGGAGGAGGAAGGGGGCGAGGGATCCCTCCCGCTGAGGGATCCCTGCACCGCCTCGCGCGCTGACCCGGCGCGGCCCGGATCCCTCGCCCACTGATCCCTGGCCCACTGCTGCCGCGCCAGGTGATCCCGAGCGGGTTGCGACCTCTGCCGTCGTTTGCGGCGTCAACCTGCCACGCAATTGACGGCAGAGGTCGCAACCCGCTCGGGACCACCGGCGCGCAAAACCTTAGACTGGGTGCATGACTGACGACGCAGCCAGCTTCGGAGCTCCAAAGCCGAAGCCCGCGGGAAACTCGGCCCGGGCAGCAGCACCGGCAGCAGCAGCACCGGCAGCAGCACCGTCGCAAGCAGCACCGGCCCCCGCGCGCCCGTTTGCACTCCGGGCGCTGCAGCGCCTACCTTTCACGATCGTCTTCGTGCTGGCCCTCCTCTTCACCGGCGTCATCACGGGCGCGCTCGTCACCCCCATCGAGGATCAGCCGTGGTTCGATCTCGTCGCGACCGGCCTGCCGGCCTTCGAGCAGGGCCGCTGGTGGACGCTTGCGACGTCGCCGTTCTTCATGAAGCAGCCACTGCTCTACCTGGCCGTGCTTCCACTCGTGCTCGGCGGTCTCGGGTGGGCCGAGTGGCGTTTTGGCACGCTGCGCACGATCGGGATCTTCGTTGCGGGCCACGTCGTCGGGGTGCTCGGTGCGGCAGGGCTCCTCGCGCTCCTCGCACCGACGGGCTGGCACTGGGCCGAAATGGTGGCGGCAACCCCGGATCTCGGCCCGTCGTGCGGCGCCTTCGCGGCACTCGTGTTCGCGACCGCGACGCTGCCGTCGCCGTGGCGTTTGCGCGCGCGGCTCGCCATTGGCGTGTGGGTGGGCGTCTCGGTGCTCTATCTCGGTCGCATCGACGACCTCGAGCACGCCGTCGCGATGGTGGCGGCCCTTCTCGTCAGCGGCGCGCTGCCGGCGTTCCGTCGTCCCGCGGGTCGGCCGACGCAGCGCGAGTGGCGTCTCCTCGCGCTCTACGGTTTGATCACGATCGGCGCGGTCCAGGTGCTCGACCTCGTGGTGCCCTACGATGGCCCGCTCGGCGAGAACCACCCGGTCGCTTCCGCGGCCGACGTGGCGATCGACGTTGTCGTGATCCTACTCATTGCCAACGGCATTCGGCAGGGATATCGCATCGCGTGGATCATCACGCTCGTGCTCGGTGCGTTCAACCTGCTCACCGCGGTCCTCGCGCTCGGGGTTCTCCCGTTCCTGATCGACGCGGGTCTCGTCGACGGCATCCCCGAGACGTTCGCGTTCGTGCTGGGGCCCGCGCTTTTCTGGCTCGCGCTGATGCTGCTGCTCATATTTGCGCGCAACGCGTTCCGTGTGCGTCTGCGCAAGGCGCGGCGTGTGCTCAACGCCGAACCCCACTCGCGCGACGACCTCGTCGAGCGGCTGCAAGCCTTCGGCGGTGGCACGATCTCGTGGATGACCACGTGGGAGGGGAATCAGCGGATCGCGGTGCCGTTGGAGAAAGGCGAGGGATCCCTCGCGACCGGCTCGATCGCCTACCAGTCGTGGGCCGGTGTCGCCATCATGCTCGGCGACCCGATCGTGCCCGCGGGAGCCGAACGGCGTGCGCTCGCGGAGTTCGAACATGTGACGCAGGAGGCCGGGCTCATCCCGTGCGCGTTCTCGACGAGTGCGGCGAGCGCCGCGGCGGTACCGCAGGGTTGGCGCTCGGTGATCGTCGCGGAGGACACGATCGTGGAACTGCCGGGGCTCGAGTTCAAGGGGAAGCCGTGGGCCGCCGTGCGCACGGCGATCAACCGGGCGGGGCGTGAGGACATCGAGTTCCGCATGGTGCGCCTCGCCGAGGTGCCATGGAATGTGCTCGCGCAGGTCCGCGCGATCTCCGAGCAGTGGACGGGCGACAAGGGCCTGCCCGAGATGCGGTTCACGCTGGGCACCGTGGAGGAGGCGCTCGACCCCGAGGCGTACGTCGGTATCGCCCTCGACGGTGAGGGGAATCTGCACGGGGTGACCTCGTGGCTTCCCGTGTACGGGCCGGCGGCGAACGCGACTGAGCCGCGAGTTGTCGGCTGGACACTTGATCTCATGCGGCGACGCGACGGCGGGTTTCCGCCGGTCATGGAGTTCCTCATCGCGTCGTCGGCACAGTGGTTCTCCGACGAGGGGTACGAGTTCGTGTCGCTGTCGGGTGCGCCGCTCGTGAGGCCCTCGGACGCGGAGGCCGGCCCGGTGGACCAGGTGCTGGAGCAGGTGGGATCCCTCATCGAACCGCTCTACGGGTTCAAGTCGCTGCACCGGTTCAAGCAGAAGTTTAATCCGCGCCACGAGTCGCTGTATTTGCTGTTTCGTGACGAGGGGGATCTGCCGCGGATCGGCATCGCGATCACCCGCGCCTACCTGCCCGATGCCTCGCTGCACGACCTGGTGACGTCGGCGACGTCGGCGGGCGGCGGCACAAAGTCCGACAGCGCCAAAACCACCCCCGCGACCGGCCAGGCGAAGTAGGCCGCGGTGGAGCACACAGAAGACGAGGCGCAGGTGACGCGGCGGGAGTCGGGCGGCGGCCGATTCCTCAGCGTGCTCACCATCATCGGTGAGATCGTCGGGCTGCTCATGCAGGTGCTGCTCATGTGGGTGGCGGGGCGCATCATCTGGGGGTCGGAGCACGTTATCTACGAGGTCTTACTGCGCCTGCTGTGGTGCACGGTTGCGTTCGTGTATCTGGGGTTCACGGTGGTGGGGCTCAACATCCTGGTGCGCATCGATCACCCCGACCCTCGCGCTGTGCGGGCGCTCGTCGGTCACCCACTCACCCGCATCCTGTCCACGATCCTCACGCTCGGTGCGAGTCTGCTGGGGCTCACGGTCGCGCTCGAACTCATTGTGGAACTGGGGTCGGATGAACACACGCCACTGTCGCAGGCAAGCGCGGTCGCGTCGATGCTGCTGTCGTGGGCGATGTTCAACTGGGGTTTCGCGCGGGTCTATTTTTCCCGCTACCATCGCGCGAAAACACCGCCGCTTTTGTTTCCGGGTACACCCGAGCCGCGGCTCGTCGATTTCGTCTATTTGTCGTTCACGAATGCGACGACCTTTGGGGTGTCCGATGTGCAGGTGGTGAGCACGCGCATGCGGTGGACGATCGTGTGGCACACGTCGCTCGCGTTCTTCTTCAACGCGCTGATCATCGCGCTCACCCTGAATGTGGTGACGAACGGTTCGATGTTCGCGGGTCTCTTCGATTAGGGATCGCCGTGCCTGCACTTCTCTCGGCGGCATTCCTCTCGGCGGCACCGCCCCGACGGGACCGCGTCGGGGCTGCGTGGGCGCTCCGTCTGCCCGCAGCGAACGTGTTCGGGCCGGGCTTCGGAGAGTGGGCGCTGACGGGGTACAGTAAGAGCAGTGTTCCGGGGTCGGTGAGATTCCGAACCGGCGGTGAGAGCCCGCGAACTCCGCATCGGCGGGGTTGACTCGGTGGAATTCCGGGGCCGACGGTGATGGGTGCGCGAGTGCTCGAGTCCGGATGGGAGGAACGCAGGTTTACGGTTCGACCGTGGATCTTTGCGCACCCGGTACGCGAGGAAGGCAGCCGGATGCTCGAGCAGGTGGTGATCGAGGATGCGATGCGTCGCGCCCTCGCGCTCGCGCGTCGTGGCCCGGCGGAGGACGCGAACCCGCAGGTGGGGTGCGTCATTCTCGATCCCGACGGTCTCATCGTTGCCGAGGGCTGGCACCGCGGGGCGGGCACCCCGCACGCGGAGGTCGACGCGCTTTCTCGCCTCGCCGATCCCTGGCGGTCACGCATCGCAGAGCTTGCCGCGGTGGTCACCCTCGAGCCCTGCAATCACACGGGACGTACGGGGCCCTGCGCGGTCGCCCTCGCGGAATCGGGTATCGGCGCGGTCTTCTACGGACTGGACGACCCCGGTGTCTCGTCGAGTGGCGGCGCCGAGACCCTGCGTCGTGCCGGCGCACGCGTGCGTGGTGGCGTGCTGGCCGGTGAGGCGCGCGCGCTGCTCGCACCGTGGTTTGATCGGCAGGCGGGCGAGGGATCCGCGGTGGCCGATCACGCTCCGGCGCTGCACGCGGGTTCGGTCTTACCCCGCCCGCACGTCATCGTGAAGTGGGCGCAGACGCTCGACGGCCGGGCGGCGGCGGCGGACGGCTCGAGCCGCTGGATCACGGGGCCCGAGGCGCGGGCCGACGTGCACCGGCGCCGGGCGGAGGCTGACGCGATCCTCGTCGGTACCGGCACGCTCCTTGCCGACGACCCCGCGCTCACGGCCCGCGCTGGTGACGGCACCCTGCTCGTGCCGGCGCCTGAGCAGCCGGTCCCGGTCGTGCTGGGTCACCGCCCCGTGCCCGCCGAGGCCCAGGTGCGCCGGCACCCGGCGCTCGAGGCGCACGGGCTCGACGCTCCGATCACCCTCGCGGGCGACAACCTCCACGCTGATCTCGCGGCGCTCGCGGCGCGGGGCGTTCGCAGCGTCTTCGTCGAGGGCGGGCCGACCGTCGCGAGCGCACTGCTTGCCGCGGACCTCGCCGACGAGGTGCTCGTCTACGTGGCGCCCGCGCTGCTCGGCGGTCCGCGGCTCGCCGTCACCGACCTCGGGATCGCATCGATGCGAGGGATCACGCGGCTCGCCCACACCTCCGTCGAGCGGCTCGGCGACGACCTGCTCCTGCGCGGCACTGTCGAACAGTGCCCGCGCATCCCCGCCACGGGCCCCGAGTCCGCGGCAGAATCTGCGTTCACACGCACCCCCGCCACACACGAGGAGGACTGATGTTCACCGGACTCATCGAAGAGATTGGCGAGGTGATCGCCGTCGCACCCATCGGAGACTCACTCCGGTTCACGATCGCCGGACCGACGGTCACGAGCGACGCGACGCACGGCGCCTCTATCGCCGTGTCGGGCGTCTGTCTGACGGTGGTCGAGCAGGGCCAGACGGCGGACGGCCGTGGCACGTTCGCGGCCGACGTGATGGCGCAGTCGATCCGCATGTCGACGCTCGGGTCGCTCGAGCCGGGATCCCTCGTCAATCTCGAGCGCGCGGTGCGCACGGACACCCGCCTCGGCGGGCACATCGTGCAGGGGCACGTCGACGGCACGGCCGAACTCATCTCGTCGACACCGCACGAGGCCTGGCGGGTGCTGAGATTCTCGCTCTCGCCGGATCTCGCCCCGCTGCTCGTCGACAAGGGATCCGTCACGCTCTCCGGCGTCTCGCTGACCGTGTCGGCGATCTCCGACGCGGCCGAGTCCGAGCAGTGGTTCGAGGTGTCCCTCATCCCGGAGACGCTCGCGGCGACGACGCTCGGGTCCCTCGCCCTCGGCGACCGCGTCAACGTCGAGACCGACATTATCGCCCGCCACGTCGCCCGCATGCTCCAGTTCACGCGCCCAGGCGACCCCGCAGACTCCCCCACCACCGCATCCACGACCGAAGGACCCCACGCATGAGCACCACCGGAGCAGCCGGCCCCGGCACCCCCGCGATCTCCACCATCGATGAAGCCATCGAGGCCATCAAAGCGGGTCGACCCGTCATCGTCGCCGACGACGAGGACCGCGAGAACGAGGGCGACGTGATCATCTCGGCCGAACTCGCAACGCCGGAGTGGATCGCGTGGACCGTTCGCTGGTCTTCCGGCCTGCTGTGTGCGCCGATGACGAACGAGGTCGCGAACCAGCTCGATCTGCCGATGATGGTGGAGCGCAACGAAGACGCGCGCGCCACCGCCTACACCGTCACCGTCGACGCGACCCACGGCATCACCACCGGCATCAGCGCGAGCGACCGCGCCACCACGCTGCGCGCGCTCGCGAACGCCCACGCGACCCCCGACGACGTGCGCCGCCCGGGGCACGTTCTGCCGCTACGCGCCGTCGACGGCGGCGTGCGAGTGCGCAACGGCCACACGGAGGCCGGCGTCGAACTCATGCGTCTCGCCGGGCTGCGACCCGTCGCGGCGATCGCCGAGATCGTCGCGGAGGATGGCGAGATGATGCGCCTGCCGGGCCTCCTCGAGCTCGGCGCACGCGAGGGCGTGCCGGTGATCACGATCGAGCAGCTCATCGCCTACCTCGAAACGAACGACCCCGAGGGCTCCCCGGAGGACCCCGCCGTCGCCGCACAGCGGCGCCGCGTGAGTCGGCGTGCCGAAGCCACCCTGCCGACCGAGCACGGGGAGTTCCGGGCACTCGCCTACCGCGACCGACGGGTGGGGATCGACCACATCGCCCTCATCGCTTCCGGCCCGGACGGCGCAGCGCCGGGTCCCGAGGCGCTCGTGCGCGTCCACTCCGAGTGCATCACCGGGGAGGCGTTCGGTTCGCTCAAATGCGAGTGCGGGCCGCAGCTTGACGCGGCTCTCAAGCTCGTGCACGAGCGGGGTGGCATCGTCGTCTACCTGCGCGGGCACGAGGGGCGAGGGATCGGCCTCGCAAACAAGCTGCGCGCATACCAGCTGCAGGATGAAGGGCTCGACACGCTCGACGCCAACCTGCAGCTCGGCTTCCCCGCAGACTCCCGTGACTACACCGCGGCGGCCGAAATCTTGGATGAGCTCGGCATCGAGCGGGTCCGCCTGCTCACGAACAACCCCGACAAGGTGACGCAGCTCGAAGCACAGGGCATCGTCGTGACCGAGCGCGTGCCGCTCATCACCGGCGTCAACGAGCAGAACGTCAGCTACCTCACGACGAAGCGCGACCGCATGGGCCATGAGCTGCCCGAGGACGTGGGCTGAGTCCGAGGCCTCGCACGCCGGCACCGATTTGCGTGTCGCGTGGCTCAGGCATCATGACCCAAGCATCGTGACTCAAACACTGTGACCCAAGCATCCAACTCAAACCACTGAAGGAGCACCCCATGAGCGGAGCAGGCGCCCCCGAACTCACGGTCGACGCGAGCGGACTGCGCGTCGCGATCATCGCCGGCAGTTGGCACGAGGAGGTGATGGGTGCGCTCGTCGCGGGAGCGGAGGAGACCGTCGCCGAGTTCGGCGCGTCGGCCGAGACCTTCCGCGTGGCGGGAGCGTTCGAGTTACCGCTCGCGGCGCAGACCGCGCTCGCACCGGCGGCCGACGGTGGCGGCGACTACGACGTCGCGGTGTGCCTCGGCGTGATCATCCGCGGCGGCACCCCCCACTTCGACTACGTCTGCAACGCCGTCACCGACGGTCTCGGTCGCGTGCAGCTCGATTCCGGGCGGCCCGTCGGGTTCGGCGTGCTCACCACGGACACCGAGCAGCAGGCCCTCGACCGGTCGGGTCGCCCGGGTGCGCCCGAGTCGAAGGGCCGCGAGGCCGCCGAGGCCGCGCTGCACCTCGCGGTCACAATGCGCAGCATCGGCGGCAAGTGAGCGACGACTCGGCACGGGCGACTCCGAGGGCACGGACGGAACAGCCGGCACCATCGGTGCAGCCGGAACAGGATGCACCCTCGGCGCGGCCCCGCGGTCCTCGCGCGTCACTGAAACAGCTCATCCCCTACCTGTTCGAGCAGCGCGGACTACTCGGTCTCGCACTCGGGCTGGGGCTCGCGGCCGCGGTCGCATCGCTCGTGCAACCGCTGCTGCTCGGCCAGATCATCTCACGCGTACAGGTGGGTGAATCACTCGCGGGGCTGCTCGTCGTGCTCACGGCCGTGGTCGTCGTCGGCGCGGTGCTCGGCGGGCTGCAACACTACACACTGCAGCGCATGGGCGAGGGTGTCGTGCTGACGAGCCGCAAGCGGCTGATCGCGAAGATTCTGCGGCTGCCGATCTCGCAGTTCGATCGCCGTCGCACGGGGGATCTCGTGTCGCGGGTGGGAAGCGATACGACGCTGCTGCGCGCGGTGCTCACGCAGGGCCTGGTCGAGGCGATCAGCGGCATGCTCGTCTTCGTCGGCGCGCTCATCGGCATGCTCGTCATCGATGCCGTGCTGTTCGCCATCGCCTTCGGCGTGATCGCGGTTGCGCTCGTCGTCGTCGTTCTGGTGTCGCGGCGCATTCGCCCGGCGGTCACTCGCGCGCAGGAGAAGGTCGGCGACCTTGCGGCACAGGTCGACCGCTCCATCTCCTCGATCCGGACGATCCGGGCGGCCGGCGCGGCGGATCGCGAAGAGGAGGCGACGGTTCGCGACGCGACGGAGGCGTACACGCTCGGGGTGCGGGTCGCGAAGATCTCGGCCTTCATTGTGCCGATCTCGTTCCTCGCGATGCAGCTGTCGTTTCTCGTCGTTCTGGGTCTCGGCGGCTACCGTGTTGCCACGGGGTCGATCACGATCGCGCAGCTCGTCACGTTCATCATTTTCCTATTTCTCATGGTCATGCCTCTCGGCCAGGCGTTCGGCGCGATCTCCGCGGTGAACCAGGCGCTCGGTGCGCTTGGCCGCATCCAGGAGATCGCGCAACTGCCGACGGAGTCGGAGGACGACGCGGAACGCTCCCCGATCGGGCGTCTCGTTCCGCTCGCCGAGGGCGCCCGGGAGAGCGCGCCCGCGATCGGCTTCGACGACGTCCGCTTCACCTACCGCTCGGCGGCGCCCGAGCGTGCGGACGCCCGCACGCTCGTCGGCCGGGGCTCGCGACGCGACGTCGAAGCCGCGCCCGCCCGAATCGTCGAGACCCCCGTGCTGCACGGGGTGTCGTTCACGGTGCCGCGCGGTGCACGGGTGGCGCTCGTCGGCCCGTCCGGAGCCGGAAAGTCGACCATTCTGGGGCTCGTGGAACGCTTCTACGACCCCGACTCAGGCTCGGTTTCGCTGTACGGGGCTGACTTACGCACCCTCGACCGCGGGGAGCTCCGCGCACAGATGGGGTACGTTGAGCAGGATGCGCCCGTACTCGCAGGCAGTCTGCGCGACAACCTACGGCTCACCGCGCCCGAGGCGAGCGACGCCGCATGCGAGCGGGTGCTCCGGGCGGTGAACCTCGGGTCGCTGCTCGATCGGGATCCCTCGTCGCTCGCGCACGCCCTCGATCTGCAAGTCGGTGAGAGCGGGCTCATGCTCTCGGGAGGTGAGCGTCAGCGGCTCGCCATCGCGCGCGCCCTGCTCACCGCACCGCCCATTCTGTTGCTCGACGAGTCCACCGCGTCGCTTGACGGGGTCAATGAGCGGCTCATGCGTGACGCGCTCGACTCGGTGTCGACGGGTCGTACGCTCATCGTGATCGCGCACCGGCTGTCCACCGTCGTGGACTCCGACAAGATCGTCGTGCTCGACGAGGGGCGCGTCGTCGGTGAGGGCACGCACGAGGAGCTCATCCGTTCGACGCCGCTCTACCGCGAGCTGGCACGGCATCAGCTGCTGGTGCCGGAGGACGCGGAAGACACGGGTACCGCCGCAGTCGAGACAAACACCGACGGAGTCGACATAATCACCGACGCGTAGGGCGCCGCATCGACTCAGCCAGCGGGGTGTTCGAGGCTCTCGAGCAGCGCCGAGATCGCGGGTCGATAGGGATCGATGTCGTCGCCGTTCGTGCGCGCTCGGACGAGCACGGGGTCCGTCTCACCGACGACGGCGACGATTTCCGTGCGCCGTCGACGTGTTGCAGGGCGAGCCCCGACTCGAGGGTCTCGCTGCGAACCCCAGATGCTTCTTCAATGCCGGCCGCCTCGTCCAGGAGTGATGCGGGGTCTTCGCCGGAGTGCGTCGTGAATTCGACCACGAGTTCGTGGTCGGGCGACCGCAGCTGGCTGCCTCCGCCGCCGAACAGCACCGACCAGCTGGTGATCGACGGTAGCGGTGCGGGGAATGCGACGAGGTTTTCGATCTGGGGCTCGATGCTCCAGCCCTCGGCGGGTGTGATGCGTGCGCCACCGCCGATTTCGACCGCGTCGATGCCGGATGCCGACTTCGCCGTGGCGTTTGCGTAGTGCGCGGGACCCAGGGTGAACCCGTACATGATCAGTAGGACGCCGATGATGGCCGCGACGATGAGGATCGTGCGGCGTGCCGAGCCGCGGCGCGGTTCCACTCGTTCGGTGTTCATCGGCCGGTCACCCGCCCTCCGGGAACGTTGCCGTCGAAGAGCTGCGAGACGGTCACCATCGTGAACCCTCGATTCGTCAGGCCCTCGATGATCGTGGGTGCCGCGGTCACGGAGTCGAGGTGGGTGTCGTGGTACAGGATGATGGCGCCCGGTGTCGCCGGGTCGACCGAGCGACGGATGAGCTCATCCACGCCGGGGCGCTGCCAGTCGTTCGTGTCGATCCGCCAGAGGATCGCGGGCCGGTCCACCGCGGCCATGACGGCCGCGTTCACTGCGCCGTATGGCGGGCGATAGGTCGCGATCGACTGCCCGGTCAGCTCGGTGAGGAGGTTGGCGGCGTCGTTCACCTCTTGCGCGGCTTTGCCGGGCGAAACGAGGGTGAGTTCGGGATGGGTCATCGTGTGGCTGCCGAGCTCGTGTCCCTCTGCGGCAGCGCGCTGCACGGTTTCGGGGGCGCCCGCCGCCGCTCCGCCGAGCATGTAGAACGTGGCCGGGGCGTGCAGCTGCTGCAGGGTGTCGAGCAGTTGATTCGTGTGGCCCGACGGCCCGTCATCGTAGGTGAGGGCGACGCAGGTGAGGATCGCGCAGTCGACCGGGTGGGCTGCGGTCCAAGGGGGAAGCCCCGTGAATTCGGTCCCGAGTCGATCAGGTAGGGCGGCGCCCTGCGCGCTCAACCAGTCGGTGACCGAGTTCGCCTCGAACACGAGCTCAGCGGCCTCGGTTGTGGGTTCGACTCCGAGCTCCGCGAACTCGGGTGCGTCGATCCCTGCGGGTAGTCGGACCGTCACGGTTCCGTCTGCGCCGAACCTGGCAGAGGCGAGCGCGGCGGATGCGAGCGCGAGCTGCGCCTCGTCCGGTGCCGCGGCGGGTGCGGCGCTCAGTGCGCCGGCCTCCCTGCGGAGCGACGCGACGACCGACTGCCACAGCTGTTCCGCGGCGCCTTCCACCCACAGCCCCGAACCGTCGTAGGCTTCACCGGAGGCGACATCGCCGTACAGCACGGTGACGGTGTCGCTCGACACCGCGTCCGGTCCGCCGGTGACCGTGCGCATGCCGACGACCACGACGCTGTCGAACGCCTCGAGCACCTCGCACACGACGGCCGTTCCAGTGCCCGACGTCGGCCCGGTCGAAGGGTCGGCGAGCAGCTCCGCTGCGTCGCTGGTGTAGGAGCCCGCCACGCAGCCGCGATCGGCGAGCCCCGAGTCCTGCGGGAAGGCCTCGGGCTGGAACGCCACGCCCGTCCCCTGCACGGCCGCGCGCAGACGGTCCTTCACCAGGTCGTTGAAGGGGTGGTCGCCAGGGATCTCGGCGAACCGTGCCTGCAGTGAAGCCCCGTCGTTTCTCACCCGACCCTCGTAAAATCCGAGATCCTGGAGTGTTGCGGTGTCGATCACTGGCGCGGCATCTGCGCCGTCACCCGCTTCAGCATCCGCCGCACCATCGCTCCCACTCACGTCCGACGCCAGGGTGACGTTCCCGCCGCCCGGCCACGACGGCGGTTGCCAGTCGGGGTTGGCGGCCGGAGCGCACGACACGAGCAGCGACGCAAGCACCGCCGACACGGTCAGCCCTACGGCGTGAACCCGCGCACTTCCTCGTACGCTGCGATTCATGATGGTTCCTCGTTAATCTCGCGTGAACAGCCAATCGGTTCTCGGCTCGATAATCGGCCGGAACACCCGTGCGACCGGCGCGGTCGACAGGATCACCGTGATCACGAGTCCAAGTATGATCAGCGTCGGGAGACCGAGTGGCCCCCAGTCGGAGATCACCTCGATCGTACCGGACGACCGCAGGAAATAGACGATCGGCCCGTGCAAAAGGTAGACGTACAGGGTGCGGGAACCCCACACGGTCGCGGCGCCACGGCCGCGGGGAACGACCACGAGCACCGCGAAAGTCATGAGCGCCGCGAGGCAGAGCAGCACCGCCGACACCGCGATCCCGCCGGCCGCAACCGCTCCCCAGCTCTCCGGATGCCAGTCACCGATCGGCGCCCGTTCGAACACGCGGAAGTAGTCGTCGCGCCAGGTCAGCCAGCGGTCGATCCGCCACACCTCCTGCAGCCGGGGTGCGGCGGCAAACGCGAGCGCGATGGCCACGAGCACCCCCCAGGCCGCCGCTCGAAACCTCCGGGAGGGGCGCGTGAACCAGGCGCCGTCGAGCCAGCCTCGATCCCTGATCAGCCAACCGGCCACGAAGAAGGGGAGGAAGACGAGCGTGCGTGCCGCGGAGAACTCCGTACCGATCACGGGGCTGAGACCACCGGCGAGCGCGAGCACGATCGACACGAGTAACGGGTGGCGCATGCGCGCGAGGTACGGCAGCAGGATGCGCATCGTGACGAGCGAGACGAGGAACCAGAGGGTCCATGCCGGGTTGATGAGGAAGCCGCTGCCGGGCAGCTTCCCCTCCGCGAAGAACCGGATCACTGCCCACAGCGCCTCCCACACGAGCCAGGTGAGCAGCAGCTGCACAGTGGACCGCACCGCCTTCGGCGAGGTCTCCGCGCGAGAGAACAGGCCCGAGAGCATGATCATGGCCGGCATGTGGAAGAGGTAGATGTAGGCGTAGAGCCCGAACCCGAGCGCGGTGTCGGTGCGCACGGTCGAGATCACGTGCCCGATCACGACGAGCGCGATCAGCACGAACCGCGCGTTGTCCCAGAGCGCGACGCGCGTCTTCTGCGGGGCGCGGGGCACTGCGATGGATGCGGTCACGGCACTACCCTAGACGACGAATCCCTCGCGTCGGCGGCGAGGGTTTCAGGCTGAAGTTGCTGGAGCCGCCTGTCGGATTTGAACCGACGACCTGTTCTTTACGAGGGAACTGCTCTACCCCTGAGCTAAGGCGGCGCGGTGCGTGATTGCTCTCGCACACAAGGAAATATCTTAGCACGCCACGCGGCATGATCTCGTCCGGGGAAGCGAGCGGTCCGCGAGGGATCCCTCGCCAACCACCTCGTCCACCACCCCGGTCAGCGCTCAGGAGTAGCGCTCAGGAGCAGCGCGCACCTCCGGCGGGCACCGCCCCCGTCAACAGGTACTCATCGACGATGGCGTCGACGCAAGCATTCTTGCCGTAGGCGGTGTGTCCTTCGCCCTCGTAGGTGAGGAGCACTCCGCTCTCGAGCTGTTCGGCGAGCGCCTCTGCCCAGCGATAGGGCGTGGCCGGGTCGCCGGTCGTGCCGACAACGAGGATCGGGTCGGCGCCGGCGGCGGTCACCCCGGTACGCTCCTCGACGCCGTCGACGGGCCAGGCCGCGCAGAAAATGTCGCCATACCCCTGGAACCTGCCGATGGTCGGCGCGACCTCCTCGAGCTCTGCGGCCTGTGCGCGCATGCGGTTCACGTCGAGGTCGTTCGGGTAGTCGAGGCAGTTGATCGCGAGGAACGCCTCGGTCGAGTTGTCCGCGTACGAGCCGTTCTCACGGCTGTAGTAGAAGTCCGCGAGCGCGAGGGCGACATCCGCGTCCCCCTCCGCGACTGAGGTGAAGAGCTGATCAAGGTACGGCCAGTTCGACTGCGAGTACAACGGCGTAATGATCGCCGTGAGCATCGTGCCCGAGCTCAGCATGCGCCCGTCGCTGCCCCGCAACGGCGTCTCGTCCACGGCGTCGAGCAGCGCGCCGATCCTCTGCATCGCTCCGTCCACCGACCCGCTGAACGGGCAGGACCGCTTGCTGAGGCAGTCCTCGACGTAGGCGCGCAGCGCGAGCTCGAACCCCTGCGTCTGCTCTCGCACCACCTCGAACTCGCTCGTGCTCGGGTCGATCGCACCGTCGAGCACGAGCCGACCGACGCGTTCGGGGTAGGCGTCGGCGTAGCGCGCTCCGATATACGTGCCGTACGAGAAGCCCAAGTAGTTGAGCTTCGTGTCGCCGACGATCGCTCGCAGCATGTCGAGGTCCTGCACCGTCGACGCAGTATCCACGTGTGCGAGGAGCGGCCCTGTGCGTTCGAGACACGCCCGCCCGAACTCGGCGGACTCCTCCGCGGCGGCCTTGATCCACGCGTTGCTGCCGACCTCCAGGTCCTCCCCCTCGCTGAGCCCGAACAGGTACTCATCGAGTTCAGGGGCGTCGAGGCAGCCGACCGGGGTCGACCCGCCCACCCCCCGGGGATCCCAGGCGATCACATCGTAGGCCTCGCGTACCGGCTCCTGCACGATTCGGTCGACGCTCCCCACCAGGTAGTCGACGCCCGAGGCTCCCGGACCGCCCGGGTTGAGAAAGAGGGTTCCCACCGCTTCCCCACCCTGCGCGGGCTGCTTCACGAGACTCAGTGAAATCCGGTCGCCGCCTGTGTCGGACCAGTCGAGCGGCGCTTCGACGTCCGCGCACTGCAGGCCGTCTTCGCACGGCTGCCAGCGCGGCTCCTGCGATTGAAAACCCTCGATCGTGCCTTCGATCATGCTTTCGACGGGCGGCAACTCTTCGGCGCCTGTTCCCGGGAGTCCGGGGATCTCCGGGAGCAGCTGGAGGCAGCCGGTCAGCGGCAGTGCCGCGAGCGCCAAACTCGCCACCGCGATTGCCCGCATCCCGCGACGGTGATCGCGTCGTGCTCCTAGAGTCGTCATATTCCCCTCCTGGCATATCCTGTCGCAGGCACTCCTGAGCTCGGTCGCGTCACCGAAGGTTCCTGTCCCGAGTGCTCCGGTTCGACGATCAGCGAGGCGAGCATCGCCTCGAGCACGAGCCCCGGCGTCACCGCACGGAAAAGCCGCTCCCTCGCACGCTCGATCGCGCGGACGACCGCGTCAGCACGAACGGGTCCCCAGCGCTCGGCAAGCTCCGCGATTCGGCCGGACTGCTCACGGTTGATGAGTTCGACACCAGCCATCCCTGGTTCGGCGTCGCTCTCCCCGGCACTCGTCTGCGGCGGGCACAGCGCGACGAGCAGCACATCACGGGTGAACGAGAGCAGGTCGGTGAGGATGCGGTCGATGCCGTCGACGAGGCTCCGCTTGGCGCGACGCTTCTGGTCTTCCTCGAGCGCCCGGAACTGGGCGCGTATCTGCGGCGGGATAGTGCCTCCCGGCGCGATTCCTAAATTACGCATCGCCTCGTGCCGCTCGCGTTCATCGGTCTGCTCCGTGAGCGCCGCTGCGTCGGCCTCGGCCACCTTCAGGAGTGCTGCGGCGGCGTGCATCGCGTCGCCGAGCGTCTCGATCCCTGCCGCAAGCTCGATCGTGCGCGTGCGACGTTCAAGCGATGCCGGATCGGTCGCGAGCCGGCGCGCCATGCCGATGTGGCTTTGCGCGAGCCGTGCGGCGCGCTCGGCGGCGGCGGGTTCCACGCCATCCCTCGCGACGAGCAGATCCGCGACCTCCCGCGGCTGCGGGGTGACGAGTCGAAGTGAACGCGCTCGCGACCGGATCGTCGGCAGCAAGTCGGCCTCACTCGGTGCGCACAACAGCCAGACGGTGCGCTCCGGCGGCTCCTCGATCGCCTTCAGCAGCACGTTCGAGGTCTGCTCGGTCATCCGGTCGGCATCCTCAATCACGATCACGCGGAACCGGCCCTCGGCCGGCGCGTAGTAGGAGGAGGCGACCGCTTCGCGTGCGGCATCTCGCTTGATGATCGCGGCCTCGGTCGTGAGCACACCGAGATCGGGGTGGGTACGCGCCTGCACCTGCGCGTAGACGCGCTCCCGCTCGCTCGCGTCTCGGGCGATGAGGGCGGCGGCGAAACGGTAGGCGAGGTTCGAGCGGCCCGAGCCGGGCGGACCCGTAATCAGCCAGGCGTGGGCGGGAAGCGTGTCGGGTGCTGCCGCGCGCTGCAGGGTGCGCACCGCTTCGGCCTGCCCGACGATCTCACCCCAGAAGTCCATCACCACAGCGTATCGCGCACGGCCGACATCCCACCTCCGAGCGCTCAAGTCGTGGGGCAGAGCGCCGAACACTCAGGTCGCAGGCCACAGCGCCCCGCTCCCCGCGCCCAGCCTCAATCGTCGAGGTCGACCCACACGGCGCTCCCGACCTCCACACCGGCGGCACCCGCGCTCGCCTCAGCGACGAGAGCCTCGAGCGGGGCGATCTCAGCGGCGGCGACGGCGTAGCGCTGCAGCACGGCCTCGCCGTAGTCCGCGGTTCCGACGCCGTATCCGCGCCTCCGAGCCTCGGCCTCGATCACGCCCGCGACCTCGTAAGAGCACCGCACCGCCACCTCCGTGCGCTGCGCGCGGTGCACGCGTTCGGCTCGCTGCGCAGCCTCGACGACGGCACGACGGTACGCCCGCGTCAACCCGCCGGCGCCGAGCAGCACACCGCCGAAATACCGCGTCACCACCGCGACGACATCGCTCAGCTCACTCGCGACAAGCGCTTCAAGCATCGGCGCCCCGGCGGTGCCGCTCGGCTCCCCGTCGTCGTTCGAACGGCGAATCCTCGAATCCGGTCCAATCACGAACGCCGAGCAGTGATGACGCGCACGCGGGTGCTCGGCGCGGACCTCTGCGATCACGGCCCGTGCCGACTCCTCGGTCTCGACCCGCACGAGTCGGGTCAGGAAGCGGGAGCGGGAGATCTCGATCTCGTGTTCGACCTCGCCCCGTATGGTGTCGTACGCATCGCTCACACTCTCTATTCTCTCGCAGCGACGCGTTCCTGCCGTACCATCAGTGCATGAGCAGCGAATCCGTGCGACTGGACAGCTGGGTCTGGGCCGTGCGGCTCGCGAAGACTCGCAGCCAGGCAACGGCCGCATGCCGAGCGGGGCATATACGGGTGAACGGCCACCCGGCGAAGGCCGCGCATCCGGTGCGCACGGGTGATGAGGTGCGCGCCCGCCTGCACGGCTTCGAGAAGATCTACCGTGTCACGGGGCTCGCGACCAGGCGCGGGAGCGCGACGGAAGCCGCGCGGCACTTCGAAGATCTCACGCCGCCGCCACCCCCGCGCGTCGAGAGGCCCGCGACGGTCGTGAGGGATCCGGGTGCTGGCCGCCCGACGAAGAAGGAGCGGCGCGACCTCGAACGGCTCCGCGGTCGCTGAGCAGCCGTTGAATGGTCGCTGAGCATTCGTCGATGTCTGCCGCCTCGGTTACACTCGCTTCGTGACTCGCCTGCTCGATACCCCACGGCCGGAGCGCGCCGCGACGCGATGCTCCGCGCGCGAGGTGCTCGCACCCTCCGAGTGGCGAGCACGCGAGGCGCAGCACCAAGAGCGCTGCGATGAACTCACTGCTGGGCATCGCGCGCGAAAGCTACGCGGCGAGAAGCATCCGGTCGAAGACTTCCTGTGGACCTACTACTCCGTAAAGCCGGCGGAACTCCGACGCTGGCATCCGGGCGCGGGCGTCGTTCTTGATGGTGCGCGCTCGGAGCGCGGCTCCTGGCGCTACTATCGAGCGGATCCCACCGACACGGAGTCGATCGAGGTCGATCTCGACACACTCTTCGCGAAGCGCGGCGGCACCGTTGACTACGTGGAGACGCTACTCCGAAAGACGCTCGCGCACACGCCACGCTACGGCTGCTTCGGGCTGCACGAGTGGGCGATGGTCTACCGGATGACCCCGGAACAGCTGCGACACACCACACTGCAGTTGCGGATTGGGCACGAGGCGACCGACCGCGTGGTCGAGCAGCATCCGATCTCTTGCACCCACTTCGATGCATTCCGATTCTTCACGCCTGATGCGGCCCCGCTCAACACGCTGAGCCCCAGTCGGGAGACGCAGCCGGACCTCGAACAATCGGGTTGCTTGCACGCTGGCATGGATATCTACAAGTGGGTGACGAAGCTCGGCCCGCTCGTGCCGGGAGACCTCCTGCTCGATGCCTTCGAGTTCGCCCGCGACATCCGAGAGCTTGACATGCGGGCCTCACCCTACGACGTGAGTGCCTTCGCGGGCGCCGATGGCCGAACGCTCGAGGCCATTCCCATCGAGGAGCCGGCCGGCAAACAGGAGTACGTGCGAATGCAGCGCGGGTTCGCCGAGCGCGGCAACCGACTGAGGGTCCGCGTGATCGAGGCCATCGACCGCGCCCGCGCGCTCGCCTGACGGACCGGCGACTCCCCGTCAACGGCCTCGAATCGCCCGCAGCGCGCCAAGGATCGCGACGAGGTCCACGACCTCCTGCAGCCACGCACCCGCGATCGCGGGCAGGAACCCGAACGCGGCCACAAGCATGAGTCCCAGACTGATGATGATGCCGAGCCAGATGCTCTGCAGCGCAATCCGAACCGTGTCGCGACCGATCCGCACCGCGGCGGCCACCCCGGCGATCGTGTCGAATCGGTTGACCACGTGCGCCGATTCGCTCGCCGCCGTCGATCCCCGAGCCCCCATCGCGAAGCCGACATCGGAAGCCGCAAGCACGGGAGCGTCGTTCAGGCCATCCCCCGCCATCAGGAGCGGCCGCGGCTCGACCTCAGCGACGATCCGCACCTTGTCACCGGGAGCACATTCAGCGTGCACCTCCGTAATCCCCAGCAACTGCGCGATCGGTTCCGCAGTCTCCGCGACATCGCCGGTCACCATCACCATGCGTTCAATACCGAGGTCGCGCAACTCGGTGAGCGTCGCCGCAGCGTCGTCTCTCACGCGATCCCTCATCACGATTGCACCGGCGAAGCGGTCCCCCTCCGCGACATACACGGCGAGCTCCCCCGGCTCCAGCTTGGTGAGGATCAGATCAGGCGCCACCTCGGCAACCCAGCTGGCCTTCCCCACGCGGACCGCGGTCGACGCGCCGTCGAACACCGCCTCGACGCCGTTCGTTGCAGCCTCTTCAGCGTGCAGCACGGGCAGGAGAGGGATCCCTCGCTGCTTCGCCGCACTCACCACGGCGCCGGCGAGCACGTGACTTGAGAAGACCTCGGCCGAGGCCGCGAGCTGCAGCACCCGCTCCTCCGAGAACCCCGGCCGCACCTCCACTCGCCGTGGTTCGGGGCGACCGCTCGTGAGCGTGCCCGTCTTGTCGAAGGCGACGGACCTGACCCGGGCGAGCGTCTCGAGCGTGCCACCGCCCTTCACGATGAGGCCCGCCTTCGCGGCGCGGCTCATCCCGCCGAGGAACGCCACCGGGGCCGCGATGAGCAGCGGGCACGGCGTCGCCACGACGAGCACCTCCGCGAAACGCACCGGGTCGCCGCTCGCGATCCAGGCGGTCGCCGCGATCGCCAGCGACAGCAGCGTGAACGGCACGGCGTATCGATCGGCGAGACGCACCGTCTTCGCCCGGCTGCCCTGCGCCTCACGCACGAGCCGCACGATCTGCTGATACTGGCTGTCGGCCTCGAGCGCGACCGCCCGCATGCGCACCGCACTCGAACCGTTCACCGCACCACTCGAGACGACCTCTCCCCGTTCGCGCTCTGCCGGCAGGCTTTCCCCGGTCAGCGAGGATTCATCGAAAGCCGCACTCGCATCGAGCAGCACGGCGTCGACCGGCACGAGCTCCCCCGAGCGCACGAGCAACCGGTCTCCGAGGCGCACATCCCGCACATCGATACTCTCTGCGCGCTCACTCGCGCCCTCGCCCTGCAAGCGCGTCGCCGCCTGCGGGGCCCGATCGAGCAGCGCGGTAAGTTCCCGTTTCGAGCGGCGCTCCGCGAAATCCTCGAGCGCTTCACCGCCGGTGAGCATGAGGACCACGATGAGCGCAGCCCACGACTCCCCGACGAGCACCGCAGCGGTAATCGCCGTGACCGCGAGAATATCCAGGCCCGCGTGCCCCCGAAGTAGCTGCCGCACCATGCCCACGGCTTCCCAGAGCGCGACGAGCAGGGCATATGCCCCGACGAGCCACGGCGCGAAGTCCCGTGCCGGCGTGGCCAGCATTGCGAGACCGATCGCGCCGACTGCGAGTGTCGCGGCAACGAGCGGGTATGAGGCGATCGCGGCGCCGAACTTGGTCATGACCCCATTCTGGACTGTTTTCAGGCGCGCTGTGGTGCACCTCGTCCGCGTCGGTGCCCTGGAGAGGGCGAGGGATCACTACTCCCCCGCCATGCTCCGATGGTGCCGAATCACCTCAGCGACCACGAAGTTGAACCACTTCTCCGCGAACTCTGGGTCGAGGTGCGCGTCAGCCGCGAGGCTGCGCAGCCGCTCGATCTGCCGCGCCTCACGCTCGGGGTCAGACGGCGGCATGTCGTGATCAGCCTTCAACCGGCCCACCTCTTGCGTGCACCGAAAACGCTCGGCAAGCATGTGCACGAGCGCCGCATCGATGTTGTCGATGCTCGCACGCAGGCCATCGAGGCGCTGCTGCGGGGTCAGCTCACTCACGTGCACCTCCCTAACTCAGCAGGTCGTGGCGCACAACGAC
>JBBAFK010000046.1:0-23258 GCA_041655455.1 Leucobacter sp. | reverse complement strand
AGCCACGACACCTACTGGGAGTGAAACCGCAGCGGCCCGGGCAAACAGTCCGGGCCGCTACCACTTCCACAGAAGAGCGCTACCGGGTCGTCAGAACAGCGCTACCCGATGAGGCGACTCGCCATCGGCTTTGAGTTTCAATTCTTCTTGATGGAATCTAAATAGGAAAACCTAATGAGCACCAATCCTGAAGGCTCGATGACGAGCCAAGATCGGAGCAATTCATGCAGTCCACCTATACCCCCGTCAACCGGCCCTCTTCTGACTCTGCGTCCGCGAAAGACCTTCGAACCTCCGTCGATAAAGCGGTCGCAGTGCTCATGGCATTTGGCGACGAAGCAAACATCGGCGTCGGCGTGAGCGAGCTCAGCCGGCGTGCCGAGCTCAGCAAATCAACAACGTTTCGTCTGCTCGGGATGCTCGAGCGCAATGGCATGGTCGATCGCATCGGGACCGCCTACCGTTTTGGCCACGGGATACAGATGCTTGGTGCCCAAAGCACCGACTCCAGAAAGCACGATCAGGTCCGCGACATACTGACTCCATTCCTTGCCGACCTGTTCGTCGCCACCCATCTGACCGTGCAAATCGCGGTGCTCGAAGGTCAGCACGTCATCTATCTGAACAAGCTCGAGGGCCATCAACGGCTGCGCAGCCCCAGCCGGATCGGTGGCCGCATGCCCGCCTACTGCACGGCGGTTGGCAAAGTGATGATGGCCTTTGACCCGGGTGCAGCGCAGTGGGCGCTCAGCGCCGAGCGCCACCCGTGGACCCAGAACACGATCACCGGCGACGACGAACTCCGCCTCGAGCTTGCTCGCGTCCGCAAGGAAGGCATCGCCCACGACCGCGGCGAATCACTCGAGAGCCTCACCTGCATCGCTGCTCCCATACTGGGACGCCGCGGGCTCCCGGTTGCGGCGCTCTCCCTCTCGGGCCCGAGCGATACATTCCGGCCGCACACTCATGAACACACTCTGCGACAAGTCGCCTTCGCAGCTTCGCGCACCATCGCTCGCCTGGAACAACAACTCGCTGCGTAGCGGCAGCCCCGCACCGCACTTTCAGTACACCGATCAAACGGCACAAACAGCGCACCCTTCCAACCGGAAGGGTGCGCTGTTTGCTTGTAACTCCTCGGTGTTGTTCGTAACCCTCGGTGTTACTCGGAGTACTGCGAAGCCAGTTCTGCCTCGAAGAAGTCCCGCTCCACCACGAGACCACCGGTGACTGCACCGTCAACCTTGAGCACGACGCTCTGCGTCGACGCAGACTGCGCGGCGTTCTGGAAGTCTTGTGTCGGGAAGATCCCCGTCTCGAGACCCGAAAGCCCACGCAGCGCGGTCACGACGCCCGCTCGCGTGAGGTCACCAGCGTCGCAGGCAGCCTGAAGCGCTTCACCAAACACGTTCGCGGTCGCGTAGCCGTAGTTCACGAAAATGGTCGGTTCCCCCTCGGGGAACTTTTCATTGTAAGCCTCAGCGATGGCCTCGGCTTCAGCTGAGCCCTCTGCGCCGTAGGGCAAGTAGGAAAGCACGACACGCACTCGTTCGGTGATTGCATCACCCGCGGCCGTGTCGAGAAGGGCCGGTCCGAACGAGGGCCCCTGCGTAATCACGGGCACATTGGAGCCCAGCGCCGAGGTACCCCCGACGATACCTGCGAGCTGCGGCGGGGTGCCGGAGACCACGATAGCGTCGACCTTCTCATCAACGAGCTGCTGCGCTTGTGCACTGTAATCCGTTGCGGTGGGCTCGACCATGATGTCGACAACTTCCATCCCCTCCTGTTCCGCATAGAACTTGGAGCCCTTCAGCGCGTTTTCGCCGAAGTCGCCTGGAAGGTGCACGTGCCCGATCTTGCTTCCACTCGAGATCACACCCTCCTCAGCGAGCACGCTGAGGCCGTTGATGATGTCATACGGGTAGATGGTGCCAGTAATCGCGATCGGGTCATTGCCCAGGAAGTCGCTCGACCACGACGCGACAAAGGTCGGGATGCTCTTCGAATCGATCTCATCCTTCAGGGCATTGACCTGGGGTGAGCCGAGCAGCTGCGTGTACCCCAGGATGTTGGGCTCAAGCTCGCTGAACTGCGAGACGGCAGACTGCACATCATTTCCGTGGTCGCGCACCTCAACCGCAACTTGATAGCCGCACACGCCGCCATCAGCGTTGAGCTGATCGAAGTAGAGCTCGTTGCCCTGGGCGAGAGTTCCGCCGAGCGCGGCGTAGGGTCCGGTCTGATCGGTCAGCGCAGCGACAGTGAGCGTGTCACCACTGATCCCGAAGTCAGTCTTGAGGTCACTGGCGGCAGCATCGTCACTTCCGCCCGTGCTCTTCGATGAGCAACCGACGACGAGCGCCGTGGTGGCGAGCAAACTGATGCCCGCGAGAGTTGTCCTCTGTAACTTATTCATGGGGTTCCTTTCGTGGAGGTGACACCGGCACCGCGTACGCGCTGCCAGAGGCGTTGGCCCAGCCGGGCGAGGCCGCCCGGCTCGACGATGATGAGAATGACGATGAGCGCGCCGAAGAGGATCGATGAGACGGTTCCCGCCTCGTAGCCGCCGGATCCACCCTCCGCCAGCAGGTTCGATCCAGCTGCGAAGCTCGCGAGCAAGAGTGGAGTCGCGGTCACAATGACCGCACCGACGACCGCCCCGCCGACAGACCCGAGTCCTCCGATGAGCACCATGGCTAGGAAGTTGATCGATAAGCCAAGTCCGAAGTTCTGCGGCGTGAGGTACGCGTACGCGAGACCGGTCAGCACGCCCGCGCCACCCGCAAATGCTGACGAGATCACAAAGGCCGCCGCCTTATATTGCTGCACGTTGATTCCCAACGCAGATGCCGCTGCCTGATTGTCGCGAATCATGGTGAACGCGCGGCCCGGTCGACGCTTGATGATCCCATTTGCGAGGTAAATCGCAACGAGCAAGGAGAAGAGCGCGAGATACCACATCCGCTCCTGCGCACCGAATGGTACCCCTGCAACGGAGAACGCGGGGGACCCACCCGAAAGCTGGAACCCAAAGATGTCGAACGGAGTGACGCTGCGCCCGTTGACACCCCCGGTGACCGGCACCAGATTCTTCAACAGGTGCTGGCCGATAAACACGAGGCCGAGAGAGGCGACACCCAGGTACAGACCCCGCAGGCGCGCCGCGACGGGGCTGAAGAGCAGACCCGCGAATGCGGCGATCACGATTCCGCCCAGCGCCGCGAGTGCGGGAGGCCACGCAGCACCGTTCTCTGGCGCGGCAAGAAACGCGTAGCCATACGCACCGACCGCGGCAAAGAACGCGTGTGCGAGTGACAGCTGACCGGCAGTGCCAACGAGCATAGTGAGGCCAATGGCGCCCACGGCGGCGGCCATTGACCACGAACCGATCTTCAGCATTTGCGCGTCGAGATAGAGCGGCAGGACCGCCATCACGACGAGCGCAACCGCAATCAGGAGTGGCCGGGTCCATACGGATGTGGGCCGGGCCAGTCGCACTGCAGAGGCGTCGACAGCATCAGGGATAGAGGTTTTAGACACGGACGAGCTCCTTCGTTCCGAAGATGCCGCTCGGTCGAACGAGCAGGAAGAGGATCATGAGGATGTACGGGGAAATGTCGCCGATACCCTCACCGAGGAAACGGAGAGAAGAGGCGTAGCTCGTCACGACCGTCTGCGTGACGCCGACGATGAGGCCACCCAAAATCGCCCCTTCGCTCGAGTCCAGGCCACCAATGATCACCGCGGGGATCGCGTGAAACGCGAGCAGATGACCGCTTGAGTCGAGCCCCGGATTCGGGAACATGGCGAGGAAGATGCCGGCGACCGCGGCCATGCCACCGCCAATGGCCCACGCGCTGAGCGAGACACTGCGCTGGCTAATGCCCATAAGCGCCGCGGTCTCGGGATCGGCAGACGAAGCGCGCATCCTGATGCCGAAGCGTGTCTTCCTGAACACCAGGAAGAACGCCGCGATGAGCACGAGCCCGACGACGAGCGCGACAACACGGGTGACGGGCACGGTCGCGCCCAGCAACGTGATGGTCTGGGACCCCCACGGGTCACCCACCGTGACAAACTTCGTGCCGATGAGGCGAGACGTCTCCGCGACTAATATGATGTCCAGTCCCACCGTGAGGATGGTGAGCACAAGGTGATCGCCCCGCGGCGCGAGCGCGACAATGCGGTCGAGAATCGCCGCGAGCAACGCCGCAGCGAGAATGCCCGCTGCTGCTGCCCCGAAGAAGCCAATGGGTCCGCTCAGCTGCGCCGTCACGTAGACGCCGACAATCATGACAGATCCCTGCGCCAAGTTGAACACTTTCGTGCCCTTGAAGATCGTGACGAAGCTCAGCGCGATCAGGCCGTATATGGCCCCGAGAGAGAGCCCCAGAATGATGACCTGGATCAGTTTCATGGACGGTGCTCCTTCTCGATACCGACCTGGAGCATGACCTCCGTGTCGATCGCGTTCTCTTCCTCGCCCAGATAGGCAGCAATAACTGTTGGGTCCTGTTGAATCTCATCCGGTAGGCCATCAGCGATGACTCGACCGAAATCGAGCACGGTGATGCGGTCGGCAAGAGACATGATGAGCGGCATGTCGTGTTCGACAATCAGCACCGTCGTGCCCAGGTCGTCGCGAACCTGACGCACAATCGCCGCAATCTCCTGCTTTTCGTGCACGGGCATCCCAGCGACCGGCTCATCGAGCAGCAGCACCTTCGGTTCCGAGGCCAGCGCACGCGCCAACTCGATCTTCTTTCGCCCGCCGTAGGACAGCGAACCTGCGGGGGCGTCGAGGAGGTCGCCGAGCCCGACGAACCCAGCGATCTCAATCACCCGTTCCCGATGCCTCGCTTCCTCTTTGCGGCTGCCTGGAAGCCCGAGAGCCGAACCGAGAAAACCCGAGCGCATGAGACGGTGACGACCCACCATGATGTTGTCCACCACCGGGGCGTGCGCAACGAGGGCAATATTTTGGAAAGCGCGACCCAGCCCGAGCTCTGCAACTTGATAGGGGTGCCGCTCTCCGACGTTCTGACCGTCAACCAGCACGAGTCCCTCGTTCGGCCGATACAGTCCGCAAATGACGTTGAACGTTGAGGATTTCCCGGCACCGTTGGGGCCGATGAGTGCGTGGATGGAACCGGGCTCGACCGTGAAGGACACCCGGTCAAGCACTTTCACCCCACCGAACCTCAAACTAATTTCCTTGGCCTCGATTGGAACGCTCATGATTCCCACCTCTTCAAGGCTGCGCGGCGCGGGGCCGGGACATCCTCATCTTCATCGGCCGAACCACCGAGGTACATGTGACGAATTTCGTCAGATTCCCGCATCTGCGCGGCCTCTCCCTGCATCGAAACCACACCGCGTTCGATCACAACGCCCTGGTCAGCAATCCCGAGAGCCATGGCAGCGTTTTGTTCCACCAGCACCACGGTCGTCCCTGAAGAATTGATTTCGCGGAGCGTCTCGCCGATGTACCGAACCACCTTCGGCGCAATTCCCAACGAGGGCTCGTCCAGGAGGAGCACCTCGGGGCCGCTCATGAGCCCACGCGCAATAGCGAGCATCTGCTGCTCACCTCCGGACAGCAGCGAAGCCGGCTGTGTGCGTCTGCGCCCCAGCACTTCAAACATTTCGTAGGCCTGGTTGATTCGCTGCTGTCGCAGCACACCGCTCCGCACGGAAGACCCGCCAGCTTGGAGGTTCTCTTCGATACTCAGCTCACCGAAAACGTGACGCCCCTCGGGCACCAACGCCAGTCCGTGTCGAACAATCGCATGGGGTGCGAGCCGGTCAATGCGCTGGTCACCGTAGCGGACTTCACCGGCAACAACGCGCCCACCATGAAATCCGAGCGTGCCTGAGACTGCGCGCATGAGAGTGGTCTTCCCAGCGCCGTTGCCTCCGATGATCGCGCACAC
Organism: Leucobacter sp.; assembly: GCA_041655455.1. Taxonomy (GTDB): domain Bacteria; phylum Actinomycetota; class Actinomycetes; order Actinomycetales; family Microbacteriaceae; genus Leucobacter. Next base: position 17,322 of record JBBAFK010000046.1, on the reverse strand, counting down.
GGCGCCGGATCGCACCTCGAAACTCACATCCTCGAGCGCTTGTACTCCGGCGCCGTAGCGCACAGAGAGTCCGTCAAATTTCAGCACAGGATCTCCTCGTCGAGTCTCAATACAGAGTTCACGGTCAGCCACAGACCGGTGCTCGTAATGTCAGTTCTGTGTACGGGAGCGTTTCGCCCCGCATAGCTTCTCGCAGTACTATCCCGATCACAGGCCCCCTCCGACAACCGCGCGTGCCAACAGGCGAAACATCCATCGCGTTGGCTCCCGCACTGGCAGCATTCGATGCAGGATGTGCCATGGGTCGGAACAGCCTCATGACAAGCGCAAATATTGCCTGCATTCTCCCAATTGACGAGGAAGTCTCCGGAGAGGAGTTAGTCGAAGATGACCGTAGACATAAGCCCCATTAGACAAATCAACCGCCATGCGCGTGAACACCGCGATATGGTTACCGTCATTTACGAGGATCGTAAAGTGACCTACGCCGAGTTTGCGGCGTCCATCAGCCGCTTCGCTGCAAGCTTGCGGGCCGATGGAGTTGGTCCGGGAGACCGGGTCGCGTACGCGGGGCACAACAGCTTGAATTTCCTCCTCACATACTTCGCCGCGGTGAGCGTTGGCGCAGCGTTCTTGCCTCTAAACTTCCGTCTTGCTGGGCCAGAAGTTCGGACTGTGCTGCTCGATGCACGTCCAGACGTGCTGGTTTCAGAACCTGGGCAGGCCGAGACCATCAGCGCGTTCATTGACGAACTCTCCGTGCGTCATCCGCTGCTCATCGATGACGACGAGAACATCGAGAGCGACTTCCAGGATCCCCGGTGGATGTCGTTCCAGGAGTTCCGCTCAGCCTCACCCGAGGGCGTGACTCATATGCCCCAGGATGAAAACGATCTCGCCGCGCTGCTCTACACGTCAGGCACAACAGGAAAGCCGAAGGGTGTCATGCTGACCCATGGCAACCTGTGGTGGGGGCAAGCGAACGTCGATTCCGTGCTGGACACACGGTTCGGCGATGTCTCGCTAGCCGTCGCGCCGCTATTCCACATTGGAGGGTTTAACGCGTTCAGTCTGCGCACCATCACCCGCGGTGGAACGCTCGTCATCCGCCGCCAGTTCGATCCGGCACAGGCACTCGCCGACCTCGTGAAGCACCGCGTCAACAGCATGTTTTTGGTGCCGGCCATGCTCGCAGCAATTCAGCGGCAAGAGGGGTTCGACCAGGCCGACCTGAGCGTCCTCCGATCGACAACCGTTGCGGGCGCGCCCGTGCCTCCGGCACTCATCGAACTGTACGCCCAGAAGAACGTCATGCTGCAGCAAGCTTGGGGGCTGACCGAGACCGCCCCGTTTGCGACGCAGCTGGAGTCGGCCATGACTACGAAGAAGCTCGGCTCCTGCGGGGTTCCCATGCCGTACGGCAGCGTGAAGATCGTTGACCCCGATTCGCTCCGCGAGGTTGAGCCGGGCCAGACCGGCGAAATGTGGGTGCAGGGTCCGAACGTCTCAGTTGGCTATTGGAATAATCCCGAGGCAACCTCCGCCGCGTTCACGAGCGATGGCTGGTTCCGCACTGGCGACATCGGCTACGTCGATGCAGACGGGTACTTCTTCATCGTCGACAGGCTCAAGGACATGATCATCTCCGGCGGCGAGAACATCTACCCTGCCGAAATCGAGAACGCCCTCAACGCTCACCCGAACATCACTGACGCTGCGGTCGTCGGAGTCCCGCACGAGAAATGGGGCGAAACCGTGTGCGCGGTCGTCTCCTTTGCTAAAGACCCGTTGTCTCTCGAAGAGCTCAGAGAGTTTCTCAGTGGACGCATCGCCCGATACAAGCTCCCCTCGCGCCTGGTCATCACCGATGTTGTGACGCGTAATGGCGCAGGCAAGCTCGACAAGGTCCAGATCCGGCGGGAGATCACCGACATTGACAACGCAGAGCAAGCTCCCGCGATCCCGCCCTACACCGAAGTGATCCGGGTCCCCTAAACCCGGCACCACGATCTTGCAACCTTCGAAAGGAATAGAAATGGCACGCCTCCTCGACAACTACGATCCGGGCCCCTCGGTCGCCCAGTGCGGCGCAATCAACGTCGGCACTCAGGATCTTGAGAAGTCTCTGCACTTCTTCAGCGACCTCCTCGGCATGGAGGTTGTTGCCCGTGTCGGCAACACCGCCTACTTGCGCGGTTACATGGAGCTGACCCACCACTCGCTCGTGCTGACCCAGCAAGACGATAACATCGTGAACTCCTACAGCTTCCGCATGCGGCGTCCGCAGGATGTGGAGATCATGTACGAAGTGCTCCAGAAGCAGGAGGTCGAGGCGATTGAGCTCCCCGCCGGCACCGAGCTTGGCCGAGGCACAGCCGTCCGCTTCCTGGTTCCTGGCTCAGAGCATCCCTTCGAGCTCTACTACGACATCGACAAGCCCGAGGCACCGGAGGAGATCCGCTCCAAGCTCCCGAGCAATAGCTCAAAGCGCCGCGGTCTCGGGGTACGACGAGTCGACCACTTCAATGTGCAAACCTCGCGCGAAACGATCAACCAGGCCGAACAGTGGGTGCGTAACAATCTCGGCTTCAACCGCCGTGAGTACCAGCTCCACCGCGATGATGAGACCGTTCTGGCCTCATGGATGTCAGTCACACCCCAGGTGCACGATCTCGCCATGGTCGCGAACTCAGAGGGCAAGACCGCCCGTCTGCACCACATGGCTTTCAACCTCGAAAATCTCTCTGACGTGCTCACGGCAGCGGATATTCTCGCCGACTACGATGTCCACTTTGATTTGGGCCCCGGCAAGCACGGTATCGGCCAGGCGATGTACCTCTACGTCATGGACCCCGGCTCAGGCCACCGCGTCGAGATCTACGCTGGCGGCTATTTGATCTTCGATCCCGACTGGGTGCCGATCAAGTGGGAGCGGGAGAAGTTCAAGGACGGCCTCACCTGGTACGGTGACCCGTTCGTCATCGAGGGGGCCATGCGCAGCCTCGCGACGACACCGTCTGCGGGACTCGAAATCGCTCGAGGCTAACCCGTAGCGCACACACGAAGGGGGTGTTCCGTTCACAAGACGGAACACCCCCTTCGTGTGTGTAATTGAGTCTCGCGCGAAAAGCTACCGGCTCTCGGGGGCCGCGTACCCGCTCGCCTGCTCGATCACCGCGAGTGTGCACCGAGAGATGCACACGAGCTTGCCGTCCTCCCCGGTGATCCGCACCTCCCACACGTGGGCACGCCGGCCAATGTGGACCGGGGTCGCTGCACCGTATACCCATGTGCCCGGCCGGCCCGGCCGCACGTGGTTGGCATTGATCTCCTGGCCCACCACATGGAAGCGCTCTCGGTCAATCGATAAATAACCGGCCCACGAAGCGAGCGTCTCTGCAAAAGCCACCGATGCCCCGCCGTGCAGCACACCGGCAGGCTGGACGGTGCGCCGATCCACAGGCATTCGGCCGCGCAGTTCAGTATCGGTGAGCTCGATAAATTCCATGCCCAGGTTCTCGTTGAGCGTCTCACGGGACCTGTTTTGCAGATCCTCAAGCGTCACACCGCTCACCCACGGGCACGCAGTCACAGTAGTGGTGGGGGTATTCATCATTCATCCTCCTTGATGTGGCAAAAGAAACGCACGATCACCGGCGTCTCCTCAGTGAGCTCCCATCCCTCATCCAACAGATGGGAACGGATAGCGGGTATTTGCGCTGTCCAGTAGCGGGTGTGTGCGGCCCGCCAGTCCGCGGGATCAACCATCCACTCCCCCTCCGCTGCAGACACCTCAGCGCCGATAGTTCCGAAGGGGGCGATGAAGACCCGGGTGATCTCCACGACGGCGAGCTGCTCGCCGTCCGAGCCAAGCAAGGCCATGCGCGTGCCAACGGGCTCAGGATCGATGCCAGCCATGGCATCCATAACCACGAGCCGACTCGTCGCCGTTTTCACCCCACTCAACACTTGCTCGTTGAGTCGATCTCTCAGATCTCCGGGCGGCACCAGTTCGAGTGCAGGCAGCGAAGAACTCGGGGTTGCCATCACGCAGGGCGCTCCTCTGTTTGTCAGGTCGATCCAGCAGAGATCCTCCCAGTTCCGATGTGTCAAAAACGTGGCCGTGCCGCACCGCAACACAGGAGGCCGTGGGCGCGCCGAGCCCGGCCCTACACTCGCCCTGAGGAGCGCCGCGCCCTACTCCCCGCACCGGGGGTTCGCAGGCCGTCCACACCCGAGCCACGAAGGAGCGCCGAGTGTACCGCATCGACCACCCCCGCGATGCGCAAGCGCTCCTCCTCCTGCTCTTCGGCTCCGGTTGGGCGACGAACCACTTTGTCGCGCTCATCCCGGTATTCCGCGAGACTGGCAGCTACCTTGATGGGAGCCTCGAGATTGCATTCGGGCTCTATGCGCTCGGACTGGTGCCCAGCCTGCTCGTCGGCGGATACCTCGCGGATCGATTCAACGAACGCAAACTCACACTTCTCGGCACGGCAGCAGTGATCGCGGGCAATCTCGCACTCGTACTGTTCGTCACCCCACTGGCCACCGCACTCGCGCGGCTGATCGTTGGCATCGGTGTCGGCCTCGCCATCAGCTCTGGGAACGCATGGATGGGTCGAATCAGCCCTCACGGCGGCAGTGCGCTCGCCGGAACGCTCCTCAGCGCCGGGTTCGCCATCGGTCCGTTCGTTGCGGGTTTCATTGCTTCCTTCTCCCCTTACCCGCTGAACTTGACACTCGCGATCACAACGACGGTTGCGCTCTCTGCGCTGTCGATGCTGGTCCTCGCGTGGGGTGGACTCAGATCTCGGCCAACGAGAACCGATTCCGCCTGGGCGAGCCCCAGTCTCGCGGCCACTAGGTCCGCAGCTCCCACCAGACCGGCCGCCCCCGCCACCCCCGCCCGGCCCACTGATGCGCCCGCAGGCAGCGTGCGCCGAGCACTCGCGTGGGCGATCCCGATGGCGTTATGGGTCTTCTCCGTCGGCAGCTTGCCCATGGTGGTGATCCCGGCACAGCTCGGGGGCGCATTCGCAGGCTCGCTGGCAGCTGGCGTTCTCGCCTTCGTCACACTCGGCACCGGGGTCACTATGCAGCTGATCGCACGCGCGCGGGCGTTCGGCCCGAAGGCCGGTGTCGTTGGCGCGCTACTCGCGGCACTCGGATTTGTAACCCTCGCCCTCTTTGGAACACCAGTAACCCCCGGAGTCGCGTTCGTTGCTTCCGTGCTGTTCGGCGTTGCGTATGGCCTCTGCCTCCGCGCTGGCTTGATCGATATCGAACGATTCGCACCTGCACATCGACGGGGCCTCGCCGGAGGTATCTTCTATGTCGTTGCCTACCTCGGGTTCGCGCTTCCCTACGCTCTCACCGCGGCCCTTCCGGTTCTCGGCCCAGCCCTCCCCCTGTTCGGGCTCGCCGCAATAGCCGCCGGCGCTGCCCTCCTAAGAGTCTTTCAAATTTGGCGGCAGCCATCTGGCCAGTAGGCGCGGGATCACCTCCGACCCGCCAATATGTCGTTGCTGCCCGATACGCTTGAACGGCAAGCGTACTGAACCGCCTCGTGGAGTCCGCTTCCCTCCAACCTGGAGCCTTGTTCAGGCGCTGAGGAGCACCATGTCCGTTATCCTCGCCCTGCTTGGCGCCGTCGCCTCGGGGTCACTTCGCATCGTCGATCTCACGAACCAGATGTAATCGTCGACACCGACCCTCGAGCTCCCCGAGCCGTTCGCAAACCTGATCGATTTCTCATTCGAAACAGTGAGCGAGTACAACGAGCCCGGCCCGTTCTGGAAGCACGCCAACATCCACACCGGCGAGCACATCGGCACCCAAATCGACGCCCCCATCCACTGGATCAGCGGTCGCGATGGCCGCGACGTGTCCGAGATCCCGCCGGCGCGCCTCGTGGGGCCCGCCACGGTACTCGACTTTGCGGCCGAGGCCGCCGCCGACGCCGACTTCCTCATCGAACGCCACCGCATCGAGGCGTGAGAGGCCGAACACGGTACGTTCGAGCCGGGCACCTGGGTGCTCTTCCGCACCGGCTGGGATGCTCGCGCGCAAGACCAGGAGGCGTTCCTGAACGCCGACGAGACCGGCTCGCACACACCAGGCCTCTCCGCCGAGGCGGCCGAGTGGATCGCCTCACGCACCGAGGTCTCCGGGATCGGCGTGGAGACCGTCGGTATCGACTGGGGCCGTCGTGCCGAACTCAACCCGCCGTTCCCTGTGCACTACCATCTGCTCGGCGCCGATAAGTACGGCGTCACCTCACTGCAGAACCTCGCGCAGCTGCCCCCGAAGGGTGCCGCGATCATCGTTGCTCCACTGCCGATCGTGGGCGGCACAGGCAGCCCGGCGCGCGTCTTCGCGCTCATGGAATAGGCCGGCACAGCCCACCCTGCGCGCCCATCGGAAAGAACCCTCATGACCATCCTCACTGTCGCCGACCTCGTCGGCCGTGCCCTCGCACGGCTCGGAGCCGGGCACTGCTTCGGCGTCGTGGGGTCGGGAAACTTCGCGGTCACCAACGCGCTCCGTGAGGCCGGCGTTCCATTCACGGCGACACGCCACGAGGGCGGGGCCGCGACCATGGCGGACGCGTACGCACGTGTGTCGGGCACGGTCGCGCTGATGTCGGTGCATCAGGGGTGCGGGCTCACGAACGCGACAACGGGGATCGGGGGCGGCAAAGAGCCGCACTCCCCTGCTGGTGCTCGCCGCCGAGGCGAGGGCCGCAGCGGTCGGTTCGAATTTCTCGATGGATCAGCAGGGCTTCGCTCACGCGGTGACCGCAGAGTCGCATCGTGCGCACACCCCCGAGAGCGCGCTCAACGATGTGGTGCGGGCATTCCGTGCGGCGCGGGATGAGCGGCGCACGGCCGTGCTGAACCTCCCGATCGATGTGCAGGCCATGCCTGCTCCCGCGGCAGCACTCACCGCACTCGAGGGTCTCGTGCCGCCGGTCGCACCCGAACCGCCCCGGCCAAGCGATATCTCGGTGTGCGAACTCGCAGACCTCATCGAGGCCGCCGAACGGCCCGTGATCGTCGCGGGACGTGGCGGACGCGGCGCGGGCCCGGAACTTCGGGCCCTCGCGGAAGCGAGCGGTGCGCTGCTCGCGACCTCGGCCGTCGCGAAGGGGCTCTTCGCTGGCGACCCGTTCGACCTCGGCATTTCGGGCGGCTTCTCGTCACCACTCACCGCTCAGCTCATCGCTGACGCCGACCTCATCATCGGTGTGGGCTGCGCGCTCAACATGTGGACGACGCGCCACGGCCGTCTCATTGGGCCCGCGGCGAAGGTCGTGCAGATCGACGTGGAGTCTTCCGCGCTCGGTGCGCTGCGCCCCATCAGCCTCGGTGTGCTCGGAACGGGTGACGGCGGCTTTCTGATGGGCCTTGCGGAGCTGGAAACAGCGGTGCGGCTCGGACTGCCACTCCTCGTCATCGTCTACAACGATGACGCCTACGGCGCCGAGGTGCACCACTTCGGCGAGCACAGCAGTGAGCAGGCCGCACCTGATGTCGGGACAGTCACGTTCCCTCCCGTCGACCTTGCAGCTCTCGCCCAAGGTTTTGGCGCTGACGGTCTGACCGTGCGGGATCCCGCGGACCTCGCAGGGCTCCGGGAGTGGCTTGCAATCAGCCCTGAACGGCCGCTCGTCGTCGACGCCCGCATCGCCTCTGACGGTGCGCATGGTGGCTCGCAGAGGCGTTCCGCGGGCACTAATGTGAGAGAAGCTTGACGTTCTCGACGGTGCGGGTGTGACCGCTCTGTGCTGGTGGGCAGGAAATCACAGCGCGAGGAGACGCCCGCCGCCGCGTGAGTCAGGGGCGCTGGACGCCGCGCGCTTCGACGAAAATGCCGTAGAGCGACGTCGTCGCGGTGAGGTAGAGCCGGTTCCGGTCCGGGCCGCCGAACGTGAGGTTCGCGACCGCTTCGCCGACGCGGATCTTGCCGATCAGGGTGCCGTCGGGAAGATAGCAGTGCACGCCGTCGCCCGCTCCGACCCAGAGCCTGCCTTCGGTGTCGATGCGGAGACCGTCAGGGATCCCTGGACTCACCTCGGTGACAACGTCGCCGCCCTGGAGGCTCCCATCGGGCGTGACGTGGAATGCCCGCACGTGCCGAGGCCCGTCCGGGTCGGGGAGGAAGCCGGAATCGACGATGTAGAGCAGGGATTCATCCGGTGAAAAGGCGAGCCCGTTCGGTTTCCAGAAGTCTGACGCGACGACCCGGAGCTCCCCCGTTTCCGCATCCAGTCTGAAGACGTGATTCGCCGGCTGCTCTTGAGCAGCTCGGTTTCCAACGAAATCGGTCGCGATGCCGTAGCTCGGGTCAGTGAACCAGATCGAGCCGTCGGAATGCACGACCGCGTCGTTCGGGGAGTTCAGGGGCCGACCTTCGAACGAGTCGGCGAGCACGGTGATTGAGCCGTCGGGTTCCGTGCGGATGACCCGACGGGCACCCTGTTCACAGGTGATGAGACGGCCCTGCAGGTCGCGGGTATTTCCGTTCGCGTTGCCGGTGTTGGTGCGCAGCTCCGACACCGCGCCCGACGACTCGTCGTACCGCAGAAGGCGGCGGTTCGGGATGTCGCTGAAAATGAGGCTCCGCTGGTCGGCGAAGTATGCGGGGCCCTCCGCCCAGCGACACCCGAAGTACAGGCGTTCAAGGCGCGCGACGAGGTCGATGCAGTCCATGAACCGCGGGTCGATCACCTCGAACACGGGCTCGCCGTCCGGCAGCGTGGAGAATGAATCTTCCCACGCTGCCGGTCCTGCAACGGCCGCACGGTGTGTTCCGCCCCGTTCGTCTCCCCGCTTCATCGCGCCCTCTCGATCCCCGCTGCTGCGAACTACTGCGCGGCTTCTTCGTCCATCTGGGCGAAGACGGCGTTTGCCACGCGGAAACTTTCGATCGCTGCCGGCACGCCGCAGTAGATCGCCGTCTGCAAGAAGACTTCCTTGATTTCGTCGCGAGTGACACCGTTGTTGATCGCACCGCGGACGTGGGTGGCAAGCTCGTGCGAGCGGTTGAGCGCGGTCAGCATGGAGAGGTTGATCAGGCTCCGTGATGCGCGCGGCAGGCCGGGACGGTTCCAGACGTCTCCCCAGCAGTACTGGGTGACGAGCTCCTGCATTTCCGTGGAGAACTCGTTTGCGTTGGCGAGTGCGGCGTCGACGTAGGCGTCGCCGAGCACCTCGCGGCGGGTCTTCAGGCCTTGATCGAAAAGTTCCTGGTTCATGAGTTGTGTTCCTTCCTGGTCAGCGCGCCAGTGAGACGTCGTTGAGTTGTTCGAGATATTCGGCGATCTGCGACTGGTCAGCCGGCGTGCCGTTCTTCGATGCGAGGGCTTGCTTGGCAATCTCCACGGCGGCCTCGGAGACCGGGATCTTGACGCCCATGGATTCAGCGAGTTCGAGCGCCGTCTTGATGTCCTTGACGGTGAGTTCGAGTGAGAATCCGACGTTCCAGCCGCGATCCAGGACCTGCGGCCCAAGCTTCACCTCGGTCGCGTGGTTGCGGCCGGTGGAGTGGTTGAGCACGTCGAGCATGACCCCTGGTTCGAGCCCGAACTTCGCCCCGACCTGCAGCACTTCGACTGCGCCGACGATGCCGACCACGGAGAGGAGATTGTTCAGCGACTTCAAGGCGTGAGCCGAACCGACCGGGCCCGTCCGTGTCACGCTCGCGCCGAGCGTTTCCAGGATGGGGCGCACGCTCGCCCACACTGCGTCTTCCTCTGAGCCGCCCACCATAATGGCGAGCTCGCCCGATGCGGCCTTGATCGGTCCGCCAGAGACGGGGGCGTCGACGAGCTTCACGCCCCGCTCGGCGAGCATGGCTGCGAGCTTCGCGGTGGAGTCGGGGTTCGAGGAGCTCATGTCGAGCACGATGGTTTCCGCGTCAAGTCGCCCGCTGAACGATTCGGGGTCGTCGGTGCGGCCGAGCACGGCCTCCACGATGCCGCTGTTGGGCAGCATGAGGAGAACGATGTCGACACCGTTCGGTGAACCGGGTTCGCTCCATGCGTTCGCTCCCGTTGTCTCGACGACGCGTGCGACGGCTTCGGGGTTCGCGTCGGTGACCCACACCTCGTTGCCCGCCTCGACGAGCTGGCGCACCATGGGCGAACCCATGGTGCCCAGGCCGATGAACTGCAGGCGAGCCATCAGTAGATCACCGCAACGGACTTGAGGTGGCTGTAGTGGTTGATCGCCTCAATGCCCTTCTCGCGTCCGTAGCCGCTGTCCTTGTGGCCGCCGAACGACATCTGCACGGCGCCGGTTGACCAGCTGTTGACGAAGACCTGTCCGGCTTCGATCCGATCCGCCATCCGCAGGGCCCGCCCGATGTCACGGGTGAAGACGCCGGAGATGAGACCGAAGTCGGAGTCGTTCGCGAGGCGAACGGCCTCTTCCTCGTCCTCGAACGGGATCGCGATGAGCACCGGGCCGAAGATTTCCTCCTGCGCGATCCGCATCTCATTCGTGCCGCCGTAGACGGTGGGCTCCACGAAAAACCCGCCGGCGAGCGAGGGATCCTCGGCCAGCCCGCCACCCACGTGGGTGACCGCGCCGTCCTCCTCAGCGACCGAGAAGTACTTCTGCACCTGCTCGTACTGATCTCGAGTAATCATCGGGCCGACGTCGGTTCCGACCTTCAGCTTGCCCGTGGCTTCGGCGACCTTGCGCACGAACTCGTCGTACACGGAGCGCTGCACGAAGAGCCTCGTACCGGCCGAGCAGACCTGGCCCGCGTTGTTCGTGAATGCGCGCACGGCTTCGCCAACGGCAAAGTCGAGGTCAGCGTCCTCGAACACGACGTTCGCCGACTTGCCACCGAGCTCCAGCGTCAGCGGGATGATGCGTTCAGCCGCGACGCGACCGATCTTTCGCCCGACCTCGACGGAGCCGGTGAACGCGACCTTGCGGACGCTCGGGTGCTCGACGATTGCCGTGCCGACCTTGGAGCCGGACCCGAGCACGATGTTCAGAACGCCGTCTGGCAGCCCCGCCTCAAGGCAGAGTTCGGCGAGCAAGATCGTCGACTGCGAAGAGGTCTCTGCGGGCTTCACGACGATCGTATTTCCGGCCACGAGTGCCGGCGCGATTGCCCGGGCACCCTGGTTGAGCGGCAGGTTCCACGGCGTGATGATTCCGACGACACCGAACGGCTCGCGGCGCGTAAAGACGTGCTGGTTGGGCTGGATGTCGATCACGTCACCCACCGGCAGGTTCACCAGTGTCGCGTAGAACTCGAAGTAGGCGGCCGAGTTCTCGATCTCGGCGAGCGCGGTGAATCGCGGCTTGCCCGTGTCGATGATCTCGATATCCGCGATCTCGTCGGCCCGTTCGCGCAGAAGGTTTGCCACGCCCATCAGGATGCGACCGCGCTCCGCCGAGCCGAAGCGGCGCCAACCGGAGTATGCCCGGCTTGCGGCCTCGATCGCGGTTTCGACGTCCGCCGAGTTACCCGACGCGATGTCGACGGTGGGTTCACCGTTCGAAGGGTTCGTGCCCGGGCGGTACTCCCCCGACGAGGGCGGAACCGACTTGCCGTCGATCAGGTGGTTGAGTTTTGTCAAGTTGTCAGCCATGCTCAGCCGGCCCCTCCGTTGATGATCAGTGCCTGACCCGTCATGTATGACGAGTCTTCAGAGGCGAGGAAAGCGATAGCGGAGGCGATCTCCGTGGGGGATCCCTGTCGACGCAGGGGCACGTTGTTCTCAACGTCTGCGTCCACGGCGGACTGGCCACCGAGGAATTCGATGACGGGATCGTTGAATGCGGTGTCGACCCAGCCGGGCGCGATCGCGTTGGCGCGGATCCCGAACGGGCCGACCTCCTTCGCGAGCACCTTCGTGAACGCGACGATCGCACCCTTCGAGGCCGAATATCCGGACAGGCTCGGCGGGCCGCCGTGCGTTCCGGCAATCGACGCCGTGTTGACGATCGCGCCGCCTCCGGCGGCCTTCAGATGCGGGACGCCGTACTTCGCGAACAGGAAGCACGAACCCGCGTTGATTCGCATGGTGGCGTTCCAGTCCTCGATGGAAAACTCCTCGATGACGCCGCTGCGCTGGATCCCGGCATTGTTCAGAATGACGTCGACGCCGCCGAGCTCTGCGGCCGCCTGTGTGATGACGCCTTTGACGGATTCGGGATCTCCGACGTCGGCGGTCGCGAAACCGACCACCGGCGCGCCGAGCGAACGGGCACGTTCCGCGGTCTCTGCCACGCGCGGGTCGATGTCGATGAGGAAGAGAGAGGCACCCTCACGCGCGAACAACTCGGCGGTGGCAAGTCCGATATTTGCCACGCAGCCAGTGAGGATGACACGCTTTCCGGCGAACTTCCCGGCGCTCATGCCTGTCCCCCCTCAAAGCGATCCGCAGCCGCCTGCGCGATGTCGAGGTCTTCCTCGGCTGAACCGCCAGAAACACCAACAGCGCCGACCACTGCACCGTCGCGCATGAGCGGGATACCGCCCGGAATCGTGGAGATCACGCCGCCGCCGAGCGATTCGAGCCCGTAGAACGGACCGCCCGAGTGCGTGAACTGCTGGGTCACCTGCGTCGGAACCGACAGCGAGGCCGCCGTGTAGGCCTTCCCGGTCGCGACCTTCGCGGTGAAGATCGGAGCACCGGGCTGGCGAGCGAACGAAACGAGTTCGCGCGTACGGTCCACGACCGAGACACTGATGGGCACCTGGAGTTCAGCGGCACGCGCCAACGCTGCGTCGACGAGCGGCTGCGCCTCCGAGTATTCGATGTCTGCCATTGGTCAGGCCTCCTTTTGCTGTTCTGAAATGAGTGCGGGTTCCGCGGCTTTCTCCTCGTCGGCGTCATCGCGCAGACGATTGCTTCGACGACGACGGCTCGGATCCCTCGCGATTGCAAGCACGAGCACGATCAGTGCGCCCTGGATCATGTACTGGTAGCCGGACGACAGTCGAGTGATGTTGCCAAGCGTCGTGAGAAGCGTGAGCAGCACCGCCGCGGCCCACAGACCCGGCAGGATGCCGCGGCCGCCCGCGATCAGGGACCCACCAAGCACGACGACCGCGATCGTTGAGAGCTGATACGGCGTACCGAGACCGAGCGACGGGCCGCCGCTGTAGGCGGCGAGCAGCACACCCGCGAGCCCTGCGGTCGCCCCGGAGAGCACGAAAGCGGAACCGCGAATCAGCGAGGGGCGTGCGCCCGCAAGCCCCGCAGCGACCGGCTTCTGGCCCACAGCTTCAACCTTGCGACCGTACGCGGTGCGCTTGAGGATGATGGCGAAGATGATCACGATGACCACGCCGACGACGCCAATCACCGGAATCGGACCGATCTGCGCGGTGGTGAAGTCGGAGAGCGCCGGGCTCGCGACCCCGACAACGTTTCCGGAGTAGATTTGGGCCAGCGTCTGAATCCCGAACCCGACGGCGAGCGTACCCACCAGGGGTGGCATTCCGACGACCTCGATCAGCACCGCCGAAATCGTTCCGGCAACTGCGCCGGCGACCACGCCAACGACGAGACCGAGCGCGATGTTTTCATCCTGGCCCGCCATGATCGTGCACCCGAGGTAGGCGCTGAGCGTCATGATGTAGGACACCGACAGGTCGATGCCGCCGTTGCCGACCGTGATGACGAAGAGCTGGCCGATGCCGGCAATCACCAGGAACGTGGCGATGATGATGCCCGCGTTGAGGGTATCCCACAGGCCGCGACCGGCGAGCACGCCGATAGCGAGCCAGATCAGGATCAGCCCGATGAATGCCGGAGTCGAGGGGCGCTGGAAGATGCCTGCCACCCTCTGCCCGAAGCTCTGGTGTCGATTCGTTTCACTCACAATGCACCTCGATCCCTGCGGATCCAACTAGAAATGGCTCGCAGCACCAGCACGAAGACCAGCACAAGACCCTGCGCGGCCGCCTGATAGCTTGAAGGAACTCCGAGGAACTGCAGCAGCGACCCGATGAGTCCGACAACGAGCGCACCCGCAACCGCGCCGACAACGGACACCTTGCCGCCTGCGAAGCTGCCGCCACCGACGATGACGCCGGCAATACTCAACAGCACGTAGCTCTGCGCGATATTCGCGTCACCACCGCCACCCTGACCACTCAGGTAGAGTCCGGAGATCACGCCGAACAGCCCGGCGAGTGCGTAGAGACTGAGCTTGGAGCGGAGCACCGACCAGCCGGCACGACGAATGCCCTCGGGGTTCGAACCGACGCCGCGCAGCACGGCGCCGAACTTGCTCCGCTCAAGGAACCAGGCGACGATCACGGTGGTCACGACGATGACCACGATCCCCATCGGAATCACACCCGGATTGAAGCGGACCATCGAGACGATCCACTGGGGAACCTGACCGCCCGGAGTTGGGAGCAGCACGATGCCGATGCCGAGCCACACGAAGGACATGCCGAGCGTCACCACGATAGACGGAAGCTTTCGGAGATATATCAGCGCCCCCATCCCGGCGTACGCCAGGACCATCAGTGGGAGCAGAATGATGCCGAGCACCGGGTTGGTGGGGATCACCACCGCAAAGATGACGTTCACCAGGCCGATGTACGAACCGATGCCGAGGTCGATATCACCGCCCGCAATGATGAACATCTGCGCGAGCACCGCGAAGATGAGCGGCAAGAGCGGCGTGATCACGAGCGACAGCCCCGTGAATGAAGCAACTGCCGGACGCAGAGCGACGAGCAGAACGAACACGATGATGGCGGCAACCGTGGGAATGAACCAAGGTGCACGTGCCATCAGACGCAACGCCGAATCCCCCTTGAGGCGCGTTACCGTATCGTCAGGGAACGAAGTCATTTCTCCTCCGTTGAAGTCGTTGGGGCGTCGCCCGCGGGAGCACTCTGACCGAAGGAGAGCGCGATCACGGCGTCCTCGGTCGCTTCTTCGCCGGTGAGGGTGCCCACCACGCGTCCGACCTGGAACACGAAGACGCGGTCGCAATTGCGAAGCTCCTCGTTCTCAGTCGAGTACCAGACGATCGTCTGGCCCTTCTCGGCCTGCTCACGCAGAATTCCGTAGAAATCGCCCTTCGTGGCTTGATCGACCCCGCGCGTGGGGTCCTCGAGCAGCAGCAGGCTGGAGTGCACGGCCATGGCTCGCGCCATCAACGCCTTCTGCTGCGTGCCGCCGGAGAGGCTCGTGATGATATCGCTCGGTTCGCCCTTGATGCCGAGCCGCCGGTACCACTCGTCGATGAGTTCCTTCTCACGTGCCGACGAGATCAGTCCGGCTCGCGTCAGCGGCTTCTTCAGGCTGGAGAAACTGATGTTCTTGGCCACGTCCCAGATGGGGAAGATCCCTCGAACACCACGGTCACCGCTCACGTAGGCGGAGTCACCAACCACCGAGGTAGTGAGATGCTCGGTCCGGCGCTTGCGCCCGGCCTTGCCGGGGCGGCTCCCCGAAGCGCGATAGATCGCTTCCAGCGCTTCGAGCTGTCCGTGACCTTCGAGACCCGCGAAGCCGACGATCTCTCCGGTGCGAATTTCGAAACGCTCTTCCGCTCCGTCGTCGTTCACCTGCACGAGTTCAATGACACTGCCGTCGTGGGTCGCCTCCGCATTCACCGCGGCAACTGCGCTGGTGAGGGATCCCTCAGCCGGAGCGGACTCTGCAGAGAGGCCCGCTTCCTCGTGCTCGGCGAGACCCATCGCGTTGACGAGGGATTCTTTCGAGGCTGTAGCGGCATCGTGCTCTCCGAGCACCCGCCCGTCGCGCATGACGTAAATGCGATCGAGGTTGTCGATCATTTCGTTGAGACGGTGGGTCGTGACAATAGCGGAGAGGCCGTCACGTGCGCGCTTCTTCAAATAGGCGTAAAAGTTCTCTGTCGCCGTTCCATCAAGCGAAGAGGTGGGCTCGTCCAGAATGACGAGGCTTGCGGGCTGCCCCGCATCGACCATCGTCATCGCGCACTCGATCATCTGCCGGCGGGCGAATGAGAGGTCTGAGATGACATGGTTGTGGCGAATGCCGTGCGCCGGGAACATTTCGTCGAGCACAGCCTTCAAGCTCTTCCACGCGTCGCTGCGCCAGCGACGTCCACGAGCGGACGGGTCGAAGACCGCGGCCGTCTCGTCGACGCGCAGGCTCGGCGCGAGAGCGAGCTCCTGGTAGACGGTGCGCACCCCGATCTGCTCGGGGTGCGCAATCGCCTCAGTTGCTGAACGACGCACACCATTGATCGTCACGCTGCCGACATCGCCGGGAACGGACCCGTTGACCACCTTCAGCACGGTGCTCTTACCAGCGCCGTTGTGACCGGCGATACCGATGAGCTCGCCTCGAGCGACGTGGAACGAGGCGTTCTTCACCGCTTGTGTCGAGCCGAAGCTCTTCGAGACGCCGTCGACCACAAGGGTCGGCGTCTCTGCATGATTCTCAATCATCTCGCGTTCAACTTTTCTTCGGAGGGATCTTCTCGTTTAGGCTGGAGGGAGGGGGCTGTCAACCTTGATCGGATCACCGGCGATGGCAGCCGCGATGATCTCGCGGGTGGCCTCAAGGGTGGTCGGGTTCTCGGCGATCTCGGTGTATTCGAGTGCCTCGCTCCATGCGACACGGTTCTCCTCGGGGATGACCAGCAGCGGGGAGAAGATGGTCATGTCGGGGATATCGCGTGCGTCATCAAGGTCATTGACGAGCAGCGTCGCGAGCCAGGCAGCGGTCGAGGAGATACTCGGCTGCGAGGAGATCGACATCGAGAGGTAATCGGGGTTCTCGTCGACGACCTCGGTCCATCCCTGCAGGCCCTGACCCGAGTTGCCCTGAATGATCAGCGGCAGCGGATCGGTGCCCGCCTGACGGAACGCGTCCAGCGTGCCGCCGCCGTCGTTACCGTTGGTGAGCACGCCATCGATCGCGGGAAGCGAAGGAATGATCTTCGCGACTTCCTGCTGCGCGACGGATTCAGTCCACTCACCGTAGACCTCGCCGACGATGCTCATCTCAGGGTAATCCGCGAGAACCTCGTTCACGCCCGCGAAGATGTCCTCATCGATGGTGTTGCCCGGAAGGCCGCGGACCATGAGGATGTTGCCCTGGCCGTCAAGCTGCTCCGCAGCGAACTCGGCCTGGATCCGGCCGTACTCGACGTAGTCGAAGGCGACCTGGTATGCGCAGTCAGCGGTGGTCGTGCCGTCGAAGACGACGGGACTTACCCCCTGATCTTGGACACGCATGACCCAGTAACCAGCTGGAGAAGCGAGAATAACCAAGATGCCAGCGAACACCTACACCGACGAGTTTCGCCGCCGCGCGGTCGAACTCTACGAATC
>JBBAFK010000045.1:0-23692 GCA_041655455.1 Leucobacter sp. | reverse complement strand
AGTGTTTCGGTGGTTATAGCGTCAGGGAAACGCCCGGTTACATTCCGAACCCGGAAGCTAAGGCTGACTGCGCCGATGGTACTGCACTCGGGAGGGTGTGGGAGAGTAGGACACCGCCGAACTCCTTTTTAATATGCAAGAGGCTCGCAGCGGCCGCCCCGAAAGGGACGGCTCGCCGCGGGCCTCTTGTCATTTCCGATGAAGTTCCGTTACCGTACCCGATGCTCATGCTGGTCGGGATGCACCGGACTCTCCGATAAACTTAACCTGACCGCCGACGACAGGAAAGCAGGCTGCCTATGGGTGCGATGATGGGGATTCTCCTCATCCTCGCCCTCGCGTCCCCCCTTTCCTATCCGGTCATCCGACGATTCGGACGGCGGGCTTTCTCGGTCCTCGCTGTGCTGATGGCCGCGGCCTTTGTCGCTGTGCTCCTCCTCTCGATCCAGGTATTCCAGGGGAGCGTCTTCGTCGAAGCGCACGAGTGGATTCCGCAACTCGATGTGACCCTCACCCTGCGTCTGGATCCCATCTCCGCATTGTTCGCGCTGCTGGTTACTGGCGCGGGTGCCCTCGTGCTGCTCTACTGCGTCGACTACTTCGACGAGGGAGAAGCCGGGCTGGCACGATTCGGTGCCGTATTCATGGGCTTCGCAGTGTCGATGCTCGGCCTCGTCCTCGCTGATGATGTCTATCTGCTGTTCATCTTCTGGGAAGCCACCACAGTATTCTCATTCCTTCTGATCGGCCACTTCACCGGTCTGCGCACCGCGAACGCCGCAGCGCTCCAGGCGCTCATGGTCACCACACTCGGTGGGCTAGCGATGCTCGTCGGCTTCGTCCTGCTCGCCAACGCGGCAGGTACCTCCCTGCTGTCAGAGATCGTCGCGACACCGCCATCAGGTCCGGTCGCGACGACAGCCGTCTACCTGCTCCTCGCCGGAGCCCTGTCCAAGTCCGCGATCTTTCCCACACAGTTCTGGCTGCCGGGCGCGATGGCCGCGCCCACTCCCGTCAGCGCTTATCTCCACGCCGCTGCGATGGTGAAAGCCGGCGTCTACCTCATCGCACGCATCGCACCGGGCTTCGGAGACGTTCCCGGCTTTCGGATCGTGCTCGTCGTGCTCGGCGGGATCACCATGCTGCACGGCGGCATTCGCGCGCTCAAGCAGATGGACATCAAGCTGATCGTCGCACACGGCACCGTCAGCCAGCTTGGCATGCTGGTCATGGTATTTGGTGTCGCCGATCCCCGCGCTTCATTCGCAGGGTTCGCACTGCTGTTCGCCCACGCATTCGCGAAGGCACCGCTCTTTCTCGCCGTCGGGATCATTGACCACGCGACCGGCACCCGTGACCTGCGACGACTGTGCGGGTTGGGTCGACGCATGCCAATGCTCGCGGTGGTCACTGGACTCGCTGCAGCCTCGATGGCCGGTTTCCCGCCCTTCTTCGGGTTCGTCGCGAAGGAGTCTGCCTTCGGGGAACTACTGGCGATCGGACCCTCACAACCCATTGCCTATGTGGCATTCGGCATCGCAGTACTTGGCAGCATGCTGACAGTGGCATATATGGGCCGCTTCATGTGGGGAACCTTCGCGGACAAACCGAATACAGACCAGTGCGCCGTGGCCCATCGCCCCCCACGGCGGGTCATCGTCGCACCGCTCCTCTTCGTCGCAATGACACTTGTCGGCGGGTTGCTTGCACCGGTGATCGACCCGCTGCTGCAGCTCACCGTCACCGGGGACGTGAGCCACCTCGCCCTGTGGCACGGATTCACCCCGGCACTGGCCGCTTCTGTGCTCGTGCTCCTGATCGGTTCTCTCGTCGCTGTGCTCATGTCGCGCACGCGACAGGTGCTTCCTGCGCTTCCGGAACGTTTCTCGGCGTCGCACATCTACTGGCTCGTCACCCACTGGGTTGACCTCCTTGCGGTGCGTCTAACCGCACTCACGCAGCGGGGATCCCTCCCGTTCTACCTCGCAGTCATCCTGATCGTGATGGTCGTCACCCTCGGTGGTACGCTGCTCGCCTCAGATCTTGCGCCGGACGCGATCGTGTTCTCCACCTCACTCATCGAGTGGCCGATCGCGATCGTCATGGTAGTCGCGGCAATCGCTTCGCTGCGCGCAAGAACGCGCTTCCAGTCCGTGATCTTGGTTGGAGTGACCGGGTACGGAATGGCCGCGATCTTCGCCACGCACGGCGCGGCCGACCTCGCACTCACGCAGACGCTCGTGGAGACGGTCACCCTCATCGCGTTCGTGCTTGTGATCAGGCGGCTGCCCCAGCGAATCGAGGGTCACCCCTCTCGCGGGATCCGCTGGGGTCGCGCGCTCATCGGCATCGGTGTGGGAATGGTGTTCGGCGCCCTCGCCGTCGTGAGTCTCGGCTCGCGGATTGCCGACCCGATCTCGCTGCAGCTGCCCGAACTCGCCTACGCCGGAGGACACGGCAGCAACGTGGTCAACGTGATGCTCGTAGATATTCGCGGCTGGGACACGATGGGCGAGCTCTCCGTGATTCTCGCTGCCGCCACGGGAGTGGCATCCCTTGTGTTCCTCAACACCCGCGCGGACCTGCGGCCCAAGCTCAGCCGTCGTGACGCCCGCAGTCAGGCGCAAGACCATCTGCTCCGCGTCGCGGACCCGAACGACCCCACCGAGCGCGTCTCATGGGTGCTCGCGGGCAGGCACCTCGATCCGAGCCGACGGTCGATCCTGCTCGAAGTCGTGGTTCGACTCATCTTCCACGCACTCATTCTCCTCTCGGTCTATCTGTTGCTCACCGGGCACAACACGCCGGGGGGCGGTTTCGCAGGCGGCCTCGTTGCGGGCCTGGCGCTGGTCGCCCGATACCTCGCCGGCGGGCGCCACGAGCTCGGGGCAACCGTCCCGCTCGATGCCGGGCGGATCCTGGGAACGGGCCTCGCGATCGCCGTATCTATGGCGATCATCCCAATGTTCTTCGGGCAGTCCCCGCTCGCGTCGGCCTGGGTCGACGTGGACCTCGGTCCCTTCGGCACCCTCCCGCTCGTCACCTCGACGCTGTTCGACGTCGGAGTGTACCTCGTGGTGTTCGGACTGATCCTCGACGTCCTGCGGAGTCTCGGCGTCGAGATTGACGAGCACGAAGAAGCAGAACTTGCCACGTTTGAGGAGGCGGCCCCCAAATGACCATGCCTCTTGTCCTCGTGATCGTGATGGTGGTGCTCTACGCCTGCGGCGTGTACCTCATGCTCGACCGCACGCTTACGCGACTGCTCTTGGGGTTCCTCCTGGTCGGCAACGCGACAAATCTGCTCATCTTCTTGATGTCCGGATCGTTCGGGAAAAGCCCGATCTCGACGGAAGCCACCGTCGAGGAGATGAGCGACCCGCTGCCGCAAGCATTCATCCTGACCGCCATCGTGATCACCTTCGGCGTGAGCGCATTCCTCTTGGCACTGATCTATCGGTCGTGGCGACTCACTCACGACCGCGACGACACGGTCCAGGACGACGAAGCCGACCTCGAGATCTCGACAACCGAGGCACTTACGACCGAGGAAGTCACCGAGGAGGACCTGGAGGACACCCCGGAATTCGACGACGAACAGGACGATGACGACATTTCGCCTGACAGGGATGGCGTCGGCATCGACGTGAATGAGGCCCCCGATTCTGGAGCGGACACGGGCGGCAACACCGGCGGGTCGAACACGGCTGCGCGCGGGTCAGGGGGTCGCGAATGATCGCACTCGTCCCGCTCGTCGTCCTCATTCCCCTCGTCGGCGCTGCGATCGCGCTCACGGTGCCCGGGTATCGTCGCCTGCAACAGGGGATCACGCTGGTCGCTTTGAGTACAGCCGTTGTGCTCAGCGGCACCTACATGTGGCTCGTCGACAGCTACGGCATCCTCGTCATGGAAGTCGGGGGTTGGGCAGCGCCATTCGGCATCGCCCTGGTCATCGACCGCGTCTCCGCGCTCATGCTGCTCGTGTCCTCCATCGTGCTCCTCGGCGTCTTCGTCTTCTCGATCGGTCAGGGCCTTGCAGATGGCGACGGTGACACCCCGGTATCGATCTACTACCCGACCTATCTCGTGCTCGGCGCGGGAGTGTTCAACGCGTTCATCGCGGGCGACCTCTTCAACCTGTATGTGGGGTTCGAGATTCTGCTCGTGGCAAGTTATGTGCTGATCACGCTCGGTGGTACCGCGCAGCGCATCCGTGCGGGCGTGACCTACGTGATCGTTTCACTCGTCTCCTCGGTGCTTTTCCTCGCCGCGATTGCGCTCATCTACGGAGCGACCGGCACCGTGAATATGGCGCAGCTGACGGTGCGGATCGGTGAGCTGCCGGGGGAGATGCAGCTGATCCTCAACCTGACGCTGCTCATCGCCTTCGGGATCAAAGCGGCGATCTTCCCGCTCTCCTTCTGGCTGCCCGACTCCTACCCGACGGCGCCTGCCCCGGTGACTGCGGTGTTCGCGGGGCTCCTCACGAAAGTGGGCGTTTACGCGATCATTCGAACTCAGACGCAGTTGTTTCCGGATTCAAGCATCGACACACTGCTCATGGTCATTGCCGGTCTCACCCTGCTCATCGGCATACTCGGTGCGGTCTCGCAACTCGACATCAAACGGCTGCTCTCATTCACGCTGATCAGCCACATCGGATACATGATATTCGGTATCGCGATGGCTAACGCTGCCGGGTTTGCAGCGACAATCTACTACATCGCGCACCACATCATCGTGCAGACGACGCTCTTCCTCGCGGTCGGCCTGCTCGAGCGGCAGGGCGGCACGACCTCGCTTTCCGGACTCGGCGGGATGATGCGCAAGGCTCCCGTCATTGCTGTGCTGTTCTTCATCCCCATGCTGAATCTCGGAGGGATCCCCCCGTTCTCCGGCTTCATCGGGAAGGTGGGGCTCTTCACCGTCGCGGCGGAACTGCAGACCACCGAAGCATACTGGCTGATGGGCATCGGAGCGCTGGTTTCCCTCCTCACCCTGTACGCCCTCGCTCGCGCATGGGTGCTCGCCTTCTGGCGACCACTGCGGCGCGTCGAGCCCGCGGAGGTCCGCGACGTCGCGCCCAGTACAGAGGCGCTGATGCTCCGGAAGCGGGAGGAAGCGCTCATCGAACGACTCCAAGACGCGCCCGATGCCGGCCCGCAACAGGAGCAGAAATCAATTCCACGACTCATGATCGGCGCCACCACGGGGATGGTGATCGTGAGTGTCGCACTCACCGTCTTCGCGGGGCCGCTGTTCGCGTATTCCTGGAGGGCGGGCGAAGCGATCGCGGATCCCTATCGAATCACCGACGCGGTGCTCGGCGACACACCGGGCAAGCTCGGCGGGGGAAGCGGCCGAACCGAGCCGGAGGTGGTCGATGAGTGAGACATCCTCACCGCGCGCTCCACGAACAGCGCGACGCATTGAGTGGGGCGTTCGGCTGCATGAACTGCCCCTCATCATCGGCCTCGTGCTCATGTGGATGATGCTGTGGCGCGAGTTCACGCTGCTCACCCTGGTCAGTGGGCTTGTGATCTCTGTGCTTGCGATGCGAGTCTTCTACCTGCCGCCAGTCGAGGTCGCCGGTCGATTCAACGCCTGGTACGCGTTCCGTTATCTTTCCTACTTCCTCTGGCACCTCATGCTGGCTTCGTGGCAGGTGGCCTGGCTTGCGGTGCGGCCCGGCCCGCCGCCCGAGACCTCGATCATCGCCGTCCGCCTTCGGACGAAATCCGACTTCATCCTGACCATGGTCGGGCTCACGATTTCGCTGATCCCCGGTTCGCTCGTCGCCGAGGTCGACCGTTTTGCGTCAACCCTCTACTTGCACGTCTTGAACACACCCACGCAGCGGGAGATCCGCATCATGCGCCGGAACGTGCGAAAGATCGAGCGCCTGCTCGTGCTTGCGGTCGGAGCCCGTGAAGAGACGAGGTGGGCGCGGTGAGTACCGCAATGATTGTTCTCCTCATCCTTTCAGGCGCCGGGCTGACCCTCACCGCGCTCGCTGCCATCGTGCGAATCGTGCGCGGCCCCACCATCCTCGACCGGATGATCGCCTCCGATGTGCTCCTGACAACCCTCATGCTCGCCGTCGGTGCCGATATGGTCGCGCGCGGTCACACAGACAACATCGCGCTCATGACGGTGATCGGTGCAACTGCGACGCTCGCGACGATTGTCGTCGCACGGTTCGTGAAGCGTCGGGCTCAACAACCACCGCCCCACACCGAGACCGAGGAGGTCGGTCATGTTTGAGCAGTTCCTCGATCTTCTCGCGGTGATCTGCGTGTTCCTCGCGGCCCTGCTGTCGCTTGCCGCCGGGATCGGACTGCTCCGCTTCCCAGACGCGCTGAGCCGACTGCACGCGGCGACAAAGCCGCAGATCTTCGGGCTCTTGCTCGTCATCGCGGCGGTCGCGCTCGATCAGCGTTCCATCGCGACGTTGCTCGGTCTCGTCCCGGTCTTCGTGTTCCAGTCGCTCACAGCGCCCATTGCCGCGCACATGGTCGGACGTGCCTCCTACCGCACCGGCCAACTCGACTCTGGATCGCTCATGGTCGACGAGCTCGGGCCGGCCGTTGCACGCAGCGATTCGGCGACAAGCTGATCCGAAACACGACTGCGGCCCCGGACCCGTTGAGGGGGCCGAGGCCGCAGCGTCGTTCGCGATCGATCAGTCGTCGATCAGGTACCGACTGTATGCGGGAACCGTCAGAAACGCTGGGAAGTCGTTGCCGAGCGCGACATCGGTGAACACCTGAGCGGCATCATCGTATCGGTCACCCTCAGTCCGGTCGAAGCCGGCGATCGCTTCATCCACCAACTCTGCGACCCACTCCCGAGTGATCTGTCGCCCCTCCGACGTGCGCTGGTCCTGCTGGACCCACTGCCAGATCTGAGAGCGGCTGATCTCCGCGGTTGCGGCGTCTTCCATGAGGTTGTCGATGGCGACCGCACCCTGGCCGCGGAGCCAGGCTTCGATGTAGCGGATCGCGACAGAGACGTTATCGCGCACGCCGGCCTCGGTGATGCTCCGACCGATACGCACGTCGAGGAGCTGTGCGGCGGTGACCTCGACATCATCGCGGGTCTGGTCGAGCTGGTTCGGTCGGTCGCCGAGCACCGCGTCGAATTCCGACCGGGCGATCGGGATGAGGTCGGGGTGCGCCACCCAGGTGCCGTCAAATCCGTCGGCGGCCTCCCGCTGCTTGTCTGCCCGCACACGCTCCTCGGCACGAGCTGTCACCTCGGGGTCGCGACGGTTCGGGATGAACGCGCTCATGCCGCCGATCGCGTACGCACCGCGCTTGTGGCAGGTGTGCACGAGAAGCTCGGTGTAGGCGCGCATGAACGGAACGCCCATGGTGACTTCGTTGCGGTCCGGGAGAACGAAGCGTGCGCCGCGCCCCCGGTAATTCTTGATGATCGAGAAGATGTAGTCCCATCGCCCGGCGTTCAGCCCCGCGATGTGATCGCGCATGACGTAGAGGATTTCCTCCATTTCGAAGGCGGCCGGCAGCGTCTCGATGAGCACCGTCGCTCGAATCGTCCCGTGGGGGAGGCCCAGCTCTGCCTCGGTGTAGGTGAAGATGTCGTCCCAGAGCCGTGCTTCCTCGCTCGATTCGAGCTTGGCGATATAGAAGTACGGCCCGCGGCCACGGGACACCAGCTCCCGGGCATTGTGAAACGCGTAGAGTCCGAAGTCGACGAGGCTGCCAGACGCGGAGCTCGCGAGCCCGCGGTCGTCGACGAAGCGCAGGTGCTTCTCGACGAGATGCCAGCCTCGGGGGCGCATCACGATCGTGGGAGTGCGCTCGGCGGTGACGCGGTATGCCTTGCCCTCTGGGCTCGTGTATTCGAGCTGGTCACGGATCGCATCGTAGAGGGAGAGCTGGCCGTTGATCACGTTGAACCAGGTCGGGCTTGTCGCGTCCTCCTGATCGGCGAGCCACACGTTCGCGCCGGAGTTCAGCGCGTTGATGGTCATCTTCGGGTCGGTCGGCCCCGTGATCTCGACGCGACGATCCTCAAGCCCGGGCCCGGGGCCCGCGACGCGCCAGCCCGCATCCTCCCGGAGGTGCCGAGTATCGGCGCGAAACTCCGGATTGCTGCCATTGCCGATCTCGTAGCGCTTGCGCTGGCGATCCGCGAGGCGGTCATGGCGACGGTTCCCGAAGCGTCGGTGCAGTTCGGTGACGAACTGCAGAGCTTCTGCGGTGAGGATCTCGTCGCTGCGATGGAACGGGCGGCCGAGCACCTCGATGCGGGCGTCGGCTGAGGAGGTGGCGGTTCGCGTCTGCTGCGGAGCCGCCGTCGTCGTGATCATGGTCGTGTCCTTTGGAGTCGTTGGTTGTGGTGTTCAGTTCAGCTCAGGGGCTGTTGACTTCTATCTTGATGGAGGTTGGGGCGGGTGAATCACGGTTTTGGGGGGAGAAATAATCAATAATTTCTGCTTGCTAGAAGTATTGGAATCTGGCAGCATGTCTGCATGACACTTCTGGACTCCACGCCGCTGCCGGCGACGCTCGCTGATGAGACCGAGGAAGCGGGGGATGCGCTCACCCTCGGGCGACGTATCCGTGAGCGTCGCACGGCGTTGGGCATGACGCTCGAGCAGTTGGCTGCGGCCGTCGACCGTGCACCGTCGCAGCTGTCAGCCATCGAGAACGGCAAGCGGGAACCTCGGTTGCCCCTGCTGAGATCCCTCGCCCAGGCGCTTCAGTCCACGGTTGATGAACTCCTCATCGATGAGGCGCCGAGTGAGCGGGCGGCGCTTGAAATCTCGGTGGAGCGAGCGCAGCGCGGGGCGGTCTTCCAGTCGCTCGGCATCCAACCGATCCGGGTGTCGAAAGCGACGAGCGACGAGACACTGCGAGCGATACTCGGCCTGCATCGAGAGGTCGAGCGTTTGCATCGCGAACGCGCGGCGACTCCCGAAGAGGCGCGCCGCGCAAACACCGAGCTCCGGGCGCAGATGCGGACCGCGCACAACTACTTCTCAGACCTTGAGCAGACGGCCTCGGAGCTGCTCGAGAGCGTCGGCTATAGCGGTGGCCCGGTCTCGCAGCGGACCATTTCGAGCGTGGCCGAGAAACTCGGGTTCAGCCTGCACTACGTCTCTGACCTGCCGCATTCCACGCGTTCCGTGATCGACCGTCGAAATTCGCGGATCTACCTGGGCACGAACCTGCCGTCGCGCGACGCGCGGGCGCCGATCCTGCGGGCACTGGCCGGTCTCGTCTGCGGCCACGAGGAGCCCCGTGATTACGCTGAGTTCCTGCGGCAGCGAGTCGAAGCGAACTACCTGGCGGGGGCGGTCCTGCTCCCGGAGCGGGCCGCTGTCGCGATGCTCACTGAGGCGAAGGCGCAGCGCCAGGTCTCGATGGAGGATCTGCGCGACGCGTTTGCGGTCTCCTACGAAATGGCGGCGCACCGGTTTACGAACCTCGCAACGGAACACTTCGGGTTGGATGTGCACTTCACGAAGGTTCATGAGTCCGGCACGCTCATCAAAGCGTATGAGAATGACGGGGTGAGGTTTCCCTCCGACGCGCTCGGGAATTTCGAAGGGGCGACCGTGTGCCGGAACTGGACGGCACGTACCGTCTTCACGCAGCCGGACCGGTTCAATCCCTGGTACCAATACACGGATATGTCATCAGGAGGCACCTACTGGTGCACCTCCCGGGTCGAGAAGGCCAAGGAGGGGCTCTACTCGGTCAGCGTGGGTGTTCGGTTTGAGGACGTCAAGTGGTTCCGGGGTCGTGAGACCGCGCACCGGACGCAGTCCTACTGCCCGGACGAGCGCTGCTGCCGCCGCGCCTCCAGCGACCTGACGCGGAAATGGAGCGACGCGGCCTGGCCGGAGGCTGCCACGCCGACGAGTCTGCTCGCCGCTCTGCCCACGGGCACGTTCCCGGGTGTGGACTCTCACGAGGTCTACGAATTTCTCGAGTCGCACGAGTAGCAGTGGGCCGCAGGAAGCAGCGCCGGGTTCGGTGCAGCCGAATTTTCGGTCGTCGGGATGCGGACCCTCGGCTGCCTGCGATAGCGTAGAGGGATCGGGCCGGGCGGTCCGATCTGATCGTGAGTGTAGAGGTGGGTGAGGGCGTGAACGCCGAAGACCGGGCCCGTCGTACCGACAACACCGAGGTGCGCGCTACGCAGCAGTTCAGGGACGACCTGGGGGAGATGATCCGGGCGCGCGCAACCGATCTTTCCGTCGATGAGCGCGAGGCCGTTGAGGCATTGCCGTCGGGCGCTGCGTTGCTCGTGGTTCGCCGCGGGCCGGACCAGGGCGCGCGTTTTCTGCTCGATCAAGACATCACGGTTGCCGGTCGCCATCCGGCAGTAGATATCTTCCTCGACGACGTAACGGTTTCCCGACGTCACGCCGAGTTCCGGCGGAGCGGGACCGCTTTTTCGGTTCTGGACCTCGGTTCGCTCAACGGCACGTACTGCGATGGTCATCGGATCGACGGCGAGGTTGCGCTCGTCGATGGCACGGAGGTGCAGGTCGGCAAGTTCCGCTTCACCTTCTTCGCGTCCCGCTTCGACCTTTCTGCAGAGGGCTAGCGTGGCGGCTGTCGGCGCACGCTCCGCAGCTCCCGGCCTCCTCAGCATCGGACAGGTGCTCGCGAGGTTGCAGGATGACTTTTCCGACCTCACTCCGTCGAAGCTGCGTTTTCTGGAGGAGCAAGGGCTCGTTGCGCCTGAGCGCACGAAGTCCGGGTATCGGAAGTTTTCGCAGGAGCACATCGAGCGCCTGCGGCTGATTCTTACGCTGCAGCGCGACCACTACCTGCCGTTGAAGGTGATCGCGGAGGTGCTCGAGGAGCTCGATGCCGGCCGTGATCCGATCATTCCCGGTGCCGTGCCGCGCAGTGTCTCAAGCGTCCTTTCTCCGAAGCACGTGCTCAGCGGTGATGAGCTGCGGCGCGCGACAGGTGCAAGCGCCCGCTTTGTGGGCGAGGCGATCGCTGCGGGCCTGTTGCCAGCCGCGGAGGTCTTTCCGCATGACGCGGTTGCTCAGCTGACGGCGTTGCTCAAGCTTGCGGAGCGGGGGATCACGCCGCGCCATCTGCGAGCGCTGCGGGTCGCTGCGGAGCGAGATGCCGAGTTGGTCTCTTACGCCGTTTCGACTCGCGGGGTGAAGAGCAGGACTCCCGCCGGTGTCGAGGATTCACTGGAGATCGCGGGATACCTGGAAACCGTACGCTCCGGCGTGTTGCGACGGCGGATTGGCGGCGCCTAAAAAGCGCGAGATCCGCGTGATTTCAACCTTAACGTTCAAGTTGAGGTCGAATGATTTGAATTGCGACCCAACGGTCGTTGCACCGGTCCTGTGCGGTGGGTACGGTGGTGGATGTCCGAGACGTTCGGACGAAAAGAAAGGATCCGCATGGAGACCCCTGAACAGACCACCGGAGACGGCGGCACGGTCTCTATCGATCCTGAACTTCTCTTTGATGATGGACTCCCGAAACCGAACCAAGATGGTGGGTTCAAAGGCGCGACAGCAGCCCGGGCTGCTGGAATCAGCTATCGACAGCTCGATTACTGGGCGCGGACCGGCCTCGTGGAGCCGACAGTGCGCAGTGCAAAGGGGTCGGGTACGCAGCGACTGTACGGGTTCCGCGACATCCTCGTGTTGAAACTCGTGAAGCGTCTGCTCGACACCGGGATCTCGCTCCAGCAGATCCGCACCGCCGTTGCACAGCTGCACGAGGCCGGAGTGCACGACCTGTCCCAAACCACGCTGATGAGCGACGGCGCGAGCGTCTACCTCTGCACGTCGAACGATGAGGTGATTGACCTCGTCAGCCGCGGCCAGGGCGTCTTCGGTATCGCCGTGGGCAAAGTGCTCCGAGAGGTCGAGACCTCACTTATCGACATGGATGAGCATCGAGAGGCGCAGCCAGAATCTCTGGATGAGCTCGCTGCTCGACGGAAGAACCGCAAGATCTCCTGATCAGGAAATGCTGCCGAGATCAGGAGCGCTGTTGATCTCGGTTATTCCTCGCCGACGACGGCGGTACGCCGCTCGGCCGGAGCAGCTCCCGGTGCGGTGATCCCAGCCGACCGCAGCACGCGGTCGAGTACGAGGTCGAAGTTCGTCGCCATCTCCTGAGAAGCCTCACCCGGCCACATGTGCACGGGTTTTGCGGCGCCCTGCGCCTGCTGGAGCGAGGGCCGTTCGGGAAGTTGAGGGTTCAGCACGAGTGGACCGAACATTTCCCGGAGCTCACGAATGCGGAATTGGTGTTCCATCGAATTCGGCTGTGTGCGGTTGATGAGTACACCGAGCGGCTGCAGCCGTGGGCTTACTCCGCGGCGAATCTCTTCAATCGCACGAAGTGCGCGGTCGGTTGCCGCGACGGCGAACAGGCTGGGCTCCGTGACGACGAGCACACGGTCGCTCGCTGCCCACGCGGTACGGGTGAGGGCATTGAGCGATGGTGCGCAGTCGATGAGTACGAGATCGTATTCGGACTCGACGATCGCAAGCGCCTCCTCCAACTTCCAGATATCTCGGGTGGACGGGTGAGGCCCATCAAAGTTGATGGCCGAGGGGCTGCCGACGAGCAGGTCGATCTTGCCGCCCTCGTGGTAGCGATTCCAGCCGCTGTGGGCGATCGCGGCCCGAACCGTCTTTTCCTTGGGGCTCTCGAGAACCTCCGCAACGTTCGCGTGGCCCTCCGGGTCTACGTCGAGCCCGGTGGAGACATCGGACTGCGGGTCGAAGTCGACGACCAGCGTCCGGAGACCGCGGGAGAAGGCCGCCGAGGCGAGGCCAAGCGTCACGGTCGTCTTCCCGACGCCGCCCTTCAGGGAACTCACACTCAATACATGCACACCTCAAGTTTAGGGGATGCCGACGGTTGTGGGCCGCGCGATGTTCAGAATCGGTGCCGGATCGAGCGCTGTTGCCGTATTCTGTGCAGCACGGCGCCGTCGAAGACGCGCGGTCGGATAAGAGCATGTATCTTGATATCGAAACATCTTCGGTCTGGGCAGCCGGTGATCCAGTCAGCTTTACAGAGGGGTATTCCTGCATGTTCAAGAAGGTTTTGGTTGCCAACCGGGGTGAGATCGCGATCCGTGCCTTTCGTGCGGCGCACGAGCTGGGCGCGTCGACTGTCGCGGTGTTTCCCTACGAGGATCGCAACTCCCTGCACCGGTTGAAGGCAGACGAGGCCTATCTCATCGGTGAAGAGGGGCACCCGGTCCGGGCCTATCTCGATGTGGCCGAGATCATCCGGGTTGCGAAAGAGTCAGGCGCTGACGCAATCTACCCCGGGTACGGGTTTCTCGCGGAGAACCCTGAACTTGCGGCGGAAGCCGAAGCTGCAGGGATCCGGTTCATTGGGCCGAGCCGGACCGCGCTCGAGATGGCCGGGAACAAGGTTGCCGCGAAGGAACACGCGATCGCTGCGGG
Source organism: Leucobacter sp. (assembly GCA_041655455.1). GTDB lineage: Bacteria > Actinomycetota > Actinomycetes > Actinomycetales > Microbacteriaceae > Leucobacter. The sequence continues at coordinate 10,245 of JBBAFK010000045.1, read as the reverse complement.
CGTGCCGGTGTTGGAGTCGACGCCACCCTCCACTGATATTGAGGCGCTCATCTCCGGAGCGAAGAAGATCGGGTTCCCGCTGTTCGCCAAGGCTGTAGCGGGCGGCGGCGGCCGGGGAATGCGCCGGGTCGAGCGGGAGGAAGACCTGCGCGAAGCGCTCGAGAGCGCGATGCGCGAAGCCGATTCTGCATTTGGCGATCCCACAATGTTCATCGAGCAGGCCGTTCTGAGGCCTCGGCACATCGAAGTGCAGGTGCTCGCAGACAAGACCGGTGCCACGGTGCACCTGTTCGAGCGCGACTGCTCGGTGCAGCGCCGCCACCAAAAGGTCGTCGAAATCGCGCCGGCGCCGAACCTCGACTCCGCGACGCGGGATGCGCTGACGAGCGACGCTATCGCGTTTGCGAAGTCCATCGGATACGAGAATGCCGGAACGGTCGAGTTTCTCCTCGACACCGAGGGCGAGCGCGCCGGGCAGCACGTGTTCATCGAAATGAACCCGCGAATTCAGGTTGAGCACACGGTCACCGAAGAGGTTACTGACGTGGATCTCGTGCGCTCGCAGATGCTGATCGCCGCGGGTCGCACGCTCGAGGAAATCGATCTCCGGCAGGACGAGATCCGCCTGCGCGGTGCGGCACTCCAGTGCCGCATCACGACGGAGGATCCGGCGAACGGGTTTCGCCCTGACCTCGGCCGGATCACGGCGTACCGCTCGCCGGGCGGCGCAGGCGTGCGCATTGACGGCGGCACGATCGCGGCTGGTGCGCAGATCAGCCCCCACTTCGACTCAATGCTCGCAAAGCTCACCTGTCGCGGACGCACCTTCGAGGATGCGGTCATCCGCGCTCGGCGGTCGCTCGCGGAGTTTCGTATCCGTGGTGTCGCAACGAACATCCCTTTCCTGCAGTCCGTTCTCGGCGACGCCGACTTCCAAGCCGGTGACGTCTCCACCTCCTTCATTGGGGAGCGCCCTGAGCTGCTCGAGATGAACAAGCCGAAGGACCGGGCGACCCGACTGCTCCAGCACGTTGCGAACGTGACGGTGAACCAGCCGAACGGTTCACGCTGCACGCAGGTAAATCCGGTCGGCAAGCTGCCGGCGCTCGACCTCACCGAACCTGCCCCTGCAGGACACCGACAGCGCCTCATCGATCTCGGCCCCGACGGCTTTGCGCAGGCGCTGCGGGCACAGAAAGCCCTCGCAGTCACCGAAACAACGTTCCGGGATGCGCACCAGTCGCTGCTCGCGACGCGGGTACGAACGAAGGACCTTACGAGGGTCGCACCGTACGTGGCACGGCTCACCCCCGAACTGCTCTCCGTTGAGGCGTGGGGTGGTGCGACCTACGACGTCGCGCTCCGGTTCCTCGGTGAGGAACCGTGGGAACGGCTCGCCGCTCTTCGAGAGGCGCTTCCCAACGTGCCTATTCAGATGCTGTTGCGTGGCCAGAACACCGTCGGATACACGCCCTACCCGGCGGAGGTCGCGCGCGCGTTTGTGCGGGAGGCTGCGGAGACCGGCATCGATATCTTCCGGATCTTCGACGCGCTCAACGACGTGAACCAGATGCGCGTCGCGATTGACGCGGTTCGCGAGACGGGCACGGCGGTCGCCGAGGTCGCGATGGCCTACACGGGCAACCTGCTGGACCCGGCGGAGGACAAGTACACGCTCGACTACTACCTGGGCCTTGCTGACCAGATTGTGGAGGCAGGTGCGCACGTTCTCGCGATCAAGGACATGGCTGGGCTTCTGCGCCCGGCTGCAGCCGCGAAACTTGTGACGGCGCTGCGCGAGCGCTTCGACCTTCCGGTGCACCTGCACACGCACGACACCCCGGGCGGCCAGCTGGCCACCCTGCTCGCCGCATCTGCTGCGGGCGTCGACGCCGTCGATGTCGCCTCGGCTCCGATGTCGGGCACGACGAGCCAGCCGCCGCTCTCCGCCCTCGTCGCAGCGCTCGCCAACACGGAGCGTGACACCGGGCTCTCGCAGGAGGCCGTGTACGCACTCGAGCCGTATTGGGATGCGGTTCGCGCGCTCTACCAGCCGTTCGAATCCGGTCTGCCTTCACCCACGGGTCGCGTGTACACGCACGAGATCCCTGGCGGCCAGCTCTCGAACCTTCGTCAGCAGGCGATCGCCCTCGGCCTCGCCGACAACTTCGAGAAGATCGAGGACATGTATGCGGCGTCAGACCGCATACTCGGCCGGATCCCGAAGGTGACACCGTCGTCGAAGGTGGTCGGTGACCTCGCGCTCCACCTCGCCGCGGTTGATGCGGACCCCTCAGACTTCGAAGCGAACCCCGAGAAGTACGACATTCCGGATTCGGTCGTCGGATTCCTTGCCGGCGAACTCGGTGAGATTCCCGGCGGTTGGCCGGAACCCTTCCGGTCGAAGGTGCTCGCGGGGCGAACCGTCAACATTGACCTCGAGCCGATCAGCTCCGAAGACGAGGCCGCGCTCGCGGGCACCAGCCTTGAGCGGCGGGCGACGCTGAACCGGCTCCTCTTCCCGCAGCCGACACAGCAGTTCGAAGCGGCGCGTGAACAGTTCGGCGATCTTTCGGTGCTCGAGACCGCGGACTACCTGTACGGGCTCGAACCGGGACGGGAACACGCGATCGACCTAGCGAAGGGCGTACGGCTGTACACCGCGCTCGAGGCGATCGGCGAAGCGGACGACAAGGGCGTGCGTACGGTCATGCTGCGGGTGAATGGCCAACTGCGTCAAGTCTTTGTGAAGGATGAGAGGGTTGCAGTGTCGGCCCCGATCGCCGAGAAGGCCGACCGCACGCTCGCAGGCCACATTGCCGCGCCCTTCTCCGGCACGGTCACGATCAAGACCGCGGTCGGTGAGCGCGTCGAGGCCGGGGAGCCGGTCGCCACGATCGAAGCGATGAAAATGGAAGCGGCGATCACGGCGCCGGTTTCAGGAACGATTCAACGAATCGTATTCGAGGGCGCGCGACCGGTCGAGTCCGGAGACTTGCTGATCGTCATCGAATAGAATGAGCAGGTCTGCACGGCGCCCCTCCGCACAGTTCGACGCGGAGGGGCGCCGTGACGTCCGGAGGGGTGAGAATGGCGATACGAGAGATCCGACTGTTCGGAGACCCGGTGCTGCGAACGGTGTGCGAGCCGATCACACGCATCGATGATGGCGTGCGTGCGCTCGTCACCGACCTGTGCGACACCGTTGCGTTCGACGGCCGGGCGGGTCTCGCCTCCACCCAGATCGGCTACACACAGCGGGCCTTCAGCCTGCACATCGATGGCGTGGTGAGTTATGTGCTCAACCCTGAACTCGTTGACCTCTCGGGTGACCCTGTACCCACCGGAGAGGGCTGCCTTTCGGTGCCGGACCTCTGGTTCGATGTTTTGCGGTACCCACGTGCCACGGTGCGCGGGATTGATCTCGACGGAAAGGAACTCGTCATCGTCGGCGAGGGTCTGCTCGCGCAGGCGCTGCAGCACGAGTGCGACCACCTCGACGGAAAGCTCTACATCAGCAGGCTCGACCGTGAGACCCGCGGCGAAGCCATGCGCCGAATTCGCACCTCGAGCTGGTTCTGACGTTCAGTTCGTGACGCCGACGGCCTCCGTCTGCGGGTTGTCACCGTAGAGCTTTGCGATCTCACCGGCGAAATCACGCAGAATGTTGTCGCGCTTGATGCTCATCTTCGGAGTGAGGTGCCCATTCGCTTCGATGAACTCCGTCGGCAGAATCACGAACTTCCGGATGGATTCGGCGCGTGAAACATGCTCATTACCCGCATCGATCGCGCGCTGCACTTCGGCGAGTACCGCTGGGTTGCGGCTGGCATCCTCGAGCGACATGCCCGGATCCTCGCCGTTGTTGCTTAGCCAGCTTGGAAGCATTTCCGGGTCGAGGGTGATCAGCGCAGCGATGAATGGTTTCTGATCGCCGACCACGACTACCTGACCGATGATCGTGTTCGAGCGGATCGGATCCTCAAGCGCGGCCGGAGCGACATTCTTTCCACCGGCCGTGACGATGATCTCCTTCTTACGGCCAGTGATCGAGAGATACCCGTCGGCGTCGAGGGATCCAAGGTCGCCCGTACGGAAGAAGCCGTCGTCCGTGAATACCGCCTGCGTCGCCTCCGGGTTTCTCCAGTACTCCTTGAACACGTCGATCCCTTTGACCTCGATCTCCCCATCCTCCGCAATCCGGATGGTGTGCCCGGGAAGCGCCGGCCCGACGGTGCCGATCTTGAATTTGTGGGGCAGATTGACCGTCACTGGCGCTGTCGTCTCGGTCAGTCCGTACCCTTCGAGGATCTTCACGCCCAAGCTGCGATAGAAGTGGCCGAGATAGTGGCTCAAGGGGGCCGAACCGGATACTGCGAACCGAACGCGCCCGCCGAGCCGCTCCCGAAGCTTTGCATAGACGAGCTTGTCGAAAAGCTTGAATTTGAGGCCCAGCATGAAGGGCACGCGGCCCGCGTCGAGCGCCTCGGAGTGTTCGACCGCGACCTGCGCTGCAGCGCGGAAGATCTTCCCCTTGCCCTCGGACTCGGTCTTCTGCTCAGCCGAGTTGTACACCTTCTCGAACACCCGCGGAACTGCGAGGAGGAACGTCGGCTTGAACGTCGAGAGTGCGGGGAGGAGCTGTGTCGTATCCGCCTGATGCCCGACCCGCACACCGGAGTGCACGGCGAGTACCGAGATGAAACGAGCGAAGACGTGCGCGAGAGTCACGAAGAGCAGCGTCGAGGAGCCCGGTTCATCGACGACTTCGGTGAGCGCGGCTCCCGCGTTTCGCGAGAGATCTACGAAGTTCGCGTGCGTGAGGACGCACCCCTTCGGTCGACCGGTCGACCCTGATGTGTAGATCAGGGTGGCGATATCTGAGCCGACGGCGATGCTACGACGGCGTTCGATTTCCTCGTCTGAGACCTCAGCGCCGCGCTCTCGCAAAGCTGCGAGAGCTCCTTCGTCGAGCCGCCACGTGAGGTCGACGGCGGCGAGTTCGCCGGCCACTTCGGCGAAGCGTTCCGCGTGCTCGGCGCTTTCGGTGATGAGGCCGCGGGCTTCAGAGTCCTCGAGAATCCAGTGGATCTGTAGCGGTGACGAGGTCTCGTAGATGGGGACCATCACGGCGCCGGCATAGTGCAGTGCGAAGTCGACGAGTGACCACTCGTATGTGGTTCGGCACATGAACCCGATGCGGTCTCCGGGGTTCACCCCGCCGGCCACCAGTCCTTTCGCGATGGCGACGACGTCACGACGGAACTCCGCCACGTCAATGTCTCGCCACCCTTCGCCCGAAGGCACCGCGAAAATCGCTCGGTCGGGCGTCGCAGCGACCCGCTGCTCCAGCAGGTCGGTGATGTTGTCCTCTGGGACCGGGGGGATGAGGATCGGGGTCTCGGACTGGTTCACGGCAGCTCCTTTGATACCTCTAGCAATCGTCGAAGGCGGCGACGTACTCCGCCGCATCACCTAAACGTTCTGCATTCAGCCTATATGCATTCCCCAGCACGGCCAGAGCCTCGGCTATTCTGTTCGACGTCGAGAGGAAATCGCCGCCCGTGCTCTACTGGATCTTCAAACACCTGCTCATCGGCCCGTTCCTGAAAACGGTGTACCGGCCGTGGGTGGAGGGTGCCGAGAATATTCCGGCGTCGGGACCCGTCATTATTGTGGGGAATCACCTGTCGGTGATCGACTCCTTTTTCATGCCGCTGATGATTGATCGGCGTGTCTACTTCCTTGCGAAGAGCGACTACTTCACCGGGAAGGGTCTGCGCGGCTGGCTCGTGAAGAGCTTCATGCTCGCGGTTGGGCAACTCCCAATCGACCGCTCCGGAGGGAAAGCCTCGGAGGCTTCGCTCAACACCGGGCTCGGAGTTCTCGACCGCGGCGACGTGCTCGGAATCTATCCGGAGGGAACTCGCAGCCCGGATGCGCGGCTCTACCGTGGTCGCACCGGAGTTGCCCGGCTTGTGCTCGAATCGGGCGCGACCGTCGTCCCGGTGGTGATGGTCGACACCGAAAAGGCGATGCCGATCGGAGTCAGTTTTCCGCGGGTGCGGCGCATCGGGACGGTCATCGGACGGCCGCTCGATTTCTCCCGATTCGAGGGGATGAGTGCTGACCGCTTCGTCTTGCGCAGCGTCACCGACGAGATCATGCTTGAAATTCAGCGACTCAGCGGGCAGCAGTACGTCGACGTCTACGCCTCGAGCGTACGCAACCGCGGCTGACAGGGGTTATCCGACCTGAGGATAGTAGTCTGAGAGGGTTGCGGCCTCCGGCCGTAGCCGCGCCCCGGCGTGCACCACCAACGATATCGAGGAATCCGATGACGAGTCTGACTCACGACACCGCCTCCGCCCGCGCGTTCGCCGAGCTCGATGCGTATCAGACCCTCGAAGCGAAGCAGCAGCCGACCTGGCCGGATCATGCGGCCCTAGCGAAGGCAACTGAAGACCTCCAGACCCAGCCGCCCCTCGTCTTCGCAGGGGAGGCCGATCAGCTGAAGGAGCGATTGGCGGCAGCCGCGCGCGGTGAAGCATTTCTGCTGCAGGGCGGTGACTGCGCTGAGACCTTCGCGGCAGCTACCGCGGACAAGATCCGTGACCGCGTGAAGACACTCCTGCAGATGGCCGTGGTGCTCACTTACGGTGCGTCCACGCCAGTGATCAAGGTCGGCCGGATGGCCGGACAGTTCGCGAAGCCCCGTTCGAGTGACACCGAAACGCGCGACAGCGTAACACTTCCGGCGTACCGTGGTGATCTCGTCAACGGCTACGATTTCACTCCCGAGAACCGCGCAGCGGATCCCTCGCGTCTCGTCCAGGGCTACCACGTCTCCGCATCGACGCTGAACCTCATTCGCGCGTTCACCCAGGGCGGGTTCGCGGATCTGCGGCAGGTGCACGAGTGGAACAAGGGATTCGTGTCGACCCCCGCGAATCAGCGGTACGAATCCCTCGCCGCCGAGATCGACCGCGCACTGCGGTTCATGGACGCGTGCGGCGTTGAGGATTCGGCGCTCTCGCGCACCGAGTTCTACGTCAGCCACGAGGCGCTATTGCTCGACTACGAGCGCCCGCTTGTTCGCGTTGACTCGCGAACCGGCGACCTCTACGGCACCTCCGGGCACATGCTGTGGATCGGTGAACGGACCCGACAGCTCGACGGCGCTCACGTCGAATTCCTCTCACATGTGCGTAACCCGATCGCGGTGAAGCTCGGCCCAACCGCGACGGTCGACGATGCGCTCCGGCTGATCGACAAACTGGACCCCGAGCGCGAGCCCGGTCGGCTTACCTTCATCACCCGGATGGGGGCGGGCAAGATCCGTGACGTGTTGCCCGGGCTGCTCGCGGGTGTTCGTGACGCCGGTGCACAGCCACTGTGGGTGACCGACCCGATGCACGGCAACGGCATGACCACGGCGACAGGCTACAAGACCCGACGTTTTGATGACGTCATGGACGAGCTCCTGGGGTTCTTCGAGGCTCACCGCGAAGCCGGCACGGTTCCCGGTGGCATCCACATCGAACTTACCGGCGACGACGTCACCGAGTGCCTCGGCGGTTCCGAGAACATCGATGAAGCGACGCTCGCGACCCGGTACGAGTCTCTGTGCGATCCGCGGCTCAACCATCGACAGTCACTCGAGCTCGCTTTCCTCGTTGCGGAAGAGCTGAAGCAGATCCGACGCTGAGTGCGTTGATCCCTCACCGCACGATTCGCGAGGGTGGGGGATCAACGCGACCTCAGAGGCTGAGGGTGGCCCGGACTTGAATTTCCGTGCCGTGCGGCACCAGTTCGCCGGCCTCCGGCGTGGTGTGCGAAGCCTGCGCGAAGCCGCGAAGCGCCTCGGGGACGAGAGTGGTCGGGCTGAATCCAGCCTGCGCAAGCGCGTCCATTGCCTCCTGCAGCGGAAGACCGGACACGCTCGGAATCTCGAACAGTTCGGGGCCGAGGGAGACCTGCAGGCCCACGGAGTCACCAGGTCGCACCGGGTCCGTGGTGACCGCGAATCCGATCGCGTGTCCCTCCGGGATCTCGGCATTGTGCGCCTCGGAGCGGAGAGAAGGTTCAACGTGAAGTCCCGCTGAGGTGAGGCGTGCGGTCGCCTCCTCCTCGGTCGCTCCGGAAACATCGGGCAGTGGCCCCGCAGACAGCACGAGGTCGATGGGACCCTGCTCAGGGTAGGTCTCGCCGAGAGCCTCCCCATCGGTGCCGAGTGCGGCGAGCACGGTGTCGGCCTCTTCTACGGCGAACCGCTGCTCGGAAACATCGCCCACCCGAAACCCAGCCTCTTCGATGGTGCGCCGCGCATCCTCGAGCGAGAGCCCGACGATCGTCGGCACCGCGAGCAATTCGGGCCCCGTCGATTGGCAGAGCCGCACGAGGCTGCCACGCTCGATCCTCTCGTCAGCGCGGGGCTCCGTCCTCGCTGCAAGCCCCGCGGGAATCTCGAGGCTCGAGCACTCGAAGACCTCGGGAACGAGGCTTGCCGACTCGATCTCGTTGATCGCCACGGAAAGATCCGAGCCCGCGACGTCAGGGACAGTGGCGAGGGATCCCGGTCCCTGCCCGAGCCACCAGCCGAGACCGCCGATGGCGGCGATGAGCACTACCGTGATCCCCGCGAGGATGCCGCCCCGTCGAGCGCGACCGCGCGCCGCTTCCGCCGCGTGCTCAGTCGGCGGGGCCTCTGCTCGGCCCGCCTCGTCACCAGCATCGGAGGGATCAGCTCCCGTGCTCTCGGCGAGGAGATCCTGCTGAGCCGGAGCCAAAACAGTGGTCGATGGAGTGGCCAGTGCGCCGTCGAAGTCATCGAGCACGCGCGTGGCTCCGGGCGGGGTGAGGCCCTGTCTCAGGGCCGCGAGATGCGCGTGCGCCTCACGGGCGTCTCTCGGACGCAGCTCGGGGTCGCGCTGCGTCGTCCAGCGAACGAGTTCGTCGAGCTCAGTCGTCGACTCAGGGCTCTTCAGAGACGGGGCGGGAACATCGGAGTGCGCGTGCTGATACGCGATTTGCATGGGCTGTTCGCCAGTGAACGGCTGTTCGCCAGTGAGCATCTCGTACAGCATGATGCCGAAGGCGTAGAGGTCGCTGCGCGCATCGGCGACACCGCGGGTCACGAGCTCGGGGGACAGGTAAGCGATCGTGCCGAGTAGTGCCTGGCCCGTCGTCGTGTTGGCGCTGACCGCGCGAGCAAGCCCGAAATCCCCGAGCTTGATGCGGCCGTCGTCGGCGAGCAACACGTTCTCAGGCTTCAGGTCGCGGTGCACGATCCCTGCGCCGTGCGCTGCGGCGAGACCCGCGAGCACTGCCTCGCTGATCTCGACGGCCTGATCAGCGGAGAGTCGCTTCTGCTGCTTCAGCAGATCGCGCAGCGTGATGCTCGGTAGGTACTCCATCACGAGGTAGGTGCGGCCGGCGTCTCGGCCCTGGTCGAACACTCCGACGAGGTTGGCGTGCGAGAGGCCGGCGGCGCTGCGGGCCTCCTGTTCGAAGCGCCGAGTGAAATTCTCCTCCTCCGCGAGGTGCGGGTGCATGACCTTCACCGCCACGCGCCGCTCGAGACGCAGATCAGTCGCAAGGTAGACCATCGCCATGCCCCCGCGGGCGATGCGTGAACGGACCACGTATCGTCCGTCGAGCGTCTGCCCGATCATCGGGTCGGTCGGCACGGAGTTCACGCCGAAAGTCTACGGTGACCCACTGCGAAGCTGCGGCATGCGCGCCGTGGCCCCCGAATCCTGCGGTCGCGTTGCGCGCTCGGCGATGCACTGGCAGAGTGGAATCGTGGCTACGAACATGCGCCCAGAGGCAGTATTCCTGACAATTCCCGACCTCGTCGAACGCTTCGACTCGACCCCGGGCAAACTCCGCCGGCTCATTGAGGACCACTACCTTCTCGCGGTCCGGATCGATGGCGTGCTCAAAGTGCCGGCCGAGTTCGTGCAGGGGAATCAGCCCCTGCCGTCACTTCGCGGAACCGTGCTCGCCCTGTTGGACGCGGGATTCTCCGAGGAGGAGGCCGTTGACTGGCTGTTCTCATCGAGTGATGAACTCGGTGGGAGGCCCATCGACGAACTCGTCGCCGGACGTAAGAGCGCGGTGCGCCGCGCGACGCAGTCGCTCGCCTTCTGACGAAGCCGCGGCTCGCGCGCTATGAGGCGCGGCGAGCTGCTCTTTCGGCAAGTTGCACGAGCAGTGCCGCGGCGTCACCACGAACGGGCGCGC
>JBBAFK010000044.1:0-23956 GCA_041655455.1 Leucobacter sp. | reverse complement strand
GCCGAGGTTGCGAACGTGCTGATCCCCAGGAACGTCGCCTACTCCGCGAACGGCGAGGGCTTCGACCTCGCCTACGACCTCGAGGCCGCCGCCGAGGAGCTTGCGAAGTCCGACTACCCGGACGGGTTCTCGATCACCCTGATGGTGCCGAGCGGGAACTCGCAGCGCGCCCAGATCGCGCAGATCATCCAGGAGTCCCTCGGCCAGATCGGTATCGACGTCACGATCGAGTCGCTCGACATCGCCGTGTTCCGGGAGCGGTTCCGCGAGTACGACTACGACTTCATGCTGAACAGCGGCCAGCTCGACTCGCCCGACCCGAACGGGTTCATCACCTTCCAGGCCGACCCCGAGGGGTTCAGCAAGTCGTACTGGACCCACTACACGGATGACCGTGTCACGGAACTCATGCACGAGGGACGCGTCACACCGGAGGGGGCCGAACGTGAGGCCATCTATTTCGAGATCCAGCAGATTCTGGCCGAGCAGGTGCCGTACATCCCGCTCTTCTTCCCTGCGAACCTGAAGGCCACCACCGCGGACGTGCACGACTTTGTCGTGCTGCCGAACGCGTCGGTGCGCTTCCAGGATGTGTGGCTCTCGGGCGAGTAACTGAGTAGCTCGGCAATCGAACCGCGGAGGACCTGGCGCCCGTCGGCGTCCGGTCCTCCGCGTCGTAAGGTGAGAACGTGACGACGACGAGTGGCAGAAGCACCGCGGCGCGCGTGGCGACGGCGCTCGGTCTGCTCGTCGCCCGCGTCGTGCCGGTCATGTTCGGCGTCGTCGTCGCCGTGTTCTTCCTGCTCCGGCTCGTGCCAGGCGACCCGGCCGCCATGATCCTCGGCGACCGCGCCACCCCGGAGTCGATCGCGGCACTCCGAGCCGAGCTGGGCCTCGACCAGACGCTCTGGAACCAGTTCGTCGCGTTCCTCACGCAGGTGGTCACCCAGTTCGACACGGGCGACTCGCTCGTCACCGGACAATCCACGCGCGACATGATCCTCGCGAAGGCGCCAGTGAGTCTCGGCATCGTGCTCCTTGCCGTGCTCCTTGCCGTGCTCATCGCGGTGCCGCTTGCGCTGCTCGCTGCGCTCAGGAAAGACGGCTGGATCGACCATGTCATCCGCGTGCTCCCCACGATCGGGATGGGGATGCCGCTCTTCTGGATCGGGCTGCTTCTCATCATCCTCTTCGCCGTCGAACTCGGATGGTTCCCGGTCGGCGACGTCGGCACGGGGCCGGGGGAACCGCTGCGAAGCCTCTTCCTGCCCGCGCTCGCCGTGGCACTCAGCATGTCGCCGCCGCTCATCCGCTCGCTCCGCACCCAACTCATTGAGGTGCTGGGCGCCGACTTCGTGACGACCCTGCGAGCCGCGCGCATCCCCGAGCGCCGCGTCGTGACCCGGCACGTGCTGCGGGGGGCGGCACTTCCCACCTTCACGCTGCTGAGTGTGAACACCGCCTACCTCATCGGGGGCACCCTCGTCGTCGAGAAGGTGTTCGGCATCAACGGCATCGGCACGCTCCTCTTCACCTCGATCTCGAACCGCGACTTCCCGGTCGTGCAGGGCATCGCCCTCTACTGCGCCGTCGCCGTCGTGCTCGTCACCACCCTCGCCGGCGTGCTGTCGGCGCTCCTCGACCCGAGACTGCGGGTGGCACGATGACCGAACCGTCGCAGACTCCGTCGCCCACTGGCGCTCACCCTGGCCGGCGCCACGTGCGCCGCATCTCCCCGGCGCTCATCGGCGGGGCGCTTCTCACCCTCCTCGTGCTCGGGGCGGCCCTGTTCGCTCCGCTCCTCGCGCCGTACTCGCCGACCGAGCAGCACCTCGGCGACGGGCTTCTGCCGCCGTCGCCCGAACACTGGATGGGCACCGACCAGCTCGGGCGTGACATCTTCTCCCGCGTGCTCTACGCCGCGCGCACCGACCTGCGCATCGCCGTGCTCGCGGCGCTCGCCCCGTTCGTGATCGGCATGACCGTGGGGCTCCTCACCGGCTACTTCGGCGGGCTCCTCCGCGGCGCGGTCGGCTGGGTGTCGGCGCGCATCACCGACACGGTCATCGCATTCCCCTTCTACGTGCTCGTCATCGCGATCGTCTTCGCGGTCGGTGCAGGCGAGGCCGGCATCATCCTCACCTTCGCGCTCGTCGGCTGGGTCGGGTACGCTCGCGTGCTCGGCGCGATGACCGCGGCCCTGCGCGATGCCGAGTGGGTGCGCGCGGCGCGCGGCGGCGGACTCTCGCACGCCCGCGTGCTCTTCCGGCACGTGCTGCCGAATATTCTGCCGCAGGCGATCGTGTTGCTCGCCACCGAGATCGTGCTCATCATGGTCGCGATCGTCACCCTCGGCTACCTCGGGCTCGGCATCCAACCGCCCACCCCTGACTGGGGCACCATGATCGCCGACGGGCAGCTCTTCATCCAGAGCCACTGGTGGCTGTCCGCCATGCCCGGGCTCGCCGTCGTCATCACTGGCATCGCCTTCTCAATGCTCGGTGACGGTGTCGGCGACCTGCTGCGCATCGGCCACGACCCCGCACGCGCCCGTCGCGGAAGGGGCCGCCGCGTGCACGCTCCCGGGCTCGACGCGGTGCCGGGCGCCGTGACCGTGACCGGTCTGCGCATCGAGAACCGTCAGGGGGGCGCACTCGTCGACGGGCTCGATCTCGCCGTCGCACCGGGAGCTGCGCTCGGCATCGTGGGGGAGTCCGGCTCGGGAAAGAGCCTCTCCCTGCGCGCACTCCTCGGCATGATGCCGCCCGGCACCCGCGTCGCCGCCGGCGACGTGCGCGTCGGCGGCCGCGTCGGCATGGTGTTCCAAGACCCACTGACCGCACTCGACCCGCTCACCCGGGTCGGGGTGCAGGTGCGCGAGGCGGTGCGGGCCGCGGGAGGAAGGCGCGGCAGCGAGGTGCTCACCTCACCCGGTGCGCGGGTGCTCGACCTACTGCGCGACGTCGGACTTTCTGACCCTGAGCGCATCGCCCGCGCCTACCCGCACCAGCTGTCCGGTGGGCAGCGGCAGCGCGTCGTCATCGCGATGGCGCTTGCCGGCGACCCCGACGTGCTGCTGTGCGACGAGCCAACGACCGCGCTCGACGTCACCGTGCAGCGGCAGGTGCTCGAACTCCTGTCACGACTGCGGCAGGAGCGTGGGCTCACGCTCGTCTTCGTGTCGCACGATCTCGCGGTCGTCGCCGAGGTGTGCGAACGAGTGCTCGTGCTCCGCGGCGGGCGCGTCATCGAGACGGGAGCGACCGCAGACGTGGTGCGGAGGCCATCGGCGGAGTACACGCGCGACCTGCTTGACGCGCTGCCGGCGCTTCCCGCGCTCGCGCCGCGAACATCGGCAGGTGCCGCGCGATCTGACTCCGTGTATTCAGACGCGGTGTCTTCAGACGCGGTGTCTTCTGGCGCAGTGGCTTCAGACGTCGTCAATTCAGACCCATTGCTGACGGTCGAAGATCTCAAGGTGAGGTACGGGCGGGCTGTTGCGGTGCGCGGCGCGTCGCTCGTTGTGCCGCGGGGCGGCGCACTCGGCATCGTCGGTGAGTCGGGCTCTGGGAAAACCACCCTCGCCCGCGCGATCGTCGGCCAGTTGCCCGCGCATGGGGGCCAGATTCTTCTCGACGGGGCGCCGCTTCCGCGAATGCGCGGCCGCGCCCTCCGGCGTGCCGTGCAGCTCATTCCGCAAGACCCGTACTCGTCGCTCAACCCACGCATGACCGTGCGTCAGACCCTCGCCGAACTCACCGACACCTCGCGAGTCGAAGAACTCCTCACGCTCGTGCGGCTCGACCCGGCGCTCGCGGCTGCGTACCCCTTCGAACTGTCGGGCGGGCAGCGGCAGCGCGTCGCCATCGCCCGGGCGCTCGCCGTGTCGCCACGGGTACTCGTCGCCGACGAACCCACGAGCGCACTCGACGTGTCGGTGCAGGCGGAGATCATCGAGCTGCTGCAGTCGCTGCGTCGTGAACTCGGGCTCGCCCTCGTATTTGTGTCTCACGATCTCGCCGTAGTGCACGCGCTCTGCGACCGCGTCGCCGTGATGCGCGACGGGGAGATCGTCGAGCACGGCGGCCCCGACTTCTTCGCGCGGCCCACCCACGACTACAGTCGGCAGCTGCTCGCTGCGGTGCCGAGGCTTGAACGCGATCCGTCCACCCCGTAGCGCTCGGGCATCCCCTCAGTAGACTGGACACCGTTACCGACCGAGGGGGTGCAACATGGACGGCATCGTGAACTGGATCGAGCGGCTGCTCGACGGTTCGCTCATCACCGGCGGCATCTTCCTTGTCATCGGCATCATCGGCGTCGTGCTGCTGCTCATCTCGCTCGTGCTCGACGGTATTTTCGACGCGTTCGACTTCGGCGACGGGCCCCTCAGCCTCACCACGATCTCCGCGTTCACCGCGATCTTCGGCTTCACCGCGTTCGCGAGCGTTGGCGCCGGCACCAGCACCGCCACGGCCGGCGTGCTCGGAGCGCTCGCGGGTCTCGTCGGCGGCGCGGCCGCCTGGTGGCTCACCCGGCTCATCCGAGGAGCCGAATCCTCGACTGCCGTCAGGGGCGACGACCTCGTCGGCGCGACCGGGTCCGTCGTGCTCGCGATCCCCGCCACCGGGCTCGGCGAGGTCGCCGTCGTGCGACACGGAGAGCGGATCTCACTCGCCGCCGTCGCGGACGAGCCGATCCCGCGCGGCGCAGCCATCCGCATTGTGCAGACCCTCACCTCGACCTCGGTGCGCGTCGAACCCGTCGACCTGTCCGAACCGCTCGACTCCGGGGAGCCCGGACCCGCATGAGACCTCCCTCGCTCCCACTCCGAGCTGCGCTGTCGGCTCGTGAAATGTTCCCAGTAACCTCCGCCCATCCGAATTGAACGGAGACCACATGTTCCTCCTCACCCCCGCGATCGTCGGCATCTTCGGTGCCGTGATTGCGCTCGTGCTCATCGCACTGGTGATCATCAAGCGCTACCGCATCGCCAAACCCGACGAAGCGATCATCGTCACCGGCGGCAAGGGTAAGGAGGTCGTCGACAAGGCGGGCCACAAGACCCGTGACCTCTCCGGCCAGAAGGTCGTCACCGGCGGCGGCGTGTTCGTCGTCCCCTTCGTGCAGAAATCGTTCACGATTTCCCTCCGGTCGCGTCGACTCTCCATCACCACCGAGGCGCAGACCACTGACGGCATCACCATTCAGGCTCAGGCCGTCGCCGTCGTGAAGGTCGGCGGCACGCAGGAGATGATCCGCGCGGCGGCTCAGCGATTCCTCTCGAACTCCGACGAGATTGACGAGTCGACGCAGGAAGTGCTCTCCGGCTCTCTCCGCTCCATCATCGGTGGGCTCACCGTGCTGCAGATCATCCGCGACCGCGCGGTCGTTGCCCAGAGCGTGCTCGAAGCCGCCGAGGAAGCGCTCACCAAGCAGGGCCTCGTCGTCGACACCCTGCAGATTCAGGAAATTCGCGACGGCGCCGACTACATCACCAACATCGGGCGCCCCGAGGCCGCCAAGGTGCGTCAGGCCGCCGACATCGCCGAGACCGAGGCCTATCAGGCGTCGCAGGAAGCGAAGATCGGTGCCGAGCAGGTGCTCGTCGACCGCAACCGTGAGCTGAAGCTCCGCCAGGCGGCCGTGCAGGTCGAAACCGACAAGGCGACCGCGCAGGCGCTGGCAGCCGAGCCGCTCGAGCAGGCGATCCAGCAGCAGGCCATCGTTGAGCAGCAGCAGATCACCGCGCAGAAGGAAGTATCCCTGCGCGAGCAGCAGCTGAACGCCGAGGTGCGCGCCGTGGCCGAGGCTGAAGCGTTCCGCGTCGAGGCGCTCGCACGGGCTGAGGCGGCCGCCGCGGTCTCCGCGGCCGAGGGCCGCGCGCAGGCCATCGAACGTGAGGGTCTCGCGAGCCGTGCCGCGCGTATCGCGGCGTCCGAGGCGCTCGAGGCGGAGGGCCGTGCCGAGGGTGCCGCGATCGAGGCGAGAGGTACCGCCGAGGCGGCCGCGATCGACGCCCGCGCACGCGCGCTCGAGACGCAGTCGCAGGCCGTGCTCGCGCAGGAACTCATCCACCTGCTCCCGTCCATCGCGAACGAGTACGCGCAGGCGATCGGCGCCATCGACAACATGACCGTGGTTTCCGCCGACGGCACCTCGAAGGTCGCGGGCGAGGCGATGGGCAACATCAAGGGCCTGCTCGAAATGGCGAAGGACACCGTGGGTATCGACCTCGTGGGCATGCTCAACGGGGCCGTCACGGGTGGCGCCGCGGGCGCTGCTGCCGGGCACGCCGCGAGCCGCAGCAGCGGGGCGGGGTCAGACGGCGACGATGATGACAGTGATGGCGAAAGCGGACGCGGGCGTCGCCGAGGCGGCCCCGGTTCGGGCTCGGACTCTGGTGGTGCTGCCCGCAGCGCGGCCGGCCCATCGGCCAGTGGTGCGGGGGACGTGAGTTCCACGGCTTCGACGCAGACTGGATCGTCGCAGGGTTCGACGGCGCAGGCATCACAGCAGGGTTCGACGGCGTCGACTGCGCAGTCCGCTGCGGGTGCTGCCCGCAGCCAGTTCGGAGACGAGATTTCCGCGCAGGCGCAGCAGCTGGCCGAGCAGGCGCAGGAAACCGCGCAGCAGTACACCCAGCAGGCTCAGCAGGCGGCGCAGGATTACTCGCAGCAGGCGCAACAGGCGGCGCAGCAGTATCTGCAGCAGGGTCTGCCGAACACGCAGCAGTCAGACGGGTCGCGGTAGCCGGGGCTGTCTCCTGGGGGTAAGGCTGCGGCACATCACGAGCGATTCTGGCCTCCACGGACGCACGACCGTAGCGGTGCGAAGTGAGCTCGGCAGCCTTCCGAACGGGCGGTGAGCCGAGCTCGCCGTCTACCGCAAGGCGTCTACACCAGGCGTGTAGTCCCCGGATTTGGCCTCTCCCGACTCGAGCGGTGAAGCCTCCGGGGTTCTTTTCTTTGTGCGGTTGTGTCGCCGTTCACCCTCGTGACCGCAGCTCAACATCGGTCCGGGCAAGTTCCAACACGACGTCAATCCTACCCTCGCGCAGCAGGTCGGCCGGGGTTCGGTCACCGTGCTGAGGCAGTGCGCTGTTGAACCAGAGCGCAATCATCCACTCGTCGAAGTCGGCTTCGCTGAGCACCTCGAGCACCTTCGGGAGATCGGGAAGCAGTTCACCCGACGCTGAAAACTGAAACGAGGGGTAGAGGGTTTCCCCGACCGAGGTGCGCACCGCGAGCAGCCGCCCCTTCTGCTTCAGGGCGTGGTGACGCTGCCGGGTCACCTTTCGCCACTCATTCAGTGCGGGGTTTGTGTAGAAGGGGCCGATGAGGTCGTCCCACTCGGAAAGCTTGGGCGAGGGGAGCGCCGCAAGCATGCGTTCGGCGACTGCTTCCGCGTCGAGCCCGCCAAGATCGGCGCCTCGTTCCTTCGGTCTGTCGTTGAGGATGCGCAGAACCACCTCCCGCTGCGACGCGGGTTTGCCCTTCGCGGGCTTGAACACCAAGCGATAGTTGTGCTGCTGCTGTTCCTGCTGCTGGCTTACGGCGCCCTGCTGCTGCTGCTGCTTGGCGTGCCGTGCGAGGTCCATGGCGATCCCTCTTTGATGGTCCTTGCACGCCACGCCTGCGACTCTCTATGCGTCAATCCCGTCAACCCCCGTGTGTCTCTTGCGTTGACTCCGTCACTTCTGTCACCGCGCTCACTCGCGGTTCGGGCACAATGGAACCATGACGCAGCCGACCGACCTCGACGCACTGCTCGGGCCACCGCCCGCGGCGTACGGTCGCCCCGAAGCGGTCGTGCTGCGCGTCCGCCGACACGGGCGGCGACTGATCCTCCCCGTGCTCGTGCTCTTCGTCATCGCCGGCGTCGCCGGATACTGGGTCGGCGCACTCCCCGAACTGTGGATGAACCTTGCCGCCGGGGCGGGAACCCTCGTGCTCGCGCTCCTTTTCGGCATCGGGCCGATCCTCGCCTGGCTCACCCGAAGCGTCACGATCACGAGCCACCGCGTCATCTTCCGCCGGGGCGTCTTCGTGCGGCACCGCTCAGAAGTCTCACTCGCGAAGGTGCGGGAGGTGCGCACCCGACGCAACCCGGCGCAGCGACTGTGGGGTTCCGGCAGCATCGACCTCCTCGTCGGCGTCGAGACGATCCGCATCCCCGACGTTCCCGGAGTGCAGCTCATCGCCGACGCGCTGCAAGAACTCGTCGAGCGCAACTACGAGCACGCCACGCGATCCCTCGGCATGGCGCACAACGTCACCGTCGGTTTCCCCGGCAGCGCACCCGGGCCCGTCCCCGGACTGTGAACTTTCCGGCCTGTGTGAACTCCCCGGCCCGCGAACGGAGTGTGCTGCCGGTCAGTGTTCGAACCCGGTCCTCGGTGCTCGTGTTTCCGGGCGGTGCCCCAACGCGGACAAAGCTGTCACCTCGTTCATGACCCTGAAGTCGTTGATTTCACGCGGACCGTGCGGCGAATGCTCACTGACGCCGGCATCGGAATTCGACGCCAAGGACTGGATGACAACAAGACGGCGCACGCAATTCGGAGATACGAAGCTGGATTGATCACAGATGCCGAGCAACTATTCATCAGGTGACCCGCTGCGGCGGAAACTCTGTCGGGTAGCCGTGTACGAAGTCGTAAGTCCAGGCGTCCACGAAGTGATGAGATCCGGTGTCCACGATGTACTGTGGTTCCGCACCGGATCGACCCACGCCCGCTACCGAAAGCCTCCGCTCAACAGCCAAGCGCGACAGACAACGAGCATCTTTCCGAAAGTCGCAGTCGGATCGGTTAATGGGTTACAGGCTTTTCTTCAGCCTTTCGTTGGTCTTTGGCGAGACTCCCGGTGTCGCCCATGCCGATCCGTCCACGCAATGCACGGCGAGACCGCACCGGATATTACCATTGTTCGCTCCGCCAGCTCATGGATGCTGCGTCAAGGCAGCTCTCCAGCCCGGCGCAACCTTGGCTAGCAGGCGCTGCTTTGTCTCCCTCGGGACATGACAATCTTTGACGACTCGATGAGTCTTCTGGTGTTGACGTGAACAGGTGCGGCTTTCAAGCACCCCTGGAACCTACACATCTACTCTGCATGCCTAGGATTTTGAGCTCAGGTGAGAAGAGCACGCCGCACTCCACGTATCCGGGCTAGAAAACTTTGTAGCACCAAAATTGGTTTGCTGACCGCGACGCTTCACGCATTACAAGACAGAATTGCATATGTGCAATCAGGAAGGAGGCAAGTATGGATGCAGCAACCATAGTGAAGCGTGTTCGCGCACTGAGCGGTATCACCCGCAAGGAGCTTGCTGAGCTCGCAGACCTTTCGCCATCGACGGTGGGGCGTATTGAGCGCGGCGAGGTGGATCCCGCGTGGGGAACGTTGTCACGCATTCTCTCCGCCACCGGGTACCAGATCAATGGCGGCACGATCGTTTCGGCCGGCGATACCTCTGCAGTCGCAGCAGCTCGTCCCTTGATTAGCGCAGCATTGGATGCGCTTGAGGCAAGCACGCATGCATTCACACCAGCACTCGTGTCATCTGCGCAGGAGATGGCTGCGGCCGCCGTCAGCAACAACGTCAAGAATTGGTCCGAGATCTGGGGCTCCGCACTAAAGAACTTCACGGTCCCTTCGCCCGTTCTCCCGCGCGTAACGACTGACTGGTGGGAACGCTGGCAGCGTGCCGGCTGGCTGAAAGATGGGGCTGCCGCGGACGACCTGGTGACGCTTGCGATATCAGCTGGGAACGCTGCGAAGATTAGCCGACGAAGCGGTCTCCAGCGGGCGGTCGATGTGCCAGACGGATGGCAGTCGCTGGCGCGTATGCTGAGCGACGCGGAGGTCGACTATGCGGTGTCTGGCCTTGTCGCGACTCGGGATGATCGCAGTGCGGCCGATGCGAACTTGCCCGTGTTCTACGTTGAGGACCCGGTGGATATCGAATCCCGATTCTCGCTTTCGCCGGCAGCCCCTGGCCGAGGCGTCCTGCTTGTCGAGGCAAGTGGCGGGGAACTTGACGACGTCGAGGTTGAAGAAGGGATTCGGTTTGTGCCGCGCTCTCAGGCCATTCTTGATGCGCTCGCGGGGTCCGGTCGCGAGCCGGACAAGGCGGAGAATGAACTGCGGAAGCTGCTGGCTGCGGCATGAATGACCAGTTTCGAAAGCCGTTCGACTCTAGCCTCGTGCCGCTCGAGCCTGAGATCATCACCTCACGTCGCGCACTGATCGACGTAATTATCGGTCTCTCCAGCCATCGTGACGCGCTGACGGTCCTAGGTGGTCACGCAATGATCGAAGTGACACAGCATGTCCCGGCGCTGCCTCCGGATGACACGACGCGTGACGGTGATCTTGGAGTGAATCCGCAGTTGCTCGGCGCGGATCCAGTCCTCGAGGAACGCCTGAAGGAACTCGGCTATGAAATGGCGCGCGCTGAGCGTCCGGGGGTATGGTCGCCAGTCTCGCAGCGAGATCGCGATATCCGCGATCGAGACAGCGTGGACCTGATCGCGCCGATGAGCTTGTCTCGCGACGGAGTCACCTCGCAGCGGAAGATCCGGGCGGCACGTGTCGGTGGGCACGGGAGCAAGGTCGTATCGGCGACCGAGGGCACTGAACTCAGCCTCACGGACCGACACATTCGCACCCTCCGCGCTTTTGATGCTGAGCCTGAGGTTGACGTCTATGTTGCAGGTCCCACTGCACTGCTGTGTGCGAAGGCTTACAAGCTGCACGACCGTATGGACCCGAAGCAGTTAGAGCGCAACCTTGACCGGCTCCGCGTCAAAGATTTTGCCGACCTCTATCGGCTCCTACTCGCCGTCACACCGGAAGAATCTGCTGCGGTCTTCGCTACGGGGACCGAGAATGCCAAGATTCGCGACGCCGTACTGCTGGGCGAAACCTACTTGTTGGAGATCCTCGACGACGCCGCGAACGTCGCGGCTATGGTTGCCGATGCGTGGGGAGATACGACGCGAGAACCGGAGTTTCGTGCAGTGGTGGCCCGCTGGCGTCGCCAGTACCCGAAGTGAGTGGCGCAAGAAATCCGGGGACTCATCGTGAGTCCGCTGCTCAGGCATGAAAGGCCACCGGACCGCGAGCGGCATTCCCAGCGAGATCAGGTCAGACGCGAAGTAGGTAACCGCCCATTGCTAGATGATTCATTCCAAGGGTTCAGTGGTCGTACGTGGTCAATGACCGGAGAACTGGTTGTCCGGTTTGGTGGTTGTGCCTGATAGCTGTGGTCAGTGCAAGGAGTCGCTGCAGTACCCCTGCCAACCACCCCGGCAGGGGTACGACCACCATGCTGTTCAAGCCCGAGCTGCCCTTGAGCGTATCGAAGACTGACTTACCTGTGATTCTTCTTGTTTTCACGTGGTGCGTTCGATGAGCACGTCGATGAGTTCACTCGCGAGCTTCACGAGGCGTTCGATTTCGTGCTCGTCGCGGTCGATCCAGCGGGACTCCGGGTCACCGACCGGAACGAAATTCTCGTGCCGCTCCCACACCATGAGCGTGCGCTCCGCACCCAACACGTACTGCTGCCACCACACCTGACGCAGGTAGTTGCGGGGGATGGTGCGCCACTCCTTGTTGGTCGTCTTGATCTCCGCGAGCTCGATCCGCCCGTCCTCGCGCAGCGCCAGCCCGTCGGGGGTCGCGAGATGCCGGCGATCCAACTCCGCATGGAACAGCGCCTGGCTGGGGGAGATGTCATGCTCGCGCGTCACCCACGAAGCGATCTCCGGCTCGCGCGCCTTGCCGTGCTCCGTGTACACGTTCCCCGTGAAGCGGCTGCCGTACAGCTTCTCGTGTGCCGTCGACTCGATCGAGCGGCGCGTCGACAGCTTCGCGACGTCGGTGGCGGTGATCCCTCGGGCACGCGCGCGGAACCACTCACTGCGATCGGTCCCGTCGGTCACCATGCGGCGCATCACATCAGGAACACGAACGGTCACCGGATGATTGTCCCATGCCGCCCCCGCGGCCGCGGCAATGACGCCGTGAGTCCCCGGAAAACCGTAAGCGACCTGTGCATTCGCGATGTCGAGACCCTGTAACGCTCCGGTACTGCTGCAATGCCACTAGGCTCGAAGGATAGCGAAAATGCAGCGTCCGCTCCAGGATGTCGATGCAGAAGCGCGAAGCGGGGTGGGAGCCCCACATGTGGGTCTTCCGGCTCCGGAAGCAGTTCAAACTTCGGGGGGAAAGACGATGAGCACACAGCAGTTGACGAGGCCAGACGGGGGGAAACTCCGGGCTCTGATCGTCGACGACGAAGAATCCATCACGCAGCTCGTCGCCATGGCGCTGCGCTACGAGGGGTGGGAGGTCGAGATCGCTGCCACGGGGGAGGAGGCGCTCGAGAAAATCCACGCCGAAGAACCCGACGTCGCGGTGTTCGACATCATGTTGCCCGATATGGACGGCATGCAGATCCTGTCGCGCGTCCGCGCCTCCGGGCTCATGTTCCCGGTCCTGTTCCTCACGGCACTCGACTCCGTCGAAGATCGTGTGAAAGGGCTCACCGCGGGCGGCGACGATTACGTCGTGAAGCCCTTCAGTCTTGAAGAGCTCACGGCCCGGCTCCGCGGGCTCGTCCGCCGCTCCCAGCTCACGCTCGCGGCGCAGCCCGACCCGGTGCTCCGCGTCGGCGACCTCACCCTCAACGAGGACAGCTACGAGGTCGAACGTGCTGGCGAGCCGATCTCGGTCACCAGCACCGAATACGAGCTGCTCCGCTACCTCATGCGCAACCCGAACCGGGTGCTCTCAAAGGCGCAGATCCTCGACCGCGTGTGGGCCTACGACTTCTCGGGCAAGTCCACCGTCGTCGAGCTCTACATCTCTTACCTGCGGAAGAAGATCGACAGCGGTCGCACACCCATGCTCCACACGGTCCGTGGCGCGGGCTACATGCTGAAGCCTGCGGAGTAGCGCACTACTTCCGGGTGTTGTCTTGCCCGACGCGCGAGCGTTGGGCGTAGCCCGCGGTGCCGCCCACGGTGGCAGCCCATGGAGAGCGGCGCAGCCGCTCCGGGTGGCGGGCACCATGCTGAAGGCTGCAGAGCAGCGTTTTACTCACTGTGTCTTGCTGCGCTTGATGTGTGATAGAGTTCTCGTTGGCCAATGACCGCCGGTAGGGTTCGCAAGAATCGCGGAACGTCTGCAACTCGGTTCGCCGAGGCGCAGGGACCAGCGCAGGTGCGAAACTCTTTGACAAGGTGACTTGTCGGAAGCTCCGTGCGTGCGCGCCGGAGCTTTTTTTGCTCTGGTGGCGCGGCCCCCGAACGGCGACCGCCGTCGGGTACGACAAGCTAGGGAGCGTCATGGCTACGAAGGATGCCACGGTCGCCGACCTTCAGAAGAAGTTTGAAGAGTCGAGTGCCGTTCTGCTGACTGAGTACCGCGGCCTGACGGTTGCTGAGATGCGCGAGCTGCGCAACAGCATCCGCGAGCACGCGACGTACGCCGTAGCGAAGAACACGCTGACCAAGATCGCCGCCAACAAGGCCGGCATCTCCGCGTTCGATGACGAGCTCGCCGGTCCCTCGGCACTCGCCTTCGTGCACGGCGACACCGTCGCGGTCGCCAAGGCTCTGCGTGACTTCGCCAAGGCAAACCCTCAGCTGGTGGTGAAGGCGGGCTACTTCGATGGCAACCCGCTTTCCGCCGCTGAGGTGGGCAAGCTTGCCGATCTCGAGAGCCGCGAGGTGCTGCTGGCCAAGGCCGCCGGCGCCATGCAGGCCGCTCTCGTGGGTGCGGCTCAGCTGTTCAACGCTCTGCCCGCCAAGGCCGCTCGCGGCTTCGGTGCGCTGCAGCAGAAGCAGGACGCGTAGGGATCGGCGCACGCCGTCCAGACACAGACAACAACCCGCCTGACACGCGCCGCGTGCGGGCACACCATCAAGGAGAAACATCATGGCTAAGCTTTCGACTGAAGAGCTGCTCGAGCAGTTCAAGGAGCTCACCCTCATCGAGCTCTCGGAGTTCGTCAAGGCGTTCGAGGAGACCTTCGACGTGTCGGCTGCCGCTCCGGTCGCAGTTGCTGCGGCTCCCGCTGGCGGCGGCGACGCTGCTGCCGCTGTCGAGGAGAAGGACGAGTTCGACGTCGTCCTCGAGTCGGTCGGCGACAAGAAGATCCAGGTCATCAAGGCTGTTCGCGAGCTGACCGGTCTCGGCCTGGGCGAGGCGAAGGCCCTCGTCGAGGAAGCCCCGAAGACCGTTCTCGAGGCCGCCAAGAAGGACGACGCCGAGGCAGCCAAGGCCAAGCTCGAAGAGGCCGGCGCGGGCGTCAAGCTCGCCTAAGTCCCTTTCGGACTCGACCGCGCCCCACGGGGCACGCGGTCTCGCGCTACGCGACAATGGGGCGGTTCACCTGCGGGTGGGCCGCCCCGTTTGCGTGCGTGCGATCCCTCGCTGAACATGGCCTGAGTCCTTCGCCGCACAGCGGTCGCAAATGTCGGCGGCAGGGTGCAGACTGTCACAGGACGAAAGGACACTCGTGGCCCTCCTCACGCTCACGCTTCGCCACGCGAAGACGTACTGGTGGTTCATCGTTGCCGTGCTCGTGCTGCAACTGCTCGCGACGATCGCGGCGCTGTGGCTGCCGAGCCTGAACGCGCAGATCATCGACCGGGGGATCGCGCAGGGCGACACCGATTTCATCTGGCGCACCGGCGGGTTCATGCTCATCGTGTCGCTCGCGCAGGTCGTCACCGCGGTCGCCGCCGTCTACTTCGGGGCGCGCACCTCCATGGGCATCGGCCGCGACCTGCGCCGCGACGTGTACCGCAAGGTCGACTCGCTCTCCACTCTCGAGGCGACCAAGTTCGGCGCCGGCACGCTCATCACCCGCGGCACGAACGACGTGCAGCAGGTGCAGATGCTCGTGCTCATGACCCTGAACTTCATGGTGTCGGCACCGATCATGGCCGTCGGCGGCATCATCATGGCGCTGCGGGAAGACGCCGGGCTGTCGTGGCTCGTCTGGGCCTCCGTCGCGGTACTCGCGGTGATCGTCGGGTTCCTCGTCTGGCTGCTGCTGCCGATGTTCCGGATCATGCAGGAAAAAGTCGACACCATCAACGGCGTGCTGCGCGAACAGATCATGGGCATCCGGGTCGTGCGCGCTTTCGTGCGCGAACGCTTCGAAGCGGACCGTTACGGGCGCGCGAACCGGGAGATCACCGACGTGTCGGTGCGAGTCGGCAACATCTTCGTGCTCATGTTCCCCGTCATCATGATGGTGCTCCACGTCGCCACCGCAGCGGTGCTGTGGTTCGGTGGGCACCGCGTCGACCAGGGGGACGTTGAGATCGGATCCCTCACCGCGTTCCTTCAGTACCTGCTGCAGATTCTCGTCGCCGTCATGATGGGCGTCTTCATGACCATGATGATTCCGCGCGCCGTCGTCTGCGCCGAGCGCATTAAAGAACTGCTCGACACCGAATCGACGCTCGCGTTCCCCACGGCCGAGACCGTCGCCACACCGACCGCGGGCCGCATCGAATTCGACCGCGTCACCTTCGGGTTCCCCGGCGCGGAAGAGCCCGTGATTCGGGATCTCAGCTTCGTCGCCGAACCTGGACGCACGACCGCGATCATCGGGTCGACGGGCGCCGGCAAGACCGTGCTGCTCAACCTCATCCTGCGCCTCTACGACCCGCAAGAAGGGGCGATCACGATCGACGGCGCCCCCGTTGCTCAGCTCACCCGACCGCAGCTTGCCCGCGCGGTCAGCCTCGTGCCGCAGCGGCCCTACCTCTTCTCCGGCACGATCGCCTCGAACCTGCGGTTCGGTCGGGAGGACGCGAGCGATGAGGAGCTGTGGACCGCGCTCCGCGTCTCGCAGGCCGAAGAGTTCGTACGCGCCAAGGAGCACGGGCTCGACGAACCCGTCGCGCAGGGAGGCACGAGCGTCTCGGGCGGGCAGCGGCAGCGGCTCTCCATCGCCCGCGCACTCGTCGCGAGGCCGCGCGCCTACCTGTTCGACGACTCGTTCTCGGCGCTCGACGTCGCCACCGACGCACGCCTGCGCGCGGCGCTGCCGGAGGCCACAGCCGGGGCCACCACCATCATCGTGGCGCAGCGGGTGTCGACCATCACGGGCGCTGATCAGATCCTCGTCATGGACGGCGGCAGAATCGTCGGCCGCGGCACCCACACCGAACTGCTCGAAGACAACGAGGTGTACCAGGAGATCGTGAGATCCCAGCTCGAAGCGACGGAGGCGGCCTGATGACGAACCGACACGCCGCAAACACCCCGGAGCCCGAGGCTGAGAAGCCCGATGTTGCCGAGGCAAGCGCTGCCCAGTCCGGCGCTGCTGCCGTGCACGAAGCAACCGTGCACGAAGCAACCGCAGACGAAGACCTGACACTGCCCGACGACTACCAACCCGACGGTGACGACTGGTACGGCGGCCAGCCGACGAAGAAGCCGAAGCACTTCTGGCCGGCGGCGAAGCGGCTCGTCGGGCTGCTCGCCCCCGAAAAGTGGCTGTTCGCGTTCGTCGTGCTCCTCGTCGTGGGCTCCGTCGTGCTCACCGTCATCGCGCCGAAGATCCTCGGCCAGGCCATGGACGTCATCTTCAACGGCGTGCTCGGGGCGCAGCTGCCCGCCGGGATGACGCTCGACCAGGTCATCGCGGGCGCGCGTGCGCAGGGCGACGACCAGTTCGCCGACATGCTCGAGGGCACGAACGTGGTGCCCGGCGAGGGCATCGACTTCGGTCTGCTCTCCCGACTGATCCTCTTCGTGCTCGCGCTCTACCTCGTCGCATCGTTCCTGATGTGGCTGCAGGGGTTCATCCTCAACCGGCTCGTGATGCGCGTCGTGTACGGGCTGCGCGAAAAGATCGAGGAGAAGATCAACCGGCTCCCTCTCAGCTACTTCGACAGCCGCCAGCGCGGCGACGTGCTCTCCCGCGTCACGAACGACGTCGACAACATTCAACAGGCCCTGCAGCAGGCGTTCTCGCAGCTCGTGCAATCCCTGCTCATGGTGATCGGCATCGCGGCGATGATGTTCGTCGTATCCTGGCAGCTCGCCCTCATCGCTCTCATCGCGCTGCCGCTGTCCGGCATCATCGCGGGCGTCGTCGGCGTGCGCGCGCAAAAGCTCTTCGTCGCCCAGTGGAAGCACACGGGCGACCTCAACGGCCACATCGAGGAGTCGTTCACCGGCCACGAGCTCGTGCGCGTCTTCAACCGCGACGCGCAGATGGCCGAAGAGTTCGACCGCCGCAACGACGGCCTCTTCCAGGCCGCGTACCGCGCGCAGGCGCTGTCTGGCACGATCATGCCGGCGATGCAGTTCGTGCAGTACCTCAGCTACGTGCTCATCGCGGTCGTCGGCGCGCTCCGCGTCACCGCCGGCCAGATGACCCTCGGAGACGTGACGGCGTTCATCCAGTACTCGCGAGAATTCTCGCAGCCCATCGGCGAGATGGCGGGAATGGCGAACATGCTGCAGTCCGGGGTCGCGTCGGCCGAGCGCACCTTTGAGCTGCTCGACGCTGAGGAACAGGATCCCGATACGGAGGAATCGCACCTGCCCGAGCGCACCGACGGGCACGTCTCGTTCGAGAACGTGAGCTTCAGCTACGACCCCGAGACACCGCTGATCGAGAATCTCTCGTTCCAAGTCACCCCCGGTCACACGGTCGCGATCGTCGGGCCTACCGGCGCGGGCAAGACGACCCTCGTGAACCTCATCATGCGGTTCTACGAGCTGAACGGCGCCCGGATCCTGCTCGACGGCGTCGACATCACCCGGCTCTCCCGCTCGGAACTGCGCGGCCACGTCGGCATGGTGTTGCAGGATGCCTGGCTCTTCGACGGCACCATCCGCGAGAACATTCGCTACGGTCGGCTCGACGCCACCGACGAGGAGATCGTCGCCGCAGCGCAAGCCACGATGGTCGACCGCTTCGTCAGGCAACTGCCCGACGGCTACGACACCGTCATCGAAGAGAACGCCTCCGCGCTCTCGGCGGGGGAGCGGCAGCTCCTCACTATCGCCCGCGCCTTCATCGCGAACCCGTCGCTGCTCATCCTCGACGAGGCCACGTCGTCCGTCGACACCCGCACCGAGCTGCTCGTGCAGGAGGCGATGCAGGCGCTCCGCGCCGACCGCACCTCCTTCGTGATTGCGCACCGGCTGTCCACCATCCGCGACGCCGACACGATCCTCATGATGGAAAACGGGCACATCGTCGAACAGGGAACCCACGAGGACTTGCTCGAACGCCGCGGCGCCTACCATGCGCTCCACGCGGCGCAGTTCGCCGGGGAGACAGAGTCGGCCGTGGCTTCGGAGCCGGCAGAGGTGACTGATTCCGCTGAGATCTCTGATCCCGCTGAGGTGCCGGAGTAGTCGGCCGAGGTTTCGGGGCCCTCACCTGAAGTTCGGGGCCTTCACCTGAAGAGGGTGCTGTGCCAGAAGAAGGTGCTGTGCCAGAAGAAGGTGCTGTGCCAGAAGAAGGTGCCGTGCCAGAAGAAGGTGCCGTGCCAGACACGGACACCGCACCACGTGCCAGAGAGTAAGCAGCCGCACCGAGTTCCCCCGATCAAGCTCCCGTGCGCGGCGTGTCGAGACAAATTGTCTGGACGTAGTCCAAACTTGGCCACTACTGTTGCTTCGTGCGTGTCAAGACGGTCGCCGACCGCCGCGCACCGGAACAAGGGGAGTCCATGCGAAAAAGTTGGCGAATGACGATTGCGGGGGCCGCAGCGGTTCCGCTCCTGCTGATGGCTGCGATACCGAGTACCGCGTGGGCCGTTGACGGCGGGGCCGGCGGAGGTGCCAGCAACGAAACCGGCGCCGAACCGGGGAATGAGTCCATCGCTGAGCGCATCACCAGTGCCGCAGAAGCTGGCGCCAGCACCCCCGAAGCGCTCGCCGAAGCCGTGTCCCTGCCCGTGGAAGGGAGCGGCGCACTGAACTTCAGTGACGACGGTCGGATCACCGCTTCACTCGTGTTCGACGGCGTGCCGAGCGATGCGACAGTCGAAGCCGTTCGGGCGATTGCGGAGATCACCGGACTCATGACCCAGTTCGGGGCTGCGACCGTGCTCGTCGCACCCGAACAGCTTGCCGACCTCGGCGAGATCGATGGCGTGCTCGATGCATCGCCCGCGCTCACCCCGGCAACCGGAAACTCGGGGTCGCAGGTGCGTGAGCAGCTCACCTCAGTGCTACCGGCTGCCAACACGGATGCCGGCGAGACGTGCGGTGCGGTTCCGGCCGAAGCCGACGCGCCACTACACGTCGATGAGGCGCGCTCGGCGTTCGACACCTACGGTGTCGGCGTGACCATCGGAATCATTTCTGACACGTTCGATGCTGTGCAGTCACCGTCGGTCGCAGACGACGTGGCCGCGGGCGCGCTCCCGGGGCCCGGGAACCCATGCGGATGGGAGACGCCCGTTGAAAAGCTTGCCGACCAGGAAGAGACGACCTGGAGTGATAGCGATGAAGGCCGCGGCATGGCGCAGCTCGTGCACAGCATCGCGCCGGGCGCGAAGCTCATCGTCGCGGACTCGGGAGATACCCAGTTTGCGATGCTCGCGAACATTGCTGGGCTCGCTGAGGCCGGCGCCGACATCATTGTTGACGACATCAGCTTCTTCGACGAAGCGTATTACCAGCGTGATGTGCTGTCAGTTGTGATCCAGATGGTGCGTGACCAGGGCGTGACCTACTTCTCATCCGCCGGGAACGCCACGGTGAGCGCGACCACCGGTGCGCACGTCGGTGAACCGATCAACTCCTGGCAGACGCGCAGCTACCGTCCCATGGAGTGCCCGGCCTGGGTCGAGATCCCCGAAATCAATGAGGAAGCGGACACCAGCGTCGCCCCCGACTGCCTCGACTTCGATCCGACCGCGACGGAACAGGCATACGACACGCTCACGTCCGACGAAGCGCTCGGGACCGACGCTTTTGAACTGCAGGTTTACGGATCAATTGCGGAACCCGTCAACGGAGTCACCACCAGCTACCGCGTCCAGTTCTACGCTGAAGATGCCAATGACCCCGAGGGCACCGATCCTGACTTCCTCGGTGAGATCGAGAGCATCGGGAGTTTCAGCCCGTCGCTGGTTGGCACGGTTGCCCTTCCCTGGGGCTCACAGATCCGCGTGGTGGTGATGCGCACTGACCGGGACGAAGCGAGCACGCGACTTCCCGCGATTTTCCTGGGCCTTCAGCGCGGTGCT
The DNA here is from genome assembly GCA_041655455.1 of Leucobacter sp. GTDB lineage: Bacteria > Actinomycetota > Actinomycetes > Actinomycetales > Microbacteriaceae > Leucobacter. Next base: position 3,705 of record JBBAFK010000044.1, on the reverse strand, counting down.
GGCAACATCACCGAACGCCAGTTCATGGGTGATGGCGTGAACGACTGGGTTGGCGAGGGCACCTTCGGGCACCCCGCGAACGGTGCCGCCATCGGAGTTGCCTCCCTTGCGTGGGACGCGCCGACCACCGTGCGCCCGTACAGTTCGCTCGGGCCAGGAACACTGCTGTTCGAAGACGTCACGCTGCCGATCACTGCGGGGAGCTTCTCCCCGCTGCTCCCTGAGGCACAGATCATCGACAGCCCGCAGGTCGCCGGCGTCGACGGCATGCAGACCTCGTTCTTCGGTGCGGAGCGAGAAGAAGACGGTGAGACCGTGTACCGGTTCTTCGGAACCTCTGCCGCTGCGCCGACGGTTGCCGCCGTTGCTGCGCTCGGGCTCTCATACGATCCGAGCGTACGCGGCGACGCGCTCGGAGACCTCGTCATCGACACCGCCCGCGGCACCGATGAGGGCGGCCCGGTCAACCCGTACAACCCGGCCGTCTTTACCGACGCAGAGGTATTCGGTGCAGGGATCGCTGACGCGACGCGGCTCCTGCAGCGCATCCACGAAGATGCGCCGACCCCGGCACAGCCGACCGGCCTCTCCGTGCGAGATATCGCAGCGAACACCGCCGAGGTGAACTGGAACGCCCTCGAGGGCGCTGACCGCTCACTGATCGCCATATACGAGGGCGAGGCCATCGAAGAGAACATAATCGAGGCATCGTCGATCCCTGTCGATCAGACGAGTTACGAGCTGATCGGGCTCGACCCCGAGACCGAGTACAGCGTGAGCCTCACAGCGGTCTCGGCGCTCGGCAAGCTGGGTGAGCCAGCGTTCACGTCATTCACGACCGCCGCGGCACCGAGCCCCGGCCCCGCGCCGGATCCCGCGCCCGCGCCCGACGGTCAGGTGACGCCCGCCGGAGCGAAGACCGGGCAGCTCTCCACCACCGGCGGCGAGACCCCGTGGGGGTGGATCATCGGCGGCATCGCGCTGCTCGTGGTCGGCGGCGCCGTGACCGCGATCTCGGTAGTGCGAAGCCGACGCGCGCACGCCCCGGAGCCCGAGGCTGGCGTGCAGCAGCAGGGGGACGATATCCGCTAAGCTGGTGAGGCTCCCCACGTGGCGCTATCTCCGGGAACTCCCCCAGGTCGGAAACGAAGCAAGGGTACCGGGGCTCTGGCGGGTGCGTGGGGAGTCTCTTATTTGCATCGCAAATACGGGGCTCACCACCGGCCGCACACGGCTGGCCCATCGGAGCGTAGCGAGGGGCGGGGCAGTCTCTTATTTGCATCGCAATTCTCTTCGTCACCCGAAACCCGTCACTTGTGCAGGCTGTTTCGCGCGGGAATCCTGCACGACTGCCCGATTGTTGGCTCGGGGCAGGGGGAGCGGCGCAGCGCGGTGCGAGGATCCCTTCTTTGCACCACGATCACCTCCGTGGACTATGGTCGTGAGGGATGAAGATTCTGAGACGCTGGTTGATTGTGGTCGCCGTGATCGCGGCGCTTGGGGTCGTACTTGAACTGTGTTTGCGCGCATTTCTGCCGTCGCTTGTTGAGGGCGGAGCTCGTCTCGCGTTGCGCGTGCCCGAGTCGAGCGCCGTGACGGTTGAGACGGAGGGATCCCTACTCCTCAATGCGCTGCGCTGGCGGATCGCCGACGTCACGATCACCGCGGAGGACGTTCCGCTCGCCGACGGTGTCACAGCGGAGACGACGCTCGAGGTCGGCTCCATGCCGCTCTTCCCCACATTCGGGAAACTCCGGGACGGCACGGCGACCTTCGTTGTGCCCGCCGAGCAGCTCGGTGAAATGGTGCAGCTCGTCAGCCGCGGTCTCGCGGACTGGGGCGAGATGCGCGAGGGCATTCTCGTGGGCGGGGGAGTGCTCACCGACCAGCAGTTCGACCTGCCGCACAGCCCCGCGTTCGAGATCCCGTACGAGGGGGCCGTCGGCCTCGCGGTCGAGAACGGCGAGATCGTCGTCACCCCGAGCGACGTCGTCGTGCAGGACCAGGGCCCGGTCGGGCAGTTCCTCGCGGGCGCCATGACCGAGTCGCGGGCCGTGTGCTTCGCGGACCGGATCCCTGCAGGGGTGAAGTTGACGGGCATCGAGGTGGATCCCTCCGGCGTTATTGCTCTCGAGGCGGCACTGTCGGAGGGTCTCCTCTCCAGGCTCGAGGAGCGCTTCCGCGGCTCCTGCTAGCCGGCACCAATCAAGAGGATACGATCAGGATCCACACCGACCTGGAGGGCGAAGTCTTCCACTACTGGCGTAATGAGGTCGTAGAGGTGGTCATCTACGTGGGTGAGGTCGATCAATGCTGCTGGCTCCGAAGTTGCTCGGCGGCCTCGCGTTGTCGACTGTCATTCGCCGCAAGGAGATCAGCATAAATCAGCAGCCACGGCGGTTCATTGATCCCTGATGATTCATGAGAGTCCACTGGCTTCCAGAATCGATGTCGAAGAAAGATGTTCGGTTCGGCGTCGTTCCGTCGCCACCGATGCGCACGGATCAGCTGAGTTGGGAACTCGTATGTGTACAGCACCACCGTCTCTGGGCGTAGCAGCTCAGGAACTGCCGCCTCGCCGCTCACCCACACGGCCGAGGTGCCAGGGTCGAAGCCTTGCCAATCGCCCGAGAAGCGTGCGGTATTCGCATCTGATCCGAGCCCCGTCGGATATGCTGCCGCCCATTGGTCAATCAGGCGATCGCGTCGGTTCGGAATGATCTGTCGACGGTCATCGAGAAACCCGTACTGGGTGAGTAGTTCAAGTGTTTCCTGCGCTTGTCCGAGGGAGACTCCGGCCCAAGCGGCGAGCGTTCGGACGGGTTGGCGGAGGAGTTCAGGCCAGGAAAGGATCGAGAAGATGACTTGCGATCGTTTTGTGCTGAACAAGTTCACGCCACCCCGGGGCGCGCGGGGCAAAGCTGACTTATAGGGAGCCTCGGCGCGGCGTCCGCGAACATCGATGTGCACACCGGCGAAGTTGATGAACGCATTTCCCGACTGGTCAAGATAGTTGATTTCCATTTGCCGGAGCATCTCCGCGCTTCGCTCGGTGACACGGGGGCCGAGGAGTAGAATGCGCTCTTCCCCATGGTCTTGCGGGGCAACCCAGTTCATCGCGGATGCCGTGAGCGTGTTTGTGAAGCCCACTCGATACTCTGAACGTCCGAACTCGTGAACGAGTGTCAGTGGAGTCGTTCCGTGCAGAGGGATTTCTGTCAGATCGACCGGTTCAAGGAAACGGAGACCGAGCCCCTTGAAGTGTTTCAAGAAGCGCTGCGCGAGCTGATCGTCCAACCGTATGCCCCCGTTCAGTATAAGTGTCTGTTCAGTATAAATGAAAACCGTCTAATAGTGAACAGGCGTCCGCGGGTCGATGCTGCGCCCGGCGACTCGGCGAGCAGTAAACGGTAAACGGTAAACGGTATGCGAACTGCAAGAAATATCCCCTCTGGCGCCGGTTTCGGGATATATGTTGTCGATCCCATGCGGTTGATGCGTGGGCAACAAGAGTCGAGGGATCGGGGCGGCGAGGTTCCGGAGTGAGCGGGGGAGCCCGACGGCAAGGGATCGCCGCGCAGCCGAGGCCCCCGCGACACGGAAAACGGGCCCCGACTCCGTGAAGAGTCGAGGCCCGGATTCGTGTGCGTCGAGCGCGGCGGGTTTCCCCTTAGAGTTCGACCGCCTGGCGGCGACGTGCGAGGT
>JBBAFK010000043.1:0-24819 GCA_041655455.1 Leucobacter sp. | reverse complement strand
GTGGCCCATCGCGATGGCGCCACCGTTGACGTTGAGCTTCTCGTCGGGGATGTTCAGATCCTTCTGGAACTTCAACACCACCGACGCGAACGCCTCGTTGAGCTCGAACAGATCGATGTCATCGACCGTCAGGCCCGCGCGATCGAGCACCTTCTGGGTGGCCGGGGTCGGACCGGTCAACATGATCACCGGATCGGCACCACTGGTCGCGGTGGCCACCACGCGCGCCCGCGGGGTCAGCCCCTGCGAGGCGCCGGCCTTCTCGCTGCCGATGAGCACCAGCGCGGCACCGTCGACGATCCCCGAGGAGTTGCCCCCGGTGTGGACGTGGTTGATCTTCTCGACGTAGTGGTACTTCTGCAGCGCCACATCGTCGAAGCCGCCCATCGCACCGACGGTGTCGAAGGCGGGCTTGAGCTTGCCCAGGCTCTCCACGGTCGTACTCGGGCGCATGTGCTCGTCGTTGTCCAGCACGACCAGACCGTTCTGATCACGCACCGGGACCACCGACTTGGCGAAGTAGCCACCCGACCACGCTGCGGCGGCACGCTCCTGCGAACGCGCGGCGTAGGCGTCGACGTCCTCACGGGAGAAGCCCTCGATGGTGGCGATCAGGTCCGCACCGATGCCCTGCGGGACGAAACCCACGGTGTAGTTGGTGTCCGGGTCACTGGCCCAGGCCCCACCGTCGGAGCCCATCGGCACGCGGCTCATCGACTCCACGCCGCCGGCGTAGACCAGGTCGTCCCAGCCCGAGCGCACCTTCTGGGCGGCCATGTTGACCGCTTCCAGGCCGGAGGCGCAGAACCGGTTGAGCTGCACGCCGCCGGTGGTCTCGGGCATCCCCGAGGCCAGCACCGCCGTGCGCGCGAGCACCGCACCTTGATCCCCCACCGGGGAGACCACGCCGAGGATGACGTCGCTGATCAGCGTCTCGTCCAGATCCGGATAGCGCGAGCGCATCTCGTCGATCAGGCCGGTGACCAGGCTGATGGGCTTGATTTCGTTGAGTGCCCCGCCCCGCTGCTTGCCGCGCGGTGTGCGAATGGCCTCGTAGATGAAGGCTTCTTCGGACATGTAGTTGCTCCAGGTCCTGTTCAGGTTGGGTTCTGCGGGTCACCGAGACCGGTGGTCCGCAGCGGAGGGTAGTCCCCTGACAAGCCAGCCTAGCAGTCCTCCCAACCGCTTGGTTGGGAGCTGGGTCGCTAGGGCATCTCGTCGAGCAACCGCCGCGCGGCCGAGGTCAGTTCGTGGTCCTCGCCGAGGGCCGCTGCGCTGTCCCGCACCAGGGATTCGGCGTGGGGCCGAGCCGCGTCGAACCGCAGACCCCGCAGGAAGCGCTGGGTCAGGTCGTAGCGGCAGCGCAGGGCGGCCTCGGAGTTTGGGCCGTCGGCCCGCAGGGCCTGCCCCAGCGCCCGCTTGGTCTCGACGACGCCGGCCAGCAGGCCGTCGGCTCCGTCCGGTTCCCAGCGGGCGCGCTGCTCGGCGCGGGTCTGGTCCGCCGCGACCGTCAGGGGATGACGCTCCCCCAGCGCGCGGGTGAGGTCGTCGACGAGCACCTCCCACTCCGAGAGCCGGTCGAGCGGATCGCCGCCGTCCTCGGCGCTCCACAGCGCGCTGGTCTGCCGCGCGGCCAGGGTGTTCTGGTGGTCGTGGCCGAAGGTCGCGGCCAGCAGCGGGATCAGCGCCTTGATCTCCGCCAGCGCCGCGGCCCCGTCGCTGGCCTCCCCGAGGCACATCGCGGCGGTGAAGCGGCCGGTCAGGGTGTCCGGATGGCTCTCCCCCAGGACGCGCCGTTGCGCCTCGACCACCGCGGCGGATTCGTCGCGGGCGCCGATCCGGTCGCCGAGTTCGCGCCGCAGCACAGCCACCTGGTTGCGGGCGGCCAGCGTGGTGGGGTGCTCAGCGCCGAGAACGCGTTGCTCGTCGGCGTAGAGCTCGAGCCAGCCGGCGAGCCGCTGCGCGGGCGACGGGTCGGTGCCGTCGGGATAGGAGGCCACGATGTGGCGGGCGCCCAGCGTGCCGAGATCGTCGTCCCCCAGGACCGCGGCCGCGGTGGGTATCAGCGCACGCAACTCCTGCACCGCGGCGGCGACGTCACCGGCGTGAAATCGCCAGGTCGCCGCGGCGACCGCGGTCATCACGGTGTCCGGGTGGGTGGCGCCGAGTTCGCTGCGGCGCGCCGCCAGCAGCTCTTCCGCGGTGCGCATCGCGGTCTCGGGGTCGCGCGCCGCGAGGTAGCGCGCCTCGAGGTCGTCGATGCTGGTGTCCGTCATGCAGCCCCCTGAAACGATGCCGGCTCTTGGCATTGGACATTAACGGCTGACCGCGGCGCCGGTGTGCGGCAATTCCCACGACGGCGCTCGTCTAGCCTCGACGGATATGACGGTGCAGCGACTCCAGCCGTACGCGGTGACCATCTTCGCGGAGATGTCGGCGCTGGCCGCGCGCGTCGGTGCGGTCAACCTCGGTCAGGGCTTCCCCGACGAGGACGGCCCCGCGGCGATGCTCGAGGCCGCCCAACGCGCGATCAGCGACGGCGTCAACCAATACCCGCCCGGCGCGGGCATTCCCGAACTGCGGCAGGCGATCGCCGCGCAACGCAAGCGCCACTTCGACATCGACTACGACCCCGACACCGAGGTCCTGGTGACCGTCGGGGCCACCGAGGCCATCGCCGCGGCGATCATCGGCCTGGTGGAACCCGGCTCCGAGGTGGCGATGATCGAGCCGTTCTACGACTCGTACGCGCCGGTCGTCGCGATGGCCGGCTGCCACCGGGTGACCGCGCCGCTGGTGCCCGACGGCCGCGGTTTCGCTCTCGACGTGGATGCGCTGCGGCGCACCGTCGGTCCGCGCACCCGGGCGCTGATCCTCAACACGCCGCACAATCCAACCGGCACGGTGTTCAGCGACGCCGAACTGTCGGCGGTGGCGGAGATCGCCGTCGACAACGACCTGCTGGTGATCACCGATGAGGTCTACGAGCATCTGGTGTTCGACGGCAGCCGGCACCGGCCGCTGGCCGCCTACCCCGGCATGGCCGAGCGCACCATCACCATCTCCAGCGCCGCCAAGATGTTCAACTGCACCGGCTGGAAGATCGGATGGGCTTGTGGCCCGGCACATTTGATCGCCGGTCTGCGCGCAGCCAAGCAATACCTCAGCTATGTGGGCGGCGCGCCGTTCCAACCCGCGGTCGCGCTCGCGTTGAACACCGAGGACCGCTGGGTCACCGCGCTACGGGATTCGCTGCAGGTGCGCCGCGACAAGCTCAGCGCCGCGCTGACCGAGCTCGGTTTCGAGGTGCACCCGAGTTCGGGGACGTACTTCCTGTGCGCGGATCCGCGGCCGCTGGGTTACCACGACAGCGCCGAGTTCTGCCAGCAGCTGCCGCATCAGGTCGGGGTGGCCGCCATCCCGCTCTCGGCGTTCTGCGATCCGGACGGACCGCACTTCGTCGACTGGAATCACCTGGTGCGCTTCGCCTTCTGCAAACGCGAGGACACCCTCGACGAGGGCATCCGGCGACTGCGCGGGCTACAGGGCGGCAACAACCCGCCAGAGGTCCTCTAACGCCGCCCGGTCGTCGCGCTGCAGCGTGGCGACCACGATGTCAGTGGCCCCGGCGTCGCGGTAAGCCGAAAGGCGCCGGTGCACGGTGTCGGCCGAACCGATGACGGCCAACTCGGCGGCCGACGACAGCCCCTCCCGGGCGACCACCCTCTGGTACGACGGGATGCTGTCGTAGAGCGCCAGGGCGGCCGCGGCGAGGTCGCCCGCCTCCTGCACCCGGTCGGTGACGGCCACCGGCACCCCGGCGAGCACCCGCGGCGCGGGTCGGCCCGCCTGCGCGGCGGCCTCGGTGATGGTGGGCACGATGAACTCCGCGACGGTGCGCGGGCCGGCCAGGTACGGCAGCGTCCCGTCGGCGAGTTCGCCGGTGACCCGCAACGCCTTTGGCCCCATGGCGGCCACGTAGATGGGGATCGGTGCACCGCCGGCCACGCGCACCGGCCAGCGCGGCGATGCCGTGAGGTGTCGACCGCGAAAGTCCACCTCGCCGTCGTCGAGAATCGCGCGCAGCACCGTGAGATGTTCGCGCAGCCGGTCCACCGTGTGGACCGGCGAGATGCCGAACGCCTCTCGTTCGAGCTCATGTGCCCCCAGCCCGAGGCCCAGGCTGAAGCGCCCGTGGCTGGCCGCCTGGGCGGTCTGGGCCGCCGAGGCCACGATCAGCGGGTGGCGGGGGTTGATCGGCACCACCGAGGTGCCCACCCCCAGCCCCGGCACCGCCGTGCCGATCAGCGCGGCCAGGGTGATCGCGTCGACGTCGAACTGCTGCGCCAGCCACACCTGACGCACCCCGAGCTCGTGGGCGCGCTGCGCCTGCTCGACGATGTCGTCGACGACGTTGACGGCGGTGGGACTGGGCGAGAGCACGACTCCTGCGGGCATGTCAGCAGCAACACCGTCGCGGCGCGCAGAACTTCCCTGAAATCACCGTGAACAGAAATCTGGTCAGCCCCAGTTGCGGGTCACCCGGCTGCGCAGGCGGTCGATCGCGGCGTTGAGCACGATGCGCTTGGCCCGCTTGACCAGGAAGCCCGGGATGGGCGCCGATGGGTCCACGATGATGTCGAACCGCACCCGGGTCAGATCGCCCTCCCGGGTCAGGTTGTATTCAGCGTGCTGGCCCTGCTGCTGGAAGGTCTGCCGGGCGTCCCACACCATCCAGTTCTCGCCCCAGCGGTACTCGAGCAGTTCCTTGTCGGTGACGCCGAGCAGCCGGACCGTCGTCTTCACGTGGTGGGGCCGGCCGTCGGGATAGCGGTCGAGCACCTCCGCGCTGCGGTGCAGCGTGGACCACGACGGCAGCGCGTCGATGTCGGCGAGCGTGTCCAGGATCGCCTTGGGCGAGGCGTCGAACATCACCTCGCGGGAGGCCCGTACAGCCATACCTTCGACGGTAGTAACCGTGGCGCGCTTGCGCACCAAAAACTTCGCTGCGGCGAGTCCTCAGCCGCCCTTCTTGACCTTGAGCACCTGCTTGCGCAGGCCATCGGTCGCGGTCTCCATGCCGCCCTTGAGCGTGCGCTTGAGCAGGAAGCCGGGGATGGGCACCGACGGGTCCACTTTCATGTCGAACCGGACCCGGGTCTTGTCGCCCTCGGGGGTCAACGTGTAGGACGCGTCCTTGAGTTGCCCGGCCGAGACCAAGGTCCAGCTGACACTCGTGTCAGTCCAGGTGTATTCGATGACCTGATCGTCGGTCAGTCCCGCGGCCTTGATGGTCATCTTCGCCTGCCGCGGCCTGCCGTCGTCGTAGGTCTCGAGGATCTGGGCCTTCTGATACTGCGGCGACCAGGACGGCGTCGACTCGACGTCGGCGATGACGTCGAGGATCTCCTTCGGCGTTGCTTCGATGACGACTTCACGCGAATCGTTGACGGCCATGGTCAGAAACCTTAACCAGCGGTGCGCGGAAGCGGACGGCTTTGCCCGGCGGGGTGATCTGCTCATCGTCGGTGACGACGTCGTCGCCGGCGCGGTGGTACAGCCGGATCGCGGCGCGCACCAGGTGCAGTTCGCCGTGGGCGTCGCGGTCGACCACGATGCGCTTCTTGCGGAACACCCTCGGGCTGGTCGCCCGGAACGACACCGGACAGCCGGACACCGCCGGCCGCAGACCCGCGCGCTGCAGTTCGAAGATCTGCACCGAGTCGTCGAACCGCCGTCCCAGGTCGGCCTCGGCGAATTCTGCGGTGTAACAGATGGTGAACAGCCAACTGCCGTCGGCGCGTTCCTGGCCACCCACGATCATCCGGTCGTCGCCGATAGTTGCCATGTCGCCTCCTCGCCGGGTGTCTTCCCAGCGTGGCGGCATGCACGGCCGCGGTCATGCGTAGCGGACTACTCGATGCGCTACCCGGAGAGCCCGTGCTCCCGCATGGCCTTGTCGAATTCGACGGCCATCTTCTCGGCGAAGGCGTTGACCGCCTTCAAGGGGCGCAGCATCACGGTGAACTCGTCGATGAGGCCGTCGGCGCGGGTGTGCAGGAAATCGCAGCCGTTGATCTCCAGCTCGCCCACCTTCGCGGTGAACATCAGCGCATGGTCCCCGTCCTGGCCAGGCTCCAGCGGGGCGCCGATCTCGCGGTCGTAGCGCAGGTCCTCGAACACGTTGGAGACCGCCTGCAGGATCACCGCGAGTTGCTCGCGACCGTGGTAGGGCTTGTGCGCGATCGGGCTGCGAAACACCACGTCCTCGGCGCACAGGGCGGGCAGGGCTGCGAAGTTGCCGGCCTCGACGGCCGCGCGGAAAGCGTGCATGGCACTCACGGTAACGCCAGTGCCATGCACGCTCGCCGGGGTTTAGAGGTGCGGGGCTTCCTTGATGGGGCTGTCGGGGGTGCCGACGGTCTGACAGAAGGTCTCCACCGCGACGCGGGTGCCGGTCAGCTCGATGTTGGACGGTTCGTTCTTGCCCTCGTCCGTGAGCATCTTGGTGATGTTCTCGTTCTGCGTCTTCTCGTCCGCGGCGGTGAAGTCGCTGCACTTGGTGTCGCCGCCCTGGTTCATCACGGCAGACGAGCAGCCGGTCGCCACCGCCGCGGCAGCAAAGCCGGCAATCATCAGGGTCATCACGCGGTTCATCACGCCTCCAAAGGTGTAGTTATCGGCAGGTTTGTTGCCCGATTACGGCCCCGTCAAACCTTTACCCGCACCGGGTGATGATGTCGTCGGCAAAACGCTCGATGCCTTCGCGGTAGCGCCCGTCGCGCCACGGCGCGCACATCACCCCCGTGATGCCGATGTCCTCGGCGCGCCGGTACAGGTCCACCGACGGCGGATCGCTGAGCGAGACGACGACCTCGAACGGTTCATCGGCGCGGTCGTAGCGTCGGCGGAACTCCTTGAGCCGGCCGACGATCGCCACCGCGTCGTCCCAGCTGTAGTACGTGCCCACCCAGCCGTCGCAGTCCCGGGCGGCGCGCTTGAGGGCGAGGTCGGATTCGCCGCCGCACAGGATGGGCACCGGGGCGGGCGGATGCGGTTCGATCATGATCTCGGGGATCGCGTAGTGCTCACCCTGCCAGGACACCCAGCCGCCCTGCCACAACGCGCGCAGGGCGTGGATCATCTCGGTGGTGCGCGGCCCGCGATTGTCGAAGTCCTGGCCAAGAAGTTCGAATTCCTCACGCATCCAACCGGTTCCGATCGCCAGCGACACCCTGCCGTCGGACAGGGCGGCGGCGGTGGCGACCTGCTTGGCGACCTCGAGCAGCGGCCGGGCGCCGACGATGTACACCGCGTTGGAGAACCGCAGCCGGGTGGTGACCGCCGCCAGCGCGCCGATGGTCACCCACGAATCGGGCCACTCCGTCTCCGGCGGCCACGGCGGCTTGTCCCCGGTCAGCGGGTACGGCGTCCGCAGTTCGCGCGGGTAGATCAGGTGATCGGAGGTGAAGACGCCGGTGAAGCCGGTCTTATCGAGCAGGGAGGCGATGGTGGTCAGATCGCGGGTGGGGAGGAAGGCCGTGCCGGACCAGAATTGCATGTGCCCACTGTGACAGATGCCACCTGGATCGCCGCGCACCCGGGCCGCCGTTTTTCCCGGCCGCCCAGAGTTGGGTTGTTCGCGGGCCTACTCGGCCGATGCGTACAACACCGCAACTCTCGGCGGTCAGAACCCGGTCGAAACCAATGCTTCGACCTTTTCCACTGGTTCCTCCATCAAATGACTGATGATGGTCGCCTTCACGCCGGTGACGATAGCCGTACCCGCCCGGGACGAAAGCTTGTACACACCGGGCGTTTCCTCCTCGACCGCGACCGCTGGATTGAATCCCGCTGCGTACAGTGCGGCACCAAGATTTTTGGCCCCGACGGCCGTCCGGGCGACCGATGCCCACGTCCAGATCAGATAGATCTCTGCCAGCGCGAAGGTGGAGAACCGAGCCGTGTCGTAATGTTGGCTTCCCCGATCATCGGTCTCATCAAGCGACCACCAATCGCTTTGGTGGTTCAGAGTGAAACTTCCCTCCCTTGACTTGAAGACGACACGGTCGTTAGCGCGGTCTTCGATTACAGAAGCGTTCGGTATGCACGATAATCCGGACCACCTGATCCAATTCGCCGCAAGCCTAGAGTAGTCGCTCATCCCCTGAGTTCCTTCGGATGAGGATTCACGGCACCGTTCGCGCCATTCGCTCGATCTCATCCAACGTTTTAGACATCAAATGACTAAAAATTGTGGCATTGACGATCGACAGGATCGCACACCCACTGTTTGAACAGACCTCGTATCCCCGCTCCAATCTGGTTACTTCGACATCGGGTGAAAACCCTTGCTTAGCAAGATCGGTTCCCAGCACCCCAGACGCGAGGCGCGAATCCGCCGTCGTAGCCCAATCCCATGACAGATACTTCTCGACCAACTCAAAGCTCGAGAACAGGGCGGCACCGCTCCGTCGCTCATTGCGCTCATCGACAGTGTCCACGACCCACCAAGAACCGTCCCAGCGAAGATGCACAGAGTAGTCGCTCGAATCAAAGAGGGCGTCGCAGTCAACGCACTCAGTCGAGGCCGATACGCGCTCTCCGCCGATACTCGGCCCCCATTTTCGCCAATTTTCCGTCAACCGTGAAAAGTCTGGCATCTATTCAACCCTCCGCAGGTAGCCCCACCTTATCAATTCCTCAACAGAGCCATTCTTGCCGAAATCATCAAGGATTCTGTACTGCGTTCCACCTCCCGGTTGGTGGAACCACGGTGCAGCTTGGGATTGCTCGATACGCCAGCCTGGCGGGAGGCCGACGGCGTCATTCACCATGTACCGAAAATAGGGTTTGGTGGCGCTACCAGGGGGGCAGCGCCAGCTCCGCGAAGCGAGTTCCGTCGGGTGCCACATATGAGCCCCCTGGATACCCGAAACGGCCGAGCTCGGTGCCCGGTGCTAGTTGCACGTCATCGATGACGGTGCCCGGCACGGCGTAGGGCTTGCTGGCCAATGAATCGTCAGGGTAGAGGAGGCTGCCGTCGGGGTTGGTGAACTGCGGTCCGGGCGGTGTGGGGTCATACCCATCGAACAACGGCGAGTCGGATGGAAGCGCCGGGGGTGAGCCTGCCTGGATCGGGTCCGGCGCTTGGCCACTAGCCGTGGGCGGGTTTTCTCCGACGTTGAGGTCTGGCCTGTGGTGCGCATCTGGGCCGTGATGGGCACTGCCAGTGGGGACGTCGTCGACGTGGCGGGCAGCGCCAGTGACTGCGTCAATTCCCCGTTCCAAGGCTTCGGTGAGAGGTTTGGCGCCGGGCAGGGGTACGGAGCCGACGACATCGAGGACGGCGCCGGCCTGCTCGGCGCCCGAATGCTCACCCCAGTTGGTGAACACGTCGATGTCGTGCGCGACGTCGGGCACCATGCCGAAGGTGGCCTTGTTGATCTCCTCGCTGATGTTGGCGTTTGCGTCGACGAACTGACTGGCGATACTGGGCGGCGCCGGGAATGCCTGCACCTCAGCGTTATCCGGCAAGCCCGGGATACCGACGGGCCGCCCGCCGACCTCAGTGCGCGCCCCGTCGAGCCCGACGAGCAGGTCGCGTTGTGCGGTGAAATCGCGGCGGGCATCAAAGACCGCCTCGCTCAGACCATCGATGACAGCACGACTGTGACCACTGCCGGGTCCGTGCACGACGTTGTCGGCAGCAGCGGCATCGAACTCGGCCTGCGCAGCCGCCAACCGCTGTCCGGCGGCCTCGACCCGGGCGGCCTGTTGATCGACCACCGACGGGTCGGCGGCGACAATGGGGCCCTCCAATGGCGAACGGGTGTAGTCGCCCTTGCCGTCGGCGGCGCCGTCACCTTTACCCGCCGCCTTCATCTGGTCCTTGAACCGCTCCACCACCCCCGGCGCCGGTGCCACCGGCGCACCAGCGACCCCGCTGAGCGCCTCGTCGAGGTCCTTGGGCTGCTCCGGGTCCACCTCAACACCCGGGTCAGCCTCAGGACCCTCGGCCTCGGCGTCAGCGGCTCCTGGAAGCAGCATGTCTTCCCACGATTTCGGCGCACCGCCCTCCAGGCCGGTCTCCTCACCCGGGCCGGGATCGGACTCCGTGGACGTCTTGTCGGTGGGAACCTTGTTGTCCACCAGTTGCACGGTGGGATCGCCTGGCGACTGTGCCGGCATCGGCGCTTCCGGGAAGCTGACCTCGGAGAAGGACGCCACCGCAGCGGTGATCGTGGTCGCCGCCTCAGCGTCGACGCGGGCCAAACCGGCTGCAGCAGAGCGGATCTCGACGGCAAGTCGTTGCGCCTCGGCGAGCTTCGCAGCATAGTCGGCGTCGGTGAACTCCTGCCGACTACTCAGCGATAGGTCCTCGGCGACGTCGAATCCCGCGTCCTCGGCGCGCGCGATCGCCGCCAGCGCCGAGGACTTGGCCGCATCGATGTCCGCGGTCGCGGTTGTGGCCGCGCTCGCCGCCGCCGCAAGGTCGTCAGCGAGCCTGACCACGAGCAGCTTGTCCGACAATGCACGCTGCCCGACCGCCTCAGCAGTTGCGCCGTCGAAGTCAGTCCCGCCAGGTGCCAACGCACCCCGGTACAGCACATCGAAGGACTGCTCCCAAGACTCCGCGGTCGATGCCCACTGCCGGGCCGCCTGCCTCAGATGCGCGGTGGCCCAGGATTCAATCTGTGACCGAGTCGGCAACGCGACGGCAGTACTGGGCATCTACAGGATGACGCCGGGATAGGTCGCGGCGATCGCGGCAACCGAGGAGTGCTCCTGCTCACCGAAAGCCCTCGCCGCCGTGTCGACCTTCGCCCCGGTGTTCGACGCACGGGCCGCCAACCGCACCGCCATCGCGTCCACCGCGGCCTGCACCGACGACACCGCCGCCACACTGGCCTGACAAGCAGGCCCCAAGCCGGCCCGACCGACATCACCGGCCAATTCGAGCGCCATTGCATCGTGCTGCATTGTCAGCGAGTACAGGCCACCCAGCTGCGCCTCGAAATTTGCCACCCACAAAGTCTAAAACCGGCGAACCACCCCCACACTTCACCAATTTGCGGGCGAACTAGATCGCCAGAGTTGGGTTATTCGCGGGCCTACTCGGCCGATGCGTATAACACCGCAACTTTCGGCGAGTTGGAAGTTGTGGTGGCCAGGGCCGGGATCGAACCGGCGACCTTCCGCTTTTCAGGCGGACGGGATAGCCACTGACCTGCGGTTTATCTGAGTCTATGCGTCGTATGCGCCGCGTTGAGCTGCGCTGACGTATTCAGTCTGTCCGACGAACGGACATAAACCGGACACGGTGCTTGCACTCTCGTTGAGGAGCTTTCGTACTGCCGCGTTCGTCGTGGGCAGCTTCGGCGGCTCCGGGGAGCAGGCACCCCGATGCCCAGCATCGCACCATCAGCCACCGTCTCAAAGCTGTCGCCGAACAGCGCGGCATCGGCATCCGAACAGTCGCCGTTTGGGCACGGTTCTGCCGGCGCCTCGGTTGACGGGAGGTCGCGAGCGTCCGAGGCCGCCAGGCCGCAGGGCGGGAGAGCGCCAGCGTTCGGCCGTACGTCAACCGAGGCACTGAGCCTCGACCCGGCCATCGCCGGCGGGCTTGTTATATGTGCCAAAAATGTCCGCGAGTCCGTCAGCGACGAGATCGCGGACGGTGGGCTGCGGGCGATCGACGCATTGGGGCTGCGATTCCCGAGCCCCGAGATGGTCACGGCCGCTGCGGCATTGTTCGAGCCAGCTGCAGGGTGGGCGCATGGTCGCGGGCGTCGAGGTACCGAAGCTGAATCCGGCAGGTTCCGGATCACCATCGGCCCTGGTGTCATAAGGCTCGGATGGACCAATCCCGTCCGGGCGGAGAAAGCCGCCGAACGGGCCGTTGGCCATCACCAGCGCGACGTTGATGACGAGAAGCTGCGTGTCAATACTGACCTCGAAGGCGAGGTCGCGCACAGCGATCAGGCCGTCGCGTCTTTGACGCGGCGGAGCCTTGCGGACAACGACCGGAGCGGCACTGGCGGGGTCATCACCGAGTGGTCCCGCAAATCACGGTCGGCGATGTGCCGCACCTTCGCCGAACTCGACTACAGCCCACTCGTGGAATCCGGTCGCGCGCCCTCGATGGTCACACTCACCTATCCCGGCGGTTGGGAAGCCGTTGTCCCCGATGGAGCCAGCGTGAAGCGGCACATGGTGTTGTGGCGCAAGCGCTTTCAACGTGAGTATGGCGAGTCGGCCCGATACATCTGGAAGCTGGAATTTCAGCGGCGCGGCGCTCCTCATATTCATCTGTGGATGGCGCCGCCGATCTCGCCAGGACGGTCAGGCCGGGGCTTCGCTCATTGGCTATCCGAGACGTGGGCAGAGGTTGTCGACCATCCTGACGCCGAGCAGAAATCGCGGCATCGGCTGGCCGGCACCGCTATCGACGTACGCAACGGGCTGAAAGCGTGCGACCCGAAACGGTTGGCGATCTACTTCACCAAGCATTCATCGCCAAACATGGACGGCGACAAGGAATACCAGCACATTGTTCCCGAACTGTGGCGGCAACCTGGACGCGGACCTGGTCGGTTCTGGGGTGTATATGGACTCAAGAAGGCCATTGCCGTCGTCGAGGTCGGGCAGGACGCATACCTTGCTGCTCGCCGGATCGTGCGGCGGTGGTCACGTAGCCAAGCGATGTACGGCGATTCGGGCAGCCGCTTCCCCACAGCCGTGGTGCCGCGCACGGCCACGCGCCTCGTCAAGCGGATCGATCGTGACACCGGCGTTGTGGCGTGTCGCAGAGTTCGGCGACGGCGAACGCTCTGTAATCAAGGCGGCCTTGCCGGCGGCTACGCGCTGGTGAATGACGGGCCGGCGTTTGCGTCCCAGCTTGCAGCAGCGCTACTGCCGGACGCTTGAAGGTGTCGCCGATGGCATCAAAGTAGCCGTCGCTGGGGCGTCGCACGGCGAGACACTAACCCCATAATCTGGGTCAATGACTCTCGAACTACCGCCTCGCGTACCAGAGGGGCAGCGCCCCAGCGATTTCGCCAGCTTGGCCGCCGAGCAGGTGGACTTAGAAAACGCGATCAACGAGCTACTTCTGCGGCTTGAAGATCACAAGTATCGATGGGAGCTTTACGAATTTGGACTTGACGACACCGCGGATCCCCAACGGGTCCGCGCCGTCATCGAGCACTTGCAGATGGCTGTGCACACAGGTGGGCCAGCTGTGCTTGACCCGCTTCGCCACGCACTTTTTACGTCCCACCCCGAAGGATAACTTCCTAACTCCTGTCCGACCACGGTCAGCCCAACGCCGCCACCACGCTTTCGCAACTTTCGTAACTGCGCTAGGCTAGGCCCAGTTCCCGAAAGGTGCGATGAAAGGAAGTGAGACCCATGAGCACCGCCTCCGCGGAGATTGTTAACCCGGTTCCGGCCGATGCCAATGGGCTTGCCGATGTCCTGAGCTTCATCGAGGCGCACGAAGCCCGTCACGGGACCTCTCCTGAGCCTGCCTTCTTCCTGTCCGGTGCGAGCGAGCACGACCGCGTCGAACTGACCGAACAGCTTCACGAGGTCCTCAAGCGTGCCGCCCACGCCCTCAGCCACGGCCAGTCGATCAGCATCCTGACGAGCGATCAAGAAATCTCCACTCAGCAGGCCGCCGAGATCCTCGGCCTGAGCCGACCCACGGTGGTTCGCCTCATTGATGACGGCGAGTTAGACGCCCACGTGCCCGGCACGGTCCGCCGCAAGCTGCGGCTTGCCGATGTCCTCGCCTACCGCGAGGAGCTTCACGCCCGACGCAACCGGTTCATCGCCGAGAGCTCGGAGGAGTTCGCGGATGCCGACGCCGACGAGGTCGCCGAGTTACTTGCCGAGGCGAAACGTAAGCGTTGACCGTCCGCGGCGTCTGAAAGACTCGCCTACGTGTATCGCGCTGTCCTCGACACCTGTGCCCTCGTGCCGAGCCTTCAACGTGACTTCCTCCTACAGCTGGCCACCGAGCAGGCTTACGCGCCTGTCTGGGGATCTGGGATTCTCTTCGAGCTGGACTACGTACTGGCCGGCCTGCACGACAAGCGCGGGATCAGCGATAGCGCCGACCGTCGACGGCGTCTTTTCGATCAGCTCAGGCAGGCGTTTCCGGGCTCGGAGGTCCAAGCCCCCAAGGACCGGGAGTACAGCTACGGGCTCAACGATCCCGATGACGGCCACGTCGCTCACGCCGCGATCATTGGTAAAGCCGACGCCATCGTCACCGACGATCGCCGGGCTGGGTTCAGCACAGCAAGCGTGCTCATGGAGGCCGACATCGAGATCGTGCGCCCACATCAGTTCGCCGCCAACACGGTGGCAGCACACCCGCGTGCAGGAGTCCGCGCGTTGCGAGAGATGTCGAATCGCCGGGCCAATCCGTCGCAGACCCCGGAGCAGCTTCTTGAGCTCCTGGTGACACGGCACAACATGACAGAGGTCGCCGAGATCTTGCTGCCGCTGCTGGCGGAAGACCCCCGGCGACGCGGCTGACCAACCTCGATCAACTTCACACGACTGAAGTGCACTAACCGTGCCTATGCAGGTAGAACGTGGTGGCGAGAGCCGGGATCGAAGCGGGACGAACTCAAACGCAACCCGGTCCGAGGTGCTCACGGACAACCGCGAGGTCCCGTGCGCGGTCACGGGCGATCCGCTTCGACTTCACGGTGAAGGCGGACTTCTCGATCACGACGAGCCGCAGCCCGTGTTCGGGGATCTCGGTGCGCTTGCGTTCGTCGTAGCGGCGGCGTTGCTCGGCGCGGCCGACCCCGGAGACGGTCTGGCGCCGGTCGAAGAACTCCACCGCTTCTAAATGCTGCTCCTCCTGGAACTCCACGACGAGCCCCAGGCTGGGCCAGTACCCGTCGACGGGGAGCTCCGTACCGCGCGGTCGCGACGGTGACGGGTCTCCGCGGAGCCAGGCGAACCGCTGCTGGCGCCGTCCCCGAATCCCGAGGATCTCGTCGCACAAGTCGAGGACGTAGTGCTCGTCGGAGTCGGCGCGGCGGGCCATGATGCGATCGTCTCAGCGGTACTCACCCGGGTTGCCCACGCCCCGCGGAATCACCCCGCCGCCCGCCGCCCAGAGCTGTCACCGCCGAGCAATACGCTGATCCGGTGGATCCACAGCCGATCACGCTGAGCGACATCGACACGACCCGTGCGCTCCGCACCGACGACGAGCTTCTTCGCCTCGTCGCGGCGATCCACGTCTCCCGGGCCGAGGCCCAGGAGACGAACTGGCTGGAGTGGAAGAGCACCCTGGACCTCAGCACCGCCGCGGGCAAGTTCGCAGTTGCCAAGGCAGTCCTCGGGTTCGCCAACCGGTCCGTCGAAGATGCTCGGCTCTACTGCGGCGGCGTCGCCTACATGGTGGTGGGCGTGGAACCCGGCGCCGCAGCCGGGATCCCTGCCATCGACCACGCCAACCTCACTCCGGGGATCAAGACATACGCATCCACCCCGCGGTTCACTCCGCGCACGATCCGGTTCGAAGGCGTCGAGGTGCTCGTCGTGGTTGTCGAAGCGCCTGAGTCCGGCGACCCGCAGCACACACTGCAGAAGCAGTACGACAAGTTCCACGCCGGGATCGTCTTCCACCGCGGGGCAGGGCGCACGGCGCCCGCAGGTCCTAAGGAGGTTGAGATGCTCGGCCGCCGTCTCCTGCAGGGCGCGCAGCGGCAGGAACTGGACCTGACCCTGACGGCCACCGCGGACCCACTCACCCGGCTCAGCATCGAGCGGGAGAACCTTGAGGACTGGCTGCGTCGGCATGAGACGTACGTCCGAGCCAACAGCGGCAAGCCCCCGGATCGGCCACCTCCACGCCCCAAGGCGCAGCCCAATCCGGCTCGTCCGGCCTGGGCTGCATTCGACACGTTCAGCTCACTCGGTGACATCACCGGGCAGCTGGGGATGCTCAGGTACGCCGACCCGAAGGACGTCGAAGAGTTCGACCGTCGTGTCGACGACTACCTCACCAAACTGCGCGGCCGGCTGATGGATCACGTGCTCCGTCAGATCGTCGACGACGATGACGCGAACACCGTGTGCTTCGAGGTCGGCAACGACACCGACGACCCGGTCACCGATGTACAGCTGATGGTCCGTATCCGTAAGGGCGGGGTTCTTGTCCGCACCTACCCGCCGAGTGTCCGCGACCTTCCCCCGCTGCCGAAGTGGCCCGACCCGCTCGACCAGATGCGTGCGAACGCTCTCGCCGGGATGACCAGGGCGGAGGTCCCCGACTTCTTCCCGCGCGCCGGGGCCGTCTCCGACAAGGGGGACTTCTTCGAGGTCACATGGAACATCGGTGACCTCCGGCCGCGCGAGCAGTCTGGAGACTTCACCCTGACCGTCGTCGCCGGTCCCAAGGCACCCGAAGAGATCGCCGTGGTGATGACCGCCAGTGCGATGGACCGCCGTGGCACCCGGACGCAGACCGAGCAGCTGACGGTCGCAGCGGAGGCGTGGACCCTTGACGACTTCTACAACGCGGAGCCGGAGGACTGACTCCTCACAGCCCGAGGTCCGTCAGCGACTCGCCCCGGCGATGACACCGCCACCGCTTGCCGGACATGACCTCCGCCCCGTCCGGTGCCTAGATTGCCAGCTGGCTGTCATCGCAGCAGGCTATCGCCGGGTGCCCGACACCGCCGCGCAGATCGCGCCGCTGCTGGCAGTACCACGGTCACGGTTGCATCGCGTACCCGCGGGGTTACCGCTCGCGGCCGGAAGCGGTGATGCACCATAGAGACCCATGGGCACCGCTGAGACCACTACCGCTACCGTCGCGGCCACGGGGACCCTGGTCAGCATCGGCTACGAGGGTAAGACCGTGGACCATCTCGTCGCCCAGCTGCTCGAACAAGGCGTACGCATTCTCGTCGACGTGCGACTGACTCCGCTCAGCCGCAAGCCCGGGCTATCGAAGACGAAGCTCGCCGAGGCGCTCCACGCCGCCGGGATCGAGTACGTTCACCACCGCGCCCTCGGCAACCCGAAGGACAACCGCGCCGGGTTCCGAGCCGGCGAACCCGAGTCCTTGACGAGATACCGGGAGGTCCTCGACACCGCCGCCGCGACGGACGCCCTCGACCACGTCTGCGAGCTCCTCGACGATGGTGTGGTCGCGCTGCTCTGCTTCGAACAAGACCACGCCGAGTGCCACCGGAACATCGTGGTCGACCGCTTGCTTAAGACCCGCCCCAACGCCGCGGTGGTACACGTCTAGAACAGCGCGTTCTCGAACTCCGGCCACCACACGCCCAGCACCGAAAACGACCGTCGGTGCGCGTTCTGGTTCCCGACGTAGAAATGCACGTCGTTGTCCGGCGCGAGCATCTCGTCCCGCCACTTCTTGAGCATCGCCTCGCGGGCACCCGTGTCGCCGTACTCCCGCAGCCACCGCCGACCGGCTTGGCCAGCCTCCCAGTCGAGCACCTTCTGGTCGTGTCCCCTGCACTTGGGCGATTCGCAACGGTACTTGTACCGGATCGTAAACGGAGCGGGTTCCAGCGGTTTGAGCGAGGAACCGAACAGGTCCGGCGCCGACGCCCTGTCGATCTTGGCCTGCTCGGCCTCATTCCACGGGTCGCCGTCGACCGCGATGGCTGCGACATCCAGAGGCTTGATCAGTCCGAGCGATGGTGAGGGAATGGCCATCCCGCCGATCGGGTTCCGGTCGAGGAGCTCGCACATCGTGGTGGTGCCGATCAATCCGTTTAGATTCATCCGGCGCCGCTGCCAGTTGCTCTTCGTGTCAAGGTGCTCAACGTGCCCAAGCTCGTCCTGTCGGGGCCGGAAGGACTCGGGACGGTTGTCGTTCTTGTGGTTGTACGCGCCATTCACCCGGATGACGTCATACTTCTTGAACTTGCTGTCGAAGTCGTCGTTGCGGAACTTCACCGGGTAGAGCCGGATCCATTCAGGCTGATCACGATCGAGCCGGACACCGGCCACGCACACGGTCTCGCCGTACGTGTCGCTCGGGTTCGGGTAGGTCTTCACCGTGACCATGACTTCGGCGGTCTCCTCGCCGGGCCGCGGAGCCTTCAACTCGCCTGCGGAGACCCCGTGCTCAACACCCATTCATGCAGCGTATCGACCCGTACGCCAGCAGACGTGGAGGTTGAGCGAGCGGTCGGCCGTTGGCTCGGCTAGTAGTCGACGGCGGCGTCCGACTCGTACACGGCCTTGGCGTCCGACCCGCCGCGCACGGCCTTACGCACCGATTCCTTCGTCAGGTCGAGCAGCCGAATCCACCGACGGTCCTGGTGCTGGCCGGAGACGGTCGCGAACGATCGGGTATGCAGGTGGTCTTCTCCAAGAGGACCGCAGGCCCGACCAAAGCGGAGTCCATCAGGCGCGAGGCCGCCAGGCGTGGCACTGGCGACGAGAGGGGAGGATTGGGTCAGCCCTCCGACTGAAGCCCTCGTGGAGAAGCCATCCTATGAATCGGGGGTTCTCTCGGATCGAGAAGAACCGTCGGGCACGATACTGACGTGACGGACACGATCCATGACATCCTCGATAAGCCCAGCGCGAACCAGGTGCTCACACCTACGGTGGCCGGAGCCTTCACGTGAAGCTGAACCTCAAGGCGGTCGAAGATCGGGTTGCTCCGCTCGCGCGGCGCGAGTCGTACGATCGCGAGTTCATCTTCGAGTTGCTGCTTGCGTACGGAAAACCTCAGGGAAACGTCACCCGGCTGCGGAAGGGGTCGCTCAACGTCGCCGACGACCCTGAAACCGAGGTGGCGCAGAAGAACGTCGTCTACTTCAAGGAGACAACTGGCGATGCGCTCGCGGTGATCGACGAGCTCAAGTCCTCCCCGACCGTCGTCCGGTACAACCCCCGATTTGTAATCGTCACCGACTACGTTGAGTTGCTGGCGATCGACACCAAGACCGGCGAAAACCTGATGATCCCGATCCGGGACATTGACCAGCACTTCACCTTCTTCCTGCCCTGGGCCGGCATGGAGAAGGCGCAATATGTCGCCGAGGCGCATGCCGACGTCAAAGCGGCCGAGCGGATGGGCAAGCTGTTCGATGAGCTGCTCAGCGCGAACCCCGGCCTGCTGGACAACCCACACGGCCGCCACGCGCTGAACGTGTTCTTTACGCGCTTGTTGTTCTGCTTCTTCGCCGAGGACACCGGCATCTTCACCGACAACCAGTTCACCAACGCCGTGGGTTCGCACACCCAGGCCGACGGGTCCGATGTCACACAGTTTCTTACTGACCTGTTCACGGCGCTGGACACTCCCGACGTCGCGGCGAAGCCCCGTTACCTCGCACAGTTCCCCTATGTGAACGGCCGGCTGTTCGCGATCTCACCTAACCAAGTGGTGCCGGAGTTCACGAAGAAGGCCCGCGAGCTGCTGATCGACCTCGGCTCGCTGATCTGGAGCGAGATCAACCCTGACATATTCGGCTCCATGTTCCAGGCAATCGTGACACCTGGGAAGCGGTCCGACCTCGGACAGCACTACACGTCGGTGCCGAACATTCTCAAAACCATCGAGCCCTTGTTCCTCGATCAACTCAAGGAAGAGCTCGACTCCGGCTTTGACAGCGAGAAGAAGCTAGAGGCTCTGCTCATCAGGATTGCCGCCATCAAGGTGTTCGACCCGGCTTGTGGCTCCGGGAACTTCCTGGTCATCGCCTACAAAGAGCTCCGCAAACTGGAGCACGCGATCCTAGAACGTCTCGCCGAGCTGCGCGGATCCCACCAGGGACATCTACTGGGCTCTCGGATCGATATCGAGAACTTCTTCGGCGTCGAAATCGATGACTTCGCGGTCGAGGTCGCGATCCTGTCACTGTGGATCGCCAAGCACCAGATGAACATCGAGTTCAAAGCCAAGTTCGGTGAAGAGATCCCGCTGATTCCACTCAAGGAGGCCGGACAGGTCCACCGAGACAACGCCGCCCGGGTCGACTGGAACACCGTATGCCCCAACGACGGTAGCGAAATTTACCTAATAGGGAACCCTCCGTACGCAGGAGCCAAGACGCAAACGACGGACCAAAAGTCCGACTATGCGTTCGTGTTCGGGGCTAGGCCATTCAACAAGAACCTTGACTACATCGCCCTGTGGTTCGTCAAAGGCGCCGACTACATCGAGGGCACCCGTGCACAGTTGGCTTTCGTATCTACTAACTCTGTATCCCAGGGTGAGCACGTCGGGCTCATGTTCCCGATGATCTTCTCGAAGAACATCGAAATCGGTTTTGCCTACACCTCATTCAAGTGGGAGAACAACGCAAAGCGCAACGCGGGCGTGACAGTCGTCGTCATTAGCCTGCGCAACACGTCGAGGATGCCGAAGTTCATTTATACAGATGACGTCCGGATCGAAGCGAACAACATCAACGGCTATCTCGCTGACGGTGCTGACGTGGTGATAGAACGGCGAAAACACCCCCTCGGTGCGACGCGACCGGCCATGGTGTTCGGATCAATGCCCCGCGACGGCGGCCACCTGATCCTGACCCCGACCGAGCAGCGAGAACTAGTCGACGCTAACCCGCAGGCCAAGAGGTTCGTAAAGAGGTACATGGGATCCTCGGAGTCGATCAACGGCGGAGAGAGATACTGTCTCTGGATTCCAGATGATCTTGTGGACGAAGCCCGAGAAATCAAGCCCATCGAGGCTCGCCTTCAAAAAGTGTCTGCCGAAAGGGCTACAAGCAAGGCGGGCAGCACCGCGTCCTTCGCCGATCGGCCTCATCGATTCGTCCAGATCAGCTACGAAATGACCGAGTCGATCATTGTCCCGAGCATTTCGTCCGGGCGGCGTGAGTACATTCCAATCGGCTACCTCGGCCCTGATGTGGTGATATCCAATAAGGCATTTGCCATTTACAACGCCGAACCATGGGTGTTTGCACTGCTCACCTCGGGTATGCATATGGCCTGGACTCGTGCTGTCGGGGGTCGTATGCGGGAGGACTACCAATATTCCAATACGATCGTGTACAACAACTTTCCAGTTCCACCACTCTCCGATGCGTCGAAAGAAAAGCTCACTCAAGCCGCATTCCGCGTACTCGATGTCCGCGAGTACCACTGCGAGAAGGTGCTCGCCGAGCTGTACGACCCCAACCTGATGCCTGCCGACCTGCGTCAGGCACACGCTGAGGTCGATGCGCTTGTTGACTCCCTGTATTCGAAGAAGACCTACGAGACCGACGAACAGCGCTTGTCAGACCTGTTCGCTATGTATGAGGCGATGACCGCCGACGAGCAGGTGTCCGGCGCGAAGGGTAAGAGGGGCGACAAGTGAGTATTGCGAAGAAGCCGGTCAACATCGTCGATGTCACCTACGCCCAGACAGGTGCATCGGTCAACACCGACACCATGGGCATGCGGGAGATGCAGCAGCGCGTGTTCGCTCAGCGGGAGGCGCAGCACCTGCTGGTCAAGGCCCCACCGGCCTCTGGCAAATCCCGCGCGCTAATGTTCGTCGCGCTGGACAAGCTCTACAACCAGGGGCGAAAGAAGGTCATCGTCGCCGTTCCCGAGCGGTCGATCGGCGCGTCGTTCTCGTCCACCAACCTCACTACGCACGGGTTCTTCGCCGATTGGGAGATCCAGCCGGACCACAACCTGTGCACCCCGGGATCGTCGGCCGGCAAGGTCGGCGCCTTCATCGACTTCCTCGAAGGCCCGGACGCAACGCTGGTATGCACCCATGCGACGTTACGGTTCGCTTTCGAGAAGCTCGCGCCTGAAGCCTTCAACGGCACCGTGCTCGCGATCGACGAGTTCCACCACGTGTCCGCCGACACTGAGTCCAACAGGCTCGGAGCTCTCTTGCGTGAGGTGATGAACGGTTCCGACGTGCACATTGTCGCGATGACCGGCTCCTATTTCCGGGGCGACTCAGTGCCTGTGCTTTCCGCCGAGGACGAGGCCAAGTTCACGCCTGTCACGTTCAACTACTACGACCAGCTCAACGGCTATCAGTACTTGAAGTCATTGGGTATCGGGCACCACTTCTACCAAGGCCGCTACACCGACGCGATCAGCGAGGTGCTCGACTTGGACAAGAAGACGATCCTGCACATCCCGAACGTGAACTCGGGTGAGTCGACGAAGGACAAGATCGAAGAGGTCGGGTTCATCATCGATGCCATCGGCCATGTCGAGGACACTGATCCCGATACCGGGATTATCACCATGCGCCGCGCAGACACGGGCGAGCTGGTCCGGGTGGCGGACTTGGTTGACGATTCGGATCAAAAGAAACGCGCGGACACCCTGCACTTCCTGTCGACTGTCGCATCGAAGGACCGTGACGGTGTGGACATCATCATCGCCCTCGGTATGGCCAAGGAGGGCTTCGACTGGCCGTTCGCCGAACACGCCCTCACCGTCGGCTACCGCGCCTCGCTCACCGAGGTCATCCAGATCATTGGCCGCGTGACCCGTGACAGCCCCGGCAAGGAGCACGCCCAGTTCACCAACCTCATCGCCGAGCCGGATGCCTCGCAGAGTGAGGTCACTGTGTCGGTGAACAACATGCTCAAGGCGATCACCGCCTCCCTGCTGATGGAGCAGGTCCTCGCACAGAACTTCACATTCAAGACCAAGCGGAGCGGCGATCCGTCGCCGAACCCGCCCGGCACGATCAAGATCAGCGGTTTTAAGGAGCCGTCGACTGAGCGTGTCAAGCAGATAGTCGAGACCGATCTGAACGATCTCAAGGCCACCATCCTGCAGAACGATACCTTCGCGAAAGCTGCGGCCGGCTCCGTCGATCCTGAGACGACAAACAAGGTGCTCATCCCCAAGATCATCCGAGAGCGCTACCCCGACCTCGACGAGTCGCAGGTTGAGGAGCTGCGGCAGCAGGTCGTTGTCGACTCCGTGATCAAGAACGGTGAGGTCCGCGAGGTCGGCGACAAGAAGTTCATCAGGATGGCGGAGAAGTTCGTCAACATCGACGACCTCAACATCAATCTGATCGACTCGGTCAACCCGTTCCAGCGGGCGTTCGAGGTCATGAGCAAGTCGGTCACCCCGTCCGTGCTCCGGATCATCTCCGATGCGATCACGGCTACCCGGATCGAGGTTACCGAGGAGGAAGCCCTCGCGGCGTGGCCGAAGATCCAGGCCTGGGCGAAGGTCAACGGCAGGAAGCCCGACATCCGTTCCGATGATCCGAATGAAAAGCGGTACGCCGAGGTGGTGCTGTTCCTACAGAAGGAGAAGCAGGCGCGCGCGGCTGCGCAACGGGCAGCCGAGATGGCGGAGACTGATACGGGGGAGGAACCGTGACGGGCACTCACGACGACAATGCCGATTCCGTGGCTGTTCCGCTCGACCTCGACGCGCTGCTGGATTCAGATGTCGACGGCCTGCTTGATATGCCGGAGAAAGCGACAAAGGTCACGGCTGCCGACCGGCTTGAGCATGCCTTCTTAGAGGTGGTTGAGTTCCGCCGTGCACACGGGCGGATCCCGAGTTCGTCGACGCGCGAGATCGCGGAACGTAAGCTTGGTGCACGCCTCGACGGCATCCTCGCGGATGAAGAGAAGATGGCCGCGCTCCAGCCACTTGATGAGTACGGGCTCCTGGAACCTGCTGTTGTCCCCGGGTCGATCGACGACGTGCTCGCCGGTGACGACTTCGACCTACTCAGCGACGAGTCCGGGCTGCTCGACCTATCAGACCTCCCGTTGCGCAAAGCACCGGAATCACCAGACTCCGTCGCGAAGCGCAAGAAATGCACCGACTTCGACCAGTTCGAGCATCTCTTCAAGGTCAAGCACGCAGAGCTCGCCGCCGGCGCAGTAACCTTGGCCCCATTTAAAGGACTGCCCACAGTGCAGGAGGGCAGGTTTTTCGTGCTCGGGGGCGTGATGTTGTTCGTTGCCGAGGTCGGTGAGACGAAGACGCTTGTTGTCGGTGGGAAGCCGGAGCCGAAGCAACGACTCCGGGTCATTTTTGAGAATGGCACCGAGTCCGCCATGTACCGCCAGTCTCTGTCGATCCGACTTCACGAGCAGCAAGGGCAGGCAGTCGTCCGCACCGGGTTCGACGACGACGAGATCTTCGACGGCGACACAGAGAGCGGTCACATCTACGTTCTCCGCTCTTTGAGCTCCGATCCGCGGATCGCCACCATCGCGGACCTGCACAAGATCGGCTTCTCTACTACGAGTGTCGAACAGCGGATCAAGAATGCCGAGAAGTCGCCAACGTACCTTATGGCTCCGGTCGAGATCGTTGCCGACTACCGCACCTACAATCTGAGGCCATCGGCTCTTGAGCACCTACTTCACCGCGTGTTCGCCGAGGTCCGGCTCGACGCCACACAGGTTGACAAGCACGGCCTGGACTATGACCCCTCCGAGTGGTTCGTCGTACGCCGCAGCGTCATCGACCAGGCCGTCAACATGATCATGACCGGCGAAATCATCGACTACGTCTACGACGCCCAGCTCGGGAGGTTGGTCCACCGCACCTGAGTCAAGCTAGGTAATGAATACCAACCCCAGCAGCCGAGATGCGTTGTAAAGCGCCGGAACCTGCAGGGCAGAAGGGCGCCGGGGAACTACTGTTGTTCCATGACTCAGGGGTGGCCAGCCGGTGCACATAACGTTGCACACGACAAATTGCCTGAACTGTTGTGGGACAGTTCATCTCCTGACTTCGGACACGGTCTCCGGGTTTTCGCTCGTGTAGGGCTGTGACCTGTGGGTTTGTCTGCCCGGGTGTCCGGTTTGGGGTACTAGGCGGGTAGGTTCG
>JBBAFK010000042.1:0-25087 GCA_041655455.1 Leucobacter sp. | reverse complement strand
ATCGCACCGAGTAGGCGGAGGGGGAACTGCCGCAGCTCTCTTTGAGTGTCGAGAACACGGGGAGCGCGGCGTGCGCCGCCGACCTTGGCACCGGCACCCTGAACTTCACCGTGTCGAGCGGGAACGACGAGGTGTGGCGTTCGACGGACTGCCTCAAGGATCCCACGAGCCTGGCCGTTATTCTCGACCCGGGGAAGCCACTCACCTCCGAGACGCTCGAGTGGAACCGCGAGAGATCCGACCCCGACACGTGCGACATCGCCCGCGAGCAGGTGACGGCCGGAGGCGCCTCGTACCACCTCGCCGCGAGCGCGGGCGGCGCGCCGAGCCGAGAGACGGCGCAGTTCCTTCTCCACTGACTCTGCCGAGCTGCGGACATTACTGAGCCGCCGGGCTGCAGCACTGCCCGCGGGCGAGCCCGGTGTCTGCCGGGTGAATCCCCGTGAAAGATTTCTGCTCTCGATTGAAACGGCGATATGGTGAGGCTATGGAAAAGAAGAAGGCCTCCGAAACCGGCATTCGCATGGAGATCATCGAGGGCACCGACGAGGCGGTTGGCGTCGACGAGCTCGTCGATGACTTCCTGCACGGCGATGTCGACGGTGCGCTGAAGTCCCTCCACGAGCCGCACCGGCAGCAGAAGGATGCAGGCGCCAGCGAGTAACCAGTGGCCTGCGGTCAGCGGGAGAGTTCCTCCAGCCTGAGCGCGAACCACAGTTCCGCGCGGTCGTCTACGTTCGCGAGCGAGCGGCCGGTGAGCCGCTCAGCCCGAGCGATTCGGTCGCGCAGCGTGTTGCGGTGAATGCCGAGGGCTGCGGCCGCGGGACCGCGCTGTCCGTCGGTCTCGAAGACCGCACGCAGTGTGTCGCGTAGCGTGCGACGATCCTCCTCGGTGAGCCCGCCCGCCGCCTCGACGGTGAGTGAGAGTGGCCCCAGCACGCTCCGGCTGATGCTCGAACCATTCTGCTCGAGCAGCACCTCAAGCGCGGGAGTCGCGCGCTCAGCCCACATCTGCTCGGGCACGCGGGGAGTGGAGTAGAGCGGTGCCACCTTCGAAAGGGATCTGAGAAGCGCCTCAGCCGACCGGCGACTCACCGGGGCGTCCACGAGATCCGCGGGGCGACCGACGATCGCGTCGAGGCCGTACTGTGCAGCGGCCACGAGCGCACGCTCCACAACAGACTCCGAGGCCGCGCAGATCTGCCAGGCGCGCGCAAGGCCCGGAGCGTCGGGCAGCGGTGCCGGCGCGACGAGCCGGTCCAACCCGGTACGCCGGCGTCGACGCCAGTCGGAGACGTCCTCCGCGGCGCCCTGGAGCGCGAGCACGCGCACCCGCTCCGGCAGTTCGATAACGGGCACCAGAATCTTGCTGCTGCGCGGGTCTTGCGTGCCGTGCAGCAGCCCGTCGGTCAACCGCTCCCAGCGCTCCCGCTCCCGGTTCGCGTCCGCCCGGTCGCCGCGCAGAGTGAGGCTGAGCACCATCGCGCCGGCCGCGATCACCGATCGTCCCTCGGTGCTGAGGGTCGCGTCGCCCGCGACGGCGAGCTGCAGGGATCCCTCAGGGTCGAGGTCGACGTGCTCGGTCGAGGGACCGCTCACGCGCGCGTAGCCGGCGGTGCTCGCGAGAACGGCCCCGTCCGTTCCGATGAGGGCGAGCTGCTGGCCCGTCGCCTGGGCGATCGTGGCAAGCACCTCCGCGGGGCTCTGCTCGCCGCGTGCGGCGTCGAGCAAGCGCCGGCCCGCGCTGAGCGCGACGCGTGCGGCCCGCAGCTCATCGGTGCGCAAGAGCTCGGCCGCGGCCTTCGCGACCGCGATGAATGGCGTTGGCAGCGGGATCTCGAACAGCGCGACCCGGTACGCGCTCGCCGCCTGCACGAGCAGGCCTGGAATCCGTTCGTGATTGACGCCGACGCCGAAGCCGATCGCGGCGACCTGGGCGCGACTCAGGTCGGCGACGAAATCCCACCACCGGGGGTCTTCAGTGCTGAGAGCGAGACCGGTCGTGAGGATCACCTCACCGCCCTCGAGGTAGGGGCTGAGGTCGAGGAGTTCGGTGACCGACACCCAGCCGAGCTCGGGATCCTCAGCGCCGGCCTGCACGAGACGAAGCCCGAGCTCTGGCACCGTGAGTAGCTGAGACAGTGTGGTCATGAGGGCATTCTTGCACGGTCCTGATGCGTATGAGTGTGCAGAGGCGATATTCGTGTTGGAGATTCCCGAGCATAGGCTGGGGGTGTTCGGCGCCCGGATCCTCTGGATTTGGGGTCGTCCGGATCTGAGATCGCGTGAAATCGGAGGCGAATTGGGCGACGACAACGGTGAAATGAAGCCGGCGGCTGGCGCGCTGCACGGGGTGCGCGTCGCGGACTTCTCCCGCGTGCTCGCGGGGCCGCACGCCACGATGCTGCTCGCCGACCTCGGCGCCGACGTCATCAAAATTGAGAGCCCGGAGGGCGACGGCACGCGACAGTGGCGGCCGCCGGTGAACGCCGTCGGGCAGAGCACCTACTTCGCCGGCGTCAACCGCGGCAAGCGATCGGTCGTCTGCGACCTCCGCGACCCGGCCGGACTCGCCCGGGCCCGATCCCTCGCGAACAGCGCCGACGTCGTGATCGAGAACTTCAAACCCGGCACCATGGAGAAGTTCGACCTCGGCTACGAATCGATCGCCGCCGAGAACCCGGGGGTCATCTACTGCTCCATCTCCGGCTTCGGGGATGCCGAGGGGCGGGACCTGCCGGGCTACGACCTGCTCGTGCAGGCAGTCGGCGGGCTCATGAGCATCACGGGGCACAGCGACGAAGAGGGCGGGGAACCGACCAAGGTCGGGGTCGCGCTCGTCGATATTCTCACCGGCCTCAACGCGGTCATCGGCATCCAGGCGGCGCTGCGCGCGCGAGACACCGGCGCGCTCGCGGGCCGGGGCCAGCACGTCAAGGTGACGCTGCTCGGATCCCTGCTCTCCGCACTCGCGAATCAGGCCGCCTCAACCCTCGAGACGAGAGTCTCGCCGGGCCGCATGGGCAACGCGCACCCCTCCATCGCCCCCTACGAAACATTCGCCGCGGAAGACCAGTCGCTCGCGATCGCGGTCGGCACCGACGGCCAGTTCGCCCGACTCTGCACCGAACTCGGGGTGCCCGACCTCGCCGCAGATGAGCGCTTCCGTACGAACCCGCTGCGCGTAGCCAATCGCGCGGAACTGCGGGTGCTCCTCGAATCCCGGCTGCGCACCCGAGCCGCTGCAGAGTGGATCGAGGCGTTCACCGCCGCGAACATCCCGGCCGGCCGCGTCAACACCATCGCCCAGGCGCTCGAACTCGCAGGCTCGCTCGGCCTCGAACCGGCGGCCACGACCGAGGCGCTCGCCGCCGATGGCACGAGGCACGTCTTGCGCTCCGTCGCCAACCCGATCTCGCTCTCTCGCACGCCGGCCCGATACGACTCACCCCCGCCCGGCGTCGGCGAGCACCAGGACGCGCAGTGGCTGCCGCGCACAACGAACGACCCCGAGAAAGGTTCACGATGACCACCACCATTGATCAGCTGTTCGACGTCTCCGAATTCGTCACGCAGGAGGAGCGCGAGTGGCAGCTGAAAGCTCGCGAATTCGCGCAAACGCGCATCGCCCCCATCATCGACGAGGCCTTCGAGGAGCGCCGGCTGCCGGCCGAGCTCCTCCCCGAGGTCGGCGAGTTTGGCGCCTTCGGCATGTACCTCGAGGGATACGGGCTCAAGGGAGCCTCCTCGGTTGCGTACGGCCTCGTCGCGATGGAGTTCGAGGCCGTCGATTCCGGTTTCCGCACCGCGCTGTCGGTTCAGGGATCCCTCGCCATGGGGGCTATCTATAAGTTCGGCAGCGAGGAGCAGAAGCAACGCTGGCTGCCTCCGATGGGTCGCGGTGAGGCCATCGGCTTCTTCGGCCTCACCGAACCGCAGGGCGGCTCAGACCCCAACACCATGATCACGACCGCGCGCCGCGATGGCGACGAGTGGGTGCTCAACGGCAAGAAGCGCTGGATCGGCCTCGCCACGATCGCGCAGGTCGGTGTGATCTGGGCGAAGGACGAGGAGGGCGTCGTGCGCGGCTTCATCGTGCCGACCGATACGCCCGGGTTCAATGCGACGGCGATCGAGAACAAGCTGTCGATGCGGGCCTCGCTGCAGACGGAGATCGAGCTCACCGACGTGCGGCTGCCGCTCGACGCGATCCTTCCCGGCTCGAAGGGTCTCTCCTCGCCGTTCAAGTGCCTGAACGAGGCCCGCTACGGCATCGTCTGGGGCGTGATGGGTGCCGCGCGGTCCTGCCTCGAGGCAGCGGTGACCCGCTCGCAGACACGCGAGGTGTTCGGCGCCCCGATCGGCGGCAAGCAGATCATCCAGGCGCAGCTCGCCGACATGTTCGTCGAGTACGAGAAGGGGCTGCTGCTCGCGCTGCACCTCGGTCGGCTCAAGGACGCCGGGCGGCTGAGCTACGGGCAGATCTCCGTCGGCAAGCTCAACAATGTGCGCGAGGCCATCAAGATCGCCGGTCAGGCGCGCTCGATCCTCGGCGGCGACGGCATCACCTCCGACTTCCCCGTCATGCGCCACATGGCGAACCTCGAGTCGGTGCGCACCTACGAGGGCACCGACGAGGTGCACCAGCTCGTGATCGGTCGCGAGCTCACGGGGATCGCCGCCTTCTGAGGAAGAGGGATCCTAGGGATCCTGTGGGAGGATGAGGGGGTGACTGAGACGCCGCCGAGCCCGCAGCTGGAGATGCCCGACCCGCATCCGTGGCACATTCCGCGGCTCATCGCGGCGTGGGTGTTCGCTGCGGTCGTCGGTGTGCTCGTCATCCTGCTCGTGCCGGGGGAGGAGCGCTTCTCGTGGCTTGCGCTCGCGGTCGGTGCTTCGACGCTCATCACGTTCGCGCTGCAGCTCGGTACCGCGCAGCGCGTCGGATTCATCAGCCGCACAGCGTTCAGCATCGCGGGCGCGGTCCTGATCATCGCCGTTATCGACGTGGTGGCACTTCTTCTCCCGTGACGGCGGCCCGCTGATGCTGTGGCCCGCTGATGCCGTGGCCCACTGATGCTGCGGCCTGCTGATAGGATCGGATCATGCTTCTCGCTCTCGAACTCTTCTTCACCGGACTGCTCGGCCTGGCGTCGCTCGCGATCGCGTTCGTGTCGGGCACAGTGATCTACAAGCTCTTCAAGGGTCAGCGCTGAGTTTCCTCACGCTGCCGGGCGCGGTCGAGGCCGAGGGCCTCGGCGTCGCCGCCCACTACGGCGCGCCACTTCCTGAGCAGCGTGCGCTCGAAGCGGGCGACGCGGTGGTCGACCTGTCGCACCGGGGCGTCGTCACCGTGTCGGGCGACGACCGGCTGAGCTGGCTGCACTCGATGACGAGCCAGCAGCTGCTGGGACTGAACCCGGGGGAGAGCGTCGAGACGATGCTGCTCGACCCGAACGGGCGCATCGAGCGTGCGATCCGGCTCGTCGACGACGGTGAGACCGCGTGGCTTCTCGTCGATGAGGGCTCAGCTGCGCCGCTCGCCGAGTTCTTGAACCGCATGCGCTTCGCCATGCGCGTCGAGGTGCGCGATGTGTCCGACGAGTTCGCCGCGATCCTCGCGTTTGCAGGACCCGCAGCGGAGGCGCTCCGTGCGGCCGGCCCGGTCGTCGAATGGCAGGATCCCTGGCGGCAGGTCACTCGCGGCGGCGTCCAATACGCGCACGGCGAGCACGCGGGGGCCGACTGGTCGGCCGCGCAGTTCGTTTTTCCTCGTTCCGAGCTTGGCGGCATCGCGCAGCTCGTCACCGCCGGCGACGTGCGTGCCGCGGGCCTCATGGCGCTCGACGCGCTCGAGGTGCGTGCATGGCGGCCGGCGCAGCACGCGGACGTCGATGAGCGGGCGATCCCTCACGAATTCGACTGGATGCGCACCGCGGTGCACCTGACGAAGGGCTGCTATCGCGGTCAGGAGACCGTCGCCAAGGTGCACAACCTCGGTCGCCCGCCCCGGCGCCTCGTGCTGCTTCACCTCGACGGCTCCGCCGGCGTGCTCCCGGTGCCCGGCGCGCTCGTGTACCGCACGGGAGACGCCACTGCTGAAAAGGCCCGACCGGTCGGTCGCGTCACCCGCGCCGCCCTGCATCATGAGTGGGGTCCGATCGCGCTCGCCCTGCTCAAGCGGGCCGTTCCCGAAGACGTGGAGCTCGAGGTTCGCGGCGGCGACGAGGGTGCCGACCCCGCCGGCGCCGTCGAAGAGGTGCTCGCGGCAACGCAGGAGATCATCGTGCCCGCGGACGCGGGCGCCACCCGCGACATCCCCCGACTCAAGCGGCTCTGAGCCTCGAGCGGCTCTGAGGTGATCCCTCGCCGCGTAGACTGGTGGCATGACGAACACGCTGATCCTGCTCCGACACGGGCAGAGTGAATGGAATCAGAAGAACCTCTTCACCGGCTGGGTCGACGTGCGACTCACCGAGCAGGGTCGAAGCGAAGCGGCGCGCGCGGGCGAGCTGCTCGCCGAGTCGGGAATGCTCCCCGACGTGCTCCACACCTCCGTGCTGAGCCGGGCCATTCAAACCGCGAATCTCGCGCTCGACACCGCCGACCGACTCTGGATTCCGGTGCAGCGCTCCTGGCGCCTCAACGAACGGCACTACGGCGCGTTGCAGGGGCTCGACAAGGCCGAGACGCTGCAGAAGTATGGCGAAGAGCAGTTCATGGAGTGGCGCCGCTCATTCGACACCCCGCCGCCCGCGCTCGACGACGCGAGCGAGTGGTCGCAGTCGGACGACCCGCGCTACGCCGACATCGACGGCGAACGTCCGCGCACCGAATGCTTGAAGGACGTCATCGCGCGCCTCGTCCCATACTGGGAGGAGCAGATCCTGCCGGACCTCACCGCGGGGAAGACGGTGCTCGTCACCGCGCACGGCAACTCGCTGCGGGCGCTCGTGAAGCACCTCGAAGGTATCTCCGACACGGACATCGCGCAGCTGAACATCCCAACCGGCATGCCGCTCGTCTATGACATCAACGCCGACGGCACCGCGGCAGGAGCGGGGCGATACCTCGACCCCGAGGCTGCAGCGGCGGGAGCCGCAGCAGTGGCCGCGCAGGGCAAGTAGCGCTGAACGCTCTGAGTGAGCCCGTCCAATGGGTCGGGCTCACTCAGAGCTGGTGAGTTCGTAGCTGGTGAACTCAGACGACGCGGTTAGTCGTCGTCCTCATCGTCGTTGTACTTGGTCGCGTACTCCGCCCACGGATCCTCTTCCTGCCGGCGGTTCGCCTCAGCAGAGAGTTCGCGTTCGAGGTCCGAGTAGTTCGTTGCCGGGCTGAAATACTTCAGCTCCCGTGCGACCTTGGTGTGCTTTGCCTTCTGACGGCCGCGCCCCATGCGTGACCCCCTTACACATTCGGGCCTCGCGAGTGCAAACGTCGCGAGGCAGGTACTCAACTAAAATGGACGTATGGAGCAGATTCTAGCACGGTCGCGTCAATCCATTACGGCGCGGGCATGAACACGGAGCCGGTGCGGCACGAACGTGGCCGGGGCAGGCGAGTGCTGCTGATCGCGCTTCTCGTGATCGCCCTGCTCGTGCTCGGGGTCGTCGTTGCGGTTGTCACCCCGATGCTGCTGCACCGCAGCGCGGGAGATTCGGGGCAGGTTATCCCCGAAGGGTTTGTTGCGGAGACCACGGCCGACGGCATGGACGGTCGCGAGCGCGTGCTCGCAGTGGAGCGTTCCACGGGAGGAGCGCAGGATCTCGCCGAGTTGCAGCCCGGCGAGCAGCTCGTCGTGACGGGGAGCGGCTTCGATGCCGGAATCGGCATATATGTCGGAATTTGCGCGATCCCCGACGCTCCCGCGACTCGGCCGGGGCCCTGCCTCGGCGGAATTCCGGAGGGGGCCGAGACGGGGGACGCCGAGTCGGGCGCCGCGAGCGCCTGGGTGACCGATGACTGGGCCTGGCGCGCGTTCGCAACCCACCGCTACGAGAACGCCGAAGAGGGCTCGTTTCGCGTGACACTCACCGTGCCCGACCCGGTGAGCGATAGCCTCGACTGCCGCGTGACCAGCTGCGCCGTCGCGACCCGCGCCGATCACACTGCGGGTGCGGACAGGGTGCAGGACATGCTGCTGCCGGTTTCCTTCGCAGAATAGGGATCCCTTACTGAGCAGCGATCCCTCGCCGCCAGGCTGCGCCGGAAAGTTGTCAGGTTGCGCAGCACAGGCGTCAGCTGTGGCCCGCGAGCGGCGCGATGACGAGGTTCGCGACCGTCGCGATCGCGAGCCCGGCGAGGGACCCGATGACCGTGCCGTTGATGCGTATGAACTGCAGATCCTTCCCGACCTGCAGCTCGATCTTCTCCGCGGCCTCCCGCGCATCCCACTTCTGTACGGTTTCGGAGACGACGTTCGCGAGGTCGTGCCGGTAACGGCGAACGAGGTGCTCGACGACCTCCATCACCCACACGTCGATCTTGAACTGCAGCGTCGGATCCTCGCACAGGCGGCGGCCAAAGTCGATGAGCGCCCGGTTCACGCGGACGCGCAGCTCGCTCTCCGGGTCTTCGAGCAACTCGACGAGCGCCGCGCGAGCGGTCTGCCAGGTGCTCGCGGCGAGCGAACGGATCCGCGGGCTGTCGAACACCTCGTGCTTGAACGCTTCGACCTGGTCCCGCAGGCGTTCCTGATGCTGCAGATCCTCCGAGAGATCGCCGAGAAACCGCCCAATGGCGAGTCGCGCGGGGTGATTCCGGTCCGCGGCGACGTTGCGGGCGAAGCGAACAGCCTCGGAGTGCAGACGCTGGTCGAGGAAGCGGTCCACGATGCTCGGCATCCAGGACGGAAGGCGGGAGGACAGCATCCGCTCGAATGCTGCGGGGTGTGCGAGGAGCCACTCCTCAAGGCGATTCGCGGCGATGTCAATGAGCGCCTCGTGGTGGCCGCCAGAGACGAATGACCCCGTCGCTCGACCGAGGAGCGTGCCCCACTCCGGGTCCACGACGTGGCGTCGCACGAGCGCTTCGACGAGCTCTTGCACGTCACGGTCATCGAGCACGGTGAGCGCGCCGAGCGCCGCGTTCGAGAGGAGCTCGCCCACGTGCTCGGCGTTTCGGTCTTCCTGCAGCCACGTGCCCGCAGCCCGGGCACCGCTGATCTCCGAGAGCTTCGCGTGTACGACGTCGTCCGCGAGAAAATTCTCCTCGATGAACCCGCCGAGCCCCTCGCCGATGTCGTCCTTGCGGTTCGCGATGAGGTTCGTGTGTGGGATTTTCAGGCCGAGCGGGTGCCGGAAAAGCGCGGTGACGGCGAACCAGTCGGCGAGCGCACCCACCATGCCCCCCTCGCTCGCCGCGCGAACGTATCCGAGCCAGGGCATCCGCTCCTGCAAGGCGAACGAGATGACGAAGACGACGGCCATGCCGACGAGGAGCGCGAGCGCGACCGCCTGCATGCGGCGAAGCGAGGCGAGTCGCTCGAAATCGGCGGGGGTGACCGCTCCCAGCGTGCGGCGGCGTCCGAGCACAGGCATTCCAGCATTATCCCTCACCGGGCATACGCAAAGGAGCACCGTGGAATAATCGGACCATGTCTCAGCTCACAGCGCTCAGTCTGAAGAACCGAGCGTTGATCGCTCTCGTGACGATCGTCGCGGCGGTGTTCGGGCTCCTCGGTGTCGGGTCGCTCAAGCAGGAGCTGATGCCGT
This sequence comes from Leucobacter sp., assembly GCA_041655455.1. Classification (GTDB taxonomy): domain Bacteria; phylum Actinomycetota; class Actinomycetes; order Actinomycetales; family Microbacteriaceae; genus Leucobacter. The sequence continues at coordinate 15,374 of JBBAFK010000042.1, read as the reverse complement.
CGGTGCAGTTCCCCGCGATCGCGGTCGTCACCGCGTACCCGGGCGCTTCACCCGAGGTGGTGAACGCCGACGTCTCGGGGCCGATCGAGACCGCGATCCGCGGGGTGAGTGGACTCGAGAGCACGACGGCGACCTCGAGCACCGGGGCGTCGATGGTCGTGGCGCAGTTCACGTACGGCACGAACCTCGCCGTCACCGAGCAGCGCGTTGAGCGAGCGATCAGCCGGATCTCTGGCCTGCTGCCGAGCACCGTCGACCCCCAGGTGGCATCGGGCAGCATCGACGACTTCCCCGTCATACAGATCGCCGTGACGCCGGCCGACGGCGACACGCCGGAGCAGACGGCGCAGGTCATCGAACGGATCGTGATTCCGGAGCTCGAAGATCTCGACGGGGTGCGCGAAGCTCAGCTCGCGGGAGCGCGGGAGACGCGCATCACGATCCAACCGGACGCCGCGTCGCTCGCCGAGACCGCTACCTCGACGCAGTCGATCACCGACACGCTGCAGCAGGCCGGCATGCTCGTCGCCGCGGGAACCGTCGCCGACGGCGATCGCACGCTCGCGGTGCAGGCCGGAAGCGCGGTCTCGAGCCCGGAGGAAGTCGCAGCGCTGCCGATCATCGGCTCGACGGCGACGATCGGCGAAGTCGCAGACGTCCGCCTCGAACCCGGCCCCGAGCAGAGCATCTCCCGCGTCGACGGCGCCCCGGCGCTGACGATCGCCGTCACCAAGATGTCGGCGGCCAACACCGTCGACGTCTCCCACGCGGTGCAGGGCGCCCTCGACGAACTCGTCGACCAGCTCGGCGGCGCCCAACTGACCGTCGTCTTCGACCAGGCGCCCTACGTCGAGCAGTCGATCCACACGCTGACCGTGGAGGGCCTGCTCGGACTCCTCTTCGCCGTAATCGTGATTCTCGTCTTCCTCATGTCCGTCCGCGCCACCCTGGTCACGGCGATCTCGATCCCGACCTCCGTGCTGCTCACCTTCATCGGGTTGAACTTCGCCGACTACACGCTCAACCTGCTCACGCTCGGCGCGCTCACCATCTCCATCGGTCGCGTCGTCGACGACTCGATCGTCGTGATCGAGAACATCAAACGCCACCTCGTCGAGGGGAGCGACCGGACCGCCACGATCATGCGGGCCGTGCGTGAGGTCGCGGGCGCGATCACCGCCTCGACGGTCACGACGGTCGCGGTCTTCCTGCCGATGGCCTTCGTCGAAGGCATGGTCGGCGAACTTTTCCGTCCGTTCGCGTTCACGGTCACGTTCGCGCTCGCCGCGTCACTGCTCGTGTCACTGACGATCGTGCCGGTGCTCGCCTACTGGTTCCTGAAGCCGGACCGGCAACGAAACGCCGACGGCACCTCGACCGTTGGCCGGCGCGGTGCGGAGCGCAAGACGCCGACGAGCCTGCTCCAGCAGGCGTACCGTCCGATCATCGACTGGACCCTTCGAGGCAAGGGGCCGGCGGTCACGCTCGTGCTCGCGGTCGCGGTCTTCGGGGGCACGCTCGCCGCGACACCGTTCATGAAGACCAACTTTATGGGGTCCGACGAGCAGAACTCGATCGGTCTCGTGCAAACCCTCGAGCCCGGCACGAGTCTCGACGCGCAGCTCGAGCAGGCCGTGCGGGTCGAAGAGGCGCTCGCGGAGATCGACGGCGTGGAGACGGTACAGGAGACCATCGGCAGCGCCGGGGGAATGGCGGCGATGTTCGGCGGCGGGAGCGACGGCGCCATCAGCTATTCGATCACCACGGACCCCGATGCGGACCAGGCACAGCTGCAGGACCGCATCCGCGATGCCGTCGAGGGGCTCGGCGACGCCGGCGAGTTCGCCATCGGTCAGTCCGGCGGCGGCATGACGATGTCGAGCGACGTCGAGGTGACGGTGGCGGCGCCCGACCAGGAGACGCTCGCGGAGGCGAGCGAGATCGTGCTTGCGAAGCTCCGCACGCTCGACTCTCTGCAGCAGGTCGAGAGCGACCTCTCCGTGTCGCGCCCCTACCTGCGTGTCGCGGTGGATCGCGACGCGGCGGCCGCCGTGGGGCTCAGCGAGGCCGCCGTGACCGGTCAGCTCTCGCAGCAGATGCAGCCGCAGCAGATCGGGCAGATCGCGATGAACGCGGACACGGTGTCCGTGTATCTTGCGGGGGACGAGCCGCCAGCGGACCAGGCCGGGGTGGCTGCGCTGCCCGTGCAGACGATGGCCGGCCCCATGCGACTCGACGAGCTCGCGAGCATCGAGGTGGCCGACGGCCCGGTGACCATCCACACCGCCGACGGCGTGCGCACGGTCACCGTGACGGCGCAGCCGCGCAGCGACGACCTCGGGGTGGCCGGTGGGGAGATCTCCGCGGCGCTTGATGATCTCGAGCTGCCCGTCGGCGCGACCGCCGGCATCGGCGGCGTTCTCACGCAACAGGCGGAGGCGTTCGAACAGCTGGGCATCGCACTGCTCGCCGCGATCCTCATCGTGTACGTCGTCATGGTCGCGACCTTCCGTAGTCTGCTGCAGCCGCTGCTCCTGCTCATCTCGGTGCCGTTCGCCGCGACCGGCGCGCTCATCCTGCTGATCGCGACCGGCATCCCGCTCGGGGTGGCCTCGCTCATCGGCGTGCTCATGCTCATCGGCATCGTCGTCACGAACGCGATCGTCCTCATCGACCTCGTCAACCAGTACCGCGAACGCGGAGAGCCGCTCCGCGAGGCGGTGCTGCACGGCTCGATGCAGCGTCTTCGCCCGATCGTCATGACCGCGCTCGCCACGATCCTCGCGCTCACACCCATGGGTTTCGGGCTCACCGGCAAGGGCGGGTTCATCTCGCAGCCGCTCGCAGTCGTCGTGATCGGCGGCCTCCTGTCGTCGACGGTGCTCACCCTCATCGTGCTCCCGACGCTCTACTACATCGTCGAGCGGGCGCGCGAGCGCTCGCAGGAGCGCCGCGCGGCACGCACTGCGGCACGCGCGGCCGTCCGCTCGGAGCACTGAGTCGTGGCGAAGAAACGAGGGGGGTTCCGGCCGCCGTCCGACTACGATCCGCGGCGCGGCAAAACGGGAGGGCGCGGAAAGTTCGGCGCTCGCGGGAAGCCGGGCGCTCGCGGCCAGGCGGGCGCTCGAGGTCAGGCGGGCGCGCCCCGTGTCGCGAAGCCCGAGCACTCGGCGGACCCGTCCCCGACGCGGGCGCCGCGGCGCGCCCCCGCACCGCCCACCGAACGGATACAGGCCCGTGTGACGACCGCGGCCGATGTGCGCGGACTGAGTTTTGCGGATCTCGGCCTCGGCGGCAATATCGTGCGCACCCTCGGTGAGCTCGGCGCCGATACGCCCTTCCCGATCCAGGCCGCGACGATTCCCGACGCCGTGGCCGGCCGTGACGTGCTGGGCAGGGCCCGCACGGGCTCCGGCAAGACGATCGCGTTTGGTGCGGCGCTCGTCGAGCGGCTGCTGAAACTGAAGGCGGACGGCGCGTTTGGGGATCCCTCGCCGCAGCGCGACCGGCGACGCCGCGGAGAACGAGTCGAACGGGCCCCGCGGAAGGCGGTGCGTAACCCGAAAGCGCTGATCCTCGCGCCGACTCGTGAGCTCGCGCTGCAGATCGACCGCACCGTGCAGCCGATCGCGCGCTCCGTCGGGTTCTACACCGCGCAGCTTGTCGGGGGCGTGCCGATCGACCCGCAGATCCACGCGCTCGAACGCGGCATCGACATCGTGATCGGCACGCCGGGTCGCGTGCAGGACCTTGTGAACCGCCGCCGCCTCGACCTGCGCGAGGTGCTCGTCACCGTGATCGACGAGGCCGACCACATGTGTGAGCTCGGGTTCCTGGAACCGGTGCAGCGAGTGCTTCGCCAGACCGCCCGCGACGGCCAGCGGCTGCTCTTCTCAGCCACCCTCGACAGTGAGGTCACCGAGCTCGTCACCGAGTTCCTGCGCGATCCCGTGGCGCACGAGGCTGAAGAAGCGGAGGCGGGTCGCATCGAACACCGCGTGTGTATCGTGCTCCGCGAAGACAAGGATCGGGCGCTCGTCGAGCTCACCTCCCGACCCGGGCGGATCATGGTGTTCTGCCGCACCCGCGCGTACGCCGAGCAGGTGACCGAACTGCTCACCACCGCGGGCGTCGCCGCGGTCCCGCTCCACGGCAACCTGAGCCAGGCAAGACGGGAACGCAACCTCGCCCGCTTTACGGAGGGGAAGGCCCGGGTGCTCGTCGCGACCGACGTCGCGGCGCGAGGGATCCACGTCGACGACGTCGACCTCGTACTGCAGGCCGACCCGCCCGACGACCCGAAAGCCTATCTGCACCGCGCGGGACGCACCGGCCGCGCCGGCAACGACGGCCGTGTGCTCACCCTCATCCCGCGAACTCGGCAGAAGCGCACGCGAGAACTGTTCGAAGCGCTCGATATCACTCCGGCCTCGTTCGACGACTACGTGCCGGGGTCGTCTGGCACCGATCGTCCGAGATGCAAGAGAACCTCCTAAGCGCCACCGGCTGAATTGGAGGATCACGACAAGCGTGTCGGGCTGCGGAGCGACGACCCTGTCGAGGACCGCGCCGACGGTTGCCGCGATGAGACTGAGGCTCATACTCTGGCAGCAGTGACCAGGGGAGTCAGCGACTCCACGTCGAAGGGGAACCGATGACCGACCGCACCAATCTTCAGACTCCGCATCTTGACCTCGCAGAGGTCGGCGATGCGCTGCTCGGACGGTGGAAGGAGGAGCGACTCGCATCGCGGGCGCTCGTCGCCGACCCGCGAGTCCATACGCCGCAGGGCACCCCCATGGCCGAGCATCGCGAACGCGTGCTCGAGCAGCTGTTCGTGCTCGTCGAGGAGGGCGCCATCCAGCGGGCCTTCCCGAAGCGGCTCGGCGGGGGCGACAACCACGGCGGCAACATCGCGGCCTTCCAGGAGCTCGTGCTCTCTGATCCCTCGCTGCAGATCAAGAGCGGGGTGCAGTGGGGGCTCTTCGGCGCCGCGATTCTCCACCTCGGCACCACCGAGCATCACGACCGGTGGCTGCCCGATGTGATGTCGCTGAAACTGCCCGGCGCGTTCGCGATGACCGAGATCGGGCACGGCTCCGACGTCGCGTCAGTCGCGACAACCGCGACCTACGATCCCGATACCGAAGAGTTCGAGATCCACACGCCGTTTGCGGGCGCGTGGAAGGAGTTTCTCGGCAACGCCGCCCTGCACGGTCAGGCGGCGGTCGTCTTCGCGCAGCTCATTACCCGCGGTGTGAACCACGGCGTGCACGCCTTCTTCGTGCCGATCCGCACACCCGACGGGGAGATGATGCCCGGGGTCGGCAGCGAAGACGACGGAGTCAAGGGCGGCCTGAACGGCATCGACAACGGGCGGCTCCACTTCACGCACGTCAGGATCCCTCGCGAAAACCTGCTCAACCGCTACGGCGATGTCGCGCCCGACGGCACCTACTCCTCAGCGATCGAGAGCCCGGGCCGCCGCTTCTTCACGATGATCGGCACGCTCGTGCAAGGCAGGGTCTCACTCGACGGCGCCTCCGTCCGCGCGATGCAGGCCGCGCTCACGATCGCCATCAAGTACGGCAGCGAGCGCCGGCAGTTCCCGGGCGCCTCCGGCCGCGAAACGGTGCTGCTCGACTACGCACAGCACCAACGCCGGCTCCTGCCGAGGCTCGCCGAGACGTACGCGATGACGTTCGCGGGAGAGAAGCTCCTCGCCGTCTTCGACGAGGTCTTCTCGGGTGCGCGCGACACCGTGGAGAACCGTGAGGATCTCGAGACGCTCGCGGCCGCGCTGAAGCCACTCTCGACCTGGGGGGCGCTCGACACGCTGCAGGAGGCGCGCGAGGCGTGCGGCGGAGCCGGATATATGGCGAAGAACCGGCTCACGGGGCTGCGCCACGACCTCGACATCTACGTCACGTTCGAGGGAGACAACCACGTGCTGCTGCAGCTCGTCGGTAAGCGCCTGCTCACCGACTACGCCGCGCAGTTCAAGGACGGCGACCGGGCGGCCCTCGCCAAGGCGGCCGCGGCGCAGCTGGGCGACCGTGTGAGCCGCTTCGGGCTGCGCCAGATCGGGCAGAGCATCGCCGACCTCGGGCAGGTCGCGCGCTCCGTCGAAAGCCTCAGGGCGCCGGACGCGCAGCGGGCACTGCTCACAGACCGCGTGCAAACCATGATTGCCGAGATCGCGGCCGCACTGCGCGACGGAACCAAGGGCGTGCCGAAGGAGGATCGAGCGGCCCGGGCCGTCGCGGGCGAGGAAGCGTTCAACGCGCAGCAGCACAAGCTCATCGAGGCGGCCCGCGCCCACGGAGAACTGCTGCAGTGGGAGGCCTTCACAGAGGCCATCGACGAGATCTCGGATGAGGGATCCCGTCAGGTGCTCACCTGGCTACGCGACCTCTTCGGGTTCTCACTCATCGAGCGCAACGCCGCCTGGTATCTGGCCGCTGGTCGACTCTCCGGGCAGCGCGTCGAAGCCGTCACCGCGTACATCGACCGTTTGCTCGGCCGGTTGCGGCCGCACGCGCTCGACCTCGTGGACGCTTTCGGGCTCGGCCCGGAGCTGCTCCGAGCCGAGATCGCGACCGGGATCGAGGCGGAGCGGCAGGCCGAGGCGGAGGCCTACGTCGCGGCGCAGCGAGCCGCCGGCACCTGGCCCGTGCACGAGAAGGAACTGCGGGCCCGCGCGAAAGCCGAGGCGAAGGCGGCGGCAAAGACCGCGAAGGCCGAGTCAGCCCAGTCGGCCGAGGCGACAGCCGCGAAGGCGCGGGCATGAGCGAGCGACGCACCCTCTACCCGCCCATCGAGCCGAACGCGTTCGGTCGGCTCCCCGTGGGTGACGGGCAGCAGATTTTCTGGGAGACGTGCGGCAACCCCGACGGCAAACCGGTCGTGTTTCTGCACGGCGGACCCGGGGGCGGGTGCAGCCCGGATCACCGCCGATACTTCGACCCTGAACGGTACCGCATCGTGCTCTTCGACCAGCGCGGCTGCGGGCGGAGCATTCCGCACGCGAGCGACCCCGACGCCGACCTCTCCACCAACACCACCTGGCACCTGGTCGACGACATCGAGCGGCTGCGCGAGCACCTCGGCATCGATCGGTGGCAGGTATTCGGCGGGTCCTGGGGGTCGACGCTCGCGCTCGCGTACGCGCAGCGACACGCGGACCGCGTCACCGAGCTCGTCTTGCGCGGCATCTTCACGCTGCGGAAATCCGAAGTGCACTGGTTCTATCAGGAGGGCGCCTCGAACGTGTTCCCCGACGCGTGGGAAGGGTACCTGGCGGCGATCCCTGAGTCCGAGCGGGGCGACCTCGTCGCCGCATATCACCGGCGGCTCTTCGACGCCGACCCCGTGGTGCACGTTCCGGCCGGCGTCGCCTGGACGGTGTGGGAGAACTCGACCGTGCGGCTCATCCCCGATCTTGCGGCCATCGCGGAGGCGCGCGCCGACGAGGCCGCGGCCGTCGCATTCGCCCGCATCGAGAACCACTACTTCTCGAATGGAGGGTGGCTCGAGGAGGGGCAGCTGATCCGCGACGCGACGCACACACTGCGAGGGATCCCCGGTGTCATCGTACAGGGCCGCTACGACGCCTGCACGCCGCCACGCACCGCCTGGGATCTGCACCGGGCCTGGCCGGAGGCGCAGTTCGAGATCATCCCCGACGCGGGGCACGCCGCGAGCGAGCCCGGGATCGTGGATGCGCTCGTGCGGGCGACGGACCGTTTCGCCGGCCAGGAGTAGAGCTGGGCAGTAGAGCTAGACAAGGGGTGCGGGTGCTTGCGCCCCGTGGATAGTATTCGGGCATGACCTTCAACGACAACGTGCGCGTGGACACGAGCAAAGTGTCGAAGCGGCGCGGCGCTCGAGGCAAAGGCGGCATGATCGCGGGAAGCGGTGCAGGGATCGCGCTGATCCTGGTCGTGGTCTCCCAACTGATCGGTGTCGACCTCACGGGGTTCACGCCGACGGTGCAGCAGATCGCCGGGAGTGGGGTCATCGCCGCGGAACCCGAGACGGAACTCATCGGATGCGAATCCGGGGCCGACGCGAACGCTGATGTCGAGTGCCGCATGGCGGCCACTGCCGATTCGCTCGACCGCTACTGGGCTTCGACGGTGGGCAACTACCGTAGACCCGGCGACGTCGTCCTCTTCGACGGGCAGACGCAGTCACCGTGCGGAGCCGCGTCGGGCGCGACCGGCCCGTTCTACTGCCCCGCTGACGAGTCGATCTATCTCGACGTGGCATTCTTCGATACGCTCACGAGCGACTACGGGGCGGCGGAGGGATCGCTCGCGCAGATGTACGTGCTCGCACACGAGTGGGGGCACCACATTTCGAACCTCATCGGCTCGCTCTCGAGCGTCGGCAACGACACGGGCCCGACCTCTGGGTCGGTGCGACTCGAACTGCAGGCGGACTGCTTCGCGGGTGCCTGGGTGCGGGAGGCCCAGACCGTGACCGACGATGCCGGCGTCGCCTTCCTGAAACCCGTCACTCGGCAAGAGCTCGCCGACGCGATGAGCGCCGCGGCCGCGGTCGGCGACGACCACATCATGGAGTCCGCGGGTGTCGCGGTGAACCCCGAACGGTTCACGCACGGCACCTCGGAGCAGCGGCAGCGCTGGTTCCAGACAGGCTACGAGCAGGGCGCCACCTCCTGCGGCACCTTCGACGTGTCGGCAGCACAGCTGTAAGCAGCAGGCGGTCAGCGGTATTCAGTCCGTCAGCGGCGCTTGCGCTTCTTCGCGGCTCGGGCCTTCGCCGCTGCGGCGAGCTGGGCGCCGCGTGACTTCGGGTTCAGCTCCCGCTTGTTTCGCTGAGAGCGTGGCGCTGGCTTGCTGGCCCGCGTTGCCGCGTCGGTATGTTCTGCGGCGGTGCTCGCGCGCGAGCTGCGTGCGGTCCGGCCGCGCAGAATCCCCGCGAGCTGCTGCACGTCGGCGCTGTCGCGGTCGACGGGCCACACCGCCCACACCGTCGACCCGGAAAGTTCCGGCTCTCCCGCCTCGGCGCGCACCGGCAGTACGGCATGCTCCCGCTTGCGGGTGAGGTGACGGGCGAGGGGGAGCGGCAGCAGGATCCCTCCCGTGCCCGTCGCGACGAGCTCGAGCGCGGCGCGGGGGTCGGCGGGACGCCATGAGGGATCCGCCCACGGCTCGGCCGCGGGCCAGTCGGCCGCGTGGTCCGGGTGGTCGAGGAGAGGCACGAGTGCAAGCTCGGCGGGGGAGACCGCGGGAAGCTCTGCGAGCTCGTGGTCTGCGGTGACCACGAGCGCCACCGACTCGGTATACAGCCGGATTGCGTGCCGGATGCGCGCCGATCCCTCGCTACCCGCCGGTGTTTTGCCCGGCCCCACGCGCAGAATCACGACATCGACATCGACATCGACATCGACATCGACATCGGCGTCGACACCCGTGCCGTTGCTTTCGCCGAACGTGAGATCGAGCGGCACGAACTCGAGCGGTCGTGCGGACGCGGCGCGCCACCGCCGCTCCCACTTCGCGGGGGAGACGCCGCGGGCGAACCCGACACGGAGTGGGGAGTGCGAGGCGTCGTTCACAGGGCGACCTCCGAATAGATTTCGTGTGTGTAGGGGAGCCGTGCAGCGGAGAGGGCAAGGCGGTAACTCTCGACCGACTCGACGCGGCGCAGCGGCGTGCCCTCTTCGACGTAGTGCGGGTGGGCGAGCCGCGCGTGTCCCTGCGGCGGCAACCCGGTTGCGGGTACCACGCGCCACCACGGCACGGCGTGCCCATACAGCGCGAGCACCCTCCCGACCGCGCGCGGGGCCTCGGAACCGATCGCGAGGCCCACGTCTCCGTAGGTCATCACACGGCCGGGCGGGATCCGCGTGACGACGTCGAGCACCGCGTCGACGAAGTCCGGGCTGGGCATGGCACCAGGGTACGGCACGCGAGCACGCGGGAGCCGTGCATTACGCGAGCGAGGAGACTCCGAGGAGCATACCGATCGTGTAGGTCGCCGCGACCGCGATGCCGCCGAAGAGGAGCTGGCGGCAAGCCCCCGCGATCCAGTTGCGGCGCGTGAATCGGGCAGCGAGGCCGCCGGCGATGAGAAGCCCCACCCCGCCGAAGGCGAGCGCCCAACCGAGCGTGCCGAAAGCGAAGAAGAACGGGACGATCGGGATGAGCGCACCCACCCCGAACGAGAGGAACGAGGAGAACGCGGCCACCCACGGTGACGGCTTGTCGTCGGGGCGCAACCCGAGCTCCTGCATGAGGTGGAGCCGAACAGCGTTGTCGGTGCTCGTGTGCACCTGGCTCGCCGCGACCACCGCGATTTCGTGCTCCATGCCCATGCGTTCGAAGCGGCGAGCGAGCTCCGCCTCTTCGCCCTCGGGGTTGCGGGCGTGCGCCTCGATCTCGGTGCGCATCTCGGCGTCGAGCTGGTCGTTCGCGGTGCGCACCGAGGCGTACTCGCCGAGCGCCATCGACACGGCACCCGCGATAAGCCCGGACACGCCCGTGATCACGACGATGCCGGGCGCGGCTCCCGCGGCGGCGATCCCGGCGATGAGGCCGACGTTGGAGACGAGCCCGTCCATGGCGCCGAAAACGGCGGCCCGAAGCCAGCCCGACGAGACGTCGCTGTGGCGATGGTCATAGAGGTGCGGCCTGGAAAGGTCGTGGTGGGTCATGCGTACTCCCGGTGTCGGAAGCGCCGTGCGGCGCACGGTGAATCACGCTAGCAAGTTCCTTGCCAGAGGGAGAAGCCCTGATCAGAGGTCGAGGGATCGCGCGGCCGTGTTCGCCATGTCGAACACTTGCGGGAGTGCGCTTGGGAGCGCGTACGCTGGAGTGACTCGCGGGGCCCCGCGGAGCAGATGACGAGACGAGGCAAGATGAGCGCGGACGTGAGCGGGCGCCTGAACCGCACCGAGCGGGGAGCGGACCTCGTGCTGCTGCGATCCCTCGCACTTCCCGTGGAGGAAACCTGGGCGTACCTCACCGAATCCGAACTCACCGAGCAGTGGTTCGGGCCGTGGGAGGGTGACGCGAGGCCGGGCGGCGCCGTTCGGGTGCGTATGCGCTTCGAGGACCACGAGCCCGCGATCCGTATCGGCATCGTCGACTGCGTGGCACCCACGCGGCTCGTGCTTGAAGCGGACGATGAGGTCGGCGGTTGGAAGCTCGAACTCACGGTGGAGGAGGACGGCGCGTTTGACTCGCTCCTCACGTTCACGCACCACCTCGAGGGGGTGCAGGTGGCAGAGGTCGGCGAGATTGGGCCGGGCTGGGAGTATTACCTCGACCTGCTCGTGGCCGCCACCGAAGATACCGAACGCCCGGGCTTTGACCAGTACTACCCTGAAATGCGCGACGCGTACATCGCCCTGGTGTCACCCGGCACGCCGGGTGTTGGTTAGCATGTGGTCGTACCCGGAGAAAGGCAGGACGGCGTGGACATAACCTCGGCACTGACGGTGACGTACAACGCGCGGGCGCTCACCGAGCTTCCGACCGACGACGGCGGGGCGCTCGAGTCGCGCGTCCTCTTCCGATCCGATGCGCTGTCCGCGCTGGATGCTGACGGGGTCGCGGCGCTCGCCGACCTCGGCATCGGCACCGTGATCGACCTGCGCACCGCCTCCGAGCGCGAAATGGCGGCCGACGTGCTCCCCGACGACGGGAGCGTCCGGCTGATCGAACTTGAAATTCTCGGTGGGGACATGGCGGGCATGGCGAAGCGGATGCTCGCCGACGCGGATGGGGAGCGACCCTCCGAAGCGCAGATGCGGGCGGCGCTCGAACAGATTCCGACGCTCGACGAGCTGTACATCGGGATCCTGCGTGACGGTGCGGAGAAGTTCGCGACGATCGCTCGCGCCGTCGTCGAGGCCGCGAGCAGTGACCGGCCCGGAGTGCTCTTCCACTGCACCGCGGGGAAGGATCGCACCGGCGTTGCGGCGGGCCTGCTGCTCTCCGTTGCGGGGGTGACGCGAGACGCGATCGTCGCGGACTACGCAGTCACCGGTGAGAACCTCGCGAGAGGCTTCTCAGCGCACCTGCTCGGGATGATCGAAGGGATGGGGGTGCCCGTCACGCCGGCGCTTCGTGTGCTCGCGACCGAGTCGCCAGCCTCAGCTATCGAGTCTGCGCTCGACTGGGTCGCCGAGCAGCACGGCGACGCCGCGGCCTACCTCCGCTCCGGCGGGATGACCGATGACGAGGTCACCGCGCTGCGACGCACACTGCGCACCGAGCGCGCCTCCGTCTCCGCGTAGCCGCGATCCGGGCATGGCCGAGTTCTCGTTCGCCGGCCGGACGGCGCTTGTCACGGGCGGTAGTAGCGGGATCGGCCTTGAGATTGCGGCCGGGCTCGCACGGTGCGGCGCGCGAGTGCTCCTTCCCGTGCGCGATCAGGGTAAGGGATCCCTCGCCCTCGCCCGAATCCTTCGCGAGGCGCCGGGGGCAGACCTCCAGTTGCTCGACCTGGATCTCGCGAGCCTCGAATCGACCCGAGCGCTCGTCGAGATGCTGCGTGAACGGGGTGCACCTATCGAGCTGCTCGTGTTGAACGCGGGCATCGTCCAACTGGGGGAGCGACGACGAAGCGTCACCGCCGACGGTTTCGAACTTGCCTTCCAGACGAACTTCCTCAGCCACGCGGTGCTCACGCAGGGGCTGCTGCCGCTCCTCGAAGCGGGCCGCGCCCGCATAGCCGTGCAGAGCAGTCTCGGCGCCGCCGGGGCCCGAATCCCGTGGGGTGACCTGCGCGGCGACCTCGGCTACCGGCCGTTCCGCGCGTACCGAGCCTCGAAGGTCGCGCTAGGACTGCTCGCGTGTGAGCTCGCTCGACGCAGCACCGATTCCGGGTGGGGGATCGGCGTGCAACTGTGCCACCCGGGGGTCGCGCCAGGTTCAGCGATCGCGCCGGCGCTACGCGCGCTGCTGCCGGAGGCGCTCGTCGCGTGGGCTGCGACGCGCATCGGAAACCCGCCGCGCATCGCAGCGCAGACCGCGCTCGCGGCGCTCGCCGCGGATCCCTCGCCGGTGCCGCGAATGTTCGTGCCGGCCGGCCCGCTCCAGCTCGCGGGGCCGCCGCGCGAGGCCGCGCCGTTCGCGAGCCTGAACCGACCGGGTGAGGCGAGGCTGCTCTGGGGGCAGGTGGCTAGGGTTTCGGGCACCGCATGAGTGTGCGCTTGCCGGGGTCGCGGTCGAAGTGGTGTTCAGCCATCGACTGCGTGCACAGTGGGCACTTCGGGTCGGCCGGAGCCACGTAGGCGGGCTCGTTCGGATCACCGAGCTGCGAGGCGCCCTGGAACTGGTAGAGAAGTCGGAGCAGCGCGGGGAAGAACCCGGGAACCCCGTCGTACGGACTCTCGTGCCAGAGCTTGCGCTTCTTCTCCCGCTTACCCACATCTCGTTTGCCCACGAATGAAACCCTAGCATGTTTGTTTGTGCACAAACGAGCTAGCATAGGGGGATGCAGTCGCTGCCGGAGGACCTCCTCGAACTCGACCGACAGGTGTGCTTCGCGCTCGCCGTCGCGAGCCGAGGAGTGATCGGGGTCTACCGGCCGATCCTCGAACCGCTCGGACTCACCCACCCCCAATACCTCGTTATGCTTGCGCTCTGGGAGGGCACCCCACTGCGGTTCCGCGAGCTTGCGGACCGGCTGCACCTTGACCCGGCGACGCTGTCGCCGATCATCAAGCGACTCGAGCAGTCGGGCCTCATCGAGCGCCAACCCGTCGCGGGGGACGAGCGCACGTTCCTGCTCGCCCTCACCGGGCAGGGGAGCGCGCTGCGGGAGCGGGCCCTCGACGTTCCGCCCGCCGTCATCGAGCGACTCGGCCTCCCCGTAGAGCGGCTCCTAGCGCTGCGCGATGAGCTCGCCGTCGTGATCGAAGCCGTGGGTCGCGCCGCAGAGTAGGTGCCGCAGTGCTGGTGCCGGAGTGGGTGCGCGGTGCTGGTGCCGCAGTGGCCCCGCGGTAGGGCGGGGGCCCGCGATACCCCTCTTCCCCGACGACTACCCAAGCTCATCGTCGCTGAGCGTAGGTACTTGTCGTGCAGTGTGGGTGCCTGGGATTATGCTGCACAGAGAAGTGGACGAAACTGGGCGGGTGAGGGTGGACGGAGCGGCGCTGCAGCGGTGCGCGAGTGAGCGCGCGCTCGAACTGTCGGGCGCGCAACTCACGCATCCATTCGGTGAGGAGTGGGACGTCTACAAGGTGCGCGGCAGGGTCTTCATGCTGCAGACGGTGCTTCGCGGTGAGGGTGTCGTGACAGTGAAAGCCAGGCCGGAAGACGCGAGGGCCTTGCGCGAAGCCTTTGCGGAAATAGCGCCCGGCTACCACATGAATAAGCGGCACTGGATCACTGTGACCTCCGGCGGGTTGATCGACCCCGGCATGGTTGCAGATCTCGTGACTGAGTCCTATCTGCTCGTGCTCGAGAACAGCGTGCCGAAGTATCAGTGGCCAGTGAACCCGGCGACCTTTGGTCAGCGTGGACCTATCTCGTGACGCTACCGTTTGCTCATGAGGCGGAGTGTGACTCGGTCAATGCCTGGAGAGGTCTGAGATGAGGGTCTCGACTCGTTGCCGAATATCATCCCTGATGCGGCGTACGGTATTGATGTCTTTTCCTGCCGGGTCTTCCAGATCCCAGTCTTCGTAGCGTTTGCCAGGGAAAATGGGGCAGGTGTCACCACACCCCATGGTTATGACAACATCGGAATCACGCACGTCATCAGTGCTTAACAGCTTGGGTGAGTTGGCAGTAATGTCGATGCCTTCTTCCGCCATAACCTGGACGGCGACCTCATTAATCGTCGCGGCGGGCTCACTTCCGGCCGAAAGCACTTGAATCTTGTCTCCTGCGAAGGACTGAAGATATCCGGCAGCGATCTGTGAGCGCCCGGCGTTATGGACACAAACAAAGAGCACAGAAGGCGTTGTGGGCATGAAATGTCTCCCTTGAGCTTTGGACAATATGGGTGCGCTCCCACCTTGGGCGTGCGAGTGCTCTCCGTTCAGCAGCAATTCTTGACGGAATCCAGGCAGCTTTCTACGCATTCAGGTGGATCGCAGCAGTCGAGCTTGCCGACTCATTTCTCTTGCATTGATGAATATCAATGCTCTAAGTATGTTTAGTAAATCGACAGACGTCAATATTCATGAGAATCTATGTATGTGGCAACTATCAAAACACTGGAAGCGCACGAGAGACAACTGTGTTGCGCACCCATCTCTCGTGAGATCGTTACCGCGGAGGGGGCTGAAGAACTTTCGCGGGCATTGAAAGCGCTCGCTGATCCGACTCGGCTACGTTTGATTTCGATGGTTGCTGCGCACGATGAGGGCGAAGCGTGTGTCTGCGATC
>JBBAFK010000041.1:0-25383 GCA_041655455.1 Leucobacter sp. | reverse complement strand
GTATTATCTGGGAGCCCTACTTCCAGCGGTACATGCCGCGTGAGGCGGCTATGGGCTGAAAAGCAGCTGTTCGCAACACCCACGGGGTGCTGGGCCTTCGGGCCCGGCACCCCTCTTCAATATGTCACTGTTTGAGGGCGACCCGCCCCTCAGAATGTCTCAGTGCCCGGCACACTAACCGAGGTATTTGGCAATGGTTTTATGGTTCCGTGTGAGTACCACGGAGGCGACCGTCATTGAGATAGTTGTAAGTGATCGTGTAATCAGCCGGGTCGAATCCTTCCGATTCCATCCAATTGGTCACTTCGCGTTTGTAGAGCGTCACTGTTTGTCGGCGAGAACGCGCGTCGCCGCTGAGATCCATCGCGGGGATCCGAAGCTCTGCGCGAAGAATCAACTCTTCTCCTGTGGCATCAGCGCTGAGCCGGAAACTCAGGGTTGCGTGGGGTAGCTTACTGACGATTGGATCTCGCACTTTCTCGTCAGCAGTCGTGTAGCGTTCGCGGCAGATGAAGTCACCGTAGATGAGTTTGTTTTCCGGTAGACAAGTGACGAGTACCGGATAACCTGACTGAGGATCCTTCTCAGGGAGTCTGGAGTACTCGTACTGCACGAGGTAAGACTGGCGGATCGATTCGATATCGACAATAAACTGTCCTTCATATCGGTCTCCTTTAATGGCTTCACGTTGCGTGGTGCTGCCGTCACGGATCACTGCATCACTCACCCGATCGGCTGCGTTGGGTTCAGCACTGTTGTAGGCAATCATGTCTCGAAGCGCACCCTCGATGCCGCTCTTGTAGGTGGCTGGGAGATTCTTGATCTGCTGGTCATAGCCGAGGATCGGCGTTTGTCCATCCGGTTCTTGATTATCGGCATTATGCGAAACAAACCAGATAATTGCACCCAAAAGAAGCAGCGAGATGACGATGATGAGAGCGTATTTGGTGCGGTTCTTCAATTTCATGACCATCACTTGAGTTCTCCTTGCCGTTCGGCTTTCAAGTTTGCTGCGGTGTAGATGTAGGTGTAATCACCGTCTGTCCATTCGGCGAGCGGGTATTCGCGAGCCGCGGTGAATGCGTCATTGCAGTAAGCAGCTTCGCCAACGATCACAACTCCTCTAGCGGTATCGACTCCTAACACGATTCCGGTGTGCCCGCATGGCAACCCGTCGTCGCAGATGGTGGTGCCTTTGCGGGTACCGAACACGGCGTAGGGTTTCGGTACGGTACCGGTTTCGATTCCAGGGTTCGCGGCGGAGAGAGCGCCGACCATTTTGCCTCCGTCGTTAATGGCGATGTTGAGGTCGGTGTACTTGTTCACGAAATAGGCACTGAAGGTTACGCAGTTGTCGGTGAGGGTGTGACAGGCTCCTGAGAGGTGCTGTGCATCACCGTTTGGGTCACCGTTGTCGATCTGTTTGTAAACCGTCATGAACTCTTTGGCTTCTTCGAGCGTCATGCCGCCTTCGGTTGGTCCGCCACATGCTCCTGCGGATGCGCCGCCGGTGTACAGCGCGAAGATCTCATCAGCGCTTGTTCCTCGGGCTAACGACGTGTTCTTGATGTCGCCCGGCCATTCGTAGAGGTATGTCCAGGCGACGGCTGCTTCAGCGGGAGTCTGCAATGTTCCTAGGTGGGCGAACAAGTTCTCGCCCGCGGGGATCGTCTTGCCGAAGTCGGCCTGGTACCCGCCCGTGCGGGTGTTGTTTGGGACTAGCTCCTTGACGTGTTCGAGGAGGTAGTTCAGTTCAGCGAGGAGGAATTTGTCGTTCACATCGACAGGTACCCCGTCCGGGATGAATCCATTGGATTCGGTAACACCGCCACCGTACTCGTTCTTGTAATACTGGTTGAACAGGTCAGCACCGATAGCGTTGCTGACGTAGGCTTTTGCGTTTCCGCGCTGGCCTGGATCCCAGGTGAACTGTGCGATGCCCCATCCGCCTGCCGGCCAGGTTTGTGACATTTCTTGCCGGAATGGGCTGAATCCGCTTTCGTGTTTCATACTGCCTGTCACACCTGCGGACTGCTCACGACTGAGGCCAGCATCAAGCCAGAAGTTGAAGATCTTCTCGCCGTTATTCTCTCCGCGCACTTGTGAGATTGCACCAGCGCTGCCGCCTCCAGAGGATGAGCAGGTGCCGGAGCAGGGATCGTAGAAGAGGACTTCGTTCTGTGAGAAGAACTGCTCGTCGAATGCGTCGCAGGTCTTCGCCTGCACTGGTGGTGGGAGGGCAACCGTTCCGAGCGCAACCATCACGGCGAGAAAAACTGAGCCGACCCGTCGCGTGAACACACGTGATGCAGAGTGAATACCGAGTCCTCTGATGTGAGTGATTTTCATGCTGTTCTCCTTATGGTCTTGTTCATGGCGTTAGTTCGTGTAAGCCCCGGACGCATGGAAGTCGTCCTCGAGGATGGGGCCACCGCAGTCGCCGCATCCGAGGTGGAGCGGGCCGGGAGCGATGTTGTTGGCCTTCAGCCAGCGGTAAGGAGCAGTCGTCGAGCTCCACATTTGGGTGGTCCCGTCCGGAACGTTGAGGCTCACCTCGAAATGGAGGTGTGGCCCCGTGGACATGCCAGTGCTCCCGATCTCGCCGATCTGCCGACCAGCTTCGACCGTATCCCCGACATTGACCGTCATTCCTCCGGCACCGTCATGCATGTGTGCATATTGGGTCATGATTCCGCCCTCGTGCATGATGAAGATCACGTTCGCCCCGTAGCTTTCTTTGCCGACGTAGGTGACGGTGCCATCCGCTACCGCGTAGATCGGGCTCCCCTGCGGAAGTGGGAAGTCAACTCCGTGGTGACCTGCGTAGGTGCCTGCATGAGTGCCGTTTGCGACCGGATACGCTTTATCACCGACTAGTTCACCGCTGACTGTGCTGTTATCGCCGGAGGTACTGCCGTCTGAGTCTCCGAAGTCACCTGGTCCATAGTCCATAGATTGAACGATTGAATACCTCGCCGCGAACGCACTGAATCGCGAAAGAGTGCCAGCGTCAAGGTCGCTGCCGCCGCCGACACAGTTCTTCCCGGTAACCCAGTCACTAGTGTCGTCTTCACCGCCTTGTTCTCCCCAGGGGTCGGTTCGATCCACGCAGTAGGTGACGTACTCAGCAAACTTGGTGTCCTTCTTTGCTACCTGAGATAGGTCAGCTTCTTCGGCAGCATTGTCATCGATATAGCCACTGTCCACCATGTATTCGACAAGCTCAGTGTTGTCGAATTGCATTTCCTGGGCAGTCCATCCGTACCGCACGTTGCACATGACGTCCGCTTTAATGCCGAGTTCCTCATAGTCGACGTCATCACATAGTTCGAAGCGCGAGGGGTCATCAGTTTTTGCGGAGGCAGGTTTAGTGATGCTCGCGACGGAGCCGCGTACAACATTCATGACTTTGCCGAGCGCAGAAGTTCCACCGAGCGATAGCGCACTTGTCTGCCTCACCAGTTGCCCGAGGAAGGTGTACTGGTTGGAGAGGTCAAATGGGGTTCTGCGTGCGTCGGCAATCATCATCTGTTCGTACCGTGCGTCTGACTCGTTTCTGAACTGTGCGTACGCGGCTATGGCCGGGTCGCTGGTGCGCGGTCTCGCTCCGACGCCGCGCCCTGAGGCTTCGTACACACCTCCAGTGCCAGCGAACATTGCCGCAGAGAAGTCACCGTATCGGGCCGTATGATCAAGGTCGATATCTTCGGCTTGCTCATTGATCATCGACATGAGGTAGCTCATTGCGATCTCGGTAACGACTGCCCCACCGGCAATTGTGGCGACCATCTTGACAGCACCGACACCTGTTCCGATGCTCAGAATACCGACAAGAATCGATCCGGCTCGTGTAAGCGGGTGCTGCACAACACCGCAAACCTGCCTCGGACTTCCACCGATCGCGGCCTTTGCTCCTTGATAAATATCGTTCAGGATTCCAGCGCCAGAACCCCCGACGGTAAAGCTCGAAACTGAAGTACCCATCCCTGCCTTACTCGGTACATCTCCGAATTGTGAGAGTCGATACAGTGGAGAACTCGTGGCGCTCTGCTTGTATCCGGGGTTTGGGATACCGTTGCCGCTGTCATCGGTGCCAACGTACTCCCGCATGTCTACCTCGTTGAGCTTTTCTCCGACATAGGAGACTTCTTCGGGGGTCGCGGTGCCCGCACGAATCGCGCTTGCCGTGTTCAAGAAAGCTAACGCGAAGACCATCAGCCGTTGGTGCCGAACGGCCTTTGCCAAGAGGCTTACCATGCGGCTGGTCTGGTAGATCGTGCAGGCAGAGTCCACAGTGCCAACGATTCCAACACCTTTTACTGCGCCAGCAAACCCGCGGCTTCCTTTCACACTGTCCAACGCAGTTTTAAACTTGCCATTCGTATCGAGCTTGCTTTGGTCATACTCCACGCCGTTGGCATCCTTATAGATCTTGTTACCGTCAGCATCGGTCTCCTCTGTGACCACGATTCCATTCACGGTCTTCACTTGGCCCTTTGAGTTGACGGATTTGTTGAGAGAATCTCTGATTTTCTCCTTCGAATCACCCTTCAATTTGCGGCCTTTATCGAGCCCCCTGAGCTTGAACGCTTTCGCAGCGGATTTACTGGATACTGCAAAGAAGCGGGCGTTAAAGATCTTTGTCATGGTGTGAGCAGCGCGGGGATTCTTGCGCATCAACTCCGCGAACTGTGCGGCATTTGTGATGCGTGTGCCGTCAGGAAGTGTGTACGCTGTAACTCGGTTCCGCATGACCTTCCGGTCGCACACGCCGTCACACTCAACAGTGATGCCAGCCTTCTCGAGCATGCGAATTTGGCGGGCAGAAGTTGATGTGAATTTGCATCGCACCGTGACCTTAGAACCGCAGTATCCCTTCGTCGCAGGAGACGCGTTGATACGACCCTTAAAGACATGCACCCCATGCTCTTCTAGGCCTGCCGAGATGTCGTCAAGGTCTTTCGTGAAGACCTCCTGCATATGCACGACTCCAAAACCCGGAGAGAACAGCGTGCCGAGCAAACCACCGCCACCGATGATCAGCGCGACAATCCCACCAAATGCCCCTTTCTTGCGCCGAGACATACCAGCGAATCGGCTTCTGAGCGTAACTTTCTGACTGCCTGCGCTACTCCCACCAGACGCCCCATCGACCGAGGTCTTCCACCCCGCGCGTTCAGCGGCAGCTACATCATTTGCATCATCAGCAAGAGACGCACCCGCGTTCTCTTCCGACGCGAGATCGCGTGCGGAATAGGCACCTTTGCCTGCAGAGAATCTTTCATCAATGGTGTCTGATAGGTCTGGCTTCATCCATTCGATCTCCGTTTAGCTTCCCCGCCGCTGGCGCGGCTTCTGTAAGAATCGAGAATTGAGGATCGAGAACCAGTTCGGTGTGCGTTATGGCTTCTAATTGTTGCCGTTCCTTGTTTCACCTCGTTGTCTCCCGTTGTTCGTTGATCATTTCAGTCCTCGCCGTTTCGCCTCATCAATGGCGTCTGATCCGAGCTGATTGGTTGCGTCATCGTTGACGTGTCCGAGCGTTTCATCCGCGTGGTGGACGACTTTTAAGACTTCCTCATCCGAAAGGTTGTCCATGCCGCCGCGAGCGCTAATCTGCGTCTCCACCGCATTCGCACTCGCCGCGACTTTGCTTCCATCAGCGGTACGAAATCCCGTGGAATCAAAATTGATGGGTGAAATCAAACCACTCGAGGCTGCAGCTCTTGCGCTCGCTGAAGATGTTTCAGTAGTGGAAGGCGCTGGTGCGCCTGGACCGCCACCTGAGGTTGCCGCTGCAGCGCCAAAGTCTTTGCGCGTCTGGGCGCTGAAGTAGCGGGACTGTTCTGGGTCGTTGACCGCTTCTCGCAGGCTCTGTGCAAATGCCGGACTTGCGGCGGCTCCGGCTTGGAGCGCTTTGTCTTTTATGCTGTGCATGTCCGACTGTTTGACCTTTGCCCATTCGCCAGCGTCCATGTCCTGCACCGCTCGGGGGTCTTTCGCCTTCAACGCACCGTAGTGCGGAGCGATCGCACGGTTATAGGCGGCAAGTTTAGCCGGGTTGTTTTCCTCGGCGAATTTGCTCCGCACTTCCCCAAGAGCGACAGCTTCTTGCTGCGACGCCAACATACTGAGCGCTGCCTGCCCTTCGAATGTGTCGGGCTTGCTCATCGCAATTCCGCTCAGCGCTTCTGTGTCGAAAGCGAGGGCTGTACCAGTATTCGGATCGACTTGTTCCCACTGCCGCATGAGGTCGTCCATACGCGGCTGTTCGTACGCCTTCTTGGCAGCAGCCTGGCGTCGTCGCCCCGCCATGCCGCGGCCATGCAGCGAACGTGACGCAAAACGAGAGAACTTACCGTTGCCTGTAGCAGTACGTTCCCCAGCCCACTTCGTACCCTTGCCCGCAAGCGACCGACCCCCAGAAACCGCCTTGCCTTGAAGTTTCGCTGCCATATTGCCGAGCGCAGGGATGGCGTTGAGAGATCCTTTCAGGAGGGCCGGAGTGAAGAAGAGAGGCAGAACGGCAACCGCGGCAGCCGAGATTGTCCAGATTGTATTACCTGGATCTACCTGAATGAGGACATTTGCGGCGAGCTGTGACGCACCAAATAGTAACGAGATCGCGGGATACACCAAGAGAAGACCGACCAGCATTTTGCGCCATTTTTTGAACCACTCTTGGGTGTTGGGTAGCAGCATGGCAGCAAATGCGAGCGGCGCGACCACCGCCAGCAGAACGATGAGCATCTGACGGGCGAGCAGGATAAAGAATGTGATGCCGACGGCGATGACTGCGCCAAGCACGACCGGAATGAAGACTGCCAGTCCGACGAAGTACACCAACACGGCACCCACGGCGAAGGCTCCGAGCGCGACGTTACCGATGAGAATTCCTGCGGCAATGTCGGTGAAGAAGTTGCCCTGGGACAGCGTATTTTCAACCCAGTTGCCATCCGGCCCGGTAAAGACTGGTAGGTCTGACAAGACCCGCTTCAGGCTCATGCCCAGCACGTTTGAGATATCGACACCGAGTTGCACGATGATATACGACACATTGATGGCCACCGCTGTGAGGAGGAGCCGCGGTAGCAGCTTCTTAATTCCGTAGTTCGAGATGCCCTGCTGGGTGAGCTGCGAGTAGATGATGACGAGGAACGCGATCACGAGCACGATGTTCGCAAAGGTTCGCATGATCTGCCACGCAGAATAGGCACCGTTGCCTCCGGCTGCACCTGGGTCGAGTGTCTTTGCGTCGACGAC
Source organism: Leucobacter sp. (assembly GCA_041655455.1). Taxonomy (GTDB): domain Bacteria; phylum Actinomycetota; class Actinomycetes; order Actinomycetales; family Microbacteriaceae; genus Leucobacter. The sequence continues at coordinate 18,120 of JBBAFK010000041.1, read as the reverse complement.
GAGAAAGTGTTCGACCATACCGTAGATGCCGTCGGCAAGACCAGCGAGGAAATTCACAACCGGGCAAATGATCCAGCCCACACCCTCGACGGCGCACGTGGTCTGGCCTTCATCTTCCGAGGCGCCCGCGATATCATTATCCTGGTTGGCCACTTCCTGCTCATCTTCGTCTAGCAGATCATAGAAGGCCTTGTAGTCGCCGAAGAAGGTATTCGCATACGTAGCCAGCTGGGTGCAAGGGTTGTCTGTCCCCATGCCCCATCCGCCGTACCAATACGGTTGCGACAGGATGACGGTATTGTTCCGCAGGCCTCCCTCGATATTGATCGTGCTCATTGGGAAGACCGTGTAACCAGCTGCCGTCCAATCGACGATTCCTGCCTGGCCATACCCTTCTCCAACTCCCACTGTTGTGGAGAACGACTTGCGACCTTCGCCCCAGGTGTAGGTCACCTCCACAGCCTCCCCGCTGCGAATCTCCTTGAGCATTCCTCCGACCTTGGAGTCCAGGCTGGCACTTTGCCCGACCTGCCCAGCGTCCGGGCTGCAGAGACTCTTTACGGCGTTCGCGTAGATGAGATACTTCGCTGCGTTGCCGAGATTCTTTGCTCCGCCTGCGGTCTTTTCTCGTATAGTGTCACGGAGCCTGACTTTAGTTTCGCCTGAGTCGCTGTTACCGTTGACCTCACCCCGACGCCAATCTCCGGTGCTCGTCTTACAATTCGCGATCGACGTATCCGCGCTCGGGCTACTCGAGCGTCGAAAACCTAGTTCGCACATGACGTTGACGACGTTGTCGAGTCCGTCCAGATTGGTGAAGCCGAGTTCTCGCAGAGCGGTCTTGATGAAGGCTCCGCTCTGGCACGGAACCATGCCGCTGTCGCTGATGCTGCCGATCTCGTACTTGGTCTTGAGGATGATTCCGGCTGCGATATCGACGTTGTTGAGGCCGTTACCTCCGAACCATTCGTATTTCAGCGCAGCAGACTCATCGATACGCTTGTTCTGGTCGAAACCGCCACCACCTGAGAGCGGAGCCTGTATGGCGCATACGAGCAGCGCGTTCCGCAGCAGGGTCGACCGTATTTGCTTGTCGATATCTTCCATGCTTGCGGCGGCGTGTGCAGGTGACGAGAGAAACGGCTGCACGACAGTCGTCATCGTCGTGACGGCGATAAGCACCAGAAGCAGGATGCCCTGAAACAACGAAAGGCTAGACCTGCTCGGTCTAGCCTTCACTTGTTTTCGTGAGCGAAAACTTCGTCTTCGTGTTGAACTTCGTTGGATTCCCGCCATATTCTGCGCCTATTTAAGCACAAGCGCCGGATAGTGTAAATAGGAGCAGATGGGCTGCCAGAGGGCTAGTTCGACCAGTCAGAAATGTACTCAGTACCGTCGATCACGACGGTCGTGACATGGAACCCCCACGGGGCACCATTAACACGCTCGTATGAATCATTCGCCGCGTTGGCATAGGACGTCTCCGTGATGTTGTTCGTCTGGTAGCCAGCCACATAGATCGTGCGCGTACCGAGTTCCGGGTTCTCGCTCACGACGTCGACCCGCTCCACCACCATGCCGGTCTCGTACAGCGGGAGATCTTCCATCACGATCTCTTCATTGAAGAATCGTGTTCTTGCCCACATCCCGAGATCAATACGTGCCGTCTCAGTGCGCTGCTCGGCGAGAACTGCGAGAGTGTCCTGCCACCCAGGCAGGAAGAGTGCGTTCGCGAATACCTTCGTATTCGCTTCGGCTTCCAGTTGCTCCACTTCTCGTATAGCGTCTTTACCGTCTGCTGCGTGATGAGCCGCGTAGAACCGATCTTCGTCAAACGGCTCTTGCCACTCCACCCATCGTTCCTCGAACAGGATCTTTGCGTAGTCCTCGGCACTGAGACCGGCTTCGATCTTGCGTTCGTTGACGAGTTCTTCAAATGATTTCTCTGGAGCCTCAGTCTCTTGGGGCTGTTCTACCTCTGCTGGGGCCTCCGTTGTGGTCTCGGGTCGCTCGGGAGCCTGCTGGGCAACACAACCAGTCAGCGCAATGGATGAGAGAGCACCGATAGTGACTAGCTTGCGCAGCGGAGAAAGTTTCTCGGCTTGGTTGATTGATTGGGTGGTTTCGTGGTGACGTGTCTTCATAGTTCTTGAGTCCTTGCTGCCATTCGCAGCGTTATATATTGATCTGCACCTGGCGCCTCCCTGGCGTCTTGTTTAGTCGATCTCGGAAATGGTGTAGAGAAGGTCATCGATGCGAGATGCCACTGCTAAGTCCCATCCGGGGCCCTCCAGGTACCAGAGGTACAGATCCCCGGTCGGATCATCGATTTCTTCGACTACGGTGAAGCCGGACGCGACCAAGTCCTCGACCAACTCGAGGCCTGTCTCATCAGGTGTTTTCGTGAGAGCCTGTACCTGATACCCGTCGAGCATGACATGAAAACTCATAGACTTTGCATTCGGTAATGGTAGGTCGGGAAAGTAGTCAGGAATATTTTCCGGACGTTCCCGATCTGCGGTTCCTACTTCATCTACACCAGCCGGAGCCTCAATGCTTTCCGAAGGTGTAGCCTCCGCAATCTGTTCCGTTGAGGAAGATGGACTCGATCTGGACTGCTCAGTAGCACAGCCTGTCAAAGCGACGGTAGATAGCGCTCCGATCGCGACCAGCTTGCGCAGCGGGCCGAACCGCTCGGTGTTGGATTCATTACGTATTGATTGAACACTTTCGCCATGATTCTTTGTCATGCGGGTGGGTTCCTTGCCGTCATATACGGCTTTAGATGATGTATGCGAGCTTGCGCTCGACGCTGAACCATCGTGCGGGAGGCGAATGCCTACAACCTGATTCAATGGTTACTCCTTCTATATATAACACATTGTTATGTTTTTGTAAATACCCATTGCGTGCTTTCGCTCCACGAGCGTGCGCCAACGCAGCCCCATCGAACTTTACCAACTAGTATTGGTTCTCACCAACTCTTATTGCTACCACTCTGGGTTAGGTGAAGGATGGCGGGGGCAATAGCGAGGCTTGGGCAGTATTTGCGCGCGAACTCGGAATGAACCTTCGCCGCCGCCGCGCCGAACTCGCACTCACGCAGGAGCAGGTTGCTGAGTATGCAGAGATCTCGCTGTACGCGTACCAGCTCTACGAGCGCGGCACCGGCACCGATGGTCGGCCCACCAATCCACGGCTCGCCACCCTGATTGCGATCTGTCAGGTGCTCGAGGTGGATCTGGAGCAGGCGCTCCCGACGATTCCGCAACTGGCCCGGCCCCGAAGTTAAGGCCGTTTGAGCAGGCTCAATACCTCGCCAAGCGCCGTGTGAAGCTCGATTGCTGTCTCGATAGATATCTCCAGCGCACGCTCGTCGGTCGCGATGACAACCCAGGTGCGACGATCCTCTAAGTATCTACTCGCAAGCACGTTCATTGTTACCGGCTCAGCAGAACGCACGACCTGCCCTGTGTTCAAGTCGAGGTGACGGGTGCGGACAATGCCTGCGACCTCAATGATCTCGCTACGGTGCATCCGATCATGCGGCAACTCTGCTTCGGTGCAGAACGTACGCCCACACCACGGCGGGCATTCCTCGCTGGGCTCACTCTTCACAAAGGTGGACATATGGGGGCTCCGTTCTGCCCGCACAACTGCTGCAGCGGGCAGAACACCACACAGCCCGAACGTCGGGTGGAAGTCCAGCGAGATCGCGAAGGGAGAACACGGTGAGCACAAGCCAAGAACCCCGGCGCGAGTTCGTTGGTTCTCTGGAAATACAAGCGTTGTATCGGTAGCCACTAAATGCTCAAGTGTAAAAACCACAACAAAGGTGGTGTTGCCCTACCCGTTCTCATCCCGCATAATCAACGGCTGGGGGTATGAGGCATCATCAAAACAGACCCCAATGTCGAGCAATAGTCCAGGCGTTAGCGCTGGGTCAACACTGCAAAAAACCATAGGCATACTCATGCCAAACCTGTTGACCCAGCATTGGCGCGTGGCCCATAATCCTGATCGCTTCGGTTGTGATGCCGATTAATGCTCGTCACAACTACTGCTCAGTCTGTAGACGACCGAACGCACCTCGTTTCATGTCTTCGGAAACGTTCGCGGCCTCAATCTCTTCAGGAGTGAGCGCGGCAAGTGCCTCATCGATCTCAGCGAATTTCTCCTCGAGGCCCTTGCTCCGGAAGAACCCTTCGTCGTGTTCAGCCTTCAGCCACACAAGATATTCCTCGGCATTCTCAGCAGCAACGACCCGAGCGATACGCTGTGAACAAAGCAACATGGGTACCGTCTTCGCCAGGTGCTCCAGGTCATCGGGAGCATCACTCCAGCGGTAGAGCGTGAGTGCTGTCTTGCTTTCGGTTTCCCACCAGGCGCGAGCCCTATCCGCATCTAGCGGCGGCATACTGTCGTCCTGGTACCCGGCGCGTCGACGCTGGGTGGATGAGCGACCCAGAAGCTCCAACTCCAGCGTAGCTAGGACGTCATCGAACCTGGGTTTGTAGTACGCGATCAACTGATCCAGCAATGCGTCAACACCGTCCTCGACTGCAAGCATCGCCTGGAGTGCAGCCGGTATACGATCCATCAGCCGTGAGGTGAGCCGGTACCTCTCCTCGGACACCTCCTCAAGCAGCCCCAGTGCGATCAGGTCAACCAGCACTTCCGGGGAGATACCTGCCTCCCCGTAATTCAGTAGGAACTCGAGGGGTAGGCTCATCTCTCTCGGAAGCAGCATGAACGGGAACAGGGCCTCATCCTGGCGCTCGTCCAAACGGTCAAAGAGGAACAGCAGCGCTGCATAGGATCGCGGATCAGTGACCATCTCACCGTTGACGGTCTGCTCCAGCCGCATTGAAAGCTGTGCGAAGGCTTCTTCGAATGATGGGGAATCCGGGAGGTTCAGCACAGTAGCAACAAGGTGTGCCGTTACCTCGTCACCGTCAACGAACTGCTCCAGATCCGCGAACGCCGTTGGTGTGGGATCGTACTCAATCCGTGAGGGCGGGAGCAGGGATGCCAACGACACCTGAGCGTCTAGAGAAGCATCCGCGAGTGTCAGCGAATGGCTACCGGTGTTGGGAGGCGTAGCATCTGCCCCGGGATCCGAGAATGCTTCAAGCTGTTCAGTTGTTGCGTTCTCGCTCGGTTGAAGTGGCTGCGAATGACGCTGCCCCCTCGCTTCGAGTTCAGTCAGCATCGCGTCAAGAAGTGCCGCTGCGATGCTCCGGAGCTGGCTTGTGCCATGATCAAACACGCCAAGAGAGTTGCTTTGATAGAGGCCGACAAGATAAGCCTTCCGCGGGGTGATCGCCTTCGCAAACGCAGCCTTCGCAGCCACACCACTTCCTTTGACCCGCCAATCCCTCAGGGCCATGGTGTGGTTCGGGGAGAGTTTGGTCTCATCGGGCGCGGGGATCCGGGCAAGGAGCGTTTTTGCGGCGAACAGATCGGTTTCTCCAAACGGATCATTCGGCACCCGATCCACGACCGCACAGATGAGATCCCAGGTGTCATCGGCATCCCACGAGTCCAGCGCAACACCGGCAAGTATCGCCGCTTCCCTGATGCGCCTATTGAGCACCGGGTAATGACGAGTGTTCTGAAGCGGGCATTCATGCACAGGGACACGAGTGTACTTCGCCCCACCTTCAGAGCCAGACTCAGGGGTCTCCCGTTCCTCCCGCAGGAGGCGCTGCAGAGAGTTCAGACACTCATTCCATTTTGCTGAACCCAGCCGAAACTCTTTTGACCGCATTACACAAGTATGTCAGCACACACATAGGGTATTGACAGATTGTACATAATTATGTATAATACGCTCCGGGTTGGCCCCCACTTGAAAGTGAAGGAGGCCGACCATGGCCCAGTTTAACAATGAGTATGAGTTTAACGATGAGTATGAGTACATCCGTCTCGTCCGCTCAACGAGTTATATGCTAGAGCAGTATCTCCATCCGGATGTCATGGCGGATAGCGGCCCACTCGGGCTTGCGCTCAACCCTATGTATGACCCGAGGAACGAGAACATTGCCTCTCTAGATGAGTTGCCGCTGCCATCCTGGAAACCGACGTGCTACTTGGACTTTATGTTCATGTGGCTCGTCGAAGGTGATGGCCTAGCGCATTGCCCGACCTACGAGGCTTGGCTGCTTGCGATCATCCAATTTGCAGACGAGTTCACAACTCCAAGCAAATGGAACGGGGAAGGCGAATCTGATAATAGAGACACGATCTGTGATTTCTGGATCACACCCGAAGAGAGTGAGCAAATGGGCCTCCTGAACCGAACAAAGGTTCCAGGTAGCGAGACCCAGCGGCATCATCCGGCACTTGATCGGAACGTGTACGAGCGCCTTCGTGCACGACGCGGGTAACACAGGCGTTCGCGACCTGCCGCAGATCGACTCAACAACACAGAACGACCAACGGACGAAGTCTTGGACTCTCATACGTAAGTCATCCCGCGCGAACCCTTCGCGCACCGCCGTATTAAACGGGCCACCCAGCCCGCTCCGAACACCTCGGAGCGGGCTTTTTCACGTCCTACGAGCGTCCTACCGCCTAATCGTAGGGTCTTATGTCCTACGAGCCTCCTACGTTTCTCCTACCGCTCACTGCCCTTGTTTGATGAATTCATCAGCCACGTCGGTTGACTCTCACAAGACCAGTAGGAGCATTCAGATGTCTCACCACACACCGCCAACCAAGACCTTCATGAGCAGTGAACGCCTCAATGCTCTCGCTCGAAGGCAAGGAATTTCACCGCGACAACTCCGAGCACTGCTCATAGAGCGCTTCACCAGCGACATCGCAGACGAGATCGGGAACTTTATTGATGCGGCGGAACAGCTCGATGAGATCCTCTCGACGGTGATGCCGCAGCGCGGTCGTCGCTTCGCGGACACGCTCCTCCCGAGCTACGAGGCGCTCTTCGATGTGAAGCAGCACCTCGAACGACTCGCTCGCGACCCAATGGCATGGCCAGAACACCAGTAACCCCTGCCTCGGGCTGGTGCGGCATTCTCCGCTGCCACACCACCCCGCACATTCGCAGTTGTAGCCATTCCCCACACAGAAAGGAGCCGCACATGCTTCTCACGCAGCCAGATACAAATCGATCGACACAAGAACGGGCTGATGGCACCGCCCGTGCATTGCATCTCATTGGCGGGACACTCTGCCGTCGCACTGCCATCGATGTCCCAGGTCTTGCCACACTCTATGACGCTCACGCCGTAATCGTGGCCGATGGCACTCGCCTCACCGGCCCGCTCGGGAGCTTCGCAGGCCGAACCTGGCGCAGCGACCAGAACACCTTCGACAAGATCACCATCAACACTCGCCACATCAGCACACAAGATGCTGATCCGCATGTGTACGCCGAGAACATTCTCACGGTGTTTCTTCACGAGCTGACCCACATGGTGGCGTTCCATAGCAACCTGGTCGACACCTTAGCCCCGGACTACCTGTTTCACACGGAGGACTTCGCCCGGATCGCCAGGCGCATGGGTCTCCATGTTGAGAAGAGCCCCGAGCATCAGGCAGGCCTCTTCACCCCGCACCTCACCGAGGCTGCCCGCACCCGCCATCGTGATCTACTCACGCAGCTCACCAAGCTCCGGCTCGGCGGTATGCGCGGTCGCGGCTTGGCCGGGCCACCAGATTTCACCGGATCGCTCCCTGACACATCATCTGGGATCTTCACCACCACTGCAGCTACCGCGGCTGCGTTTCGTCACCCCACCTTCACCACCTCACAGTAAGGAATAACATCATGTCTAGTCTCGTCCCATCAAGCTCCGGCATGTTCGCTGGCCCCGCCGCCTCCGGGCATCGCCCCTCGGGAGCGCTCGCTCGTCAGACACAGCGAGAGATCGACCAAGTCACCGCCCGAGTCGAAGTTGAAGCTCACGCCGAACAAGGCCGCGCGTTCGCAGCGTCGCTCGCGATGACCGGTGTCGCATCCCTTGTCGTTCAAGCCGAGGCGCATATGAAGGTTGCCCCGGCAGGAGCGCAGTTCTATGAGGCCATCATCGCGTCTCACGCGATGGCGGCCACCCAGCGGATAAGCCAGCTCTGATGGTGTCGACGCTGCTGACGAGCCTCCTCGCCTACGTCGTTCTCATAGCCGGGAGCATCGGTCTACTACTCGTTGCCTTCGCGATTGCTGTCGTGGCCGACAAGTGGTGGCAGGAACTGCGGCAGCTCGCAGCCGACCGACGGCGGGCTACGGCGCATGCGGCCCGGATGGCGGATCAGCAGCGTCGAATCCAGGTCGTCACCACAGATCTGATCGCTGATCGTGCGCGGGCTTCTCGTCAGCTCGCTGCGGTCGCCCACGCCTTGGAGATACGACCGCACCGCCGAGAGTAGCCAGCGGAGTCGCCACTGTTCGGCTCCTGGATCCTCACCAGAATCGACTCATTGCACGCCGGTGTTGTGAATCTGTCAACGGTTACTTTCAGCACACCGTTTCAGCCGTTCCACCCCTGTTAATAGCCTGTCGCACCGAGCGACGAACCCGAGGAGTTACCTCTTAACGGAAGGTACCCTCCCGGGCTTAACTGTCCCCAGAAGCCGCACCACCCGCAGCCAGATCAGGCGCTCCGGGTGATGTCGGCGGGAATTGATCGTTAGCCCCCTCGAGATACGAGCCGTGGGCAGAAAGGAGGCTTTCGCCATGCCAAAAACAGACCCTTCACGAGACCATCTGGATAAGAATCGCATCCCGAAACCGGGCACCTACCAGGTCATCCTTGCCGATCCGCCATGGGGGCTGCACCAGCGTCGGAGCGGCAATTCTAAAGGCTATGCCGCTGCTGAGGATCACTATCCTGTGATGACCGATGACGCCATTCTCGGACTCGGTACAGCGATCCGAGAGGTCGCAGCTGAGAACAGTTTCTGTTTTCTCTGGGTTACCGCAGGAACCGTGCCGCTGGGCATCAAAGTCCTCGAAGCGTTTGGCTACGAGTACAAGAATTTCTATTTCTGGGCCAAGCCCCGCTTCACGCTCGGAAATACGTTCCGCAATGCGGGCGAACTCATGCTGCTTGGGATGCGCGGCACGGGCACCAAGGTGGCGTTCAAGTCGCAGCCGAACTGGGGCTTTCATGCACTCCAATCCCACTCCACGAAACCGGAGGAAGTGCATCTCATGATCGAGCGACTCGTCGGCGCAACCGAGCACACCAAGATGCTGGAACTCTTTGCCCGCCGCCCAGCCCCGACCCGCTTGAAATGGGACATCTGGGGCAACGAGATCCCATCGAGCGAACCGTCGCTGATCTCCCTTGCCAAGTGGGGCTACCCGGTGCCCGGCGATCACCCGGCAGGTGCAGGACTGACAAGTGCTGGCAGCGACTCTGCTGCCAAGGAGACGAAGAAATGAGAGGAGTCAAGCATGTCCGACGATGGGAGGCCGAACTCGTTAATGATGAGGCTGTTTCGCGCGAGCGCATACCTCTTCGGCGCAGTCATCCTGCTGCATCTGACGATCGCACTGGCGAAGGAACTGTGGTGGATGTTCCCCATTATCTTTGTCGTCGCAGTCGCGATCGCAGGCGTCAGATGGTGGCGACGTTCCCGGAACCCCTGGAACTGAGCAACCTCACGCGTCAAGCATGGGGGCGACCATGACTGCCGCACCGAAGAAGCGCCGCCCAGGACGGCCACGAAGCTCCGGCCAGACAGGGTTCCGGATCGAGCCGGTGTGGAAGCAGGACTTCGACCGTGCCGGGTTCGCTCGGGCACTGCTGCTCCTCGCGATACACCTTGACGAAACCGGTGCCGTCGTCCATAAGAAGGAGCACAGCAGCGGAACACATGAGGAGGGTGAGCATCATGAGTAACGGCAAACAACCAACACCACAGCCAGTAACCCGGCAGCAGCGCGGGAAGCAGCAGGCGCTCGAGTGGCGCGAACTCACCTGGCAAGAAACCCTCACGCCTACGCACACCACCGCGATGCTTGAACGGTTCGCCACCGCACCCGAGCTGGGGCAGATCGTGCTCGAGTTTCGTATCGACCAGAAAGGAGCACGCTGGCTGCTTGGCACTCAGCCGCACCGTCTTCCCGCAGTTCGTGAGGCACTCAGTTCGCATCTTCCGGTACGAGTGACAACACCGCGGCGGGTACGCACGATGATGGAGGACGCCGCACAGTTGTCGGTCTCTGGCGGGCACCCGCTCAGCGATAACCCTGACCGGATTATGGCGGCGGTGCGCGCCCTGTACGGCACAGTGTCGCAGCTACAGGAGGGTGAGCGGCTCGTAGTCCAGCTGACCCTTGGTCGTCGCCTATCGCCGAGCTTCTGGTCACCACCGGGCCACCGGCCTTGGCTTGATCTCCTCCTCGGTGCCCCGGCCCCGAAGCGACCTACCAGCCAGGCTGCGACTGGGTTTCGTGAACGCCACGGCTTCCACGCACATCTTCGTATCGGAGCAACCGGGAGCAGGGCACGGACGCAGTTCATGATGCGGCAAGTCTTCGGTGCGCTGCGCACCGTCGAGACGAGCGAAACGCGGCTCCGCCTCTCACCTGATCACCCAGCGAAACTGCATGAGGCCCGTACCCCGTGGCGCTGGTCGCTCGCGCTGCGCTCCCCGGAGCTGGCCGCGTTTACGGCTTGGCCGACCGGGGAACCGCCCCTGCCACTGATCGGGTCGCTGCACCCGAAGCTTCTCGCCCCGAAGCGAGAACTCGTGCAAGACAGTCGGGTACTCGGGGTCACTGCTGCACCTGGGTTCGAGGAGAAGTTCTGCCTCCCGATCCGTGACGCGGCCTTTCACACGGTGCTCGTCGGGCCGACAGGATCTGCGAAATCGACCGTCATGCTCGGCCTGATTGAGGATGCGATGCGTGCCGGACGCAGCCTCATCGTATTCGACCCGAAGGGCGATCTCGCCACCGATGTGCTCGCCCGCGTGCCTGCTGAGCGGCTACAAGATGTGGTTGTCATCGACCCGACGAATGCCTCGCCGGTGGGTTTCAATCCGCTTCATGGCCCGGCCCGTCTGGCGCATGTCACTGCCGATACGATGCTCGGCACGTTCGAGGCGCTCTTTAAGGAGTACTGGGGAATCCGCACCGCCGATATCCTCTCGGCAGCATTCCTGTCGCTGAGCCGCATCCCGGGCGCGAATCTGCTGTGGCTGCACCCGCTCCTCACCAACCCTTCCTTCCGGAAGAAGGTGTTGAAAGGTCAGAACGATCCGCTCGGCACGGATGCGTTCTGGCGACAGTACGATGCGAAGAAACCCGAGGCGCAAGCTGTCGAGATCGCCCCAGTTTTGAACAAGCTCAGGCAGCTCACCATACGGCCAGGGCTGCGTGCGATGATCGGTCAGGCGTCCCCGCAGTTCGATATCGGGGATCTCTTTTCGAAGCGGCGCATCGTCGTCGTGAACTTGAACCGTGGCCTACTCGGACGTGAAGCCGCACGCCTGGTCGGTTCGCTCCTACTTGGGCAACTGTGGTCACGGCTGTTAGCTCGGCAATCAGTGCCGCAAGAGCGACGCCATATTGTCGATATCTTCATCGATGAGGTGCACGACTTCATCGCAGGTATCCCCGGTGACCTCTCGGATGCGCTCGCACAATCCCGATCACTCGGCGGCGCATTCACCATGGCCCACCAGTACTTTTCGCAGCTGGAACCAGCGATGCGAGAAGCGATGAGTGCGAACGCGCACAACAAGATCTACTTCGGCATGAACGGCAACGACGCTGCCACCGCCGCAAAGCATGCCCCGGAACTTACCGCCCAGGACTTCCTGCAGCTACCGAAGTACCACGCGTACGCGAGCGTCCTCCAGCACGGTGAATCGACTGGGTGGGTGACGATCAAGACCAGACCGCCGAGCAGTCCACGCACTGATCCTGCCGCCATCTACGCTGCCTCGCATGACCGGTACGGCGTGAGTGCTGAGGAGACCGAGCAGCAATTGTTGGCACTCATTACGCAAAGCGAGGAGAGCGACTCGACTGAAGCTGGCGGCGGTATCGGGAGGGCAAAGCGATGAACGCGCTCCTTGTTTCTCGCAGATTCGGAAGACGTTTCGGTAGACGTTTCGCCCAGGCAAACATCTCGCACGTTGCCCCAGGTACCGCCGAAGCCGCAGGCGTGCTGGCGGTGACTGACCCCAGTTGTGGGGTCACCCGGCGGCCCGAACCCGAGCGCTATCCACTCGCAGCACCAAGCAGCCTGGAGGTGCGCCATGTTTGACCATGCGCATCCCATTCATGAACAGTTACTCGAGCTGATTCGTGAGCATCGTTTCATCACGACCCACCAGTTGGTGAGGTTCACCCGAAGCGGGTATGGGAGCAAACGGTCGGCGATGCGGCAGACGCTCCGGCACCTCACTGCCCTGCATGATCGGAGCCTTATCGTTCGTCTGGAGCGTCGGGTTGGGGGCTGGCAAGGTGGCTCCACGGTGACGATCTGGACGCTCACCACCAAGGGCCTTCGACATCTCACTGGGAGCACTGCCAGGCTCAGACCGCACCATTACTCGACCACCTTCCTGGAGCATCTGCTCGCGATCACCGAGACCAGGGTCGTGCTCCACGAGGCAACCGAGCAGCACACGGATCTGCAGATCGAGGCGCAGGGTGAACCGCACTGCTGGCGCAGATACCTGAGTGGCCACGGCATGACCGTCACCTTGAAACCCGACCTTGCGGTGATGGTGACGAGCCCCGAGTTCGTTGACCGGTACCTGTTCGAGATCGACCGGGCCATAGAAAACCCAGCCCGAGTGATACGGAAATGTTGGCAGTACGTGCAGCACCGCAGGAGCGGTCACGAGCAAGAACGGCACGACGGGATCTACCCGTTCGTGGTGTGGCTCGTCCCGCACGCCGAGCGCAAGCAGCAACTCCTGCGCGCACTCGAAGCAGAACCGAAGCTGCAACGAGAACTCTTCACTGTGATCACCCCGAACGAACTGCTGCCACTGATCCGTGACGGGCCAGCCGCCGCATAGGCCCTCTCAGACCGGTGCTCGGCAGCCCTCACGGCTGCCGCCCGGAGATAACAACTCACCCTGAAAGGAGGGAAGAAATGCACAAAGATATCAACAAAGTTATCCGAGAGTCCGTCAGCGAATCACAAGGAATTGCTGCAGAACTGTTGGAAGCGATTGTCATAAGCGACGACTGGTACAGCACACTCAGGGCCGGGTACAAGCTTCACGGAAATGCGTTCATTGCGTTGCTCCTCATGCCGAGCATCTTGGACTGGGACCCAAGACAGATCCTTGATCTGTTCGAGGAATCTCATGTCCTTAATGCCGCAACTGAGAGCATCGCAGTTGAGTTGCTTCTGGATGAGCGCACCTGGGGAGAGCGCTGCTGGGCCTTGAATCGTGACTTCGGGCACGACGACCTGCTTTCTTGGGACGAGGACAAGCTCCGGGTAGCTCTTCACAGTCGGTATCTGTTCATCCATACCCAAAACGAGTGTGTGGTGTTCGACCGAAGCGCCTTTGACGCAGAGGACGAGAGCTAGCACCAGCGGGACAAACCCCAACGGGCATCACAACCCGGACGGGTTTGTCCCGCACCCATCATGCCGTACCCGCTCCAGTAGCCGGGGTGTGGCTGACAGGCTCTTCACCGTGATCACCCCGAACGAACTGCTGCCGTTGATCCGTGACGGGCCAAGCAGCGCATGACCAGACTTCCAAGACCGGTGCTCGGTGGCCCCTACGGCTGCCGCCCGGAGAACTAACTCAACCCTGAAAGGAGGGGAACTATGAACAACAACCAGATCAACGAGAGGATCCGGATGCGAGTCGACGACGCTACCAGTCGTGCGGCCCAGATTCTGGAGAAGATCGCAGCTTCCGATGAGTGGAACAAGGCTCTCATCGACGGCTCTGCGAAGCACGACGCCTTCATCGCGTTTCTACTTGCACCGTTCGTCACCGCGCAGAACCCAAGTCAAGTGCTTGAGCTTTTTGACCGGGCATACGTGTTAGACGAACGAAACGAAGAAGAAGCGATCGAGGCACTCGTGCAGCACAACGGCTGGGAGAAGATCCGCGATACCGCGAACCGGAAGCTGGGGTTCGAAGAACTCCTCACTTGGGGCGAAGACGATCTCCGGGCAGTTCTCAACGATCGATATGTATTCATTCGCACCTACAGCGGATGCTTCGTGTTCGACCGCGAGGTACTCGATCCCGAGTCCCAGAACTAGCACCAGCGGGACAAACCCCCCAACGGGCATCACACCCCGGGCGGGTTTGTCCCGCACCCATCATGCCGACCTCGCTTCAGCAGCCGGGGTGTGGCTCACAGGCTCTTCACCACTAGGCGAAGGGGAAATACAACAGAGGCCTCACGAGTAACGCTGAGGCATCGCTGAAAGGAGGCGATACATAATGACCAACTACGAATCTATCTACACCAACCACTACGAGGGCGAGACCTACCGTTTCGGCGTCGCCTACCTCCGCGAAGAGGAACACGGCTACGATCCCGACAGCTACCCCGAAGAGTACCCCTCGCTTGAACGGCAGCGGCGCATCATCGAGCAGCTGGCACAGAAAGCACACACGCTCGTGATCGCCGAGTTCATTGACCACTGCGGGCCGATCCCTGCCAAGCAGCGCGACGGGCTATCTGAACTCCTCGACTTCTGGCATGACACCCACCCGCAAGTGATGCTCGCCGCCACAGACGAGGTACTCGCCTTTGACACCCATGACAACTTCTTCGTCACAGCCGACCTGAACTCAGACCGTCCAGAAGTTATTACTCGAGGTTGGTCAGACGGCGGAGGAACGAACGATGACTATTGAACGACCGCCACAGGACGGCCCAGACTCCGAGCCTTCCGCGCACCGGCCTGGTCTTTTGAATGACGACGGCTACTTTGTCATTGCCGCGCAACTCTACTCGGAGCACATCGCAGATGATCCTGACTGCGTGAATATGACCACTGGCGAACCTGAAGTGTGGAACGCGTTCATGAAGGAGTACGTCGGCAGCTTCGCCGATAGCGACGGTTTCGTCGAATACACGATTGCAGAACTCGGCTGGTATGAAACTCTGCGACTCGTATCGAGATATGGAAACATCCCGCTCAACACCATCGCCCTTGATTATGACGAGATCCTCGCCTATCTGACGCGCTACTACCGGGTTATCCCTGACCAGCAGCTTTCCGTCATCGAGGGGTCACCGGTGCTGCATGTGTACCGGAAGCCGGGGCTCAAACCACCGAGCGCAACATTCCTCGAACGAGGAGCAGCCGATGCTTGAGCAGCTCACCTACGTTCTCGCCAAGAAGACCGTCCCTGCCCGCACCCCAACGATTTATCTGAGAAAGGAGATGAACATCATGAATGAACGACAACCCCATACACCGGCCACTGAACAGGCCGTAGCTGAGACTATGATGCGACCTGCACCAATGCGTGAGTCACCGGATTGGCGACGCTTCGAGGTCGTCAAGCGCCGGTTCGGCGACCGAATCGCTGAAGGCATCACTACTGCCCTTGAGCACAAACGAGACATTGATGGCGGTACGGCTCGCTGTATCGCGCACGTCCTGGGTCGCAGCCTCGGACGAGAGAGCGCCCTCGCCGATTACGGGCGCACCGGCACCGGCTACTACGCCGAACTCCGCGAAGAGTATCTCGCGCTCCACAACGACGAGCACGTCACCGAATCAACCCAGGAGCTGATCGACTGGTTCGGAAGCCACCTGATCACGCTCAACTATCCTGATGCGCGCACGATCACGAGCCACCGGATGTATCCGCCCAGGCTCGACAATATCCTCGTGCCCACCGGTATCGAGGTCGGTGACTGGTACACGACAGCGAACGTTCCTGGGATCTGCAGTGCCGCAGACATCGCCGCAGTCACTGAGACGCTGGCTGAACTGCAACTCGATAAAGAACCAGGCTTCCGAGCGTTCCTGCTCCTACCTGACGTCAACGCAGCCAGCGACAGCATCTTCGAGGATTACGAAGACAGTGTGGTCGGGACTTGGCCGACGATGGAGCAAGCCATCCATGAGTTGTGCCTCATTGATGATCGTGAGGAAGAAGTCCAGGACTTCGCTGCTGAGCGCAGGCTCTACTTTGACTACCTGACCCCCGACTATGAAGCGCTCCGCGAAGACCTTGAAGAAGCGTTCGACCTCATCGAGCACGAAGGAAGCGTGTATGTCTTCCACAAATAGCCCAACCCCCGAGGAACGGTCGGGAACAGTGGATAACCGCATGAATCCGGCAAACAATGGACTGGACTCTTCTACCGAAAGAAGCATCAATGGGGACATGAGTATGTCTGTAGCCACCCCACCCCAACAACCAATCCAAGCCGCTGACCCATTCGCGGCGCTCACCCAGAGCCTCACACCAAAGCGGGCCGTCTCGTACCTGCGAGTCTCGACCAGAGAGCAAGCCGAGCGCGGTGGTCGCGAAGAGGGCTTCTCGATCCCGGCGCAGCGAGAAGCAAACAAGAAGAAAGCCCAATCGATGGGTGCGCTGGTCGCCAAGGAGTTCGTCGAGCGCGGAGTGTCAGGTACCTCCACGAACCGGCCCGCCCTGCAAGCGATGCTCCGCTACCTCGAAGAAGAAGCCGAGCATATCGACTATGTCATCGTGCACAAGCTCGACCGGCTCGCTCGGAACCGAGCCGACGAAGTGACGCTCTCCACACGATTTACCGAGCTTGGCATACGGCTGGTATCAACCAGCGAGAACATCGACCAGACCCCTGGCGGGATGCTGTTGCAGGGCATCATGTCGAGCATCGCCGAGTTCTACAGCCGCAACCTCGCCAACGAAGTCCTCAAAGGCATGAATGAGAAAGTTCGCAACGGTGGCACCATTGGGCGCGCCCCCATCGGGTACCTGAACACGCGAGACTTCAGCACCGGGCAAGAGATCCGCACGGTCGTCGTCGACACGGAGCGTGCGCCCCACATCATCTGGGCATTCGAGCAATATGCCACCGGTGAATGGACGCTCCGAACCATCGCCGAAGAACTCGGCAGGCGCGGCCTCACAACTGTCCCGACGCCACGTATGGCCGAGGGGCCAGTACAGATCCGACAGGTTCACTCGTTTCTCACCAACCCCTACTACGCCGGTGTCACCACGTTCAAAGGAGTCGAATACCCGGGCTCCCATACGCCACTCATCGACCGCGAACTCTTCACGAAAGTGCAGTCTGTGCTCAGGTCGAAGGTTAATGGTGAACGCACGATCAAGCACGATCATTACCTCAAGTCCACGCTCTTCTGCGGAAACTGCGAATCACGCATGATGGTGCAAGTCGTGAAGAACGGGCAAGGCGAAACCTATGGCTACTACGCCTGCCGCGGACGCCACTCGAAACGCAAGAACTGCACGCTCCGCTCCATCCAGATCGAACACGTCGAAGACCTCATCCAAGATCTCTACAATCGGCTCACACTGCAGACCGACTTCCGCGCAGATCTCGAATCACTTCTCCGCGGGTCACTGAAGGAAATCCGTGCAGACAGCGACATCGAGCACCTTCAGCTCACGACAAGCAAACAAGACATCGAACGCAAGCAACGCAAGCTGCTCGAGGCGCATTACAACGACGCGATCCCGCTCGACGTGCTCAAGGCAGAACAGAGCCGCCTCGAACAAGAACTCGGCGGCATCAACCGCAAGCTCAATGACGCTGCCGCCGACTTCACCAAAGCAGACGCTCTCATCACCAACGCCCTCGATATAGCGCAGTACATGGGCGGCTCGTACGCCGAAGCACCAGACCATATCCGCCGCCTGTTCAACCAGCTCATCTTCGAGATGATTGAGGTCATCGAAACCGACGGCGAAACCCACCAGCTCAGAGCCAGACTCGCACCACCATTCGATCTCATCCTCGGCCCAGCCACCCGCGTCGCCGTCAGCGAAGCACGCCTCGCTTCGTCAACAAATCGCACAGACAAAGGCCAGAATGGAACGAAATCAAAAAGGCCCGCCGAAACCGGCGGGCCTTTTCAACATCCTTCACCATCATCCGCGGGCATTGCTTTGGACATTAGTTTGAGTAAGAGCATCGTGGTGGATCTGAGGGGACTCGAACCCCTGACCCCCTGC
>JBBAFK010000040.1:0-25409 GCA_041655455.1 Leucobacter sp. | reverse complement strand
CAACCCCGCCTCTCCCCGCGTGAGCGGATCCTCGGCGCCCGAGACGATGAGGATCGGCACGTCGGCCGCGAGGCCGTGGCCCGGCTTGCCGTAGAGACGCAGCCCGTCGGCGACCCCGAACAGTTTCAGCACGTCGGCGCTGAAGCACAACGGGTCGGCGAGAAAGTCGGCGGCGACCTGCGGATCCCTGCTCAGCCACTCGTACCCCGTCGCCCCGTCGCCCGCCCACTTCGCATTGAGCGGGCCGCTCTCCATGTGCTTGAAGGTGCGGAACGCGCTTCCCGACAGGACGACCGCCTCCCACGTTCGCGGGTGCTGGTTGAGAATGCGCTGCGCCATGAGCGAGCCCCACGAGTGCGCGAAGAGCAGCACGGGGAGGCCGGGGTGCCGATCCCTGACGAGGCTCGTCAACTGCAGCACCGCACGCTCGGCCGCGGCGAGCCCTCCCGGTCCGAGCTTGCCGAGCTTCGTCAGATCGCCGTCGTGCTGTCGCCTCCCGGTTTCGCCGTGCCCGCGATGGTCGTCAGCGTAGACGGTGAACCCCGCCGCGACGAGGGCGCGAGCGAAGACGTCGTAGCGTTTCGCGTGCTCGCCCAGCCCGTGCGAGATCTGCACGACACCGATCGGGTCTTCGGCGGCCCACTCGTAGGCCGTGATGACCACACCCTCGTCGTCGGTGTACTCAAACTCGGTGTATTCGAAATCGGTGTTCTCGAAACCGCTCCTCGCGAGACCGTCGCTCTTCATGCGGACATTCTGCCGGGTGCGGCTGTGTGTGAGATGCGCAAGTGTGCGAGGCGCGGGGTTCGTGGGCGCGGGTGTGCGGGGCGCCCTCCTCCTCACTCCGGTCTTCTAGACTCGAGGCGTGTCCCGTGGATCCCTGCGACGAGGGATCCGCGTCGCCCGCAACCTCCTCGCCGTCGGCGTGATCGTGTCGATCGTCGCATCGGCCGGTGGGTGCGCCGCGCCGGGATCGATGATCGCGGGCGCGGGTGAGGTGACAGGAACGATCGTGCAGGAGGAGCCGAGCGTGCGGATGACGGATTTCGAAGTTCCAGGGCCGGCCGCCGACCCCGCGGTGGCCGCATCGATCGGCACCCCCAACCGGGTGGGGTCTGCCGCCGTGCCCGTGAGGCTGTACGAGCCCGCCGAACCCGCGTGGGCGGTGCTCGTGTGGGCGCACGGCGGGTCCTTCGTGCGCGGTGACCTCGACTGGCCCGAATCGGATTGGGTCGCGCAGCGCTTCGCGGAGCGAGGGATCCGCGTCGCCGCCGTCGACTACGTGCTCGCAAGTGACACGGTGAAGGCGCCTGCGCCGGCGAACGACGTCGCCGCGGTCGTCGGCTGGGCGTTGGCCGGGGAGACGCTGGGCGGCGAGACGCTGCCGGGCGAGACGACTCCCGTCGTTATCGGCGGGGCGAGCGCTGGCGCGCACCTCGCGGTCGCTGCGGTACTCACGCAGGCCGACGGGATGATGGGCGCGGCCACGTCTCGCGATGCGCAGAATGAACAAGTGCGCGCAGGAGTGGCACCCGCGGCCCTGCTCCTGCAGTACCCGACGTTGCATCGCGTGCAGCGGGAGAGCGCGGCGATTGCGGCGGCGACGAGTTCGCTGCCCGATGCACGAAAGTTCGACGCCGACCGGATTGCGGCGATGTACGAAATGTATCTCGGCGACGGCGACGGCGACGGCGACGGCGTTGGCAGCGCGGGCGGAGGCGCCCCCGGCGCGGGCGGGCTGATGGTTCCCGTGGGTGAACTCCCTGCAGAGCGGCTCTCCGTGCTCCCGCCGACGATCATCGTGAACGCCGATGCCGACGATCTCCGCGCGTCGGGGGAGCAGTTCGCCGAGCAGCTGATCGACGCCGGCATCCCCGTCGTCTCGCACGTTCAGCCGTCGACGGTGCACGGCTACCTCAATCGCCCTGACGAGTCCGCCCGTGCAGCCGCAGACGCCACCGAGACGATCGACTGGTTTACGACGGAGCTTCGCCGCATCATCGCGGCCGGCTGAACGTCCGAGGCACTCGTTACACTCGGGGCATGAACGATCTCGTCGTCTCCCTGCCCACTGATCCCGGTCTCCGGGAGGCTCTCGCCGGCGAGCCCGGTGTCGAGTTCCTCACCTGGGATCTCGAGGAGCCCGCACCCAGGCCCCGCATCGATATCGTCGTGCCCCCGTACTGGGGTGGGGCGCGCCGCGTGGCGCGGGTCGCCGACGCCGAGGTCCGGCTCGTCCAGTGGCAGTCGATCGGCTACAACGGGCTTGAAAAGCACCTCCCGGCAGGCCTCCCCGTCGCCAACGCGGCCTCAGTACACGAGACGTCGACCGCGGAGCTTGCGCTCGCACTGACGCTTGCCGTGCAGCGAGGGATCCCGGAGTTTGTGCGCGCCGCCGATGAGCGCCGGTGGCAGCTCCGTTCGTTCCCGAGCCTCGCGGACCGGCGGGTGCTGCTCGTCGGGTACGGCGGCGTCGGCAAGGCGATCGAGGCGCGGCTCGCGGGCTTCGAGGTGAAACTGACTCGGCTCGCGCGTACGGCACGTGAAGAGCGCAACCTCGCCGGAGAGCCGGTGCAGGTGCACGGGTTCGCAGACCTGCACGCACTCCTCGCTGATGCCGAGGTGGTGATCTTGGGAGTGCCGCTCACGCCAGAGACCCGGCACTTGATCGATGCCGCCGCGCTCGCCGCGATGCCCGACGGTGCACTGCTCGTGAATGTGGCTCGCGGCCCCGTCGTTGACACAGACGCGCTTGTCGCCGAGCTGAACCCGGGGAGGCTGCGCGCCGCGCTCGACGTCACCGACCCCGAGCCGCTCCCCGAAGACCATCCGCTCTGGGAATGCCCGAACCTGCTGGTCACGCCACACGTCGGGGGCGACTCGAGCGCCATGCTGCCACGCATGGCCGCGCTCATCCGCCGCCAGATCGCGCATCTGCGGGCGGGGGAAGCTCCTGAGAACCTCGTGATCGGCGAGTGGGAGGTCTAGCGCCGTAGATTGTTGGGTCCGGGTGGCCCCTCGACAGGGGGCGCTCGAATGTAACAGAGTGTGCGCGTCTCGTGTGCCGGGACCACTCGCGAGAGTAATGTGACCCACATGGCCGCCACACCTCCTGAAGACTCAGCCCAGACCCCGGTGGGGCCTGCCGAGCCGCCCGCGACGGGGGGATCCAGGCCCACCGGTACTGAATCCAGCAGCGGCACGAGTACTGACGCGAGAGACACCCGCTTCTTCGGGCAGCCGTGGGCGCTGGCGAACATCTTCGGCGTCGAGATGTGGGAGCGCTTCAGCTTCTACGGCATGCAGGGCATCCTGCTCATCTACATGTACTTCTCGGTCGCCGAGGGTGGCCTCGGCATCGACCGGGCGATCGCGACGGGCATCGTCGGCGCCTACGGCGGCACCGTCTACCTCTTCACGATCGTGGGCGGGTGGCTGGCCGACCGGGTGCTCGGCTCGGAGCGGGTGCTCTTCTACAGCGCGATCGTCATCATGGCGGGGCACATCGCGCTCGCCGTACTACCCAACGAGCTCGGTCTCGGTACTGGCCTCGCCCTGGTCGCCATCGGATCCGGAGGGCTCAAAGCGAACGCGACCGCACTCGTCGGCACCCTCTACGCGGAGGAGGATACGCGACGGGACGCCGGGTTCTCCATCTTCTACCTCGGCATCAACCTCGGTGCGTTCCTCGGCCCCATCATCACGGGCCTGCTGCAGTCGGAGGTCGGGTTCCACTGGGGCTTCGGCGCCGCGGCAGTCGGCATGGCGATCGGCCTCGTCCAGTACACCTTCGGCCGCAAGCACCTCCCCGAGAGCTCCCGCGCCGTTCCGAACCCGCTACCAAGGGCGCAGCGCCCGCGCATGATCCTCGCGGTCGTCGTGGCGCTCGTGCTCATCGCGCTGCTCGTCGCGCTCGGGGTCATCCGCGCGGACAACCTCGCCGCGATCGTGATCATCATCGTGCTCGCGGCAGCGATCGCCTACTTCGTGGTGATCATGTCGTCGAAGCAGATCACGGCGATCGAGCGTTCGCGGGTGGCCGGGTTCATCCCGCTCTTCATTGTGAACGTCGGGTTCTGGTCCCTCTACCAGCAGCAGTTCACGGTGCTCACCATCTATTCCGACGAGCAGCTCAACCGGTCGATCTTCGGCTGGGAGATGCCGATCTCGTGGGTGCAGTCGATCAATCCCGTCTTCATCATCGTGCTGTCGGGCGTGTTCGCCGCGATCTGGACGAAGCTCGGCAAGCGCGCCCCCGCCGCTCCCGCAAAGTTCGCGCTCGGTGCGATCATTATGGGCGCGGCGTTCCTGCTGTTCCTGCCGTGGGCGGGCAGCGGCGAGGCTGGCACCCCGCTCCTCGCGATGATCCTCATCCTGTTCGTCTTCACCGTCGCCGAGCTCTTCATCTCGCCGCCGGGGCTCTCCGTGACGACGAAGCTCGCACCGGCGAAGTTCCGCACGCAAATGGTCGCGCTGTACTTCCTGTCGGTGTCGCTCGGCACATCGATTGCCGGGTGGCTCGCGCAGTTCTACGACCCCGATCACGAGACGCTGTACTTCTTGATTCTCGGGGCGATCGCGATCGTGATCGGAATCGTGCTGCTCGTCGCAGTGAAGCCCGTGCTCGCGCTGATGCGCGGCGTGCGATAGTCGCGCAAGGCTGAGGGATCCCTACGCCCTCTTTCGCTGGTTCCGCGTCGAACGCTGCTCCGGCCGAATCACCTCCGGCCGGACCTACTCCGAGTCGAAGCCCTGGCTTCGCAGGGACGCCCGCATCGTGTGCCGCCCGTGGAGCCCCTCAGTCTTCGCGAGTCGACCCGTGACGGTCCGCGCCCAGCTGCGGCCCGGCACACCCTGCGTCTCGAAGTACTCGCGGTAGTCCTCTTCGTGCTGTGCCGTGGCGCTCTCCCAGCGCTGCGGGTCGTAGGTCTCCCGGTGCAGCACGCCGTCGAGGGGAAGCCGGGGCTTTAGACCCGTGCCCTCGTTCGGATCGGGAACGCCGATCGACATCCCCACAACCGGAAACGCGTTCCGGGGCAGGCCGAGCTCGGCGCTCACCGCTTCGGGATTGTTGCGCAGGGATCCCACGAACACGCCTCCGAGCCCGAGAGATTCGGCGGCGAGCAGCGCGTTCTGCGCCATGATGCCGACATCGACGGCGCCCATGAGCGTGTTCTCGATCAGCCCGAGCGTTTCCGGCTCCTGCTCGCGCGCACGAATGATCTCGGCGTTTCGGGAGAAGTCAGCGATCCACGCGAGGAACACGGGCGCCTCTTCAACGTAGCTGCGGCCACCGATCGCGGCCGAAATGCGGTTCTTCCGCTCCTGGTCACGAATCGCGATGACGCTCACCACCTGCAGGTTCGACGACGTTGACGCGCGCTGCGCCGCAGAGATGATGCGCTCAAGCTGCGCGTCGCTGATCGGCGTATCCAGGTACTTGCGCACCGAACGATGGTTCAGCTGCAGGTCGATCACTTCGGAGGTGAGTGCGGACAGCGGTTCGGGCATCGGTGCGGGTCACTCCTGTGCGGGTCGGAAACAAGGGGATCGAGTCTGAACTGCTCTGAAACGCGTCGGAAGCAGCTCGAAGCCAGGGTAGCGGAGCGGCCCGAACGTGCGGTGCAGTCGGGTGCTGTCCAGTATCGCTGTCGTTGCTCGCGGCTACACTGGTCAAAGCCGCGCGAGGATCCCTCTGCGCGCATGCCCAAGATCCCCGCTTGCCCCTTGGAGTGAATACAGAATATGGCTGAGCAGTCCCGCCTCGACAAGGTCATCGCCCTCGCCCGCCACCGCGGCTTCGTCTTCCAGGCGGGTGAGATCTACGGCGGATCACGCTCGGCTTGGGACTACGGCCCGCTCGGCACCGCACTGAAGGAGAACATCAAGCGCCAGTGGTGGAAAGCGATGGTGCAAAAGCGCGACGACGTCGTCGGCATCGACTCGAGCGTCATCCTCCCCAAGCAGGTGTGGGAGGCGTCGGGGCACGTTGAGGTGTTCAGCGACCCGCTCGTCGAGTGCCTGCAGTGCCACCGCCGCCAGCGCGAAGACCACCTCATCGAGGCATACGAGGAGAAGCACGGGCGCGAGCCCGAAAACGGCATGGCCGACATCGTCTGCGTGCACTGCGGCACCCGCGGCCAGTGGACCGAGCCGCGCGCCTTCTCCGGTCTGCTCAAGACCTTCCTCGGCCCGGTCGACGACGAGGCAGGCCTCCACTACCTGCGGCCCGAAACCGCGCAGGGCATCTTCGTGAACTTCGCGAACGTGCTGCAGTCGGCGCGCATGAAGCCGCCGTTCGGTATCGGTCAGATCGGGAAGAGCTTCCGCAACGAGATCACGCCGGGCAACTTCATTTTCCGCACCCGCGAGTTCGAGCAGATGGAGATGGAATTCTTCGTCGAGCCGGGCACCGACGAGGAGTGGCAAGAATACTGGATGCAGGAGCGCTGGAACTGGTACGTCGACCTCGGAATCAACCCCGAGAACCTGCGCTTCTACGAGCACCCGAAGGAGAAGCTCTCCCACTACTCCAAGCGCACGGCCGACATCGAGTACCGCTTCCACTTCGCGGGCAGCGAGTGGGGCGAGCTCGAGGGCATCGCCAACCGCACCGACTTCGACCTCTCGACGCACTCCAAGCACTCCGGCAAAGACCTGAGCTACTTCGACCAGCCGAAGAACGAGCGCTGGACGCCCTACGTGATCGAGCCCGCGGCGGGCCTCACGCGATCCCTCATGGCCTTCCTCGTCGACTCGTACCGCGAAGAGGAGGTGCCGAACGCAAAGGGCGGCACCGACAAGCGGACGCTGCTCGCGCTCGATCCGCGCCTCGCGCCGGTGAAGGCGGCCGTTCTGCCGCTCAGCCGCAACGAGAACCTCTCACCGCTCGCGCGCGAGATCGCGCAGGATCTGCGTGACGACTGGAACATCGACTTCGACGACGCGGGCGCGATCGGCCGCAGGTACCGCCGCCAGGACGAGATCGGCACCCCGTTCTGCGTTACGGTCGACTTCGACTCGCTCGATGACAACGCCGTGACCGTGCGCGAACGCGACACCATGCAGCAGGAGCGGGTGCCGCGCGCCGAGCTGCACGCCTACCTCGCCGAGCGCCTCCGCGGCTCGTAAGGGGCGGCGCATGACGAGCACGGGCCCGCAGCCGCCGACTCCGCCTGAGCCGACCCCGCCTGAGCCGACTCCGCCTGAGCTGGTTCAGCCGGGGTCCCAGCCGGGCGCGCCGGCCGGCTGGGCGTGGGCGCAGCACCCGGTGCAGGAACAGGTCGTCGAGACCGAACCGCTCGACTACCATCGCCTGCTCCGCGGGGTGCAGAACTACCGCTGGTGGAAACCGCTCGTGCTCCTGCTCGTCGCCGGCGCCTACTTCGGGGTCTTCACGATCGCGTTGGTGATGCTGTTCGTGCCACTGAGCGTGGCGATCGACCCCGACTATGCGACGGACCTCGCAACGGGGGCGGGTGAGGTACTCGACACGCAGCGACCCATATCCGTGCTGCTCGCGCTCAGCTCCATCATCATCATGATCCCCGCGGTGCTGCTCGCGATGCTCACCCTCGGGATGCGCCCGGTCGGGCGGGTCTGGTCGGTCGCCGCGAAGATCCGCTGGGGGCTCTTCTTCCGGCTGGTCGGGGTCGCCGTGGTTGCGCTCATCGTGATGAACGCCGTCGGAATCGGCGCCGGCCTCATCGAGGTCGCGATCACTGACCCGACCGCGCTAACCGATCCTCAGCCGCTCCCCGAGCGCGATTTCGACGTGATCGCGGCGCTCATCTCCCTGGCGCTGATCATCGTGCTCGTGCCGTTCCAGGCCGTCGCCGAGGAGCTCGTCTTCCGTGGCCTGTTCATGCAGGTCATCGGCGCGTGGCTGAAAAGCCCGTGGTTCGCGATCCTCATCCCGTCCGTCGGGTTTGCGCTCGCACACATCTACGACATCTGGGGGCTTGCCGCGGTTGGTCTGCTCGGGGGCGTCGCCGCGTGGCTCACCTGGCGCACGGGGGGCCTCGAAGCCGCGATGGCGATCCACATCGTGAACAACCTGATCGTGTTCATGATCCTGACCTCGGGGATTGCCGGCGAAACCGCTCAGACGACCGAGGGCGGAGGTCTCGCCGGTGTCATCGGGGAGATTGCGGGCCTCGCCGTATTCATCTGGCTGACACTCGCCGTGTTCAAGCGAGGCGGGTACGGCCGCAGTCGCATCGACCTCGTTCGCGTCACCCTACCGCTGAACGGGCCGGTCTCCGGACCATTGCCCGGTGCTGATTCCGGCTCCGTTCCTGGCTCCGTTCCTGGTCCTGGCTCCGCGTCATCCGGAGGGCCCCATGGCTGATGCGTGTGTGATCGGCGACTCCCTCCCCGCGCTCGCCGCCGCGCTCGAACTCGCGGAGGTCGGGCTCGACGTGCGCGTGGCGCTCGGGGAACGGCCAGACTGGCCGGCCCGGGGGGTCAGGGATCCCGACGGGGTGCTTGCCTCCTACCTCACGCGAATCGCCCAGCCGATCGCGCAAGAGGGATCGGTCGCGGAGTCGGCATTGCCCGTGCTGGAGACGCCGCCGCTGCTGCATCTGCGTGATGCGCGCGGAGCGTGGGCGCCGCTGCCCGAGCCGGAAGTGCTCGGGATCCCTGCGGTGCCGATGTCCTCCGAAGCGCTCGCGTTCCTTCGCGGTGGCGCGGGGTTCCGCGCGTACCTCGACCGGCTCAAGCCGCTCCTCACCGTGGGGAAGACCCACCAGCTCAGTCGCCTCGTCGACGTCCGCTTGGGGAAGGCCGTGTTCGAACGCATGGTGCAGCCAATCGTTCGAGAACGGTTCGGCACACCGGACGTCGAGGTCGCGATCGCCGCCCCCGGGCTCAACGAGGCTCTGACGCTTGCGGGATCCCTCTCCGGAGCGGCGCTCGCCTACGCGGAGCGCGATGTTGCACGTGAAACCCTCGTCGCCCCTCAGGGCGGCTGGATGGCGCTCCGGAGCGCGCTGATCGCCAGGCTCGAGCTGTACGGAGCGACGATCGCGGCAGGCCCGGTTGCCGCGGACGGTTCAGCGGCGGGCTGGCTGGTACGTGCTGGGGAGTCAGAGTTCGAGGCGAACACGCTCGTTGTCGACCTGCACGCGGCGCCCGCGGGAAGCCCCGCGGAAACGTTGGGCGACCTCGGCCCGCAGCAGGTTCGTGCCTTCGCTACGGTGGCGACCGCCCGCGGGGACGCCCCGCTGGACGCAGGTGAGGCGCTCGACACCGTGAAACTTTCCGACGGCACGGAGTGGTCGGTGCGACTCCGGGCGGCACGGCCCGACGGAGTCGAGGGAACACTCGCGGAAATCTCTGGCCCCGCACTGCCCGAGCCGCCGCAGGCGGAGGTGCGCGACGTGCTCGTCGCGGCCGGGCTTGAATTCGCCGGACACGATCCGGTCGGGAGCGAATCTGATGCGGGCGATTCCACAGTGGCCGATCCTGCCGGGTTCGATCCAACCTCAGGTGATCCAGCCGCGGGGGACTGGGTGGTCCGTGCCGCGCCGTTCACCTCGACGGCGGAGCGAGATGCGGGTCGTATCCGACTGCAGGCCGCAAGAGCGGCGGAAGACATGCTTCTCCCCATCGGCAGCGAGCTGCACGGCGACGACCTGCCCGAAGCGCTCGCGGACGCGCAGCGCGCTGCGATCACACTTCGGCGCCGACTGACCGGGATCGCCGATTGACCGGGGTAGTCCGATTGAACTTGGCGAGCCGCGCGTACTGGGCGAGCCAGAACCCTCAAGCGTATCCAAGCGGGGACGCGTCGCACCACCCCGGTGGTGCCGCCCCTGGCGGGTGCGAGTAGGCTGGCAGATGACCGAACTTCGCCATCGGCGGGAGGCAGAATGAAGGGCAAGATTGCATTCGTGCTCGGCGCAGCGGTCGGCTACGTGCTTGGCACGCGGGCCGGTCGCGAACGCTACGAGCAGATCAAGCGCGGCGCCATCACCCTGTGGGAGACGGCCCCGGTGCAGCGTGGTGCGCAGGTTGTGCGAGACGCGGCGCAGGCGCGCGTCGACCAGGTCAAGGAAGCCGCCGTGCAGGCCGGCAAGGGGCTGCTGAACGGAGCCTTCGGGGCGGGCGGCACCGCGACGCCGCGGCCGGATTCTGCGCCGAGTGCCAGCACCGCTACCGAAAAAAAGGCTCCGACCAAGACCGAGACCAAGAGCAAGGCTGAGGCCGGAGGCAATGAGGAGGGCGGCGACACGTGACTCGGAAACGGAATCAGGCCGGCACATTCGAGCTGCTCGCGCGTCTTCCGCAGCAGATCGTCACCCTCGTCAAGGTCGAGTACGAGAACGCGAAGCGTGAGGCCATCTCGAAGGCGAAGAAGGCGGGCATCGGCGCCGGCGCAATCATTGTCGCGCTGTTCTTCATCTTTTTCATGCTGCAGGCGCTCGTCATGGCGGCTATCGCCGCCCTCGCAATCGTGTGGCCGTGGTGGCTCGCAGCCCTTGTCATCGCGGCTGGGCTTCTGCTCCTCGCCGCTACGGCGGTGCTCGCGGGTGTGGCACTCATCAAGCGTGGCAACCCGGTGCCCGAGGAGACGCTCGGCCGGGTGGGTGAAGACCTCGCCGCAGTGAGCGAGGTGCGGGTGAACGCGGATCCCTCGACATCTCACCTGCCGCATCCCGGCGGAGAGGGGAATTGGCGATGAACGCTGAAGACAAACGGCAAGGGATCGCCGATGCCGCCCGCGCCCGCGCAGAGCTCTACGACACGCTCGGACAGCTGCAGGAGCGACTGAACTATGCGCAGCGCGTCGACGACGCGGTGGATGAGGCGCGCGAGCGTGTCGCCACCGCAAAACGGGAGCGGCCCGGCGCTTTTTTCGCCGGCGTCGCCGGAGTCTCGCTGGCCGCGGGACTCGTCGCCTGGGGGGTCGCGTCGGCGATCCTGCGACGCTTCAACGTCTAGGTCACGGTTGGGTTGCGTTTGGAGTCCATCTGGCCTGAGTTTTGCGTCCACCGTGAAGCAGAGTAAGAATAGGGGAGGCCGGGATGACACCCGGATCCCGGGCTTTTCTCGTGCGAGAGCATGTTGGAGAAGCCCCAAACGATGAATCATCGAGTGAGTGGGGTATATGTCGGCTGAGTCGAAACCGCTCAGTGGTCTCCGTATCCTCGTCCCGCGCGGCGGGACCTGGGGCGATCTCGTCTCCAAGGCGCTGAGGGAGCAGGGGGCCCAGACGGTCGTCGCGCCCCTCGTCGACTTCGCTCACACCAGCGAAGAAGAGAAGCTTGTCGGCGCGCTGAAGGACCTCGAGGCCGGCAGCTACGACTGGCTGACGGCGACGAGCGCGACCGTCGCAGACGTGCTCCAGCACCACAACGCGGTGATCCATCCGCGCACGAAGGTCGCGCTCGTCGGCGAGGCCACGGCGATGGCTTTCCGTGACGCCGGCTACCCGATCACCCTCACGCCGAGCGACGACGACAACACGACTCACACGCTGCTCCGAGAATGGCCGGAGATCGACTCAGGCGAGGTGCTCCGCGTACTCACGCTGCGGTCGGACGTGGCAAGGCCCGTGCTCACCACCGCGCTGATCGAGCGTGGGCACGATGTCACGCCCGTGCTCGCGTTCCGCACCGTCGGGGTTCCCGCCTCGGTGCACATCCGCGAGGACGTCGAGTCGGGCCGGATCAACGCGCTCCTCGTCGCCTCGGCAAGAATCGCCCACCAGGTCGCGGAACAGTTCACGACGCTCCCCGAATCGACGCTCGTCGCCTGCGTCGGGTCGAAGACTCAGGAGGTCGCGTCAGAGCTCGGACTCCCACTCGAAGCTGACGCAGAGGATCACCCGCTGCACGAGATCAAGCGCGCGCTCATCGAGACCGTCGAATCGGTGATCGACCCGAGCGACACCCTCGACTGATCCTTCGGTTCCGCTGCTCCCCGGCACCCTGACGCTTCAGGGTCCTTGACAGCTCGGCGCCGCTGATCCCTCGCGCGGCTGGCCGCTCGGCGCCGCTGGTGCGCCGGTGCCCTTGCTCCGCGACGAGTACCCCTACTCATCGTCGTTGAGCAGGGGTGTCTGTCGGTGAGTAGGGGCAGTTGCCTATCGCGGCGGGAACCGGCCGCAAACCGGCGAGGGATCGGGGTACGCGTTCAGTCGCGCACGAGCACGAGATCCTCGACCGTGATGCGGGTGCGCGGGGCGACCTCGCGCTCGCGCAGCGGCTCCGGGAGCTGGTCGGCGCTTCCGATGGCGCCAATCGCGGTGACCGAAATCGGGTTCTGCCGCTCGTCGAGGTTGAAGGCCCGGCGGATCGCCTCGCGGTCGAAGCCGCCCATCTGGTGCGTGTAGAAGCCCTCGGCGTGGGCCTGCACGCTCAGGTGCGCGACGGCCTGGCCCAGATCGTAGACGGCCCAAGGCTGCTCGTTGCCCTCAGCGTCGGAGAGTTCCGCGATATTCACGATGAACGCCGCTGCCGCACCCGCCCACTGCGTGTTGAACCCGGCGAGCGTCTCCGTGATCCGCGAGAAGCTCTCACTGCCGCGCCGCGCGACGATGAAGCGCCAGGGCTGCGTGTTGCTCGCGCTGGGCGCCCACCGTGCCGCTTCCAAGATGCCGCGCAGTGCGCCCTCGGGGAAGGAGTGGTCGGCATCGAACGCGCGCGGACTCCACCGCTCAGCGAGAGTGTCGATGACGGGTGCGGTGGTCTGGGCGGTGCGCGGATTCATTTGGGATCTCTCTTTGCGGGTCGGTGGGTGCTGGTGCAGGTGCGGGCGCGGGTCAGCGTCAGGAGCGACACTGTCGGTGTGCTTCGCGCGTGGGCGCGAGTGCGCAACCGTGCGCGGTGGCCGTGAAACGGGAGTGCGCGGTGGCCGTCTACAACGGCTTACGCGGACGATGCTCACGGCGTCCGAATGATCACAACGCCGAGGGGTTGATCCCTATTCCCGCGCGAGAAGAACAGTGTGCGTGACTGTTCAGCCCAGCAGCCAGGCGACGAGAGCGATCACGGGGAGCGAGACGAACGTGGTGAGGAATACGGTGTCGCGAACCATGACCTCGCCCTGGCGGTAGGTCGCAGCGTAGTTGTAGACGTTCTGGGCCGTGGGGAGGGCGGCAATGGTGGTCGCCACCAGGGTTTCGTGAGGACCGAGCCCCAGCGCAATCGAGAGCGCCCACGCCACGACGGGCATGAGTATGAGCTTGATGCCGGAGGAGGTGAAGACCGCGAGTCGACCCGTGCCGCGCTGCAGGGCGCGCTGCCCGTACAGCGAGATTCCGAAGCTGAGGAGCACCATAGGGATCGCCGCGGCGCCGAGCATCTCGATCGGCGCGAGTACGAGTTCGGGCATCTGGAGCCCGAAGACGGCGAACAGGAACCCGCCGATCGAGGCGATGATGATGGGGTTCGAGGCGGCGCGGCCGAGCGCGACCCAGGCGCCCTTGAGGCCGCTGCGGCCGGGGCCACGGGTGGACTCGAGGATCGCGAGGATGGCCGGTGAGAAGAGCACCAACTGTACGAGGAGGAGGGGCGCGACATACGCGGCGTCGCCAAGAATGTAGACGGCGACGGGCAGGCCGAGGTTGTTTGAATTGACGTAGCCCGCGCACGTGGCGCCGAGGGTCGTTTCCGCGAGGGATCGCTTGAACCAGAGCCGGGAGGCGATCACATAGACGGCGGCGGCGATGATGGCCGCCAACGTGGTGATGATGATGACGGGGGTGAAAAGCACGCTCGGGTCGCTGTCGTGCAGCACGCCGAAGAGAAGTGCCGGGGTGGCGACGAAGAATGCGACGTTGTTGAGCACGAGTCGCTGATCGCCCTTGACGACCCCGAACAGGGCCGTGAGATACCCGGCGCCGATGAGGCCCAGGATCAGCGCGAACCCGTGCAATACTCCCAGCATGCGGCTCCTCTTTCCAGTACGAGCCTAGAGGACCGGCGGGTGCCGCCTCGCATCTGTGAAAGATGCCTGGTGGGGGTGAGTCAATTCGCGACAACTCCTCGAGAACCCGTAGTGGCAGCAGTAACGTCATGTACGCGTGTTTGTGGCCGGCGGCAGAGGGTGGCTGGTCTGATCAGAGAGGATCGATGCATGGCAACGATGTGGTGGCCCGAAGCCGCTGAATACAACGAGTTTCTCGCGCCTGCGATGATCGTGTCCGGGCAGGGGAGCTCCTCTCGCGTGCCCGAACTGCTGCAGAGCAGGCTGCGAATTTCTGGCGGAACGATTCTGGTCGTCGTCGACGACATCGTGCTCGATGCTGGCCTCGCGGCCGGGCTGCTCAAGGGCCTCGAAGATTCGGGGTTTCGTGTCGTCATCTCGAGCGGCTTCGGAGCCGAACCCGCAGACACCGTGGTGGATGCCGCGGCCGAGCGCGCGCGAGAGGCGAACGCCGACGCCGTGATCGGCATCGGCGGGGGCTCGGTGCTGGACTCGTCGAAGCTTCTCGCCCTGCTGCTGCGCAACGAAGGCCGCACTGCCGACTGGCTCGGCGTCGTCGAGCCTCCCCAGGGTGTCGCTCCGCTCGTGCTCATCCCGACGACCTGTGGCACGGGAGCCGAAGCGACCCGCATCGCGATGGTCACGGTCGACGGATCCAAGCGCGCCGCCTCGTGCGCGCTCTTCGTGCCGACCGCCGTCGTCATCGACCCCGAGATGGTGAAGACCCTCCCGGGCGGAGTGATCGCCTCGACCGCTATGGATGCCCTCGCACATGCCGTGGAATCGCTGATGTCCACCGCGAGGTCGCCGATGTCCGCCCACCACGCGCTGCGGGCGATCGACCTCCTCGTCGGATCGATCGAAGCCGCCGTGAACGGCGACTCCGACGCGCTTGCCCGATGCCACTGGGCCTCACACCTCGCCGGGCAGGCGCTGAACGCGGGCGTGGTTCTTGGCCACTCCCTCGCATACTGCATCGCGCACGAGCACCCGATGCCGCACGGCACATCGTGCGCCCTGGCCCTTCCCTACACGATCGCGTACAACCGGACGATCGACCCGGATCTCGGTGCACTGATCGCAGAGGGCCTGACGCAGGGGCGGTCAACATCGCTGCGTGAGGCCGCCCAGGAGGTCAAGGATCTCGCGGCCAGAATCGGTCTGCCGACCACGCTCGCGGAGACCTCGATCCCTGCAGGTGCCGCCCGGGAGCTCGCGGAGCGCTGCATGCGAGAGTACCCGCGCCCCACGAACCCCGTTGCATTCGACGCGGACCGTCTGACGGCGCTCGTGGAGTCGATGCGCACGGGAGACCTCGACGCGTCATTCGCCGTCGCTGGTTAATCACCGCGCCTTCGCACACGCGGCGCGCACCGCGCACCGCAGAAGAACTGATTGAACGAGAGCCGAGGAGACGAGACATGTTCGGATCGATGCTGAATCTGGTGAATGGTGAGTTCCGGTCCGCCGGGTCCGGACAGGTGCTGGACGTCGTGAACCCCGCAACCGACGAGGTCGTGGGGCACGTGCCCAGCATGGACGCCAGCGACCTTGCGGCTGTGTTCGATGCGGCCGAGCGAGGTGCCCACGCCTGGCGGGCAGCCGGCCACATCGCGCGCGGGCAAGTCCTCCACCGGGCCGCAGCGCTCATCCGTGAACGCGCCGACGAGCTGGCCACCGTCATCGTCGCGGAGATGGGCAAGACCCGCGCCGAAGCATCCGGAGAAGTTGGGAAGGCGGCGGAGTTCTTCGAGTACTACGCCGGCCTCTCGCGGCTGCCGTTCGGCCAGCTGCTGCCGGACGCCCGGCCGTCGACCGTCGCGCAAGTGATCCGCGAACCACTCGGCGTCGTCGTGCTCATCACGCCGTGGAACGATCCACTCCTCACTCCCGCGAGAAAGCTTGCGCCGGCACTGATGTCGGGCAACGCGGTGGTCATCAAACCGGCCTCGGAGACCCCGCTCGTCATGCTGAAGCTCGCCGAGATCCTGCACGAGGCGGGTCTGCCCGCCGGGGCCCTCGGCACGGTCACCGGACGGGGCGCCAAGATCGGTGATGCGCTGATCCAGGACCCCCAAATTCGTGCGGTCTCCTTCACCGGTTCGACCGCGGTCGGCTTGAAGGTGCAGCGCGACCTCGCTGGAACCGGCATTCGCGTACAAACCGAGATGGGCGGTAAGAACGCGGCCGTCGTGCTCGATGACGCAGACCTCGATCTCGCGATCCTGGCAATCATGGGCGGTGCGTACGGTCAGGGCGGGCAGCGCTGCACCGCCACCAGCCGCTTGATCGTTCAGCGAGGGATCGCGAGCGAGGTGAAGCGGCGACTGTCGGAGGCCGTGGGCACCCTTCGCGTTGCCGCTGGCGACGCCGATGGCGTCGATGTCGGGCCAGTGGTGAGCCGGTCCGCGCAGGCCGAGATCCGCGAGCACGTCTCGACCGCCCTCGCCGAGGGCGCTGAGGTGCTCGCCCGCGCCTCCCTCTCTGCGGAGCAGGAACGCGTCGGCGCGTTCGTCGAGCCCCTGCTCGTCTCGACCACATCCGGGTCGGCGCTGTGGAAGAACGAGGTCTTCGGCCCGGTGGTCGGCATAATCGAGATCGACACACTCGACGAGGCAATTACTGCCGTGAACGACTCGACCTACGGGCTCGCCTGCACCGTCTTCACCGATGGCCTCGGCGCCGCAACACGGTTCGTCGACGAGGTGGACACCGGGCAGGTGTCGGTGAATCAGCCGACGACCGGCTGGGACATTCACATGCCGTTCGGCGGGTTCAAGGAGTCGGGCTCCGCATTCAAGGAGCAGGGGCTCGAGGCGCTGCAGTTCTACACCCGCGTGAAGACCGTCGCCATGAGGACGCGCTAATGGCGGATCTCTCCGCGTTTTCCCTCGACGGACGCCGTGCACTCGTCACGGGCGCCGGCCGTGGGCTCGGTCTCGGCATGGCCGCGGGGCTCGTCGCCGCCGGTGCACGGGTCGCACTCACCTCACGTAGCCGGGAAGAACTCGAGGCGGCCGTGCGCGAGCTCGGGCCGAACGCGGTCGCAGTGCCCGGAGACGTTTCCCGCACGGCGCAGCTTGGCGACTTCGCCGACGAGGTTGAAGAGGCCCTCGGCGGCGGCATCGACGTCGTCGTGCACGCCGCAGGGGTGCAGCACCGCGAACCGGCAGAAGCATTCTCCCTCGAGGAGTGGGAGCGGGTCATCTCCATCAACCTCACCGCACCCTTCGCGCTGAGTCAGGAGATCGGACGGCGACAGCTGGAGCGTTCGGCGCGCGGCAGCCACATCTTCGTCGGCTCGCTGTCGAGTGTGCTCGGCCTGCCCTCGTTCGTCGCCTACAACGCGAGCAAGTCGGGCGTGCTCGGTGTGATCCGAGCGCTGAGCGCGGAGTGGTCGGGGCGCGGGATCCGCGTCAACGGCATCGGCCCGGGATATATCCGTACGAAGCTCACAGAGGCCGTGTTCGCGGATCCCGTCCGCTCCGCGGAGCTGGCCGCGCGAATCCCGATCGGCCGGTTCGGCGAACCCGAAGACATGGCGGGCGCCGCAGTGTTTCTCGCGTCCGACGCCGCTGCGTACATCACCGGCCAGCTGCTCATGGTCGACGGCGGATGGTCGTCGAGTTGACCGGCGGCCGAGGGACCGCGCACAGGCGTGAGCGCTCAGGAAATTCGTCATTCGCGCTACGCGAGAAAGAGGGGAGCGGGCAATGACCGCGAAGGTCGGGATCATCGGCGGCGGCATCATCGGCATCGCGCTGGCACGAGCGCTGACGGCGCGCGGCGAGGACGTCACCGTCCTCGAAAAAGAGGCGAGGCTCGCTCAGCACCAGACCGGCCACAACTCGGGCGTCGTGCACGCGGGCATCTATTACGCCCCTGGCTCATTGAAGGCCGAGCTGTGCGCGCGCGGACTGCGACGCACGCGGGAGTTCTGCGAGGAGAAGGGGCTGCCGTACCGCGAGGTGGGGAAGCTCGTTGTTGCGGTCGATGAGAACGAGCTGCCGAAACTCGCTGAACTCGAGAAGCGGGCGACGGAGAACGGGGTGCCCGATCTCCGACGGATTTCGATTGCCGAGATGCGGGAGATCGAACCCCACGTGCAGGGCGTAGCCGCGCTCCACTCGCCGCGCACCGCGGTGGTGGACTACGCCGCTATCACCGAGGCTATGGCCGGGGATGTGCGGGCCGCCGGGGGCCGTGTGCTGCTCGGGCACGAGGTGACGAAGATTCGTCGTCAGGGTGCGCGGACCACGGTGATCACGGACCACTCCAAGTTCGAGTTCGATCAGCTCATCGTGTGCGCGGGGCTCCACTCCGACGCGGTGGCGAAACTCGTCGGTGCCGATCCCTCACCGAAGATCCTTCCGTTCCGGGGCGAGTACTGGGGCCTCGACCCCGCCCGTGCGGACCTCGTGCGGGGCATGGTGTATCCCGTGCCGGATCCGCGATTCCCGTTCCTCGGCGTCCACTTCACGCGCGGTGTGTACGACGACATCCATGTGGGCCCGAACGCGGTGCCCGCACTCGCCCGCGAAGGCTACCGCTGGCGCGACATCTCCCTCCGTGACACGTTCGCCTCGCTCACCTGGCCGGGCGCGTTCCCGCTCGCGAAGCAGCACTGGCGCATGGGAGTAAACGAGATCTCGGGTTCCGTGATCAAGCCGCTCTACGTCAAGGAGGCCCGCAGGTTCATACCTGAGCTGCGGAGCCGGGATCTCGTCGCGAAGACCGCGGCCGGCGTGCGCGCTCAGGCGTGGGCCCGAGACGGTTCGCTCCTCGACGACTTCGCGGTGGATCAGGTGGGCTCGGTCACCCTGCTGCGCAACGCGCCGTCACCCGCGGCGACCTCTGCGATGGCGATCGCCGACCACCTGCTCGAGCACTACATTGACTCGTCGCGCCTGAGCTGACGCCGGCTGCGCGAGTTCTCTCTTCCGCGCGAGTTCTCTCTTTAGCGGGGGATCTCGCTTCTGCGTACCCGAAACCCCGAATTGCGGTACGCAGAGCCGAGATCCCCCGCTCGACAGTTACGTCGACTCGCCGAGCGCGTCGAGCAGCCGGTCGACCTCTTCGGGCTCCGTGTCGAAGGAGCACATGAGGCGATAGAGGTCGGGTGCTTCTCGCCACGCGCCGAACTGGAATTGGGCCGCTGCAGCGCTCGCGACCTCGCGCGGCAGACGGGCGAAGACCGCGTTGGACTCGACAGGGTAGGCGATCTCGAACCTCTCGTCGTACGCCGCGAGTTCCGCGATGCCGTCGGCGAGTCGCGCCGCCATCGCGTTCGCGTGATCAGCGGACCGCTTCCACAGGTCTCCTTCATATAGTGCGAGCAGCTGCGCCGAAAGAAACCGCATCTTCGACCCGAGCTGGAGTGACAGTTTCCGCAGGTGGGGCATCCCAGGGGCCTTATCGGGCCTGAGTACGACCACTGCTTCCGCTCCGAGCAGACCATTCTTTGTGCCGCCGAGACTCACGATGTCGACCCCGACCTCGCTCGTGAGTGCGGCGAGGGAGGAGCCGAGGTGTGCGGCGGCATTGCCGAGCCGCGACCCGTCGAGATGTAACAGCATGCCGTGCTCGTGTGCCTGCTCGGCGAGGGCCCGGATTTCGTCAGGTGTGTAACAGGTGCCAAGTTCGGTGGCCTGGGAGATCGACACGACGCGCGGCTCTGGCCGGTGCGGGTTCTCGAAGCCCCAGGCCACCCGGGTCACGAGCTCGGGCGTGAGCTTGCCGTCGGGGGCCTCCACCGTGAGCAGTTTGATTCCGGCGGCCTTTTCCGGCGCGCCGGTCTCGTTGGTGTGGATGTGGGCGGTGTGCGCGCAGATCACGGCGCCCCAGCGCGGAAGCACAGCCTGCAGGGCGAGGACGTTCGCCCCGGTGCCGTTGAACACGGGGTAGGCCTCGGCGTGAGTGCCGAAGAGGTGTTTCGCGAGAACAGCGAACCTGGCCGTGAACGGGTCGCCACCGTAGCTTCGGACATGCCCGATATTCGCGGCCGCGATCGCGTTGATCACTTCAGGGTGTGCACCAGCCCAGTTGTCGGAAGCGAAGGATCGGAACGGTGGATCTTCTGATGAGTGCATGAAACCAGCGTACGGGGGTTGACATCACGCATTCGGGTGCGTAGGTTCATTAGTGAAGTAATGGACCAAGTAACGCTCGGCGCGGTGGAAGCGAGGATCCCTCGCGATCAACGCACACGAGCCGGGTTCACGACCAGAGGAGGCCCCGGGTGTTCGACGACACGCGCCCGATCTTCCTGCAGCTCGCCGACAGCATCGCCGACGACGTGCTGCGGGGGGTCTACGCCGAAGAAGAGCAGGTGCCCTCCACCAACGAGCTCGCCGCCTACATGCGTATCAACCCGGCGACCGCGGGCAAAGCATTGAACCTTCTCGTCGAACGCGGTGTTCTTTACAAGCGCCGCGGCATCGGCATGTTCGTCGCGCCGGGGGCGCGATCCCTCATCGAAGAAGAACGCCGGCAAGCCTTCGCCGAACGCTTCATCACTCCACTCGTCGCCGAAGCGAAAAGCCTCGGCCTCAGCCCCGCAGAAATCGCGAGGCTCATCGACCAGCGCTACGCGGCACTGCCCGCCGACCCGCAGCAGACCTCCAAGGAGCAGCAGTCATGACCCCATCATCAGCCCCACCGGCCGTCGAAGCGCGCGCCCTCACCCGCCGCTACCGCGGAGCCACCGCGCTTGACGGCGTCACGCTCACCATCGAACGCGACAAGATCACCGGCCTCCTCGGCCGCAACGGCGCCGGCAAGACGACACTCATGTCGCTCATCACCGCGCAGGACCGCCCTACGTCGGGGAGCGTGCACGTGCACGGAAGAGACCCCTTCGAGCAGGCCGAACTCATCGAGCAGATGTGCTTCCTCCGCGACAACCAGCGCTACCCCGACGATTACAAGCTGAAGCATGCGATCAGGGCGGCCCGGATCTGCTATCCGAACTGGTCGCAGGAGACCGCCGACCGCCTCATCGAACTCTTCCGCATCCCGTCGAAACCTGTCGTGAAGAAGTTCTCGCGCGGGCAGCTCTCGGCGCTCGGCATCGTGCTCGGCCTCGCGTCTCGCTCGGAGATCACATTCTTCGACGAGCCCTACCTCGGCCTCGACGCGACCGCTCGGCACATCTTCTACGACGAACTCCTGAGTGAGTTCACGGAGCACCCGCGCACGATCGTGCTGTCGACCCACCTCATCAACGAGATGGACCGGCTCCTTGAGCGGGTCATCATTCTCGACCAGGGGCGCGTCGTACGCCACGCCGACGTCGAGGAGCTGCGCGGCGATGCCTTCCAGGTCGCGGGCCGAGCCGCCGCGGTCGAGGAGTTCGCGAGGGATCGCCGATCACTCGCGCACCGCACCATCGGTGGTCTCGGAACGGCCGTCATCGAGGGATCCCTCGCCACCGACGACCGCGAGGCCGCCGAAGCCGCGAGCCTCGAAATCACCCCCGTGTCACTGCAGGACCTTGTCGCCGCGTACGGGGTCGGCGCCGAAGCCGCAGCAGACTGACGCCAAGTTTCGTCCGTGTGACGCCCGCGCGGCGCCCCGCAACGTCCGAGCGAAGGAGAACACCATGAACCGCACCCTGAAAGTCACGAAGCTCCACCTCAACAAGTGGGAGAACTTCATCGGCACCCCCGTGATCATCCTCGCCGTGGTGATGGCGATCACGCTCATCATCCAGATCGCCATCCAAAGAGCGACCGGGATCAGCGGCACTGACCCCGAATACATTGAGGGTGCGCGCTGGAACCAGGCGATCATGTGGGCGCTCCCCGGGTTCCTCGTCTACTACGGTGTGCAGGCCGTCGCGACGACATACCCCTTCGCGCTCGCGCTCGGCACCACTCGCCGCAACTTCATCGGCGGCACGATGATCTCGAACGCGCTGCAGGCCATCTTCATCACCGTGCTGCTCGTCGCGCTGCTCGGCATCGAACTCGCGACCGGCCACTGGTTCATCGGGCTGTACGTGCTCGACGTGCACCTGCTCGGCGCTGGAAACGTCGGGGTGCTCGCCGCCACCTCGTTCCTCGGCGTCATGTTCTGCTTGACGGTGGGCGGCCTCTTCGGAGCCGTGTGGGTGCGCTTCGGGAGCATGGGCCCCGCCTTCCTCGGCCTCGGTGCCGGCCTCGCGCTCGCCCTCACCCTGCTCATCCTCGCCCCGCGACTCGGCGAGATCTTCACGGGGCTCA
This sequence comes from Leucobacter sp., assembly GCA_041655455.1. Taxonomy (GTDB): domain Bacteria; phylum Actinomycetota; class Actinomycetes; order Actinomycetales; family Microbacteriaceae; genus Leucobacter. The sequence continues at coordinate 3,252 of JBBAFK010000040.1, read as the reverse complement.
CCGGCGGAGCGGTCGCCGTCGCGGCGATCGTGGTGATCGTCGTCGCGCTCGCCGGAACCTGGTTCGCGATGCGCCGCGCCTCGGTCCGGTAGGGCCGGGGTGGGTGCGGGAAGCGGGGTGCGGTGCGCACGCGGTGGTGGCGGGTGGTGGCCGGGTGGTGGCCGGGCTGCGCTCGTGAGCGTGCACGTCGGGGGTGAGCGTGTACGTGGGGCAGGGATCCCAAAGTACACATTCACCCCCGACGTGCACGCTCGACTACGCCTGGCAATGCCCGGCCATGACTGGCAACGATTGGTAGTGCCCGCCCGCGAGTGCTCCTCTCGGATAGGGATCCCGGCCCCCGGACCAGCGACCGACCGGTAGGGATCTCGGGTCCGGACACGCGAACGCCGGGTAGGCTGAGGGCATGGCTGATTCTTCGTTTGACGTGGTGAGCAAGATCGATGCGATGGAGGTCGAGAACGCGGTCAACCAGACCCGCAAGGAGGTCGAGCAGCGCTACGACTTCAAGGGAGTCGGAGCCGACGTGACGCTCTCGGGAGAGGTGATCCTCATCAAGGCGAACTCCGAGGAGCGGGCGAACGCGGTGCTCGACGTGCTGCAGTCGAAAATCATCAAGCGCGGAATGTCGCTCAAGGTGCTCGACACGGGTGAACCCTACGCGAGCGGCAAGGAGTACCGCATCGAGTCGAAGCTCAAGGAGGGCATCGATCAGCCCACCGCGAAGAAGCTGAACAAGCTGATCCGCGACGAGGGCCCGAAGGGCGTGAAGTCGCAGATCCAGGGCGACGAGCTGCGCGTCTCTTCGAAGAGCCGCGACGACCTCCAGTCGACGATCGCGCTGCTCAAGGGCGCTGACGTCGACGTCGCCCTGCAGTTCGTGAACTTCCGGTAGAGGCACTCGATGAGCATGATCGGTGAGAACCTGCTCGGCCCAGAGCCCACGCGCCTTGCACCCGAACCCGAGGTGACCGCCGCGCTCGCAGCGGGGATCGACCGCGAGTCGGTGGCGCGCAAACACCCGGAGTCGCCGCTCGCGTGGGCAGAGCTCGCCGACCAGGCCGCGGCGGAAGGCCGAGACGTCGAAGCATACGCGTTCGCCCGCGTGGGCTACCACCGCGGGCTCGACGCGCTGAGGAAGTCCGGATGGCGCGGCGCGGGCCCGGTGCCGTGGTCGCACGAGCCCAACCGTGGCGTTCTCCGGGCGCTCTATGCGTTGCGTCGTGCCGCTGAGCGCATCGGCGAGGAGACCGAGGTTGTGCGCCTCACCGAGTTTCTGGACGGCGCGGATCCGACCGCGGTCGCCGAGATCGAGCGCGCCTGAGCGGCGGTCGCACCGCGGCGTCGGCTCTGTGGTCGCGTGGCGAGATTCCTCGTCCTGGGCTGCCCATTTCTCCATCTACCCATGCTCCGTGACGAGTACCCTTGTTCAACGTCGATGAGTGGGGGTAGTTGTCGCAGAGGGTGGGTACTTGCTCGGTGCGAGCGGCCGCGGCATGAGCCAACCGCGGTGCGAAGCGTGCTCAGTGCGGGCCGGCCGCGGCATGAGGCGGCCGCGCCGCGCGGACCGCGCACGCACCCGGCGCGGCTCGTTGTCGGACGTCTTCGCTAGACTGGGGCGGTATCTGCCTGTTTGAAGGAAGGGGCTGTAATGCCCGCGGTACTGATCACCGGAGCCCAGTGGGGCGATGAGGGCAAGGGTCGAGCGACGGATCTGCTCGGCAGCCGGGTCGATTACGTCGTGAAGTTCAACGGCGGCAACAACGCCGGCCACACGGTCGTGATCGGCGAGGAGAAGTATGCGCTCCACCTGCTCCCCTCGGGCATTCTCACGCCCGGTGTCGTACCGGTCATCGGCAACGGCGTGGTCGTCGATCTCGGCGTGCTGAAGCAGGAGCTTGACGCGCTGTCGAGCCGCGGCGTCGACGTCTCGAAACTTAAGGTGAGCGCGAACGCACACGTCATCACCGCCTACCACCGCACCCTCGACAAGGTGACGGAGCGGTTCCTCGGCAAGCGCCAGATCGGCACGACGGGGCGAGGGATCGGCCCGGCCTACGCCGACAAGATCAACCGCGTCGGCATCCGCATCCAGGATATCTTCGACGAGAGCATCCTGCGGCAGAAGGTCGAAGCGGCGCTCGACTTCAAGAACCAGGTGCTCGCGAAGATCTACAACCGGCGCGCGATCGAGCCCGATGAGGTCATCGCAGACCTGTTGAGTTTCCGCGACATGCTCGAGCCGATGGTCTGCGATACCGGACTGCTGCTGCACGACGCAATGCAGGCGGGCAAGAACGTGTTGTTCGAGGCCGGTCAGGCGACGATGCTCGACATCGATCACGGCACTTACCCCTTCGTCACGTCGTCGAATGCGACCGCGGGCGGCGCTTCGACGGGGTCGGGTCTGCCCCCGCACCAGCTCGACCGCATCATCGCCGTGATCAAGGCGTACACGACGCGCGTCGGCGCGGGGCCGTTCCCGACGGAGCTGTTCGACGAGTTCGGCGAGCACCTCGCAGAGGTCGGCCACGAGTACGGCACCACGACGGGGCGGCCGCGGCGCTGCGGCTGGTACGACGCCCCGATGGCGCGATACGCGGCGCGCATCAACGGGGTCACGGACTTCGTGCTGACGAAGCTCGACGTGCTGTCGGGCCTCGAAAAGGTTCCCGTGTGTGTTGCCTACGAGGTGAACGGCACCCGCCACGACGAGATGCCCGTGAACCAGAGCGACTTCCACCACGCGAAGCCGATCTACGAGGAGTTTCCGGGCTGGTCCGAGGACATCTCGGGCGCGCGCTCCTTCGAGGAGCTGCCGAAGAACGCGCAGGATTACATCCTCGCGCTCGAGGCGATGAGCGGTGCCCGGTTCTCGGCGATCGGTGTCGGCCCGGAGCGCGAGCAGGTCGTCGTTCGCCACGACCTGCTGGGGTAACGTCAATGGCAGAACTCACGCCGCAGCAGCGTCTCGACCGTCTGCGTTCGAGCATCGACAACATCGATGCGGCGCTCGTGCACATGCTGGCCGAGCGTTTCCGCTGCACGCAGGAGGTCGGCCGCTTGAAGGCCGACCACGAGATGCCCGCGTCGGATCCGGAGCGGGAGGCCCGGCAGATCGAGCGACTGCGCAGCCTCGCGGCTGACGCGCACCTCGACCCAGAGTTCGCGGAGAAGTGGTTCAACTTCGTGGTCGCTGAGGTGATTCGGCACCATCGGAGCATGGCGGGGGAGTAGTGATCCCTCGCCCTC
>JBBAFK010000039.1:0-25506 GCA_041655455.1 Leucobacter sp. | reverse complement strand
AGTGTTTCGGTGGTTATAGCGTCAGGGAAACGCCCGGTTACATTCCGAACCCGGAAGCTAAGGCTGACTGCGCCGATGGTACTGCACTCGGGAGGGTGTGGGAGAGTAGGACACCGCCGAACTCCTTGTAACGAAAGGGGTCGTATTGATGGGAAGCCAGTGATGGCAGTCCATTCGATACGGCCCCTTTCGCATTTGTAGACTTCTACTTCAACAGTGTGTCACCGGGAGGCGACAAAATGAACGACCGTTCCCCACGCGAGGAATCGTCCGAACGCGACCCCCGGAAACGACACGGAGACCGTCCACAACGAAACTCGAAGCCGCGTCGCGACATGCCGCCACGGAAGCGCACTGATGGCGAACACGGCCAGCGCGATAGCCGCGGGTACGGTCGCCGAGACGAGGGGACTGGCAAGCGCGAGGATCGCGGGTACGGCCGCCGCGAGTCCGGTGGCCGCGACGACCGTGGATACGGACGTCGGGATGACTCCGGCCGACGCGACGAGCGCGGATACGGTCGGCGGGACGAGTCGGGTCGCGGTCAGGATCGTGGGTACGGTCGGAGGGAAGACTCTGACCGTCGTCAGCAGCGCGATAATCGCGGATACGGTCGGCGAGATGATTCCGGTCGTCGTGACGATCGCGGATATGGACGTCGGGATGAATCTGGCCGGCGGGACGAGCGCGGTAACGGCCGACGGGACGACTCCGGTCGTGGTCAGGATCGTGGGTACGGTCGGAGGGAAGACTCTGACCGTCGTCAGCAGCGCGATAATCGCGGATACGGTCGGCGAGATGATTCCGGACGTCGTGACGATCGCGGATATGGCCGGAGAGACGAGTCCAAGCAGCGTGATGACCGTCGTTACGGTCGTCCCGATGACGGCGGGCGTCGTGACGACCGCGGATACGATCGTCGCGAAAGCTCCGATCGTCGTGACAACCGCGGGTACGGACGCAGTGAGCGCTCCGATCGTCGTGATGACCGTGGCTACGACCGGCGCGACCGCACACCTCGCGATTCCGGTTCCACGCCGATCGGTCGTGGCGGCACGCGTGGTGCCGGACGGAGCGACCGCGGCGGTGCTGGCCGCAACTTCACCGAAGCGGAACGGCTGCAACACGAACTCCGCCCGGTACGCAGCGAGCATGCCGATCCGATGGTCCCTGAGGACATCACCGAAAGGGATCTCTACCCCGCAGCACGCAACCAACTGAAGACTCTGCAGGCCGATGTGCAGGAGCGCGTCGCGCGACACCTCGCCGTCGCCCACCTGCTGCTCGACGAAGACCCAGAACTTGCACACCAGCACGCGATCTCCGCGAGCCGGCGTGCCGGGCGGATCCCGGTCGCCCGGGAGTTCCTCGCCATGACTGCATACCGAACCGGCGACTACGCGCTCGCGCTGCGTGAACTCCGCACCTACCGCAGACTCAGCGGACGCGACGGACACCTTGCGCTCATGGTGGAGTGCGAACGCGCGCTCGGCCGGCCCGAGCGGGCCCTCGAGACCGGCCACGCGGTCGACTCATCGAAACTCGACACGGCGGAGCGCGTCCACCTCGCCATCGCCATGTCGGGAGCCAGGTTCGACTTGGGGCAGTCGACGCAGGCGCTCCTGGAACTGGAGATACCGGAGCTCAACCCCAACCGTGCGTACAGTTGGAGCCCCGAGCTCTTCGCCGCATACGCCGGCGCACTGGAAGAGGTTGGGCGTGCGGCCGACGCCGCCACCTGGGCGGCGCGTGCAGAACAGGCCGCTGCAGCGCTCGACGCAGAATTCGGTGCACACGACGAGGTCGAAGTTCTCGAGATCATCGAGGTCGAACCACCGGCTGAAACACCAGAGACCTCAGCTGAGACCGTGGCCGAGGTTGAGGAACCCGCGGCGACTGAGGAACCCGTCGAGGCTGAGGAACCCGCCGAGCCCACTAACGTACATTCCGCAGAAACAACAGAGGCAGAGGAGACGCAAGACTAATGGCACTGTTCGGTTCGCGACGAGGGCAGTTCGGGCCAGCGCCCGTTGAGGCCCGCGACCTGTTGCTGACGGATCTCGACGGGGTCGTGTATCGCGGCCCGCAGGCGATTCCCGGCGCTGTGGACGCACTCAACCGTGCAAGCGCCGCGAGCCGGGTTGCCTACCTGACAAACAACGCGTCGCGCACAGACCGGATGGTCGCCGAGCAACTCACCAGTCTCGGCCTGCGGGCGGGCGCGCAAGACGTGGTGACGTCGCCGCAAGCAGCGGTGGCGCTGCTCTCGGACTTGATTGAGCCGGGATCCCTCGTACTCGTTGTCGGCGGTGACGGAGTCCTCGACGAACTCCACAAGGCCGGATTCAAGACGACGCGAAGCGCCGACGACGACCCTGCCGCGGTCGTGCAAGGGTTCGCGCCGGATGTGGGGTGGACCCACCTTGCCGAGGCCGCGTTCGCGCTCGCCGAGCGGCCGGACGGGACGCAGCTGCCCTGGGTCGCGACCAACACCGACTGGACCCTGCCGGTTGCCCGCGGGCTTGCACCCGGTAACGGCACGCTCGTGTCCGCCGTGCACACGGCCGTACAACGACTCCCCGTGTTCGCCGGGAAACCCGAAACACCGATTTACGAGGCTGCGTTTTCCCGGTTCGGCACGCGCAACGCACTCATGCTCGGCGACCGCCTCGACACCGACGCCAAGGGCGCGAAGGCCGCGGGCATCGATGCGTTGCACGTGCTCACGGGCGTCGACCGTCCCAAGCAACTGGTTGCCGCCTCGCGCGACATGCAACCGGACTTCATCGTCGCGACGCTGTCGGGCATGCACGATCCCTATCCCGTGACCGACTGGCTGCGAGACGGTTCGGCCCGGGTCGGTTCGGCGAAGGTGCGCATGAAGGGGCACATCGTCGAGGTCGTCGACGAGGGGGATGACCCGCTCAACCTGCTGCGGGCCGGCTGCGCCGCGATCTGGGCGTCGGGCCTCGCAATCTACGGTTTGAAGGTTCCCGAGATTCTGTATGAGGATCACTGGGTCTGACCCGAACGTCTGTGGATGCCTCTAGGGTGGAGCACATGGAGAACGAACGGCCGGCACACGACGGGTTGCTCGGTCAACCGGAGGGTGACGGGTTGCTCGGGCGGCTCGAACTCATCGAGGCGCAGCCGCTCGCGCAGCGCGCCGCCGTGTTCGAGCAGCTGCACGACGAACTGCTCGCAGAACTCCAGCGAAACGACCAGCGTGCCTGACGACGCGAACACGCGGCCCCAGCGGCGCACGTGGGAGGGCGCCAGCGAGCGGCTCGACCGCGTCATCGTGGAGCTCCAGCTCGCCCGCTCCCGGAACCGTGCCGCAGAGCTCATCTCTGAGGGGCGAGTGACGGTCGACGGAAACACCGCGGGGAAGGCCGGCCAGAAGACCACGACCGGGGCGGTGGTCGCCGTCGCGGGATTCGACCGCTATGTGGGGCGCGCCGCCGGGAAGCTGATCGCTGGGCTCGACCGGTTCGCGATCGACCCCACCGGTCGCCTCGCGCTCGACCTCGGAGCTTCCACCGGCGGGTTCACGCAGGTGCTCCTCGAGCGTGGCGCTCGCGCTGTGCAGGCCATCGACGTGGGGCACGGGCAGATGGATGATGTGCTTGCGAGGGATCCGCGGGTCCGCCTCGTCGAGGGATGCAACGCGCGAAACCTCGACCCGGAGCTGCTCGCAAGCTCCACAGGCATCGCCGAGCCGCCGAGCCTTGTCACGGCCGACCTCTCATTCATTTCGCTCACGCTGGTGCTCCCTGCGATCGAACGGTGCGCTGCCGCAGACGCCGAGCTCCTGCTGCTCATCAAGCCGCAGTTCGAGGTCGGCAGGGTCCGAGACGGGGTCGTCACGGACCCCGCGCAGCGAGCGGAAGCAATCCGCGGGGTCCTGGCTGCGGCCGCGACTCACGGGTTCGCCTGCCGCGGGATCGAGCAGTCGCCCGTCATCGGGGGAACGGGCAACGTGGAGTACCTGTGCGTTCTCGTGCGCGGGCCCGCGCCGGATCCGTCAGAATGGGACGAGCGGATTCTTGCCCTCGCGAAGGCGGAAGCTTCCGAAGGGCGACGTGCTGGATGATTGAAGGGGTGCCATGAGCGAAACGGTCGGCGGTGAGGCGAGGCGGATGCTGGTGGTCTCTCACGCGCACCGCGTCGAAGCGATCACCGCGACGATCGAGTCGGTGCACGCGCTGAGCAAAGCGGGCGTGGTGCCCGTGCTCGACGCGGAGGATCGTGCCGCGTTCGCGCCGCACTTCGACGTTTCGCAGACCGCGATACTCGGGCGGGACGTCGCCGTCGTCGATCTTGAGGTGGCGCTCGTGCTCGGCGGCGACGGCACGATCCTGCGCGCCGCGGAAATGCTGCGCGGATCGCAGTGCCCGATCGTCGGTGTGAACCTCGGCCATGTCGGGTTCCTCGCGGAGATGGAACGCCACGACCTGCAGACCACGCTCGATCGCGTGCTCGCCCGCGACTACACGGTCGAGGAACGCTTCACCATCGAAGTGCAGGCCCTCCACGACGGCGAACTGATCGCGGATACCTGGGCGCTCAACGAGGCCAGCGTGGAGAAACGCCGCCGCATGCTCGAGGTGGCGATCGGCGTCGACGGTCGGCCGCTCTCCACTTACGCGTGCGACGGCGTCGTGATCGCCACGCCGACCGGGTCGACGGCCTACGCCTTCTCAGCCGGTGGTCCAATCGTCTGGCCCGAGGTGGAAGCGATCCAGCTCGTCCCGATTGCGGCGCACGCGCTCTTCGGCCGCCCGATCATCACGGGCCCCGACTCGGAGCTGAGCGTCACCATCCTGCCGGAAAACATCGGCCCGGGGGTGCTGTGGTGCGATGGCAGGCGGCGCACGGAGCTGCCCGCGGGGTCGGTGATTCGGGTTCGGCGATCTTCGCAGAGTGTGCGACTCGCCCGCCTGCACCAGGCGGTGTTCTCGGAGCGGCTCGTGCAGAAGTTCCGACTCCCCGTTTCTGGCTGGCGGGGTGAGCGTGGCGGAGGCATTGCATGATCGAGGAGCTCAGGATCAGGGATCTCGGGGTGATCGCCGACACGACGCTCACGGTTGGGCCGGGGTTCACCGCGATCACGGGTGAGACCGGCGCCGGCAAAACGATGGTGGTGACCGCGCTCGGCCTGCTCATGGGTGAGCGTGCCGACGCCGGGGCCGTGCGGAGCGGGGCGCCGCAGGCGCGGGTGACGGGGCTCATCCACACGGAAGATCCGGAGGCCTACGAACTCGTGGCCGACGCCGGCGGCGACATTGAGGCGGGCGAGCTCGTGCTCGGCCGGACGGTGAACGCGGAGGGGCGCAGCCGGGCGAACGTCGGCGGCACGTCCGCTCCCGTCGGCACCCTCGCGAAGCTCGCGGGCCGGCTGTTCGCCGTGCACGGCCAGTCGGATCAGCTGCGACTGCGCTCGGCCGCCGCCCAGCGCGACACGCTCGATCGCTTCGGTGGTGCGCCGCTCGCGGCAACTCTCGAAGAGTTTCAGCGCTGCCACCGCGAACGTCGGGAGGCGGCAGTGCTGGTCGCGGAACTCACCGAGTCGCGCGACGAACGGATAGCGGAGGCCGAGCGGCTGCGCGCCGAGCTCGAGGAGATCGCCGCGGTCGACCCGCAGCCCGGAGAGGAGATCGAGCTGCAGGAGCGGATCGAGCTTCTCAGCAACGTCGAATCGTTGCGTGCGGCCACGGGCGCTGCGCACGAGGCGCTCGCCGCGGAATCCGACGACCCCTTCAGTAGGGATGCGGGATCCCTCATCGATAGTGCCGTGCAAGAGCTCGATCGCGTCGCCTCGCACGACCCCCGACTGGCTGCAGTATCCGACGCGCTGCGCTCGGTGAGCTTCCAACTCGCGGACGCCGCCCGGGAACTCGCGTCCTACGCATCGGACCTCGACCAGGAGGGGCCGGGGGAGCTCGCCGCGGCAAACGAACGGTTCGCGGCGCTGAGTGCGCTCTTCCGTGCGTACGGCACCGACTCGGCAGCCGTGATCGCCTACGCAGAGGAGGGATCGCGTCGCCTCGTCGACATCGAGGGCGACGACGACCGGATCGCGACAGAGTCTGACCGCCTCGCACGACTTGAAGCCGATGAGTCGGCCCTCGCCGCGAAACTTACTGCCCTCCGCGAGGCCGCCGCCGCGCAACTGTCTGACGCCGTCACCGCGGAGCTTCAGCAGCTCGCCCTGCCAGACGCGGAGTTCAGCATCCGGGTGACGCCGCTGGAGCGGCTGAGCGCCCACGGCGCAGACGAAGTGCAGCTCGAGCTGCGGCCCCACCCCGGGGCGCCGACCCGCCCGGTCGCGAAGAGCGCCTCCGGCGGTGAGCTCTCGCGCGTGATGCTTGCTCTGGAGGTCGTGGTCGCGGCCGTCGACCCCGTTCCCACATTCGTGTTCGACGAGGTCGACGCGGGTGTCGGGGGTGCTGCCGCGATCGAGATCGGTCGTCGCCTCGCGCGGCTCGCCCGCACATCGCAGGTCATCGTCGTCACGCACCTCGCGCAAGTCGCGGCATTCGCGAACAATCACCTGCAGATCACGAAGGACACGGCCGGCGGGTATACGGAGAGCAGCTGCCAGAGACTCGAAGGGGAGGCGCGACTCGCAGAGATGGCGCGCCTGCTCTCCGGGCTCAGCGACTCGGAGAGCGCCCTCGAACACGCTGCGGAACTGCTCGCCCTCACGTCTTAAGGAGTGTCCCCGGTGGGTGCTACGCTCCAACTATGAAACTCTTCGGACGGGGCCAGCGCAGCGAGAAGCCGCAGCCCGACGATAGCGCCGCAGCGAAGGCCGCCTTCCTCGACACGCATCCCGACGTGGTTCACGCTGACCTTGAACGGATGGACGCTGAGACGCGCGCCATGTACCGGGATGCGCGAGAGGCGGCGGACGACGCGCGCGAGGAGCGGGACAAGCGCCAAACGCGAGACTTCATTGTGAAACAGCCGTTCCAGCTTGGCTTCACCGTCACGCTGGGAGTGCTCGTCGCGATTCTCGCCGGCCACATCGTCGAGCAGCTCAGCACGATCATCATGTACGTGGTTGCTGTGCTCTTCATCGCGCTCGGTCTCGACCCGGTGGTGCGGCGGCTCGAGCGGAAGGGGCTGAAGCGGCCCGCGGGAATCGGGGTGGTCTTCGGCGGTTTCGTGCTCGTCATCGGCGGCCTGCTCGCGATCATCATCCCGATGATCGCCAATCAGGTGACCCAGCTCATCCGAAGCGCGCCGAGCCTCACGACCGACATCACGAATCAGGAGTGGTTCCAGTGGGTGAATGAGCGCTTCGGCCAGTTCATCGACTTCAAGGGGCTGCTGCAGACCGGCCAGGAGTTCGTGAGCAAGCCCGAGAATTGGGCGCAGTTCGCGGGCGGGATCTGGCAGGCGGGCCTCGGCATCGCGAACGGCCTCACCGCGGGAATCATCATCCTGATCCTCTCCCTGTACTTCCTCGCCTCACTCGGCACGATCAAGCGCGCGTTCTATTCGCTCATCCACCGGTCCGGCCGCTCCAAGGTGATGGACATCACCGAGCAGGTCACCGATTCGATCGGTGGCTACGTCAACGGCATGGTGCTGCTCGCCTTCATCAACTCCGTGCTCGGGTTCATCATGATGACGATCGTGGGGGTGCCGTTCGCGGGGCTGGTCGCGGTCGGGGTGTTCTTCCTTGCGCTCATCCCGCTCATCGGCTCCGTGCTCGCAACCGTGCTGGTCGCGTTCGTCGCGCTCTTCAACTCGCCGATGACCGCGATCATCGCCGCGGTCTACTACCTGGTGTACATGCAGATCGAGTCGTATCTGCTCACGCCGCGCATCATGAACCGCGTCGTCTCGGTACCGGGATCCCTCGTCGTCATCGGTGCACTGGCGGGCGGCACCCTGCTCGGCCTGCTCGGCGCGCTCATCGCGATTCCGGTCACCGCGGCGGTGCTCATGATCATCAAGCAGGTCTGGGTGCCGAGGCAGGAGATCCGCTGACACCATGATTGTCTTCGCCACGTCGGGAGCCGCCGCGGAGTTCAATTCCACGCCCGCGCTCGGTATCGCCCTTGCCGTCCTTTCCGCGGCGGTGCTCTCCGTCGGAAATATTTGGCAGAGTCGCGGAATGGAAACCGCAGTGAAGCGGAAGGGCGACGGATCCCTCGTCGTCGCCATGGTGAAAACCCCGCTCTGGCTCGCCGGAACCGCGATGTTCGGCCTCGCCATTCTGCTGCAGATGGCGAGCCTCGCGTTCGCGCCACTCATGGTGGTGCAGCCGATCGGCATTCTCGCGCTCGTGTTCGCTGTCTTCCTCAACGCCCGCGCCGAGAAGCGCAGCCCCAGTCGTGGTGTGCTCACCGCCGTCTTGATCTGCCTCGTCGGCGTCACCGGGTACGTGATCGTCGCCGCCGCGGTGAGCACGCAGAAGGCCATCAGCGACGGGCAGCTCATCGCCGTGCTCTCCACACTCGCAGCGGTCCTGGTGATCGCTGGCATCGTCCGCCTCGTCAACCGCGGCGCAGCCCCCCGGGCGCCACTCATGTACGTGCTGCTCGGCGCCGTGTTCTCCTCGTTCGTCGCGACGCTCGGCAAGACCGTGATCCTACGGGTACAGGGCCTCTTCGCGGGCCACCACTTCTCCCTCGACTCGGGCGGAGCGCTGACGATCCTGTGCGTGCTCGGCATCGGTGCCGCGGCCGGGCTGTCCATCTACTACGTGCAGACCGCCTACACGAAGAACCCCTCCGACGTGGTCGTCGCCGGGCTCACCGTCATCGACCCGGCGATCGCGGTGCTGCTCGGCATCGTCATCCTGAACGAGGCCGCCGGGGCTCCGCCATGGTCGATCGCACTCATCGCGGCAGCAGGCCTGATTGCGGTCTTCGGCGTCGTGAAACTCGCGAAAGCCGAGAACCCGCCATCTGTCGAGACAACCGGCGACTCCGATGCCATCCGTAATCCGGCAGCGAACTGATAGGATTAAAGCCCGTGGGAATAGAGCAGCGCGCGGACCAGGCCGGTATCACCAAGCACATCTTCGTCACCGGGGGCGTCGTCTCCTCACTCGGCAAGGGGTTAACGGCCGCGAGCCTCGGCAACCTCCTCACCGCACGCGGTCTACGCGTCGTCATGCAGAAGCTGGATCCGTACCTCAACGTCGACCCCGGCACCATGAACCCGTTCGAACACGGCGAGGTGTTCGTCACTGACGACGGCGCCGAGACAGATCTCGACATCGGGCACTACGAACGCTTCCTCGGCATCAACCTCTCCGCGGCGGCGAACGTCACGACGGGGCAGATCTACTCCGAGGTGATCCAGAAGGAGCGCCGCGGCGACTACCTCGGCGCCACCGTCCAGGTGATTCCCCACATCACGAACGAGATCAAGCGCCGCATGCGGCTGCAGGCCTCCGAAACGCCACGCCCCGACGTGATCATCACCGAGGTCGGTGGCACGGTCGGCGACATCGAGTCGCAGCCCTTCCTCGAGTCGGCGCGACAGGTGCGACACGAGCTCGGGCGGCGCAACGTCTTCTTCGTGCACGTCTCGCTGGTGCCCTTCATGGGTGCCTCCGGCGAGCAGAAGACGAAACCCACACAGCACTCCGTGGCGACGCTGCGCTCCATCGGCATTCAGCCCGACGCGCTCGTGCTCCGCAGCGACCGGCCCGTCACCGACGACAACCTGCGCAAGATCGCGCTGATGTGCGACGTCGACGAAGACGCAGTCGTGAATGCGATCGACGTGCCGAGCATCTACGATCTCCCGAAGTTGCTCAATGACCAGGGTCTCGACCGCACGATCGTCGAACACCTGGGGCTCACCGACCGTGCGGGCGCCGTCGACTGGAGCGGCTGGCAGCCGGTGCTCGACGCCGTGCACGAGCCGAAGGGTGAGGTGACGGTCGCGCTCGTCGGCAAATACATCGACCTGCCCGACGCCTACCTCTCCGTCACCGAGGCCCTGCGCGCCGGCGGCTTCGCCCACTCCACGAAGGTCAACATCAAGTGGGTCGCCTCAGACACCTGCGAAACACCGGCGGGAGCACTGGAACAGCTCGGCGACGTCGACGCGATCTGCGTGCCCGGCGGCTTCGGCATCCGCGGCATCGAGGGAAAGCTCGGCGCGCTGCGCTTCGCCCGCGAAAACGCGATCCCGACCCTCGGGCTGTGCCTCGGCCTCCAGTGCATGGTCATCGAGTACGCGCGCAACGTCGCAGGGCTCGACGGAGCCTCTTCGACCGAGTTCGACCCCGAGACGCCGATGCCCGTCATCGCGACGATGGCAGAGCAGGTCGAGATCATCGACGGGGGAGACCTTGGGGGCACCATGCGCCTCGGGCTGTACGAGGCGGCGCTCGCCGAGGGATCCCTCGCCGCGTCCCTCTACGGCGCTGACAGTGTCAGCGAGCGGCACCGCCACCGCTACGAGGTGAACAACCGCTTCCGCGACCAGATCGCCGCGGCGGGCCTGAGCTTCTCGGGCACGAGCCCCGACGGTGAACTCGTCGAGTTCGTCGAACTGTCGCGCGACCAGCACCCGTTCTACATCGCGACGCAGGCACACCCCGAACTGCGTTCCCGGCCCGGTAGGCCGCACCCGCTCTTCGCCGGGCTCGCCGCCGCCGCCATGGATCGGCGCGACGCGACCCGCCTGTTCGACGTCGAGGATGCCGAGTAGCGAGCATGACCCGCGATCGGCGCGACGCGTCAGCCAGCACCACGGCCGGCGGTGCGGTAACCCATGGTGCGGCGTCAGATGGAATCGAGTCACCCGCTGACGAGGTCGCGACCGACATCACCGTGAGCGCAAGCGAGCTACTCGCGCGCGGAAACGTCTGGGATGTGCGAAGGGATCGCTTCGACTTCGGCCCCGGCGAACTCGTTCGCGAATACATCGACCACACGGGCGCCGTCGCCGTGCTCGCGCTCGACGCGGAGGGGCGAGTACTCCTGATCCAGCAGTACCGGCACCCGATCGCTCACCGCGACTGGGAGATCCCTGCCGGGCTCATGGACGAGCCGGGGGAGTCGGCGCTGGCCGCCGCGCAGCGCGAGCTGCTCGAGGAGGCCGACCTGCGTGCCGAACGGTGGGACCTGCTGCTCGACCTGTTCCTGTCGCCTGGTTCCTCCAGCGAGGCGATGCGCGTCTTCCTCGCCCGCGATCTCACGCAGGTGGCGCACGACTACGAGCGCGGCGAAGAGGAGGCCGAGATCGTGCCCCGCTGGTTCAACCTGGATGACGCCGTCGCCGCGGTGCTCGCCGGCCGTGTGCAGAACTCGGTGGCGGCGGGGGCGCTGCTCGCCGCGGTTGCGAGCCGAGGTGCGGGGTGGACGACGCTGCGGGATCCCTCATCCGCCTGGCCCGGTCGCGAAGCGGCGCGTGGAGAGCGCTCGCGGGCGTGACCGGAGTGGGGCCACAGTGAGCGGCGTCGAACCATCTCGGGGTGCCGAGCGATTTCTCCGGTATGTGGCCCTCGAACGCGGACTGTCCGCGAACAGCGTGGCCGCGTACCGGCGCGACCTCGAAGCCTACCTGCGCTGGCTCGAGGGGCGAGACATCGTCGACCTCGGCGCGGTCACGTCTGCGATGCTCGCGGACTACGTCAGCGAGCTGAACGGGGCTGGAACGGCGGCTGCTGCTGATTCTGGCTCAGGCGCTGATTCTGGCTCAGGCACTGCTCCTGGGGCTGCGCTTGCGCCGGCGTCGGTCACCCGGCGGCTGTCGACCGTGCGGGGGCTGCACCGGTTCCTCTTCGAAGAGGGAGCACTCGACACCGATGCGGGGAACACGGTGCGCACCCCGAAACGCACGCAGCGGCTGCCGCAGGCGCTCCCGATCGAATCGGTCGAGGCACTACTCGCCGCGGCGGGCGGCGACGATCCCGTATCGCTCAGGGATCGTGCGCTGCTCGAACTCCTCTACGCGAGTGGGGCCCGCGTCAGTGAGGTGGCGGCCCTCGACATCGACGACCTGCTCGCCGCACCCGGCCGCGCTGCGCCAGAGGCTGACGAACAAGAAGCTGCCACGCTCGAAAGCGCCGCGCCCGAGCGTGCTGCTGCTGCGAACAGTGCAGACACGTGGCAGGACCAGGTAGCCGCGCTCGGGGAGGGCGGATTCATCCGGGTCACCGGCAAGGGCGCGAAACAGCGTATCGTGCCGTACGGAAGCTATGCGGGGCGCGCCCTCGCCGCCTACCTCGTGCGAGCCCGGCCGTCGATGGTCGCGCGAGGGCGGGGAACCCCGGCGCTCTTCGTGGGCCCCCGAGGGGGGCGCCTGTCACGGCAGAGCGCGTGGCTTGTGATTCGCGGCGCGGCCGAGCGTGCAGGGATCGACACTCACGTCTCCCCGCACACGCTCCGCCACTCGTTCGCGACGCACCTGCTCGCGGGTGGAGCCGACGTGCGCACCGTGCAGGAGCTACTCGGCCACGCGTCGGTGAGTACGACGCAGATTTACACGCAGGTGACGCCGGACACGCTGCGCGAGCACTACCTCACGTCGCACCCGCGCGCACGCTGAACCTCGCGCGACCCCAACGGGTGACACCTCACCGACTAAACGGCGTTTTTGACGGCTGTGGCGACGGCGGGTGCGACGCGGAGGTCGAGGGGGCTGGGCACGATGAATGTGGCCGAGAGGTCCTCGCGGGCGAGTTCGGCGATCGCGTGCGCGGCGGCGAGCTTCATTTCGGGGGTGATCTTTTTCGCGTCAGCGTCGAGGGCACCACGGAAGATGCCGGGGAACGCGAGCACGTTGTTGATCTGGTTGGGGAAGTCGCTGCGCCCGGTCGCGACAACCGCGGCGTACTTCGATGCGACATCAGGCATGATTTCCGGGTCGGGGTTCGACAGGGCGAAGATGATCGCGTTGTCAGCCATGCCCGCGGCGTGTTCCTCGGGCACCTTGCCCGCGGAGACACCGATGAACACGTCAGCGTCTTGCAGGGTTTCCTGGGTGCCGCCGGCGATGTGGCGGGGGTTGGTGCGTTCGGTGAGGTCGGCCTTCACTCCGGAGATGTCACCGCGGTCGGGGTGGAGTGCACCCTTGGAGTCGAGCACGATGATGTCGGTGACCCCTGCCGCGAGGAGGATTTCTGCGACGGCGACGCCGGCTGCGCCCGCGCCGGAGATCACGACGCGGAGGGTAGCGAGTTCTTTCTCGACGACTTTTGCGGCGTTGATGAGGGCGGCGAGAACGACGACGGCGGTGCCGTGCTGGTCGTCGTGCATGACGGGCATGTCGAGGGCGTCGATGAGGCGCTGCTCGATCTCGAAGCAGCGAGGAGCGGAAATGTCTTCAAGGTTGACCGCGCCGAAGGTGGGGGCGATACGCACGATGGTGTCGATGATCTCGTCGGGGTCTTTGGAGTCGATCACGATGGGGATGGAGTCAAGATCCGCGAATGTTTTGAAGAGCGCGGATTTGCCTTCCATGACGGGGAGGGATGCGGCGGGGCCGATGTCGCCGAGGCCGAGGACGCTGGTGCCGTCGGAGATGACGGCGACGAGGCGGTTGGCCCAGGTGTGGGTGGCGGCGACTGCGGGGTCGTCGGCGATGGCGCGGCTGACTTGGGCGACGCCGGGGGTGTAGGCGATGGAGAGGTCGCGTTTGGTTTCGATGGGGTTGTCGACGCTGATGGAGAGCTTGCCGCCCTCGTGCGCTTCGAAGATCTCCTCGCGCGTAATCGTCTGAGCGGCTGAATTCTCTGCGGCTGCCTGGTTCTGCTGTGCGGACACTCTTCGAAACTCACTTTCGGTTGAGGCGCGCCCTCCAGATTTAACCGAGCGAAGGTGATGCTCGGCGAATCGAATGCGGCGCGGCCTAAAGCGGTGAACGGCGACGGCCTTGTCGATTTAGGGTCACGTGAAGATCGTCAAAAGGTCAACATAGCGTCATTTACGCAGACGCGTCAACGCGAATCCCGCGCTTCGCACTCGATCGTCTCATATTGATCCGACTCTCGCCGCCCGACAGCGTGCAAGGTGCGTGCACCGGAGCATGGACTGGACCGTACGGGTGGAGCCGGCACGCAAGGGGACAGGATCCCTCGCCACGATAGGATAGGACCTCAAGCGAGCGATACAACAGCGATACAAGAGTGAGGAGCGCGGATGGCGAACACCCAGGTCGAGCTCGGCCCGACCGGCCGGCCCGTGCGCGTTATTCCCGCCCCGCGCAAGCTCGACCGACACGGCCCGGCCCGCATCATCGCCATGTGCAACCAGAAGGGCGGGGTCGGCAAGACCACCTCGACGATCAACCTCGCGGCCGCGCTCGCCCGCTACGGCCGCCGCGTGCTCGCCATCGACTTCGACCCGCAGGGCGCGCTCTCCGCAGGCCTCGGGGTGCCCGCGCACGAGGTGCCCACCATCTACGACCTGATGCTCGGCAAGGTGAGGGATCCGCGGGAGGCCGTGCAGCACACACAGACCCCGGGCCTCGACGTGATCCCCGCGAACATTGACCTTTCCGCGGCCGAAGTGCACCTCGTCACCGAGGTCGCCCGCGAACAGATCCTCGCCGGCGTGCTCCGCAAGATCAGCGACGACTACGACGTCGTGCTCATCGACTGCCAGCCGTCGCTCGGGCTGCTCACGGTGAACGCGCTTACCGCGAGTCACGGCGTGCTCATCCCTCTCGCGTGCGAATACTTCGCGCTGCGCGGCGTCGCGCTGCTCGTCGAAACGATCGAGAAGGTGAAGGATCGCCTGAACCCCGCCCTCGAACTCGACGGGATCCTCGCGACCATGTACGACTCCCGCACCCTCCACGCCCGCGAGGTGCTCGAGCGTGTCGTCGACACCTTCGGCGACAAGGTCTTCGACACGGTCATCGGTCGCACCGTGAAACTGCCGGACGCGCAGATCGCCGCGAAACCGATCCTCGACTACGCGCCCTCGAATGCGGCCTCTGAGGCCTACCTGAAACTCGCCCGCGAACTCGTGCAGCGCGGCGTCGTCGCGTGAGGCCGTGATGGTCGCGACGGAGCCCGAGGTCACATCGGGGCCGACCGCGGCCACCGAGACCGACGACTTCCACGTCACACTCGAGGTGTTCGACGGGCCCTTCGACCTGCTGCTGAGCCTCATCGGCAAGCACGAGCTCGACATCACGGAGGTGTCGCTCAGCCTCGTCACCGACGAGTTCATCGCCTACCTCGCCTCACTCGAAGGGCAGGGCCGCATCGAACTCGACCGCGCCTCAGAGTTCCTCGTCGTCGCCGCGACGCTGCTCGACCTGAAGATCGCGAGCCTCCTACCGCAGGGCGAAGCCGTCGACGCCGAAGACATCGCGCTGCTCGAAGCACGCGATCTCTTGTTCGCCAGGCTGCTGCAGTACCGTGCGTTCAAACAGGCGAGCGCCTGGTTCCGTGAGCGTCTCGAGGACGAGGGATCCCGCCACCCCCGCCTCGTCACCCTCGACGCGAAATACCGCGACCACACCCCCGAACTCGTCTGGACCCTCTCCGTCGACGACTTCGCGGCGATCGCCACGCTCGCGTTTACCCCGCGCGAGATCCCCGTGGTCGGTCTCGACCACCTCCACGCGCCGCTCGTGTCGATCCGCGAGCAGGCGGCGATCGTCGTCTCCCGCCTGCGCACCGGCGGTGCACGGAGCTTTAGGGAACTCGTTGCGGGCGTCGACGTCGCCGCAGAACGTGGGGTGATCGTGGCGCGCTTCCTCGCGATCCTCGAACTGTATCGTCGTGCGGCCGTGAGCTTCGAGCAGGCGGAGCCGCTCGGTGAGCTCTACGTGCAGTGGACCGGCGAGAGCTGGTCCGACGACGAACTTGCAACACTGGGGAGCGACTATGACTGAGATGGCGAGTGGGCCGAGCGCGCTTGAGCGGGCCCGCGCCGAGCACACGCTCGAGCAGCAGCTTGAGGCGTTGCTCATTGTCGCCGACGAGCCGCTCAGCGCGGTGGCGCTCGCGACCGCGACCGACCGGCCGGTGCGCGAAGTGCGCAAGGCGCTCGACGCGCTCGTCGCCGAGTTCAATGGCGAGGGGGCGGGCGCAGGACCCGACGCGGGTGAGGGATCGGGCGAGGGATCGCCTGCCAGCGGCGGACCAAACGCCGCCGCACGGCGACCGCGCGGGTTCGAACTGCGCGAGATCGGCGGCGGCTACCGCTTCTACGCGCGGGCGAGCCTCGATTCGCTGATCGTGGATCACGTGCAGCAGCAGACCCCGTCGAAACTGTCGCAGGCGGCACTCGAAACACTCGCGGTGATCGCGTACCGGCAGCCGATCTCGCGCGGGGCGATCGCCTCGATCCGCGCGGTGAACGTCGACTCGGTCGTGCGTACGCTGCTCGGGCGCGGGCTCATCACGGAGGTCGGGCAGGACCCCGAGACGACCGCGACCTTGTACGGGACGACGGAGATGCTGCTCGGATACTTGGGGATCAGCGATCCCTCCGAGCTGCCGCCGATCGCCCCGCTTCTCGACGAACCGACGGAAGGGTTTGACCATGAGTCGCTCTGAATCCCGTGACCACGGGGGTGCGTTTTCTGTCGACGGTAAGGCCGTGGACATCGACCTCGCGGAGTGGGGGTGGGAGCAGCCGGAAGGGGGAGCGGCTGCAAAGTCCGAAGCGCCGAAGGATGACGGCCGCGTACGACTCCAGAAGGCGCTCGCCAACGCGGGTGTCGCCTCTCGGCGCGCCTGCGAGTCGCTGATCACGGGAGGCCGGGTCACCGTCAACGGGCGGGTACAGCAGGAGCTCGGCTCGCGGATCGACCCCGAGGCCGACGAGGTGCGCGTCGACGGTGTCGTCGTACAGCTCGATGTTTCGAAGCGCTACTTCGTGCTCAATAAGCCGCGCGGCGTCGTCTCCACGATGAGCGACGAGCAGGGGCGACCCGACCTGCGGGAGTTCACCAGTCAGGTCGATGACCGGCTGTACAACGTCGGCAGGCTCGACACCGACACGAGCGGGCTGCTCATTCTCACGAATGACGGGGAGCTCGCGCACAAGCTCGCCCACCCGAGTTTCGGGGTGCAGAAGACGTACGTCGCCAAGGTGCGCGGCCGCGTGACACCGGCAACGATTCAGCGCCTCAAGGACGGCATCGAACTGAAGGACGGCCCGATCGCCGCTGACCGCGCAAAGCTCATCGCCGACGGGTCGAACCGCTCGCACTCGCTCGTCGAGCTGACGCTGCACTCGGGGCGCAACCGGATCGTGCGGCGGATGCTCGCGGAGGTTGGCCACCCCGTCGAGGAGCTCGTGCGCCGCCAGTTCGGGCCGCTGCACCTCGGCACGCTGCGCGTGGGGGAGATGCGGGAGCTCTCGACGGCCGAGCGGGGGGCCCTGCTCTCTGCCGCGCAGGACGGCGCCGACGGCACTGGTGGCGCCGGTGGCGAGGGCGCACGCAAGAAGGGCAAGCGCCCCGGACGCGGTGGGCGGGGGCGTATCACCGCGGGCCGCCCGGGTGACGGGAAGGGTGCGAAGGGGATGCACGGGATCGCCCGACCCCGCTGAGACGCGCATGGAGGGGTTCGCAGCCGTCGACTTCTGGGTCGCCCGCGAGGTACTCCAGCGGGGCATCGCCGCGCTTTTCCTCGTCGCATTCCTCTCCACGCTGAATCAGTTCCCTGCGCTGCTCGGTGAGCGGGGGCTCTTGCCGGCTCCCAGGTTTCTCGAGTTCATGACGGCGACGCGGGCGCGGCGTGCGGAGCTTCGCCCGACGCTCTTCCGGTGGTTGCGGTACACGGATCGTCGCCTGGCGGTGCTGTGCTGGATCGGGATTGCGGTGTCTGCGCTGCTTCTGGCTGGGATCCCTCAGCTCGGTGGTCCGTGGCTGCCGATGCTCGCGTTCCTCACCCTCTGGCTCAGTTACATGTCGGTGGTGAGCATCGGGCAGACCTTCTACGGGTTCGGGTGGGAGATGCTGCTGCTCGAGGCCGGGTTTCTTGCCGCGTTTCTCGGGTCGAGGGATCAGCCGCCGCCGACCGTGGTGATCGTGCTGTTTTGGTGGCTGCTCTTCCGTCTCGAGTTCGGTGCGGGGCTCATCAAGATCCGTGGCGGCCGCGAGTGGCGCGATCTTACCGCGCTCACGTTTCACCACGAGACGCAGCCGATGCCGGGGCCGCTGAGCCGTCAGGCGCACCTCATGCCGCGATGGTTTCACTGCGCGGAGGTGATCGGCAACCACGTCGCCCAGCTCGCGGTCCCGTTTCTCCTGTTCGCGCCGATCGTGGGGCTGTGGGTCGACAGCCCGATTCCAGGGGTCGTGGGCACCGTCGCCGCCGCGATCGTGATCGGCACGCAGCTGTGGCTCGTGTGCACCGGTAACTTTGCGTGGCTGAACTGGGCGACGATCGTGCTGGCGGCGTCGGCGGTCTCGGTGCCGGGGGTGACGCTGTGGGGCGATCCGTCGGCGGGCGCGGGGCTCGTCGTGGACGGCCTTCCACTGTGGTGGTTGCTACTCACCAGCGCCGTCGCGCTCCTGATCGCAGGGCTCAGCTGGCAGGCGCTCAGAAACCTCGCCTCCCGTCGTCAGCTCATGAACGCGAGTTTCAATCGCTGGCAGCTCGCGAACGCGTACGGCGCGTTCGGCACGGTCACCCGCACGAGGGTCGAGTACGTGATCGAGGGATCGGCGGTGCCGGGCCCCGCAGAGTCCGACTGGCGCGAGTACGAGTTCAAGGGCAAGCCCGGTGACGTGCGCCGGGTGCCCGGACAGTTCGCCCCCTACCACCTGCGGCTCGACTGGCTCATGTGGTTCCTGCCGCTCGGGCACTCTCTCGAGAACTGGTTCACGACCCTGCTCGTGCGACTGCTCGAGGCCGACGGGCCGACGCTCGCGCTGCTGCGGCGGGATCCCTTCGCGGGCGAACGGCCGCAGCTCGTGCGCGTCGTCACCTACCGGTACCGCTTCACGACCCGCGCCGAGCGGCGAGACACCGGTGCCGTGTGGGTGAGGGACCAACGCACGATACTCGTGCCGCCGGTCCAGCTTCCGGGGGAGTGAGGTGCCGCCCCAACCCCGCTCAGCCGGGGATCGACGGGCGCCGCTCGTAGCTTTGCGGGCGCGGGATGAACAACGACAGCAGCAGCGAGGACGCCGCGACCGCCGCCGCGAGCCAGAAGCACAGCGCGAACGCCTCGGCCGAGGGAACTAGCGTGCCGTGGTGATCCACCGTCATCGCGGCGAGCACCCCGCCCATGACCGCGGACCCGGTTGCGGTGCCCACCGAGCGGAAGAGCGCGTTCAGGCCGTTCGACACCCCGGTTTCGCTCGCGGGCACCGCCCGCATGATGATGAGCGGCATCGCGGCGAAGGTGAACCCAACACCGATGCCGATGAAGATGTTCGCGACGAAGATGTGCCACACCTCGGTCGACCACAGGAGCACGAACACGTAGGCGAGCACGATCGCGGTCGCGCCGCCGGTAAACAGCGGGCGCGGGCCGATCGTGCGCTCGAGCCAGCCCGACAGCGGCGAGATGAGCATCATCACGAGCCCCGCGGGCATGATGATGAGCGCCGCCTGCATCATGTCGAGCCCGTGCCCCACCCCGCCGATGCGCGGCAGTTCGAGCAGCTGCGGGAACGTGACGTTCGAGGAGAAGAGCGCGAACCCGAGCCCGACGGCCGCGATGTTCGTGATGAGCACGGCCGGGCGAGCGGCCACCCGTAGGTCGATGAGCGGCTCGCGTGTGTACAGCTCGTAGCGCGCCCAGACGAGCAGCACCACGACCCCGCCGATGCCCGCGGCGAGTGTGAGCGGCGACGTCCACCCCCACTCCGCGCCGCGCGATACGAACAGCAGGATGCCGGTGAGCCCGACCGCTAGCCCGATCGTGCCCGGAATGTCGAGCCGGCCGGGCACCCGCATCACATCCTCGGGCACGGCAATCCACACCAGCACGAGCCCCACCACGCCGAGCGCCGCCGAGAACCAGAACAGGGTGTGCCAGTCCGCATGTAGCGCGATCGCCGCGGCGGCGGGCATGCCGAGGGCGGCACCCACGCCCATCGTCGCACTCATGAATGCGACGGCGGTGCCGAGGCGCTTGGGCGGCAGCACGTCGCGCATGATCGCGATACCGAGCGGCACCACCCCTGACACGGCGCCCTGCAGCCCGCGACCGATGATGAGCCCGACAATCGAGCTCGACATCGCGGCGATGCCCGAGCCAATGATCAGCGTCGCGAGCAGCACGAACACGACACGCCGCTTCCCGTACATGTCGCCGAGCCGACCCGCGATCGGCGTCGCAACAGCCGCGACGAGCATCGTGATCGTGACCACCCAGCTCGTGTCTTCGCGCGACGCGTCGAGCAGCCGCGGAAGCTCCGACTGCAGCGGCACCACGAGGGTGAACATGAACGAGGAGCAGAGCCCCGCGAACGCGAGAACGGCGACCGTCGCCCACGGCGGCGGGGTTCGGGTGAGGCGCCTTCTCGCACCTTCACCACCGCTCCGCATTTCGCCAGGCTATCGTGTTACGTGGTTTTCTGCTTCGGAGGGTGGTCGATGAACGAGGTCGCGTCGCGCACACGGGGGTCCGTGCACATCATCGGCTCGGGCCTGCTCGGCGCGAGCGTCGGGTTGGGGCTCCGCGACCGCGGCGTCGACGTCACCCTCGAGGATCTTTCGCCGACCACGGTTGCGCTCGCCGCCGACTACGGGGCGGGCAGGCCCCGGGCCGAGGGTGACCCCTCACCCGCGCTCGTCGTGGTCGCGACCCCACCGGACGTCACCGCCGACGCGGTCGAGCGCGCCCTCACCACCTACCCCGACTCGGTCGTCACCGACGTCGCGAG
This sequence comes from Leucobacter sp., assembly GCA_041655455.1. GTDB lineage: Bacteria > Actinomycetota > Actinomycetes > Actinomycetales > Microbacteriaceae > Leucobacter. The sequence goes on along the minus strand of JBBAFK010000039.1, from coordinate 4,719 downwards.
CGTGAAGCTCGCACCCTTCGTCGAGCTCACCCGCCGCGGCGTCGACCTCACGAACTACGTCGGTTCACACCCGATGGCCGGCCGCGAACGCGGGGGAGCGATCATGGCGCGGGCCGACCTCTTCGTCGGGCGGCCCTGGGTCATCTGCCGCGACCACGAGACCCCGCCCGAGGCGCTCGCGCTCGTCGAAGCAGTCGCGCTCGACCTGGGCGCTATGCCCCTCGAGATGACCCCCGAGGAGCACGACCGGTCGGTCGGGCTCGTCTCGCACCTGCCGCAGGTGCTCGCGAGCCTCCTCGCCGCGCGGCTCGTGCCCGCCACCGATCAGGCCATCGGGCTTGCGGGCGGTGGCCTCCGCGACACGACGCGCATTGCGTCGAGCGCCCCCGAGCTGTGGGTGCAGATCCTCGGGGCGAACCACGAGCCCGTCGTCGAGTTGCTCGACGCGCTCGCCGCCGATCTTGCGGAGTTCACGGACGCGCTGCGGGATCCCTCGCAGGCCGGCGCGAAGCGGCGCATCGCAGACTTCCTCTCGGCTGGAAACAACGGCGTCGCCCGGATCCCCGGTAAGCACGGCTCCTCCGAGCGGTTCACGACGATCACGGTGCTTGTCGACGACCAGCCGGGGCAGCTCGCGTCGCTCCTCACCGAGCTCGGAGAACTTGGCATTAATATGGAAGACTTGCGCCTCGAACACTCACCCGGAGCGCAGATCGGCTTCGCGGAGATCGCGGTGCTGCCCGAGGTCGCGGAACGCGCGGTCACCGACCTCACCGAGCGCGGTTGGAGGACCCTGTGAAGCATGCTGCGGCCCAGACGACCCCGCTGCTCGTCGCGATCGACGGGCCTGCTGGGAGCGGGAAATCGAGCGTGTCGCGAGCGACGGCAGAGCGGCTGAAGTTCGGGATCCTCGACACCGGTGCTGCGTACCGCTCGCTCGCGTGGGCGGCGCTCCACACCGACACCGACCTCGATGACGAGGCCGACGTGCTGGGCCTGCTGCGGCGCTGGCAGTATTCGATCACGCTGCAGGGCGAGCAACGGGTCGAGGTGCGGCTCCCCGCGGGCGGCGAAACGCACGACGTCACCGCGGCGATCCGCGATCCGCAGATCAGCGCGCAGGTGAGCCGGGTCTCGAAGCACCCCGAGGTGAGGGATCAGCTGAACCGCATGTTCCGCCAGATCGTCGCGGATTCCGGCCTCCCCGGGGTCGTGATCGAAGGCCGCGACATCACGACCGTCGTCGCACCCGACGCGCCGGTGCGGATCATCATGACCGCCTCGCCCGAGGTGCGCGCTCGCCGTCGCGCCGGCGAGCTTCCCGGCCTCAGCCACGAGCAGGTGCTCGCAGACATCGAAGCCCGAGACGCGAAGGACGCGCTCGTGGTGAACTTTATGACCCCGGCACCCGGAGTCCAGCTCGTCGACACGAGCGACCTCGACTTCGAGCAGTCGATCCAGGCGGTCATCGACATCGTACGAACGGCCCAGCGGGCCGCGGAAGAGAGCAACACATGAACAGCGAACCACGCGACCCGGAAGCCTTCGACCCCTCGGATATCGCCGAGGGCGAGGTCATCGCGGGTGAGGAGTTCGACCCGGCGCTCGCGAGCGAGGGCGTGACCGACGAGGAACGCCTACGGGCGATGCGCTCGTCGCTCGACAGCTTCGACCTGGAAGACGACGACCTCACGATCATTGGAGACGACGGTGAATACCTCGGATTCGCCGGGCCCATGGCGGAGGCGCTGCCGGTGGTGGCGATCGTCGGGCGCCCGAACGTTGGCAAGTCGGCGCTCGTGAACCGTATTCTCGGGCGCCGCGAGGCCGTCGTGGAGGATGTGCCGGGCGTTACCCGCGACCGGGTGAGCTACCGCGCCGAGTGGGTGGGCACCCCCTTCACGCTCGTCGACACGGGCGGCTGGGAACCCGACGCGAAAGGAATCGACGCGTCGGTCGCGCTGCAGGCGGAGGTCGCGATCGAGCTGTGCGACGTCGTGCTGTTCGTCGTCGACGCGCGCGTCGGACCGACGGCCACCGACGAGCGCGTGGTGCAGCTGCTGCGGCGCACGAAGAAGCCCGTCTTTTTGGTGGCGAACAAGGTCGACGACGCGGTGCAGGAGCCGGAGGCGGCGCAGCTGTGGTCGCTCGGCCTCGGCGAGCCGAACCCCGTGTCCGCGCTGCACGGCCGGGGGGTCGCGGATCTCCTCGACCAGGTGATCGAGGCGCTTCCGGAGGAATCCGCCGTCGCGCAGCCGAAGCTCGCGGGCCCGCGCCGTGTGGCGCTGCTCGGCCGGCCGAACGTCGGCAAGTCGAGCCTGCTGAACAAGGCGGCCGGCGAGGAACGCGCCGTCGTGAGTGACGTCGCCGGAACGACGCGCGACCCGGTCGACGAGCAGGTCGAGATCGCGGGCCGCGTGTGGACGTTCGTCGACACCGCCGGGATCCGTCGTCGCGTCCACCTGCAGCGAGGTGCCGACTTCTACGCGTCGCTGCGCACGGCCGCCGCGCTGGAAAAGGCCGAGGTCGCTGTCGTGCTCATCGACGTGACCGAGTCGATCAGTGACCAGGATCTGCGGATCATCGACCTGGTGCTCGAATCAGGCCGCGCCCTCGTGCTCGCGTTCAACAAGTGGGATCTGCTGGACGACGAGCGCCGCCGCTACCTCGAACGGGAGATCGAAACCGAGCTCGGGCACGTCGACTGGGCGCCGCGCGTCAATGTTTCCGCGCGCACGGGCCGGCACCTCGAGAAGCTCGTGCCAGCGCTCGAGACCGCGCTCGAGTCGTGGGATACCCGTATCCCGACCGCGAAGTTCAACGCGTTCATCGCGGAGCTCACGCAGGAGAACCCGCACCCGCTCCGCGGAGGGAAGCAGCCGCGAATTCTGTTCGGCACGCAGGTGCAGAACCGGCCGCCGACGTTCGTACTGTTCACGTCCGGGTTCCTCGACCCCGGCTACCGTCGCTTCATTCAGCGGCGCCTGCGCGAACGCTATGGGTTTGAGGGGTCGCCGATCGTGCTCAACATGCGCATCCGTGAGCGCAGGCTCCGGCGCTAGCCGAGCTCGCGCTCCGAAACAGCGATTTCTCGCTGTTTCGAGGATGCGCCGCGGCCGTCTCGGCTGCGGTGAGTATCGCGGAGCGATTCTGCTGTGTTTGTCGTGAGCGTCGGCTCCGGCGATAGCCGAGCCTGCTTGGGTCAGAAGGCGGCAGCGAGGACGCCGATCCCGAAGATCCCGAACAGCACCAGACCGGCGAGTACGGTGAGTGCGAGCAGCACACCGTTCAACCACACACCCCAGAGCGCGAGCGTGCGTTCACCGGTGCCGCGACGCAGCGCGATAATGCCGAGTACGAGGCCGGTCACCGGCGCGAAGAACGACCAGCCCGCGACGATCGAGACGAGACCGAGCACGAAACTCGCGATCGAGAACGCGTTCGCGTTTCGCGGGTCGATCGGCTGTGCCTGTGCAGGCGCCGCGAGCTGCGGAGCACCGTACTGAGGAGCGCCGTAGTGCGGTGGTACGGGCTGCTGCGGAGCCTGCGTCTGCGCAGCGATGCGGACCGGCGCGGTGTCGGAATGGAACTCAGGGGCGGTGCCCTGGGAATCCTGCTCGGTGGTTGTGGTGGTTTCGGTGGCGGTCGTGTTCATGGTCGGAACCTTTCGTTCGGGAACGGCGGTGAGGTCGAGCCGGGTGGCCGGTGTCCGTTCCTGGTGATTCCACGGTACGAGCGGGGAGGGATCCCTCGCGTCCTGCTCCGGTATCGTTGGCCTCATACCTTGGTACCGTTGCGTCCGAGGCACGCTTGCGTGCTGGGATGCACGCAACTACTTGGGCAGGCGATTGCGGAAACTTCTCGCGGCAACATTGCGTTTCATTGCTTGTCGACCGTGAACGTCAGAGGTGGCCTGTACCGTGGAAGGAACCGGAGCAACCGAGATGCTGCTCAATGACGGAGGGACCTCATGGCTCAGATCAGCACGGCCGACCTTTACGACGAACGCGGACACGAGCTGCAGTCGCTCTCGCTGCAGTTTCTGAACCTCGGTGGGCTGAGCGGCTTCACCGGCCCGATCCGCACCATCCGCTGCTTCCAAGACAATGCGCTCGTGAGGGAGACCCTTTCGGGCCCGGGCGAGGGCGCGGTGCTCGTGATCGACGGCGGGGGCTCGCTCGAGACCGCGCTTGTCGGCGACATCATTGCCGCGCTCGCCGTGGATAACGGCTGGTCTGGGCTGATCGTGAACGGTGCGGTGAGGGATCGGGTCGCGCTCGGCACGCTTCCGCTCGGCGTGAAGGCGCTCGGATCAAACCCCGCGAAGTCAGCGAAAACGGGGGCGGGGGAGCTCGATGTGCCCGTCGAGGTGGGCGGGGTGACGTTCCGGCCCGGTGCGACGGTGTGGTGTGACGACGACGGGATCCTCGTCGAGCCCTGATGGGCCCGCGTGGCTCAGGCATCGAGCCCTGACCGACTCGGGCGGGTTAGTCGTCGAGCTGCTTGATGAGCTTCTTCGCGCCCCGCGTGCCTGATGCGCCGGCGGCGAGGGAGCGAACCTTGAGCTCGGCGTCGCTCGTCACGACCGTGACCGCGGATCCGCGGTGCGCGGCGCTTGCGGTCTCCGCGACGATGGCGTCGTCACCGAGATCTTCGGCGTCGACGACTCGCACGTGCGGGGTGCTGTCGAGGCCGCGTGCGACCCCTTCGGTGACGAGC
>JBBAFK010000038.1:0-26122 GCA_041655455.1 Leucobacter sp. | reverse complement strand
CACGACAGTCATCAGACCTCGCTCGCGCGCTGCGCCGATGAGCAGCGGAAGGTCGATCACCTCCAGCAGCGGGTTCGTGGGTGATTCCAACCACACGAGGTCGGCGTCGGTCATCTGAGCGATCGTCGATTCAGTGTCTCCGGGGTCGATCTCGCGCAGGGTGATGGCGCCGTGCGATGCGAGCGAGCGTGCGAGTCCGATCGTTCCGTTGTAGGACGTTGTCGGAACGAGTACAGTTCCGCCGACGGGTACGAGAGAAAGCGCCGCGGACACCGCCGCCATTCCCGACGCATACGCGAGCGCGGGTAGGTGAGAGCCCTCCAGTACGCCGATCGCAGATTCGAGCGGCTCCCAGGTTTCATTGGAGAACCGCGCGTATCCCCGGTCTTCGCCCCCTTCGGGGGTCGTGACGCCCACGAAGGTCGAGGACATTGCAATCGCCGGGTTGAGTGCGGCACCGACCTTGCGAGCGGGGCGTCCGAGCGAGACGACGGCGGTGCTGGGGTCGTGTGGTGCGGCTGCGTGCATGCCGACCACGTTACTCCGCGGGCGTCAGAAGGGCAGCAGCGGATCGATCGCGATCGCGAGCGAGAGCACAGAGAGGTATGTGATCGAGCCGTGGAACACCTGCATCGGCTTCCCCTCCCGGCCTCTGATGGCGCTGCCGTACAGGCGGTGAGCCTGCAGGATGAAGTAGCCGCCCGACAGCACCGCGACAACCGCGTAGAGCCAGCCGATGCCCGGCGCCGGGATGAGCAGCAGGCTCGAGACGACCGTCGCCCAGGTGTAGAGGATGACCTGCAGCCCCACGGTGACCCGCCCTCGAACGACGCCGAGCATCGGCACGCCCGCGGCCGCATAGTCGTCGCGATACCGCATCGAGAGCGGCCAGTAGTGCGCCGGCGTCCAGAGGAAGATAATGAGGAAGAAGACCCAGGCCGGCCAGTCGAGGGATCCCGTCGCTGCGGCCCACCCGATAAGCACGGGGAAGCACCCGGCGATCCCGCCCCAGATGATGTTCTGTTCGCTCCGGCCCTTTAACCACATCGTGTATACGACTACGTAGGTGAAGATGGCACCTACCCCGAGCAGCGCGGCGAGCCAGTTGGTCGTGAAGTAGAGCCACACGATCGAGAGCACACCGAGCACCCAGGCAAAAATGAGCGCGTTCCGGTCGGAAATCTCACCTGTTACGAGCGGCCGGTTCTTGGTGCGCTGCATGAGTCGGTCGGCCTCGCGGTCGATGTAGCAGTTGAACGCGCCAGCCGATCCCGCGCTCATCGCCCCGCCGATCAGCGTGGCGAGTACGAGCCAGAGATTTGGAAGACCCCCGACGGCGAGAATCATGGCGGGAACTGTGACGACGAGCAGCAGTTCCATAACGCGCGGCTTCGTGAGCGCGATGTAGTTCATCACGGTACGGCCGAAGGAGCGTCGCGGAGCGTTCGACGCGACGTCATGCTGGGCTGAGATCTCGGTGGACATCGCCTCTATCGTACCGCTCCTCCCGTAGGATTGGCTGCGTGCGCACCATCGCGCCCGGACTCCCGTCGGAAAGGTGACCCTTGGCAAACGAACTGCAGTGGGACGAGCTCGATAATCTCGCCGTCGATACCGCGCGAGTGCTCGCGGCTGATGCGGTGGAGAAGGTTGGCAACGGCCACCCTGGGACCGCGATCAGCTTGGCCCCGCTCGCGTATCTCCTGCATCAACGGATCATGCGGCATGACCCCGCGGATGCGAAGTGGATCGGAAGGGATCGCTTCATCCTTTCCGTCGGTCACTCGTCGTTGACTCAATATGTGCAGCTGTTTCTCGGCGGGTACGGCCTCGAGCTCGAGGATCTGCAGGCGTTGCGCACATGGGGTTCGAAAACGCCTGGTCACCCCGAATACGGGTACACCGACGGGGTGGAGATCACTACCGGTCCGCTTGGCCAGGGACTTGCGTCGGCCGTCGGGTTCGCCTACGCGGCCCGCTACGAGCGCGGCCTCTTCGACCCCGACGCCGCGCCCGGCACGAGCCCGTTCGATCATTTCATTTACGTGGTCGCGGGCGATGGCGACCTGCAGGAGGGCGTGACGAGCGAAGCGTCTTCGCTCGCCGGCCATCAGGAGCTTGGCAACCTCATCACGATCTATGATTCGAATCAGATCTCCATTGAGGACGACACCGATATCTCGTTCACGGAGGATGTGGCCCAGCGCTACGAGTCGTACGGCTGGCAGGTCATTGAGGTCGACTGGAAGAAGACGGGCGCGTACGTCGAGGATCTCGCAGAGCTGCACCGTGCGATCGAGGCGGCTCAGGCCGAGACGTCGAAGCCGTCGCTCATCATCTTGAAGACGATCATCGGCTGGCCGTCACCGGGTAAGCAGAACACCGGCGGCATCCACGGATCGAAACTCGGCGCCGAAGAGCTCGCCGGACTCAAGCGAACGCTCGGGTTCGACCCCGAACAGCACTTCGAACTTCCGGAGGGTGTACTGGAGCACACTCGCAAGGCGGTTGATCGAGGCGCCGAGGCCCGCGCGACTTGGCAGCGAGCCTTCGACGCCTGGGCGAGCGCGAACCCGGACCGCAAAGCGCTGCTCGACCGGCTTGAAGCGGGAGCGCTGCCCGAGGGCGCCCTCGAGGCACTCCCCTCCTTCGAACCCGGCGAAAGCATCGCCACACGCTCGGCCAGCGGCAAGGTGCTCGCAGCCCTCGGTCCGATCATGCCCGAGTTGTGGGGCGGCTCAGCGGATCTCGCAGGCTCGAACAACACCACGATTCCCGGCGCGGCTTCCTTCGTTCCGGCGCATCGCTCAACCTCGACCTGGACGGGTAACCCCTACGGTCGTGTGCTGCACTTCGGCATCCGAGAGCACGCGATGGCGGCGATCCTGAATGGAATTCAGCTGCACGGACCGACGCGCAGTTACGGCGGCACGTTCCTGCAGTTCGCGGACTATATGCGGCCTGCGGTGCGGCTCGCCGCGCTGATGAATATACCGAGCATCTTTGTGTGGACGCACGATTCGATTGGGCTCGGTGAGGATGGGCCGACACATCAGCCCGTCGAACACCTCGCGGCGCTTCGCGCGATTCCGAACCTCTCGATCGTCCGGCCAGCGGACGCAAACGAGACGGCGACCGCCTGGCACGAGATCCTCTCCCGGCATGCCGGCCCGACCGGAATCGCGCTGACGCGCCAAAACGTACCAGTTCTCCCTCGTGGCAATGGCTTTGCGTCTGACGAGGATGCCGCGGACGGGGTGCGCCGAGGCGCGTACGTACTCGCAGATACGCCGACGGATCGACTCGATGTCATCCTTATTGGCACCGGATCCGAGGTGCAGCTCGCGGTTGAGGCGCGCGAGCGCCTCGCCGAGGTTGGCATCGGCGCCCGGGTCGTCAGCGCGCCCTGTCTCGAGTGGTTCGCGGAGCAAACTGCCGAGTACCGTGAGCAGGTTCTCCCCGCCGACGTCACTGCGCGGGTAAGCGTGGAAGCCGGCGTCTCGCTCGGCTGGGAGCGTCTGATCGGCGACCGCGGTCGCTCCGTCTCCATTGAGACGTTCGGGGCGTCCGCGGACCACGAGACGCTGTTCCGCGAGTACGGGATCACAACCGAGGCGGTCGTCGAGGCCGCACAAGCTTCGATCGCAAGCTGAAGGGGGCACCCATGAACGCCTCACCAACCGCAGCGCTGAGCGCCGCCGGAGTGAGTATCTGGCTCGACGATCTGTCGCGCCAACGCATCGAGAGCGGAGAACTTTCCGCACTCATTGCGGAGCGGGACGTGGTGGGTGTCACCACCAACCCGACGATCTTCGCCGCTGCGATCGGCGGTGGCGTTGGATATGGGGATCGAATCGAGGCGTGCGCCGCGCGCGGGCTCGGCACCGATGCGACCATCATCGAGTTGACGACCGCGGATGTCGCTGACGCATGCGATATCTTCGCCGAGGTCTTTTCGAGCTCCGGTGGACGTGATGGACGAGTCTCAATCGAGGTAGAGCCGGGGCTTGCGCGGGATGCCGCAGGCACCGTCGCGCAGGCACGTGAGCTGTGGGCGAAGGTCGCACGGCCGAACGCGATGATCAAGATCCCCGCTACGGTCGAGGGGCTCGAGGCGATTGCCGCTACGATCGCCGAGGGCATCAGCGTGAACGTGACGCTCATCTTCAGTCTCGAACGCTACCGCCAGGTCATCAACGCCTATCTGACGGGGCTGGAGCGCGCACGGGCTGCGGGATTGGACCTCAGGACGATTCACTCCGTTGCCTCCTTCTTCGTCTCGCGGGTCGACACCGAGATCGACGCACGGCTGACCGCGAATGGGTCGCCTGAGGCGCTCGAGCTCAAGGGGCAGGCCGGCGTTGCGAATGCAAGGCTCGCCTACGAGGTCTACGAACAGTCATTCGACACTGAACGTGCCCGGCAGCTGCTCGCTCTGGGCGCGAACCGGCAGCGCCCGCTCTGGGCGTCGACGGGGGTGAAGGATCCCTCCTTGCCCGACACACTGTACGTGACCGAGCTCGTGGCACCGGACGTGGTGAACACGATGCCGGAGGCGACGCTGGAGGCGCTCGCCGATCACGGTCAGGTGCGTGGTGATTCCGTGCGGTCAGAGTATCTCGAGTCGAATCAGCTGCTCAACGCGATCGACGCTCAGGGGATCGAATACACGGAGGTCACGGCCAAACTCGAACGTGAGGGGCTAGAGAAGTTCGATGCGTCCTGGGCCGACCTGTGCAGGACGGTGGAGCGGGCGCTCGAGGAGTCGCGATGAACCTCCGGGTTCTTCCTGCGGCAACAATTGAGTCGCGACCCGAGTATTCTCGGGTCCTCGGTTCCCTCGTGGCTGACGAGGTGGCCTCGCGGCTGTTCGCACGGGATGCCTCGCTCTGGGGTTCCGAGGCGGAAGCAGAGGCGTCGATCAGGCTGGGGTGGACCGACTTTGCCGGGCCTGCGGAGGAGACGGTGCGCGAGGTCGCCTCACTACGAGCGGCACTGGGCCGCGAAGGCGTCGACCGCATCGTTCTGTGCGGCATGGGCGGCTCAAGCCTCGCCCCCGCGGTCATCACCCGCAACGCAGGAGTCGCCCTCGAGGTCATCGACACGACACACCCCGCCGCGATCCGGCGCGCGCTCGCTGGCGACCTGTCACGCACCGCTGTGGTGGTGAGTTCAAAGTCGGGTAGCACGATCGAGACGCGGAGTCACCTCGCCGCTTTCGACCATGCGTTCCGCGACGCGGGCATTGACCCTTCGGGCCGCCTCGTGATCGTCACCGACCCGGGCTCGCCCCTCGAAACCGATTCGCGCGACGCGGGCCGTCGCGTCTTCCTCGCCGATCCGAACGTGGGCGGAAGGTTCTCGGCGCTGACCGCGTTCGGGCTGGTGCCCGCGGGGCTTGCGGGAGCGGACACTGGCTCCCTCGTGGCGTCTGCCGCCGCAGTGCGGGATCGGCTTGCGTCGAATTCACCGTCGAACCCGGCACTGGTGCTCGCGACTTCGATCTTCGTTGGCCTCCCCGAGAAGTACATACTCGGCGTGCACTCAACACCGGCGGCGGACTGGGGCCTGGGTGCCTGGATCGAGCAGCTCGTCGCGGAGTCCACCGGTAAGAACGGACGAGGGATCCTGCCGATCGCGCTCCCCCGCGACGCATATGAGTTCGTGCCGAGTCATACGCCGCCGCAACTCCTCCCGGTCCTCAGCGACTCCAACGAGCGGGACAAAGAGCTCGATTCGGCACCTGCAGCCGGCATGCGTGTCGAGGGATCCCTTGGCGCACAGATGCTGCTCTGGGAAGTCGCCACTGCCGTTCTCGGGCGGCTCATGGGCATCGATCCATTCAATCAACCAGATGTCGAATCCGCGAAGGTCGCAGCACGGGAAGCGCTTGCCTCGCCGCCCCAGGATCTCGCCACGCCGGAAACTCCTGACCCCTCGGCTGTCCTCGCCGCAATTGGCACGTCAGTTCCCCAGGGCGGGTACGTGGCGATCCAAGCGTTCGTTGACCCGGGGGCGGCGTCAGCTGAGAGCCTCCGCGAACTCAGGGAGCGCCTCGCAGCGCGGCTCGGAACGCCCGTCGCACTCGGATGGGGCCCCTCGTACCTGCACTCGACGGGGCAACTCCACAAGGGAGGGCCACCCCTCGGCGCGTTTCTGCAGGTGCTCGACCTCGATCCGCCAACGGTCGCGATCCCCGGCTCCGACAGCGGCTTTTCGGAGCTCATCGCAGCTCAGGCCCGCGGAGATCGAAACGTCCTCGCACAGCGCGGCCGACCGGTGCACGTGCTCGCATTCAACGACGTGCAGGCCTCACTCAGCGAACTCCTCGCACAGCTCAAGGGCGACACCTAAGAAGACGAAAACGTCCCGAGGAGCGTGCGCTCACATCGGGACGTCTCGTCAGTATTAACGATGCCGGCTCAGGCCGTCGTCAGTGCCGGAGACGCCGGCTCAGGCCGTCGTCTTTGCAGAACCGCGGCGAGCACGAAGTTTCTCAAGCGCCTGCTCGAGCAGGTCCGCAGCCTCCTCAGGAGTGCGGCGCTCCTTCACGTACGCGAGATGCGTCTTGTAGGGCTCGTTCTTCGCGAGGGTGGGCGGATTATTCTTGTCACGACCAGCGGGCAGACCGCTTGTCGGGCAATCGATCTGCTCGGGGATCTCATCGTCCGGAACATCAGCGGAGAATGACCGGATCGTCTCATTGCCGAGCGCATCCCAGTAGGACACCTGCACTCGTTCGGCGCGGGCGCCGTGGTCTTTCTCCCCCATGGGACCTGAACCGACGCGCGCACCGCGAATCGCACTACTTCCTGCAGCCATCAACAACCTTCCTGAAGCGACTGAGTTCGAGAACTAAACGATCGAGAACCGGGCGATCAAGCCGAGCCCCACGATCGAGGCTGCCCACACCAACGAAACCACGACCGTGATCCGGTTGAGGTTGCGCTCGGCGACCCCGGAGGAGCCAAGGCTTGAGGTCACGCCGCCGCCGAACATATCGGAGAGCCCCCCGCCCCGCCCCTTGTGCAGCAGGATGAAGAGGGTCAGCAGCAGACTCGTGATCACGAGGAGCACGATCAGTGCGATCTTGAGGATGAGCACGCAGTGCACCTTTCCAGTAGTGTGCGCGGGAAGCCAACGGCCAGTATACCGCGCGGTGGTGTGAGCGCCGCCCTACGCGCCGGCAGTGACGTGCTTCTTGAACTGGATGAGTCGCGAAAATTCGTCCACTTGGAGGCTGGCACCGCCGACGAGGGCACCGTCAATATTGGGCTCGCGCATGAAACCGGCGATGTTCTGGCTTGACACCGACCCCCCGTACAAGATGCGTGTCGCCGACGCACGATCTTCGCCGAGGCGTTCACGCAGGCGATTCCGAAGCGCCTGTGCGACCTCTTCCGCCTGCGCCGATGTCGCAGCTTGTCCGCTCCCGATCGCCCAAACCGGCTCGTAGGCGACCACGAACTCGGCGCTCTCAGGAAGCGCCGCGATCACCGCGTCCAGCTGTCGCAGGGGGATCGCAGCGGCGCCGTGCGTGTGAAGATCCTCGGCAGTTTCACCCACGCAGATCACCGGGGTGATACCGGCCTCGTGCGCGACTCGCGCCTTGGCCGCTACCGTGTCGTCAGTTTCTCCGTGCCCATGACGACGTTCCGAATGGCCGACGATGACGTACGCGACCTCGAGTTTCGCGAGCATCGCAGCGGCAATGTCGCCCGTGTAGGCACCGGCGTCGTGCGGTGAAACGTCTTGCGCCCCCAAGCTGAGGTCGATCTTGTCGGCCGCGAGCAGCGTCTGCACCGACCGCAGATCGGTGAAGGGCGGGAATACGGCCACCTCGACGTCGCGATAGTCGTGCCGCGCGTCCTTGAGGCTCCACGCGAGTTTTTGCACGAACGCGATCGCCTGGAGGTGATCGAAATTCATCTTCCAGTTCCCTGCGATCAGCGGGGTACGGTTCGCAGTCATCGGAGCTCCTCCAGTCCGGGCAACGCCTTCCCCTCGAGAAATTCAAGACTTGCGCCGCCGCCTGTCGAGATGTGACCGAACTGGTCATCCGTGAAGCCCAGGGCGCGTACAGCAGCCGCAGAATCTCCGCCGCCAACGACCGTGAACGCGGAGGTCTCGGTGAGTGCTTGTGCGACAGCGCGGGTTCCGTTCGCGAACGCCGCCATCTCGAAAACGCCCATTGGGCCGTTCCAGAACACCGTCGCAGACTCGGCGATCACCGCCGCGAATTCACGTGCGGAATCGGGCCCGATATCGAGGCCGATGCCCTGCGCGCCGAATGCGGAGTTCTCGATCGCGTCCGCGGCGACAACCTCGTGCGCCGCGTCCGGCGCAAAGGCCTCGGCGACGACCACGTCGGTCGGGAGAACGATGCGGACACCGCGGCGCTCCGCCTCAGCGAGGTACCCGCGCACGGTGTCCAGCTGGTCCGACTCGAGCAGGCTCGCCGCCACCCCGTGCCCCTGAGCGGCGAGGAAAGTGAAGAGCATCCCGCCGCCGATAAGCAGAGTATCGACGCGCTCAAGGAGGTGGGCGATCACGCCGAGCTTGTCCGAGACTTTCGAGCCCCCGAGCACGACCGTGTACGGGCGTGCAGGATCTACGGTGAGTCGCTGCAGCACCTCAAGCTCCGAGGCGACGAGCCGCCCCGCCGCGCTGGGGAGCAACTGCGCGAGTTCGGTAACGCTCGCCTGGCGGCGGTGCACGACGCCAAAGCCGTCGGATATGAACGCATCTCCGAGCGCCGCCAATTGACCGGCGAAGGCACGCCTCTCGGCTTCGTCCTTACTCGTCTCACCAGCATTGAATCGGAGATTCTCCAGGAGGACTACTTCGCCGTCCTGGAGCTCCGCGACAGCGGCCGTGGCTTCGGAGCCCACTGTCTCACCGACGAAACGCACGGGCGCTCCGAGCAGCTCGGCCATGCGCGCAGCCACCGGACGTAGCGAAAACCGTTCCTCCGGCGCGCCCTTCGGGCGACCGAGGTGGCTGATCAGCACGATTCGTGCCCCAGCCTCCCTCAGCTCGGAGATCGTGGTGAGCGAGGCACGGATTCGACCGTCGTCGGTGATGACGCCCCCGTCGAGCGGTACGTTCAGGTCGCACCGCACGATCACGGTACGGGAACGCAGCTCCCCGAGAGATGCAATGGTGCGCATGGGTGCAGTGGGCTCCTTCAGCAACTCAGATCAGGCCGGGCGTCTGGCTCCGGGCTGCCGCGAAGCGCTTCGCGACGTCCTGCCAGTTCGCAATGTTCCAGAAGGCCTTCACGTAGTCGGCACGCACGTTGAGGTAGTCGAGGTAGTAGGCGTGCTCCCACACATCGAGCATCAGGAGCGGGATGGTACCGGCCGGCAGGTTGCCCTGCTGATCGAACAGTTGGACGATGTTCGGGCGCTGACCGAGCGCATCCCAGGCAAGCACGGCCCAGCCGGAGCCCTGGACGCCCATGGCGGTGGCGGTGAAGTGCGCCTGGAACTTCTCGAAGTCACCGAAGTACTCGTCGATCGCAGCCGCCAGTTCGCCCTCGGGACGGTCCCCGCCCTCCGGTGAGAGGTTGTTCCAGAAGATCGTGTGGTTGACGTGACCGCCGACGTTGAACGCGAGGTCCTTCTCGAGCTTGTTCACGGCACCCAGGTTGCCGGCGTCGCGAGCCTCGGCCAGCTGCTCCAGTGCAGCGTTCGCGCCCGTGACGTAGGCCTGATGGTGCTTGTCGTGGTGCAGCTGCATGATCTTACCGCTAATGTGCGGCTCGAGCGCTGCATAGTCGTAGGGAAGTTCCGGAAGTGAGTAGGCGGCCATGGGGCACTCCAATCTCTAAGTTGACATTCGTCTGTTCAAGTCTAGGCCCCGCGGGTGAACCATCGGGGGTGTTCGCGAATAGCTATATCCGGTCAGATCCGGTCGAGCTCCTCAGGCAGGCTCGCCTCGGTTCCAGGGATCCCTCGCGCGGCGGCCTCCTTATCGGCCATTGCGAGCAGTCGCCGGATCCGACCGGCGATCGCGTCCTTCGTGAGCGGCGGCTCTGCACGGGCGCCGAGGTCGTCGAGGCTCGCCTCACGGTGGGTGAGTCGGAGCTGACCGGCATAGCGGAGATGCTCGGGCACCTCATCCCCCAGAATCTCGAGCGCACGCTCGACCCTCGCGCACGCCGCGACGGATGCCTGGGCAGAGCGCCTGAGATTCGCGTCGTCGAAGTTGACGAGCCGATTTGCGGTGGCGCGTGTTTCACGAGCCTTGCGGAGTTCATCCCACTCCTCCCGCGCATTGTTCGCACCCATGATGCCCAGCACACGACCGATGGTTTCGCTGTCGCGGATCAGGACCTTGTGCTGACCGCGGATTTCACGGCTCTTCGCGTCGATACCGAGCCGGTGTGCGGCACCCACGAGCGCCATCGCGGCCTCGTTCGTCGGACAGACGATCTCAAGCCCAACGGATCGGCCGGGCGGGGTGATCGAGCCTCTGGCGAGGAACGCGCCCCGCCAGATTGCCGCAAGCTCCGGCTGGGCTCCGGTCGTCAGTCGGTTCGGTAGCCCGCGGATCGGGCGACGCCGCTGGTCGAGCAGACCCAGCTGTCGCGCGAGCGTCTCACCGTCGATGACGCGGACGAGAAACTGCGGTGCTCCGGGGCGCGTGCTCGTCGGTGGGAGCTGTTTCGCCTCGGACCGAACCCCGTAGAGCTCCGCGAGATCCTTACGCACACGCTGCACGATCTGCGGCGTGTGCAGCTCAACCTCCAGGGCGATCCTGCCCGAAATCGTATGGAGGCCACCGGCGAGTCGCAGGACGGTGGCGACCTCTGCGACCCGCTCGCCGGTGTTGGCGGCGGGCAGGCGGACGAGCTCGTTCTTGACCTCGGCGGTTGACGGCACAGATGATCCTCTCAGGAGACAGGGTGGTTCTGGGTTTGCGGTGATCGCTGCGGATCACTCGCGCCCGAGATCGCGGTGGCGCAGGCTGACACTCACTCCGGGGAGGCCGGCCAGTCGGTCCGCAAGTTCTCGGGCTATGGCAACAGAGCGGTGCTTTCCGCCGGTGCAGCCGACGGCGAGCGACGCGTGGCGCTTATTCTCGCGTTGGAATCCCGCGAAAACGGGGGTGAGCGCGGCGACGTAGCTTTCCAAGAAATCGGCGGCACCTTCGCGACTCAGCACGTAGTCCTTCACCTCGGGGTCCACACCGGTGAGCGCACGCAGGTCTGGCTCCCAGAACGGGTTCGGGAGGAAACGCATGTCCGCCATGAGGTCCACGTCCGTGGGCGCCCCATATTTGAAGCCGAAGCTCAGCACGCTCAACTGCAGCCCAGGAGTATCCTCGTCGGAAAAGAGCTCGCGGGTCGCGGTCGACAGGTCGTGCACGTTGTATCGGGAAGTGTCGATGACGACGTCACTCGAGGCACGGAGCTCTTGCAGCCGCTCGCGTTCAAGACGGATCCCCTCGAGCAGGCTCGTCGCATCGCCCTGCAGCGGATGCGGCCGACGCACCGACTCGTAGCGGCGTACGAGGATGTCGTCCGCAGCATCGAGGAACACGACTCGAACTTTGGCGTTCTCTCGCAGATCTCGGACTGTCTGCTGAATGTCGCTGAACAGGTCGCGCCCGCGCACGTCGACGACCGCGACGATTCGCGGCAGCGCGCCGCCCGAGCGATCTGCCATATCGGCGAGGGTCTTCAGCATTGCGAGCGGCAGGTTGTCAACGACGTACCAGCCGAGGTCCTCGAGCGTGTTCGCAACCGTGCTGCGCCCGGCACCACTCATGCCGGTGACGATCAGGATCTCCTGGGCCGACGCAGTGTCGTTCATTCAGATTCCCCCTCTTCGTGCTCCGGCGATGCGGTCCCACCCAGCTTAGCGCCAGCCGCGCCCCTGCGATCCCCTTCCTCGGATCCTTCACGATTCGGTGCCAAGTGTGCAACGATCTGGGCCGCCAGCTTCGGGCCGACACCCGGCGCGGCGGCGAGCTCGGCGGTCGATGCGGCTCTGAGGCGCGCGACGGAACCGAAGTGCCGAAGGATCGCTTGAGCTCGCTTCGGCCCGAGGCCCGGAATCTCGGTGAGCACGCTCGCGATCGCGGTGCTGCGCCGCTGGCGCTGAAAAGTGATTGCGAACCGGTGCGCTTCGTCGCGAATGCGTTGCACGAGAAAAAGCGCCTCACTGGTACGCGGAAGAATCACTGGGAAGGGATCATCGGGAAGCCAGATCTCCTCCATCCGCTTCGCGATCCCGCACAGCGCGACATCCTCGACCCCCGCCTCCGCGAGCGCCCTGGATGCGGCACGAACTTGCGGTTCACCTCCGTCGACGATGAGCAGCTGCGGTCGGTCGCGATAGATTCCGTTCGGCTGAGCGCCGCTCTGCTCGGCGGCGTTCAGCTGCGCTGCGCGTCGCGCAACGACCTGAAAAATCGAGTCCGTATCGTCGGTCGTCTGTTCGATTCGATATTTTCGATAAGCTCCCTTCGCCGGGAGGCCGTCTTCGAAGACGACGAGCGATGCCACCACCCCCGTTCCTTGCAGGTGCGACACATCGATGCACTCGATCCGAAGGGGCGGCTCCGTCATTCCGAGACCGCGCTGCAGCTCGGCGAGTGCATCGGTTCGTGCGGTCAGGTCGGCCGCACGTTTGAGCTTGTGGCGGATGAGATGCTCCCCCGCGTTGAGGTTTGCGCGCCCCATGAGGTCGGCCTTCGCGCCTCGCTCAGGAACGCGAACCCGCACCCGGCCTCGCCGTGGCCGGCGAGCACCGAGCGCTTCTTCGAGTTCCGGCGCATTCTCGGGCAGCACCGGCACGAGCACCTCCGGCGGGGGTTCGCGATCTCCCTCGTACGCCGTCTGGATCACCTGTTCCAGCAGGGTTCCGGGGGAATCGTCAAGTTCGACGTCCACGATCCAACTGCGTTCACCGCGGATGCGACCGCCGCGGATGATGAACTGGTGTGCCGCCGCTGCGAGCTCATCGGAGCGCAGCCCGAACACATCCAGGTGGACATCGTGACCGAGCACGACGGCGTTCTTCTCCATGACGTGTTCGACGGCCTGCACCTGGTCCCGCAGCCTCGCCGCTGCTTCGTAGCGCTGCTCCGCCGCAGCGTCGCGCATCTCCCGCTGCAGCCGGCGCAGATGTCCGCGGTCGCCCCCGCTGAGAAAGGCCACGAGCTCTTCCACCCGTTCCCGGTGTTCCAGCACCGTCAGCAGCTGTGAGCACGGCCCGCTGCATCGACCAATCTGGCCAGCAAGGCAGGGTCGGCCGCTGAGCATCGCGCGCCGATAGTCGGCGTCATTGCAGGTGCGGATCGGGAATGCTTCCTGCAGCAGGCCGGTCGTCTCTCTCAGCGCCCACACCTTCGGGTAGGGCCCGAAATAGCGTGCGCCGCGGATCCGCTCGTTGCGTGTGATGACGAGTCGTGGAGCCTCGTCGCGGAGGGTAACCGCGAGGTAGGGATACGTCTTATCGTCTTTGAACTGGACGTTGAAGGGGGGCTTGAACTCGGTGATCCAGGTGTGCTCCAGCACCAGGGACTCCGTGTCAGTCGCGACCACGGTCCAGTCGAGCGACGCCGCGAGTGCGAGCATGCGCCGCGTGCGCGGCATCAGCGAGGTCAACGGCTGGAAGTAGTTGGCTACCCGCGCGCGGAGGTTCTTCGCCTTACCGATGTACAGGACCCTGCCGTGGCGGTCGCTGAACCGATATACCCCTGGGCTCGTCGGTATCTCCCCGGTGGCGGGGCGAAACTCTGCCCGGCGATCTTCGCCGATCACACCACCGCCCTCACTGCTTCGCGACCCCTCTCTCGCTGCGCAGCACTCCGGCCGTGCAGGACCTCGGCGAGGAACTGACCGGTGTGACTTTCCGGGTGCTTCGCGAGCTGTTCAGGAGTACCGGCTGCGATGATGGTGCCTCCACCGGATCCGCCCTCTGGCCCGAGGTCGATGACCCAGTCGGCGCTCCGAATGACGTCGAGATTGTGCTCGATGGTGATGACCGTGTTCCCCTTGTCGACGAGTCCGTTCAGCACGAGCAGAAGCTTGCGCACATCCTCGAAGTGCAGACCCGTCGTCGGCTCGTCCAGCACGTAGATGCTGCGACCGTTCGACCGCTTCTGGAGTTCTGTCGCGAGCTTTACGCGCTGAGCCTCTCCCCCGGAGAGTGTCGTCGCGCTCTGGCCGAGGCGCACGTAGCCCAGGCCCACATCGACCAGCGTCTTCATGTACCGATGGATCGAGGAAATCGGTCGGAAGAACTCCTCGGCTTCGACGATTGGCATGTCGAGCACCTCAGAGATGTTCTTCCCCTTGTACCGGACCTGCAGCGTCTCGCGGTTGTAGCGGCTCCCGTCGCACACTTCGCACGCGACGTAAACGTCAGGCAGGAAGTTCATTTCGATTTTTAACGTGCCGTCACCGGAACAGGCCTCGCACCTGCCTCCCTTGACATTGAAACTGAAGCGACCCGGCAGATATCCGCGCGTCTTGGCTTCCGGGGTCTCGGAGAAGAGGGTCCGAATCTTGTCGAAGACGCCGGTGTACGTCGCGGGGTTCGAACGGGGGGTCCGTCCGATTGGCGCCTGGTCGACGTGCACCACCTTGTCGAGGTGGTCCAGACCGGTCACTCGGGTGTGCTTTCCTGGCACGAGCCGCGCACCGTTGAGCTGATTTGCGAGCACCCGGTAGAGGATGTCGTTCACCAGGGTCGATTTGCCGGAGCCAGACACCCCGGTCACGGCGGTCATGATGCCGAGGGGGAAGGTCGCGTCGACGTTCTGCAGGTTGTTCGAACGGGCTCCCACGACTTTCAGCTCACGGCCCCGCTCCCGCTTGCGACGCCGCTTCGGGGTTTCTATACTCCGTCGCCCAGCAAGATAGTCCCCCGTGATCGAGCGCGACTCAGTGAGCAGATCGTCGTAGCGGCCGGAGTGCACGACCGTACCGCCTTCAACCCCCGCTCCCGGGCCGATGTCGACGATCCAGTCCGCCGATTCGATCGTCTCCTCATCGTGCTCGACGACGATGAGCGTGTTTCCAAGATCGCGGAGTTTCAGGAGCGTCTCGATCAGCCGACGATTGTCTCGCTGGTGCAGGCCGATCGACGGCTCATCGAGCACGTAGAGCACGCCAGTCAGGCCGGAACCGATCTGTGTCGCCAGCCGGATCCGCTGCGCTTCGCCCCCCGAGAGTGTGCCCGCCGAGCGAGCGAGCGTCAGATAACCGAGGCCCACCTCGATGAGAAAGTCGAAGCGCAGGCGAATCTCGCGCAGGACCTGAGCAGCAATCTTCGCCTCGCGTTCGGTCAACGACACATCGTCGAAGAACCGTTTGGCGTCGGTGAGGCTGAATCCCGTCACCGAGGCAATCGATTCACCGTTGACCGTGACCGCGAGAACCTCGGGCTTGAGTCGTTGACCGTGACACACGTGGCACGGTACTTCGCGCAGGAATTCACGCCAGCGATCACGCTTCGTATCGGATTCAGCCTCGGCGTACTGCCGCTCGATGAACGGGATGACCCCTTCGAACCCGCTCCGGTATTTGACCTCGCGGCCGAAACGGTTACGCCAGCGGACGCTCACCTTGAAGTTGTTCCCGTACAGCACCGCGTCTCGTACCTCGTCACTGAGCTCTTGCCAGGGCGCAGTCAATGAGAAATCGAGATCATTGGCGAGGCCCCGGAGCAGCTTCTCGTAGTACTGATACAGGCTCTTCCCCTGGCTCGTCCACGGCACGATGACGCCCTCGGCGATCGAGAGCTCGGGGTCGCCAAGCACCAGATCCTCGTCCACCGACATGCTCGTGCCAAGCCCGGAGCAGGTCGGGCACGCGCCGAACGGCGCGTTGAAGGAGAAGGTGCGCGGTTCGATCTCTGTCAGCTGCACCGGGTGCTGGTTGGGACAGCTCAGTCGCTCAGAGAAGACGCGGGTGCGCTCGTCGGTCCCGGGGGCCTCGTCGACGAAGTCGATCGTGACAACGCCCGAGGCCAGACGCAGCGCGGTCTCGAGCGAGTCCGTGAGTCGCCCCAAGAGGTCTGGTCCCGCGACGAGTCGATCGATCACGACCGAAATGTCGTGCTTCACCTGTTTCTTCAGCTTCGGCGGGTCAGAGAGCTGCACCATCTCACCGTCGACGATGGCTCGCGAGTATCCCCCGGCCGCGAGCTCGTGGAAGAGGTCGACGAACTCTCCCTTTTTCTTGCTGACGACCGGGGCGAGCACCTGATACCGCGTGCGTTCGGGAAGCTCCATCAGCCGATCCGCGATCTGTTGCACGGTCTGCGACTCGATACGTTCGCCGCACACAGCGCAGTGCGGAACACCGACGCGCGCCCACAGCAGACGCATGTAATCGTAGATCTCGGTGATGGTGCCGACCGTGGAGCGCGGGTTGCGGTTCGTTGATTTCTGGTCGATTGAGACGGCCGGGCTCAGGCCTTCGATGAAGTCCACATCCGGGCGGTCGACCTGGCCGAGGAACTGGCGCGCGTATGCGCTGAGACTCTCGACGTACCGCCGCTGGCCTTCGGCGAAAATGGTGTCGAACGCGAGACTCGACTTCCCGCT
Source organism: Leucobacter sp. (assembly GCA_041655455.1). Classification (GTDB taxonomy): domain Bacteria; phylum Actinomycetota; class Actinomycetes; order Actinomycetales; family Microbacteriaceae; genus Leucobacter. The sequence continues at coordinate 9,556 of JBBAFK010000038.1, read as the reverse complement.
CCCGGAGAGGCCCGTGAACACGACCATGGAGTCCCGAGGGATCGTGAGATCCACGTCTCGGAGATTGTGCACGCGCGCACCGCGAACACTGATCTCGGCGTGCGCGGCCGAGGAGCGGATGGGGAGGGTCTGTGCGGGGTCTGCGCTTGGCGAAGTCACCATCCCATTCTAGGCCCGACCACCTGAATATTCGAATGTATGTGCGAACGAATCGATACTCAAAGGTGTCCGGCCGCATCCATGCTGCGAAGCTCCCGCTTCAGCTCAGCCACTTCGTCTCGCAACCGCGCCGCGAGCTCGAACTTGAGTTCCTCGGCCGCGGCCAGCATCTGTTCCGTCAGGTCGGCGATGAGTTCTTCAAGCTTCGTGGCGCCTTCCTCTGCGAGGGCGCCGGCCCGTGCCGCGGCCTTCCCCTTTGCGCGCTGCGAGGATCCGCCCTTCCGTTGAGCGTGTGCCCCCGAGCGGGAAAGGATGTCTTCGCTATCCGCGGCCTCGCGAGCGAGCATCTCCGTGATGTCCCCGATCTTCTTGCGAAGCGGCTGCGGGTCGATCCCTCGTTCTTCGTTATAGGCGACCTGAATGGCCCGGCGCCGACTCGTTTCGTCGATCGCGGCCCGCATCGAACGAGTGATGGTGTCGGCGTACATGTGCACTTCTCCGGAGACGTTTCGGGCGGCACGCCCGATCGTCTGGATGAGCGAGGTGGAGGAGCGCAGGAAGCCCTCCTTGTCGGCGTCGAGAATGGAGACGAGAGACACCTCGGGCAGGTCGAGGCCCTCGCGCAGCAAGTTGATTCCGATGAGAACGTCGAAGACGCCGGCGCGCAGTTCGGTAAGCAGTTCTACACGGCGGAGAGTGTCCACGTCGGAGTGCAGGTATCGCACGCGCACCCCCGCCTCCTCCATGAAGGTGGTCAGTTGTTCGGCCATCTTCTTCGTCAGCGTCGTGACGAGCACTCGCTCATCACGCTCGGCACGAACTCGCACCTCCTCGAGCAGATCGTCGATCTGGCCGTGTGATGGCTTCACCACGATCTCAGGATCAACGAGCCCGGTCGGGCGGATGATCTGCTCGACGACGCCGTCTGCCAGCTCGAGTTCGTACGAGCCGGGGGTCGCCGAGAGGTACACGGTCTGCCCGACTCGTTCCGTGAACTCGCCAAACTTGAGCGGACGGTTATCGAGTGCACTCGGCAGACGGAAACCGTGCTCGACGAGGGTACGTTTGCGTGACGAATCGCCCTCGTACATCGCGCCGATCTGTGGCACAGTCACGTGGGATTCGTCGATGACCACGAGGAAATCGTCGGGAAAGTAGTCGAGAAGACAGTGTGGCGCCTCGCCCGGCGCCCGGCCGTCAATGTGTCGAGAGTAATTCTCGATGCCGGAGCAGAAGCCGATCTGTTCCATCATCTCGAGGTCGAATGTCGTGCGCATGCGCAGTCGCTGCTCTTCGACGAGCTTGTTTTGCCGTTTCAGTTCCTTCGTGCGCACGTCGAGCTCATCTGAGATGGTCCGCATGGCCCGATTCATCACGTCCCGACTTGCGACGTAGTGCGAGCCTGGGAATACCGAGACGGTTTCCACCTGCTTCATCACCTCCCCCGACACGGGGTGGAGATAGTAGAGCGCCTCGATCTCGTCACCGAAGAACTCGATGCGAATCGCGAGCTCCTCGTACATCGGGATGATCTCCACGGTGTCGCCCCGCACCCGAAAGTTGCCCCGCACGAATTCAATGTCGTTGCGCTGGTACTGCATGTCGACGAATCGGCGCAGGAGCACGTCGCGGTCCAGAATGTCACCCACCGCGAGCGGCACCATCGCCTCGTAGTACTCCTCGGGTTTCCCGAGACCGTAGATGCACGACACGGTGGAGACAACGACGGTGTCGCGCCGAGACAGCAGCGCATTCGTGGTCGAGTGCCGCAGCCGTTCGACCTCCGCGTTGATCGAGGAGTCCTTCTCGATGAAGGTGTCCGTCTGCGGAACGTACGCCTCGGGCTGGTAGTAGTCGTAATAGGAGACGAAGTATTCGACGGCGTTATTCGGCAGCAGCTCTCTGAACTCGTTCGCGAGCTGGGCCGCGAGAGTCTTGTTGTGGGCGAGCACTAGGGTGGGTCGCTGCACGGCCTCGATCAACCACGCCGTGGTCGCGGACTTACCCGTTCCAGTCGCGCCGAGCAGCACGACGTCTGTCTCGCCCGCGTTGATGCGGGCCGCGAGCTCCTCGATCGCCTTCGGTTGATCACCAGAGGGCTCATAGTCGCTGATCACCTCGAATGGGCGAACGGAGCGTGTGGGTTCCATGCCCTCGAGGGTACTCCCCTCCTCCGACGATCAGTCGAACCAGAGGGCGAGTTCGCGCTCCGCTGAGAGGGTGGAGTCGCTCCCGTGAACGAGGTTCTGCTGCACGCTCACTCCCCAGTCGCGGCCGAGATCACCGCGAATGGTTCCGGGCGCAGCGGCGGTGGGGTCAGTAGCGCCGGCGAGGGATCGGAAACCCTCAATGACACGGTCTCCCGAGGCCCGAACCGCCACGATCGGGCCGGAGCCCATGAAGTCGAGAAGCGGCGCGAAGAACGGCTTCCCGTCGTGCTCGGCGTAGTGGGCCGCAAGCAGTTCACGGTCGGCGCGGAGCATGCGCAGGTCGACGATCGTATAGCCCTTCGCCTCGATCCGTCGGAGGATCTCCCCGGTCAGGCCACGGGCGACGCCGTCGGGCTTCACCAGGATGAGAGTCTCTTCTGCGGACATGCACGCTCCTTCGTTTTGGCGGGTTGTTCTCGCTCAGCAGTCTACTGCGGGTACGCGGCTTCCCAGGACCGGCGGTCGCGGTCGATCTGCGCACCCTTAATCATGCAGTAGATCCACAGGGCGGTGAAGAGCAGACCGACGATCACCGCCATGGGCAGCAGAATTCCAGTCGCGAGCATGAGCGCGTGCACGACCCAACCGATGACGATGCCGACGCGACCGAAGCGCATGAACGCGAGCCCAAGAATGATCACGACTGCGAGTCCGCCACCGAGGAAGAGCCCCGTCTCCCGCGGTTCGAGGGCACCCAGACCAAAAAGCGTCAGCCCGATGAGGATGACGATGATCAACTCGAACCCGAGCACGATGGATGCGAGTGCCTTCTGAGTCGACCGTTCGCCTCGTGCCGCACCTGAGATGCGCATCGCAGAATTATGAGCTGCGGTCTCCGAGGGCGAGAGGCGGAACTCTTCCTCGCCATTCTCCGGTGCCTCAGTCATCCGATCCCCCAATCCTCTGCGCGCGCGTGCGCGATCGCTTCACCTGCGAGCACCACCGAGCCGACGACGAGCACGGCACGACCCGTGGCGCGTTCAGCCCACGACCGAGCTTCATCGAGCGCCTCAGGAAGTGACCCGGCGATTTCGATGGGAGTTTCCGGAATGACGTCTTCCGCCAGAGCACGAAGCGTCTCGACGTCAACGGATCTCGGTGACGCGACCGGCACGACGGTTACACGGTCCGCAATCGGCGCCAACTCGGCGAGTACGCCGCGGGCATCCTTCTCCTCCAGGACTCCGACGACGACGCCGAGCTCTTCAAACGCGAAGGATTCGGCAATTGCGCCCGCGAGAGCTGCCGCCCCGTGCGGGTTGTGGGCCGCATCGACGTACACCGTCGGATCGCTCGAAATGAGCTGGAGTCGGCCTGGCACACTGAGCTGACCGAACCCGACGTCGAGCACCTCGCTCGACAGCGGCCGGTCCAGGAACGCCTCGACCGCTGCGACAGCAAGCGTGGCGTTCTCCGCCTGGTGTCGGCCGAAGAGCGGCAGGAAGGCGGGCTCGTGCGGAGCAGCACTCGGCCCGACCACGGTGATCTGCCGGCCGCCGACAGCCACGCGGTCCTCAAGGAGACGGAAGTCGCGGCCCTCCAGCAGGAGTCTCGCGTCGTGCTGTGTCGCTGCAGCAGCGATCTCGTCGAGCGCCTCGTCCGGCTGGGCCGCGACAACGACCGTACTCCCGGCTTTCACGATGCCCGACTTGGTGCGCGCGATGGTTGCGAGGTCCGCACCCAGGATCGACGTGTGGTCGAGATCGACCGGGGTGAGGACGGCGACCTCGGCGTCGGCGATGTTCGTCGCATCCCATTCCCCGCCCATGCCGACCTCGACGATGGCGATTTCTACCGGCGCGTCGGCAAAAACGACGAAGGCGAGCACGGCGAAAGCTTCGAAAAACGTGATGGGTCCCTCGCCCGCTTCCGCGAGCTCCGCGTCGACCACGCTCAGCGGGAGCGCAAGCTCCGCCCACGATTCGGCCAGAATCTCGCCGTCGACGGGTTCGCCGTCAATCTGGAAGCGCTCAGTGACGTCGATGAGGTGGGGGCTCGTGAAGAGCCCCGTACGAAGACCCTGCGCACGCAGGAGGGACTCGATCGCCCGGCTCGTGGACGTCTTCCCATTCGTACCCGCAACGTGGATCACCGGGTAGGAGAGCTGCGGCGACCCCGCGAGTTCGGCGAGTCGCTGAACCGGTGCGAGCCGGGGTCGCGGGTGCGCCTCACCCACCCGTGTCAGCAGTTCCGTGTACACCCGGTCTGCGGGTGCGCCGCTCACGCCGTAGCTCCGGTCCGCGCCGAGGCGGCTTCGGTTGCGTCGATGGTGATGACGATCGACGCCTTCTCCGGGCCGATCGCGGACGATGCCGAGACGTGCACGCCGTCGCCTGGCGACGCGAGATGCTCGATCACGGTGTCGAGTTCAGCGGATTCGGCCACAGCAAAGCCGACCGCTAGGGTCTCGGCCGCTATCAGGTCTGCGTGGCGCTCAAGTGCGGACGCGTGCTCCGGAGTCGCGTTCAGCGCGAGCACGATCCGATCGCTCACGTCGAGTCCCGCCTGCTTGCGAGCCTCCTGCACCGCCCGGATGGCGTCGCGCGCGACGCCCTCCGCTTCAAGCTCCGGGGTGGTGACCGTGTCGAGAAGAACGAAGCCGCCTCCGGGCAGCAACGCGAGGGCCGCATCCGCCGCCCCGTCGTCGCCCACCCGCAGTGTCAGCTCGTACTCGTGAGGTTCGAGCTCGATCCCACCTGCGACGACCGTTCCATCGGTTTCGCTCCAGTCACCCGACTTCGCTCCCTTGATCGCCTGCTGCACCTGCTTGCCAAGGCGTGGCCCGGCCGCGCGTGCGTTCACGGTGAGCGAGTGCACAATCCCGTGGTCCTCGGCACTCGAGTCGGTCTGCTGCACCAGGCGCACAGTCTTCACGTTCAGCTCTTCCCGCAGGATATCGACGAACGGCTCGAGTGCGGTCGGCCGACTCGTGACCACCGTGAGCTCGGCGAGCGGAAGCCGCACGCGCAGTCGCCTCGCTTTCCGCAGCGCGAGCGCCTGCGAAGTGATCTGGCGAACCTCATCCATGGCGGCAACGAGCTCGTCTTCAACCGGGAACTCGTTTGCGTCGGGCCACTCCTCGAGATGCACGGATCGGCCGCCCGTGAGGCCGCGCCACAGCTCCTCTGTGATCAGCGGCGACATCGGTGCGGCGACCCGGCTCAGGGTTTCGAGCACGGTGAAGAGCGTGTCGAATGCCTGTTGGTTCTCCGGTCGTCCGTTCTCGCCCGAGACACCTTCCCAGAAGCGGTCGCGCGAGCGACGAACGTACCAGTTCGTCAACACCTCGGCGAAGGCTCGGAGCGACTCGGCGGCCGAGGTCGTGTCGAGCCCGTCGAGGTGCGCAGCGACCTCGCGGACCAACTGGCCTGTCTTCGCGAGGATGTATCGGTCGAGCGGATCCTGCGAGTTTGTGCTGCGGGTCGCCAGGAGACCGTCCGCATTCGCATAGAGGCTGAAGAAGTACCAGGTGTTCCACAGGGGCAGGATGAACTGACGAACCCCCTCACGGATACCCTCCTCGGTGACGATCAGGTTGCCTCCGCGCACGACGGGCGAGGCCATCAGGAACCAGCGCATGGCGTCTGACCCGTCGCGATCGAACACCTCGTTGACGTCCGGGTAGTTCTGCAGGGATTTCGACATCTTGTTGCCGTCGGAACCGAGCACGATGCCGTGGCTGATGACGTTCTTGAACGCTGGCCGGTCGAAGAGCGCCGTGGCGAGCACGTGCATCACATAGAACCATCCGCGAGTCTGACCGATGTATTCGACGATGAAGTCTGCGGGCTGGTGGGTATCGAACCACTCTCGGTTTTCGAATGGGTAGTGGGCCTGCGCGAACGGCATCGAACCGGAGTCGAACCAGACGTCGAACACGTCCTCGATCCTCCGCATTGTCGACCGCCCGGTGGGATCATCCGGGTTGGGGCGCGTGAGCTCGTCGATGTACGGACGGTGCAGATCGACCTCGCCCGTTTCCGGATTGACGGGGAGCTCGCCGAAGTCACGTTCGAGTTCGGTGAGCGAACCGTAGACGTCGACGCGCGGGTATTCGGGGTTGTCGCTCTTCCAGACCGGAATCGGGCTGCCCCAGTATCGGTTGCGGCTCACCGACCAGTCTCGAGCGCCCTCAAGCCACTTGCCGAACTGGCCGTGCTTGACGTTGCCAGGCACCCAGGTGATCTCCTCGTTCACCTCGAGCAGCCGTTCCTTGATCTCGGTCACGCGCACGAACCAGCTCGAGACAGCCTTGTAGATCAGCGGGTTGCGGCACCGCCAGCAGTGGGGATAGCTGTGCTCGTAGCTCTGCTCCCGCAACAGCCGACCGCGATCCCTGATGAGGCGGATAAGCGGCCGATTCGCGTCAGACCAGAGTTCTCCCGCGACATCGGTCACCGCGCTCAAGAATCGCCCACCGTCATCGAGGCTCATGATCGTCGGGATGCCCGCCGCTGAAGCGACGCGCATGTCGTCTTCGCCGTAGGCGGGTGCCTGGTGCACGATTCCCGTGCCGTCGCTCGTCGTGACATAGTCGTCGGCGAGGATCTGCCAGGCATCTTCGGTGCCCCAGCGTTCGGCGTCATCGAAGTATCCGAAGAGCGCCTCGTAACGCATACCGGAGAGCACCGAGCCCGCGATTGTGCGCTCGACGGCTTCGTGCAGCGCCTCGGCAGACTCGTAGCCGAGATCCTTCGCGTAATTTCCGGCGAGGTCAACTGCGATGAGATACCGGGCCTGCTCGGGCCCGCCGTCCGCGGCGTCGAGCGGCCCCTCTGGCACGACCGCGTACTCGATATCCGGGCCGACCGCGAGTGCGAGGTTCGTGGGCAAGGTCCAGGGTGTCGTGGTCCAGGCAAGAGCCCGCACACCCGCAAGGTCGAAGAGCTCCGCCTTCGCGCCGGTGAGCGGGAACGTCACCGTGACCGATGGATCCTGACGCATCTGATAGACGTCGTCATCCATTCGCAGCTCGTGGTTCGACAGGGGCGTCTCGTCGCGCCAGCAGTAAGGCAGCACGCGGTGCCCCTCGTAGGCGAGACCGCGATCGTGCAGCTGCTTGAAGGCCCAGAGCACGCTCTCCATGAACCCGAGGTTCAGCGTCTTGTAGTCGTTCTCGAAGTCCACCCAGCGGGCCTGCCGCGTGACATACTCCTGCCATTCGCGGGTATAGAACAGTACGGACTCGCGCGCCTTCCGGTTGAAGACGTCGATCCCCATCTCCTCGATCTGACTCTTCTCAGTGATACCGAGCTGTTTCATCACTTCGAGCTCGGCGGGGAGGCCGTGGGTGTCCCATCCGAAGCGACGCTCCACCTTTTTCCCGCGCATCGTCTGGAACCGCGGAAAGACGTCTTTGGCGTAACCGGTGAGCAAGTGCCCGTAGTGCGGAAGACCGTTCGCAAATGGCGGACCGTCGTTGAACACCCACTCGGGGGCTCCCTCACGCTGCCTGATCGACTCACGGAACGTGTCGTCGCGTCGCCAGAATTCGAGCACTTGCTGCTCGATCTCCGGAAAGCGAGGTGACGACGAAACTCCGAACGATGCTCCCCCGGAATTCGCCTGATCTTCGGCTCCGGTCGGCTGCTGCGGGTACGGCATGGGTGTCCTTCTCGGCTGCTGCGGTTGCGTGCATGTTGCTGCCGGGACGAGCGAAGGGATCCGGATCCCTCACCCGCGGTACCACCCGCTTTGCCGCTTCCACCCTTCCGGGTGGCTGTGGCCACTTCATTTGGCTGTGACGGGCCAGACCCGTTTGGTTCTACTGGGCATCGAGAGCGGTGCCTCGCGGTGCTGTTCTTCCAAAGACTCCCCGGTGATGGCCGGTTCGCAGTCGCTGCCTGCAAGTCTACGCCATTGGCGCTGGATGGATACACTGGTGGGGTTGACCATCAGGCACCAGCTTCGCCAGCACGGCGGCGCGACCACGCGGTGCCGCCCACATCGAAATCGGAGCCCTACATGAGCGCGATCCCTGACAAGCCGAAACTCGAAGGACTCGAAGCCAAGTGGGGCCGCATCTGGGAGGAAGAGGGCACCTACGCGTTCGAGACAGAGGGTGCGACCCGGGAATCCGTCTACAGCATCGATACGCCCCCACCGACAGCGTCGGGCTCCCTGCACGTCGGCCACGTGTTCTCGTACACGCACACGGACACGGTTGCACGGTATCAGCGCATGCGGGGCAAGCGGGTCTTTTACCCGATGGGCTGGGACGATAACGGACTGCCGACGGAACGTCGCGTTCAAAATTACTACGGCGTGCGATGCGACCCCACACTCCCCTACGTCGAGAACTTCCAGCCTCCGCACGACGGCGCAAGCGGAAAGAGCGTCAAGGCGGCCGACCAGCAGCCGGTGTCACGTCGCAACTTTATCGAACTGTGCGAGAAACTCACGCTTGAAGACGAGCAGCAGTTCGAGGATCTCTGGCGTACGCTCGGGCTCTCCGTCGACTGGTCGCAAACCTATCGGACGATCGGCGACGAGTCGCTGCGCGCCTCGCAGCTCGCCTTCATCCGCAACGTCAAACGGGGGGAGGCTTATCAGGCACAGGCCCCGACGCTGTGGGACGTGACGTTCCGCACCGCTGTAGCGCAGGCCGAGCTCGAAGACCGGGAACAGCCGAGTGCGTATCATGCGCTCGCGTTCCACAAATCCGACGGATCGGGCGACATCCTCATCGACACGACCCGTCCCGAACTGCTCGCCGCATGCGTCGCGCTCGTCGCCCACCCCGACGATGAGCGCTACCGTGACCTCCTCGGCTCCACCGTTCGCACCCCGCTGTTCGATGTCGAGGTCCCGATCCTTGCGCACCACCTCGCGCAACCGGACAAGGGCACCGGAATCGCGATGATCTGCACCTTCGGCGACGTCACCGACGTCGTCTGGTGGCGGGAGCTCGACCTCCCCACCCGGGCCATTCTCGGCTTCGATGGCCGTGTCCTTGCAGAGGCGCCGGCTGAGATTGTTTCCGAACGAGGTCGGGAGATGTACGCGCAGATCGCCGGCAAGACGGTCTTCAGCGCGAAAGCCGCCGTGGTCGAGGCCCTGCAGGAATCCGGCGAACTGGTCGGCGAGATCCGCAAGATCAGCCATCCGGTGAAGTTCTTCGAGAAGGGCGACCGCCCGCTCGAGATCGTCTCGACCCGCCAGTGGTACATCAAGAACGGCGCACGAGA
>JBBAFK010000037.1:0-26160 GCA_041655455.1 Leucobacter sp. | reverse complement strand
CATCGACAGGGGTGCCCACACCACCGTAGTTATTGCCATTCTGTTCAGCCGCGGCAGCCTTGTCCTCGGAATCCGCAGCGGCCTTCTCGATGATGTCCTTGGCCTCCTCAAGGCGCGTCTTGATGAACTCCATCAACGCCTTCTGGCCCTCCACTGTGTACAGCGAACCGTCGGCCTTCATCTCGGTGATCTTGGCGTTCACATCGGCGCGAATATCCTCAAGCTCCTTGCGCCCGGCCTCCCCGGCAGCGGCCACGTCTTCAACGCTGATCCCGGCGTTGTCGAGTTCGACCAACTGCTCCAGCATCTCGCCCATCCGCCGGGCTTCCTCTTTGGCGGCCTCGGCCGCCGGCCCTTCGGCCTCCGCTGGCGGCGCTGGCGGAGGCGGCGGGCTATCAGCCCCGCCCGACTGTCCTGGTCCCGACGAAGCCGGCAACGACGGCACCGTCAGCAACGGACCGAGCCGGATGATTCCACCGATGGCGTTCGAGATAACCGTCTCGACGGCTTTGCCGACAATGTCCCACGACATGCAACTACTCCTCGTAGCTAGAAGGCCAATGCACGCTCGTCGGCAGCTACCGCGTCAAGCGTCGGATACATCCCCTCGATACCCAGGTTGGCCAGGTAGCGATCGTGTGCCACCGCAGCCACCTTGCGGACACGGTTATTCAGCGTCACCGCATCCCAATTGCGTGCCTCGGGCTTCAAAACCACGCCACACACGAACCCAAGTGCGTTAACTTGCACAAACACGGTGCGCTTCGCCGAGATCGCCGTTGCTGCAACCCGCGCGGCGAGATCATCGACCGTCTCAGCTCCTGACGCCTGTTGCTCAGTCACGGTTCCCCTTCCACACCGACACCCAAGTCACCCGACCCGCGTGCTGATAGACACAATATACATGATGAGTCAGTCCGTGACGCACTTCGTGAACACTTCAGTCAATTTGCTGCGGGTTCGCCGTTGTTAGAGGGTCTCAGATCCGGTGTCACCTTCTCATCCGCGTTGTCATTTCATCCACGGAAGTGGCGTTTGCCCAGTTCAGGGGCAGCAGCCGTTGGTACTGCCTCGAGGAAACGACGTGACTCAGGGACGGAATCTGCATGACAGCAGTGGAGGCACATCCAGGCAGTCCTGGCCAAGCCTGCGAACGCGGTCGCGGTTGCGCCGGAGAAGAACACCGTCCTCGGAGCGTGCCGGTAGTCCGTCGGCCGAGTTGGCCATATCTGGGAACGGGCTCACCGCTGCTGCTGGGGCGGTGCCAACACGGCATCGACCACGTGGCCGAAGCCGGCGATCTTCGCGCAATACACGATGTCGGGGAGCGACGGGGGCTGCTCCCGCCAACACCGGAGTAATTCGATCATCAGACCTGCACGGTAGAAGTGCGCGTAGACCTGGCGTGAAGCCTGCGACACCTCCGAATCGTCAGCGTCGAGTACTGCCCCGGCCATACTCGGGTGCAAAACCGCCGAGTTGTGGCGCTTCAGCACGTTGTGATGATGGGCATCCCAGTCCACCGCTGCCCTACTGCGCAACGGCTCCAGCACATGATCGACGTCGTACTGCTCGATCAACCTGACCTGGCCGTGCACGCCCGTCATTGGACTATGAGTCGCGGCCGCGGCAGCCAAGACGCCCTCGGTGATCGTCCCAGCAGCCTGCAAACCCAGCCCCTGCTGGAGCACGGTTTGCACCTTCTGCCAGGCCGGCACATCCACCGTCATCAACCGATGCACGTAACCGCCGCCCACACCTGGAGCTTCTCCCGGAGTATGCAGAATGTCCACGGCGCGAACAGTCTCGAACTCTGGCCAGCCCGCCGGACGGGCAACTCCCAACTCCGTCGTCACCAATGCAGACCAACGTGCGCCCGGAACGTGCCGAGACAGTTCCTCGGCGTGAGCCGCCAACACCGCCGTCGGCTGCTCAACCCCCATGAACCGGCTCGCCCAGCTCTGCGGCAACAACTCATCGAAAACCGCCAGATGCGCCGAGTTGGGAATGAAGACTCCGGGCGGCACATACGCGCCACCCCCTGCACTCGATGCAATTGACACCGAAGGCCCCGACGGCAGCTGCACTACCGACACTGCCCACTGCACGAAACCGCCATTGAGCAAGTCCTCGCGGACCTCAGTGCCGCGCACCAATCCGTCCAACACCCGCCGCGCCATCACCAATTCAGCGCTCGGCTCCGCTTCCGGCAAGACTGCGCCAACACCTGCCCCGGAACTGCCAGCCACCAGCGGCGCCCCGCCGCCCCCACCCTGCTGAGACGGCTGGGCGACCGCCGGCGGTGCAGACTGAGCGGCAGACGGCACCGTGCCCGCGCCAGCCGGCGGCACCGCCGCGCCGCCCCCGCCGGGCGGCACGTAGGGAGCCAACCCGCCGCCGCCACCGGCCGGTGGCACCATCGGCGCCATGCCGCCACCACCACCGCCGACATGAGGTGGAGCGCTCGGTGCAGGCGCCGTCGTCGCCTGAGCGGGGAGCACCGGACCCTGCGGACCCGGCGCCCCAACAGAAGCCACCGAAGGATGCTGCGCAGCGAACTTCTCCAACGGAGGAGTTGTCGTCGGAGAGACAGCACCGGAGGCACCCATACCCGATGCCAGACCCGACTGAAAGCTGCTCGCAGCACTCGACAACGGACTACTAGTGCTAAATGCCTCCGACATCGACGACGCCGGAACCGTCGCCGCATCCTTCAACGAACTCCCGCTTAGCGCGTTCAGGCCCGACGGCATCTGCGGTGGCCGTATCGCCCCCAGGCCGCTCCCCGCAGACGATGCTCCCGAGGTCGGCATGCCGGGTGAACCGGTCGTCGGTGCACCCAGAACCGGCGACATTGCAGCTACTGCAGGATCGGGAACAGTTTGAGCAGGTGCCTCCGACGTCGGCGCATGGGATTGGCCGCTGCTCTCTATGTCGAGTGCGCTGCCGTCCATCTGCGTGGCCTGGGAGACGTTCTTGTGGACTTGTCCCGTTGCGGATTCGTCTGGCGTGTTTGCCTTCTCCTCGGCACCCGTGTCTTCTTTTTCGGTAGTTCGTTCGTGCCCCTGGGTCTTGTGATCGACTGGGGTGGCTGAGCCATCTTCTACGGGTCCGGGCAAGGGGGCTGGTGCACTCGCGATGTCTCCGAGTGCGGTGCTGAAGACGGTAGCGGCCTCGGCTTTGTACGGAGCAACAGAAAACGCCGCCTTGCTCTTTTGTGCGCTCTCCCAGGCTTCTTGGGCGGCATCACCGATGCGTGCGAGGTCCATTTTGAGGCCGACCACGGTGCTCTTGTAGGACTCGGCGGTGACGGCTGTGGACTCAAGTTGGTCAGAGGCGTCGTAGGCGTGGTTGCGCATCTTCTTGAGCCGTTGAACCCGCGCGATGCCACTTTGCCCCTCTAAGAGGTCGGGGCTCTTGATGACCTTTTGGTGCAGGGTCTCACCGTAGGTGGAAAAGCGTGTAGCGGCGGCCCGCTGTTCCTCGGCGACGTCCTGAATGGCGGTCTCGCTGATATCAGGCCAGTACTCACCGATCGCCATCTCAGCGGCAGCACCGGGGGGGCGCTGAATATCGCCCGCCCCACCTATCGCAGCCATACGCCGCTCCCCGGTACGTCAGCCCTCATTCGAATCCGCAAACTTCCCAGGCTCGGTCGTATGCCGCCTGTGCAGCCTCCCTGTCGTCGGGAGGCGGTTCAGCCAAGCCTTCTTGTGGGACGCGCCCGAAGACCGCCATACGCGCGTAGTACGCGGACACAACATCTGAAATTGCTTGCCGCACAGGCTGGCTCGCCCCTGTGTAGTCCTTTAACGACGTCTGCAAAGCAGCCGCCGCGGGCAAAATGTCCATCGCATTGTCGTACGGCTTTGGAATGGCGCTGTTGACGATCGCGTAGCGTGTGCACAGTGCGACGTCTTGCGCGTGAGTGCTGGTGCCAGCATCTGTCGCCGTGCCCGGAGTCGGTGCGGCCGGTGCCGCCACGGAAGTATCCGGCGTCGATGATCTGGCTATGACCGTTCCCACCGCGGCACCGATCCCGGCAGAGAGCAGTGCGGTTGCGGCTATGGCAGCGATGAGTACACCGCGTCGCTGTGGTGGTGGAGGGGCTACTCCGTATGAGGGGAGCGGTTGGTAGTGCGTCCTGTCAGCGGCGGGCTGGTAGCCCGGCCCGTATGTTGGCCCCCCGCCGGGCCCGGTGGTGATGGGGTGGCTCATCGTTATCTCCTGGGTCTGGGGTGGTGGTCTAAAGCGTACTGCTGGAGCGCGACACCCTGGTTGAAACGCCGCTCATACCGAATAGACGGGAGGGCCGGCCACGGAGGCAGCGATATCGGCGCCGTTCTGTTCGTCCTGGGCCTCCGTCGTTGCAGCACAGGTGGAGTCGGTGGCCGCAGTCTGGCTGGCGAGCTCCGCGGCTTGACTCTCCCAAAGCGCCCGTTGGGCCGGCCAGGGACTCATGGCTGTAGTGATCGCCACGCACACCGCGTTAGGCGCAACACCGGAAGCGGTAGACGCCGCCCCGACCATCGTGCCTGCTGTGGAGGCGGCAACGCTGCCGGCTTCGGCAACGGTATTCGCACCGTCAGCGGCCAGTTGCTGCGGCTTCACCTCGATGTTGTCGGCTGATTGGCCCGAGGAGGAAGGTACGGCTGGCATTTCTATTGTCTCCGTTCGCTGTTCGGGCTCTTGAGCGCCTGAGCGAGTTGGTCGGCCACGGGATGCTTGAGCAGTTCCGGTGAGGCGATCTTGGCGCATTCGGCGAACAGTTTTTCGGAGATGGCGTCGATGCCGTCAGCGGCCCGGCGAGCGTTAGAGGCCAGCGCGTCGCTGATCTGCTCGTTGAGTTCCTGGATGGTCAGTTCTTGTTGGAGCCCTTCGCGAACATCGAGGTCGATGAGACGACCTCGGGAGTCGTGGACGACGATGATGTCGTCATCGTCGTCGGTGCTGGACAGGAACACGTCCGTTTCTTCGTCCCACGCATAAATCGCGTCGAGCATCTTGTTCAGCGGCGCTAACGCCGCTTCAGCGGCCTGATTAATCGGTGTCGCCATCGGTCTCCTCCTGAGTCTTGGTCGACTTCCGCCGCCCAGGACGCTTCCGCAGTTGCTCCAGCTCCCCGAACACCGGTTCAGTGTTGACGTGTTCGCGATGTACGACACGCTTGTCGGGGTGCAGGTCTGTATCTCGCTCGCCAGAGTTATTGGCGCCCATGCCGCCCATCATCGGCGGGATCATGCCGCCCATCGGCCCGCCAACGCGGCCTGTCGGCGCAGCTGCTGCTGAGGGGGGCGGGGAAGGGGCAGTGGGGGCAGGAACGCCTGCACCGGGTGCGGCGGCCGACACTGAGCTTGACGGACCGCCGGCGGGCAACCCGCCCGAGCCACCTCCCCCGCCGCTGCTGGCCGGCGTCGTGCCCCACTCGTCTGGGCTGAGGTCATCAAAGCCCAGGTCCTCCGGGGTCCCCATGTCGGTGCCACCGGTACCGGGGAAGCCACCCATGCCCGGAATACTTGAAAGTCCTGACAGCGCCGACAACGGGGACCCTCCCCCGCCGCCGGGCATCATTCCCGACGTACTTCCCGCCGCTTGTCCCACCGTGCCCAGGATGCTGCCCAGGACCGCACCGGCGGTCCCGGCGGTGGCATCGGAAGCCGGCGCCATCGCGCGGCTAGCAGCGGCCGGATCACTGGGAGCTTCGCCGTCCAGCGCGGCGACTTCTCCTGGTGAGGGTGCAAACGAGTCGGTTTCGGCGTTCATGGTCGAGTCGCCATCGGTCCCTGCCTTGTTGGCCGCAGGACCCTCCTTGATCTTCTCGATCTGTTCTGGATCGTCGTCCTGCTGCCGATCATCGGCTTTGTCGGTGGACTCTTTGGGATGCTCAGGGTTCTCGCCCCCCGGTGCTTCTCCAACGATCGGCGGTGGTGCGGGCGGTGGCGCGGGAACGGTACCCGTATCGACATTGGCCGCGGTGGCATAGCTGGTCTGGGCGGCCAGGGCTTCGGCCTGCGCTGCGGACATGTTGGTCTTCGCGATGACCAACGGTTCACTGACGGCTCCACCACTGGCATTGAACTTCTGTAGCGCTGTCTGGTACTCGCGGCGCAGTGTCCGAAATGTCTCCGGTGTCGGGGTCGCGGTCCGGGCGTTATCGACGGTGTTCGCCGCCGAGTCTGCCGATGTGGCCAGCGTTTTGGCGTAGCTTGCCGCACCGGTCAGCCACGACGCATGAGTAGCGAGATTACGCCCGGCGGGTTGATCCCCGTTGTTCCAGTTCGCATCGACACCTCGGGCGGCCCGTTCAGTTTCGCCGGCTTGCTTCTCTAACTCACTTGCGGCGGTGCGGAACTGGGCAGCCAATGTCCGTAGTGGCTCCGAGCCCGGACCGCCGTGGATGAATGAGGACCATGTTTCCGCCGGCATCGGCGCCGGAACCGCAGGCACCGCCGGAGCCACCGGCAGCGGCGGCGCTTGCGTACCGGCGGTGGGAAGCACGGGAGCTGGTGAGGATTGCGGTGCCTGCCCATAGCTGGAGATCACCGCGGCGGCCTCGGTGTCGCCTTGGTCCAACCCCACACCGGTCGCCGAGACTGCCAGACCGCCGGCCACCCGGTGCGCCACCGACTGGCCGACGAGCAACTCCAATGCTGTGGCCCACGCAGTAAACGACGCGGCCACCGCCGTAGACACTTCGTCGGGGGCTGCCGGCTGGCACCCCGTGCACGACGGAGGATGGCTGGCCGCGTCATTGGCCAAGTCGCGGCCGTGGGCAACCAGGGCGGTGGGATCGAACGAAATGTCAACCATGCCCACCCTGTCCCGCGTCCGTCACGCCGATACCCATCGCACGATGTCAGAGTTGTACCGCGGCGTCGATGGCGCGGGCGGTCTCGTCGTCGCCCATCTCGAACCCACTGCGGTGGTTGCGCAACTTCTGCGCGTGAGCGCGGTATTGAGCGATGACTCGCTCGTAGCCGAGGGCACGCTCGGTCGTCTCGAACGCCTTGGCCTGAATGAACGCCGCGTAGATCGGCCCCAATTGGGTGCTCAGTTGCGTCATGTCGGGTTGGGTCGAGGCCACGTACTGTTCCAACTCCTCGGCGTAGCGGTCGTAGCGGTCAGCCAGCGCTGCCGCAGCCTGGGGGTCCAAGCTGATCTTCTGGGTGCTGCTCATCGCTTCGCCTCTCCTGAACCGTGCGTGTATGTGCTTAAAGTGTTCACGAACTGCTCTATTGTGTACTGTACGTCCCATCGGACGCAAGGAACCGCTTGAGAAGTTCTTACAGCGCGAGAAGTAACTACAGGGTATGTCGCCTTCGGATCGAAAGGGCGTTCAAGCATCCAAATGCCACATCACCAGCGCAGGACCTACACACGAAACTGGGCACCGGGCAGGGTGCCCGCCCGGATAGTGATCCCAGGCTCGCCCACCGCGGCCGGCGGATCAGGGCTTCATCGGGCCGGTGGTGGCGGAGGTACCGCAGCGGACGCGTCCGATGTGCTGGCCAGGGACGCGCATTCCAGCAGGTCACATGGGACTTCATCGCGCTGCTCGGGACTCCACTCGCTGTGTCAGCTGACGACCCGCGGCGTATCGGCCAGACACCGCCGACGTCACACGTTTCCGGGCGTACCCGCGGTGAAGTTCGGACCGCGGGGCTGCCCTGCAGCTTGTTTGTTGCCGTCGGCTGACACGACGCGCAGGAGCCTGCAAAGCCGGGCGAGGAACTGGAAGGAAGGCCATTGATGGGCATCCGCTCGACAAACAACGGGCATGACCAGCGTGTCTGACCGGTTTAACCGGCGTCTCATGAAAAACTCGGCGTCAACACCAGCGTAAGGAGACAGACCTAGCACTTCACTGACGCGTCAGGCGCTGCACCGCAGCCTACGACGAAGCAGGGTCAGAAACCGGAAATCCCCGCCGAAGCGGGGATATCCGAACCTGAACTGAAGCGCCAACTTCCGTTCAGAGACCCGTAACAACCGAATTGCCTGAGACCGATTTTGGGGCCAGCCACCTAAGGCTGGCTCCAGGATAGAGGACGCCCTTGTGAGCCGCAATGAACGACATCCCAATGCAACGTTGGCGCGAGCAGTTCGGCCGAAGCAGCCCTGCCCGCACCCTTCTTCCACGACCAGCCCGTGACAACGGCGGTATCCCCCGCCGATCGCACGCGGCCGGCCTGCGCACCGGAACTCGTGTGGAATCGGCTCGCACGACTCCTGGCTGCGCCTGGTCGCAACCGGATGCGTCTGTGGAACCCTGATACGGGAAAGTTCAGCGACACAACCAAACACTGCGAGCGACTGCCGAGCCGGCCAGCCGCTGTCTACCTCTACTCGCAGCGCCGTACCCAGACTCTGTGGTTGGACTTCGATGCCAAGCTGCATGGGCCCGCGGCCGTGGCCGCGGACGTGGCCCGCGCCGCCGAATGGCTCACTGACTGCGGCGGCGTCGTAGTCACCGACCGATCCAGCAGCGGTGGCCGACACCTGATCTGCCCACTAGCCATCGGCACCTCAGCGTCACTTGACGAAATGAAACACCTAGTGCGGCTTCTGGCTGCCCGGCTCCCCACACTCGACATCACCCCGAACACCAACGCCGACACAGGCTGCATGACGCCGCCAGGATCTCCATGCCGAGAAGGTGGCTACCGTCAGCTCGACGGACCCCTGGAGGCGGCGGTCGAGGCCTTGACCACACGCTCCGATCCCGAACTGCTCCCGCGCTTGCTCATGCTCCTCGGCGCTCTCAATCCTCCCGCCCGTCAGCGCTCGACCAGCACGACCGAGTCCCCGGAAACCACGACCGAATACACCGTCGGCGCCGGCGAAGACCGACGCATCAGCGGCCAGTATGTCCGCCACGATCCACTCCCGGCCGACGTCGCCGCCTATGCCACCCGCGGAACCATCAACCCCGCGCGACTCACATGGCAGTCCAATCACGAAGCTCGACAATCCGTGGTCGTTAACGCCATCGCCCGCGGCCACAGCCTCGCCACCCTGCGCGAAATGATCGCCCCCCACGGTCCCTGGAGCCGAGGACTCGGAGCCGCCTACCACCGCTACAACCACCGCAGCGACCAAGCCCTCGAACGCGACGTCACCAAAGCATTCCACTGGTTGATCACCAACGTCTTAAAGTCATCTCCCCCGCGGCACAAGACTAAGAACACACCGGGGGGGTACACACCAGGACCGCGCGGACCGAAGGATCTGCGGGACTGGCTCGCCAACGCAACGGCGTGGGCCGATCGAGAATTCGCCGGCAAAAGGTACCGCTGGACAGTGCACGCGGTGCTACAGAGCATGGCCTTCTACGCCGTGCTCGCCGGAGAACACCGATCAGGGACGTGGTTGGTCGGGGTCGGCGGCAGAACCCTTTCACTGAGCTGCGGGCTCCTTAGCGAAGACACTGTCTGGCGGGTACTTGCTGACCTTCGGGAAAGGCCCGGAGCGCCCCTAGTGCTGGCCAGACAACACATCGGCACCGAGGCCGATGTGTACGCGCTGACGATGCAGAACCGCGTAACCAACGATCCCGCAGACGCGGAACGGGTACGCATTGAACCAGTGCACGACGCTTGGATTGTACTGGGGCACCACCTGCGCCGCATCTACGAACTGGTCGCCCACCACGGGCTGACAAACAAAGCGGACATCTACGCGGCGGCCGCAGTAGCCAGGGCCACCGGCGACGCCATGGTGCTCGACCTGGAGGTAGCCGGCCTGCTCAAACGCACCGGTCGCGGCACCGTTGCGCGGGGCCCCGTCGATCTGGACACCATCGCCCAGGGCCACCACCTGGACGAGGCCCGCACAGTTCGTCTACAGCGGCATCAGGCCGAACGAGCAGCATGGAAAAACTGGCTCGACGAGCGCGAACAAGCCCGGAACGGGGCACCCCAACCCGGGGGCCGAGAGACACTGGTTGAACCCGGCCGCTCGACGGGGCTGGACGAACCCGCCGAACGTGCTTACCTCGACCTCACGATGGCAACTGGTCCCCCACCGATGGACGACATCGACATCGAGCGAGAAGCGATCGAGATGATCGCCGAGTTGCTGGGCGGACGGATCCTGACGGCCTAACAGTCGACCTGATCTTTCGATACCGCGTCTCAGGACGCTTTGACCGACTCCAAGATTTCGCCGTTCTTCTCGCAGTACTCGTGAGCCTGCTTGATCAGATCAGTGACAAAGGGTTCGAGCAGCACGGCGACCTTGACGCCCTGGGCCTCGGCGAACTTAGTCAACGCCTTGTGATCGAGGTCGCTGACCCTCTTAGCCACCATCTTGTCGCGGGCCCGTGTCTCGTTGTGTCGCCAGTTTCTCCGACGACGCGGCGTCGGAGCAGTGTCGGGCATGTCCGACATGTGCACACTCCGTTCATTATCGCGATATCGTGTGGCGAACCCACTCTGAACAGGTATTACACGATCTCTATAACAGGATATCAGTAACACGGATTCTGTAACAGGAATCCTGTAATAGCATGTCAGGCGTGTCTCTGTACGCCCGCTCCGAGAGAGTTCAGGAACTCTCCCGGGTAGTGTTCGGCCAGAAACACCGCCTGGCCGTCATGGCCGCCATCGCGCAGAGCGATGGCCTGGTCAATCCCAGTGACCTCGCCGTGGAGCTCGGATTCGCCGCACAAAGCGCGATCCAGCAGCCACTCAAAGACCTCACCGCTGCCGGCCTAATCACCCGTCAGGACGGCATGGGCCGCGTCTACTACCGGCGAAACCCGCACAAACTCTGGGACGCCGCAATTGAATTGCTCAGCCAAGCCCTCTCCGCGGACATCGGCTCGGAGACCGTCGAACGCTGACCCGGCGCCGCGCCGACCCACCATCAGCGCGACTCGCGGTCCCCTCAACGCCGGGCCGACATGGCGCGCACAGAGATCCAGCCCCCGGCCCTCAACCGAGATGGCTGGATCCGCTGGGTTCACCGAGCTTGGGCGTCCTTCTTCCCCGGGAGGAATGCGTTGAGGACCGGGGCAATCCACGTCGACCGGGTCTCGAAACCCAAGGTCTTTCCGATGCGGTCGATGACCGCCTCCTGCTCCGGCGTCGGGCTGAACGAGATCTGCGAACTCCCACCGCCCAGGTAACGCACCGCGGACGGGTCAGCCGGGAACAAGTCGTTCACCGGAGCCGTGCTGTACCGCGACTCCTCGATGATCTGGGCAAGCTTGTCGGACTTGTGCATCGCACTGATCGCCTCCAGCACCACCTGCAAGTTTGTCGACTTGTTGTCGTGCCGGTACTTCTCGAACCGCTTCTTGACACCGGCCGTTACATATACGGCTGAAGCCGGCTTGGTCCGCGTCCGAGGCCGACCCGGCTTGCGCGTGGGCGACGCGGGCGGCACCGATCGAACTGGTGCAACGGCCGCTGGCGCCACCTGCGCCACCGGCATCGAGTCAGGCTCGGATGTAGGCTCGTCGGGCGCCGGCACAGCTTCGGGCGCTGAAGTACCGTCGAGAAGCCCGGACAACCCAGCCCCGCGCTCAGGTAAGACCGCGAGGTCTCCAAGATCTTCGGTCGGCAACTCCTGGCGAGTCAGCTTGTTGGTCACGGCCACATCCCCTTCTCGATCATCTGCGCGCGAATCTGCGAACCGCGCGTGAGAATTTCCTTTGTCAGTTTCGCGAAGTCCTCAGCAACCGGACGCGCGGTGGTGCTGACCACCGCGGTGTTCTCGGCTGTCCCCTTCTTCAAGTCCCAGTGCTTCGGGTTGTTGGCGATCTCTTTCTCCAACTCGTGCGCCAGGCGGCCATACTTTGGGACCTGCTGCCCTACCGCCTCGCTGTGCCGAATGAACGACTTCAACATGACGTCGTCCGCCATCTGGCCAAGGTCACGGGAGACGTTCTCTCTCGTCTCCCTGCGGATCGCCTTCGCGTTGGTGCCCGAAGCGAAGACGAAGCAGCCCAGCAGGATCAGATACGGATTGTGCTCACGCATGGCACGCAGGTCCCCAGCCAACTCGCGCAGACCCGTGCGCGACAGATCGTCGGTCTTCATAGGCACGCAGACAAAACGAGTCGCGCACAACGCGAGTTGCAGCAGCAACTGGCTCTCAGGCGGAGAGTCGATAATGATCAACTGGTACTGATCGCTGATCTGTTGCAGAGCCAACGCAAGCGACATCAATACTTGCTTAGCGGTCTGCGGATGTCCCATCTCAGCAGCTAGCACCGGCGTAATCCGCCGAACAAACGGCCCTCCCGGGATCACATCAAGATTGGGCCGCACGTCGCGAACAGGAGTCAGCGCTGCGCCAGCTGTGATCGCACTGAACAAGTTGCGGCCCTGGTCGTTGCCCTCGGTCGCGGCGAAGCCAAGCACGTTCGCCACATTGCCCTGCCCGTTGAGGTCAACTAGTAGAGTTCGTGCGCCATCGGAGGCAACGAGCGCTGCCGCGTGGGTAGAACACGTTGTCTTCCCGACGCCTCCCTTACCGTTTCCGAACAAGTAAACCTTGCCCAACCGCCGCCAATCGACCGCGGGTTCTACACGGCTATGGTCATCCCAAGCGGCTACGCTGCTAGTCATGCGGACGCCTCACTCTGCGAGTATCGGGGGTGCCGCGCGCCTACTGAACGGCACCGTAGAAGGTGCCAGACAGCACACGCGCTCATGGTGCACAAAGTCTAAGGCGCACGATGCGACCCGCCAGCCCGTAAGGACCGTGCTTCGACGCACGACACCGGCCCAGCCCACCAATCCACCCTCAGCCGCAGCCTCAAGTGAGGTCTCCCGCAGCAAACACGACCTCTGCCCACGCGGCACCGCTGATGTCTACGCCAGCGAGCCCACGCATCGAAGCCTGAGTAAGCGAACCCCTGCTGCTGCACACCTGTCATTGCGCCCAGATTCATGCTCGCAGATCGGTGTCCGCACCCATCTGCACCCGCACAAAGAGGGAGCGGCGGCGAATTACCTGGAGAGGCGCCTTCGCCTAGGGTCCACGTCAGACCACATCTCATACCTGTTCGCAAGCCTTTCCTCATACCGGAATCAATACCTGACCCAATACCTGGCCGCATATGTAGACCCAGGTATTCAGCAGTACGGTGCCCACCGCCGCGTGCGTCGGTTCTGCGTCAATCGACCTATACGCATGACGGCACCTAGCGGGCCGAGTTGTTGCCGACCACAGCTAACAAATCGTTCGGTGTGTGGCGAATGCGATTGGCGCCGCAAGGAAGGATGCGGCGCCATCAAATATTCAGTCCCGCATACGGCGTGTCGCGAGTGGCGAAACACATCGTGCCGCCCCGCGCAGAGGGTCCTGGGCGACGACGCTCGCAATACGCGGCCGCATCATGAGCGCGGGTGGCCGGCGAACGGTTACAACGACCCGCCCACAAAGTCGGTCACGCACGTAGACGCACGCTTGGGGCCGAGCGCCGCCAGGAATGTGCGTCACAACAGGCGGTACAGGTCGATCTCACGTGGCGGCCAGGGCGTTGCCATTGACGGAGTTACGAGTACTGCGCAATGCGGCCTTAGGAATTCGTGTCCGAACGCGGTTGTTTGTCTGTCTGTTCGCTGCAGTCGCCACAGAGGTACCTAGCCCTGTGCCGGTCCTACACCGCATTCTGGTGACTGCGGTCGCAGCGGTATTTTGAACGGTGGGGCGACAAACGACGCATGGAATGTGGTGCGGAATGCTGAGCACCGCCTCGGGCCTGGCGCGGGCAGGTAACTGTTGCCGTTGCGTCGATCGCTGGCCGAGCGGGGGAGTGGTTCAGTGTGTGAAGTTGCCCGAACGCTCCCCACCAGGCCCTTTGTCGAGAGTGGACACGCTTCAGGGACTACCGAAACACCATAAGGCGCCCTGATTTCGCCCCAGCGGTCAAATACCCCGCCGCGCATCCCAACTATCACCCATTGCGCTGTTCGAGCCTGTACGTGGCGATCAGGCTGATTTGGCAGGTCACACAGTGCCCCCGACACGATCGATCACCTGTGATGAACTTCGGGCAGTGCTCTGAGACCTAAGGCCGAGGGGGCGCTGTTCGACCAGTTGCGAAGAGCGATCGATGTTTGCGCGATGTTGACCTATATGTATGCGTGTCATGCATGTAATATCTGGGGGCACCAGGGGAGACGTCCCTGCTGAGCAGCGCACCCGAGGAGGCGATCATCGCGGCCGTTGAGCCCGGCGAGCAGTCCAACGGGCATCCCGACCTGAAACGCTTGTCCCAGCAGATGCAATTGCGTCTGCAGGAACTCGGGTTCAGTCTGCTCGCTGCCTCTAAGTTGGGAATCCTATCCCGCTCAACGCTGACCAGTCTGCGTGACGCTGATCGTGTCCCCAACTTGCAAACCTTGGACAAGCTCGACGATCTGCTGGTCTGGGAACCGGGATCTTCGCGGGCCGTCCTGGACGGGGGCACCGCGGTACCCCGCGAGCAGGGCGTGTATCGCCACCTGCCCAAGGCCCAGCCCGACGAGGCCGAAAGCGCCGGCGACTCTGGTGCCACGCTGGAGACTTTGTTCGATCCCAATGAAGACCCCAAGGACTGGGATTACGAGGGACTGGTGTCGGCCATCGAGCGCCGGCTGCGCGAACTGAACATGACCAAGTCCAAGTTCGCGGCCATCGGCGGGCCGGGGCGTTCGACCCTGGCGACACTGGGCCGGCGCGGCTACGTGCCCACCGCCGACACTTTGGATCGCATCGACCGCTTCCTGATGTGGGAACGCGGTTCGGCCCTCACGGTGCTGCGCGGGGGATCGCCGGTGCGTATCGGCGCGGCCGTGGCGCATCCGGCATTGGTGCCGCTCAACGCCGTCCGTGACGGGCTCAAGGCCGTCAAGATCAGACTCAACCGCCAGGCCCAGAGCGTGGCGCAACTGCAATCCGACGTTGACGAGGCATTGAGCCGTGTCAACGTCGCGATCGCAGAGGTAGGGGACCCAGCTCGCCGCCAGGCACTGGCCCCAGTTTCGGGCAGCCCGACCGAGGGCGATGCCGCAGGTAAGGGAGAAATCCATGACTAGCGGTTTCGCGGTAGGGGAGCGCCTGCTATGCCCGACAACAAAGAGCAGCCGGATCTGTTCAGCGTCCAGACATCGGAGAATGATGGCCGTGAGCCAATGGATGCGCGAGGCGGTGGAGACCGCCTACCGTCAACTCGGACTGCCGACGCGATGGACACCAGAGCAGACCGAGACGTTCCTCAACCTCGTGACCGAACGCCTCGACGAGAAGGCCACGCACCTGTCGATGGACCTGGCCGAGGACGCGATCGTGCGGTGGCGGGGGAGTCATCACAACGCCGAACCCGATCACGAAACGACGGTGGGCCTGCACCAGAGCGCGTTGCAGAACGCCCGAGAAGCGATCGTGCGGCAGGAACTCTACGCACTGATTCCGCAGCCGGCCGAGGACGAGGAACCAGCCAGCACACCGCCGCGGCCCGAGGTCAACTGGGAGGACCGCTGGAGGGACGTGCGGTACCGGGCCGAACCCAACGAAGCAATCGAGGATCTGGCCAGGACCCTGTGGCCTCAGCGCTCACCGATGTTCCGGGTCAAGGCCGCCTACCTTCTCGCGACACGAGCCGAGGAAGGCCGCCCCGTGCCGACCAGCCCGCAACACCACCTGGTGCCCCGCCTCACACCACAGGTGGAGGAAGAACTCCGAGCCGACGGGTACCCACCCGAGTAAACGGCAAGAAGAAGGGCCGCCAGCGCAACGAACTCGAAGACCCGCAGCTGGCCCTGTTCGCCGAGGACGCCTTCGACCTCCCCACCGACCCGCGGGTCATCGATCCCGGCGGTGCGCCGCTACCCGCGCTGCAACGGCCCGGCCGCGAGGACACCCCACCGGCCGAGCAAGCCGAGCCCCCGCCGGCCACCGAGCCAGCACCGCACACCCCGCCCGCGGCCGCCGCGCCCCAACCAAGCGCGGCGGCCACGGCCGCACCAACCATTGCCCCCGCCCCAGCCGTTGAGGCCACTGGCGAGGTCGGCCAACCCCCCGCGGCACCTGCCGTCGAGCACCCCGCGACCGCTGAACCCGAACACCTATCCGCAGCGCCGCCGGTCGCCGTCGATTTCCGGCCGGGCACCGACATTCGCGTGCCCTCGGGCGCCAAAGCCCGACTCCTGGCCAACATCGCCGTCATCGACACCGTGACGCGTCTGCAACAAGAGGCCCGCCCCGCGACCACCGCCGAGCAGGAAACCCTGGCCACCTGGTCGGGGTGGGGAGCGGTTGCCGATGTCTTCGACACCCGCAAGGACCCCTACCAGTCCGAACGCGAATACCTCCAGGAAGCCCTCGGCCCGCGCGACTATCGGGCAGCTTCGGCCAGCACTCTCAACGCCCACTACACCGACCCGGCCATCGCCGAACACATGTGGAAAGCCCTGCAACACGCGGGATTCCAAGACGGCCGGGTGTTAGAGCCAGGCTGCGGCGCCGGCACCTTCATCGGACTGGCACCCCAGAGCGCCCAGATGGTCGGCGTCGAGAAAGACCCGATCAGCGCCGCCGTGGCGGCCTACCTGTATCCGTCGGCGCAGATCCGCTCCGAAGGATTTGAAACCACCAACGTTCCCAATGGCAGCTTCGCAGCCGTCATCGGCAACGTCCCGTTCGGCGACTTCGCACTGCGGGACCCGGCCTACAACCCGAAGCGGTTATCGATCCACAACCACTTCATCGTCAAATCCCTGGACCTGACTGCCCCCGGCGGCTACGTCGTGGTGCTCACCAGCCGCTTCACCCTGGACAACGTCGATCCGAAGGCTCGCCACGAAATCGCCGCCCGCGCCGACCTTCTCGGTGCCGTCCGATTGCCCACCAGCGCATTCCGCCGAGTCGCCGGCACCGAGGTCGTCACCGACATCCTCGTACTGCGCCGCCGTGAAGCCAGCCGCGAGATCGAGGCCGGAACAGACACCTGGTTGCAGGTCGCGGACATGGACCTGCTCGGCGACGATGGCCAATGGACCTCACTGCCGGTCAACACCTACTTCCATCAGCATCCCGAGCACATGCTCGGCACCCCGATGATCGGCCACGGCATCCACGGCAGCACCACCTTGCAGGTCAGCACCCTGGACCCCTCGGCCGTGCCCAACCAGGTCGCCCAGGCCCTGCGCGGCATCATCGACACCGCCATCGAGCAAGGCCGCGGGCTGACCGCCCGAGCCGAAAACCTCACCGAGGTCAGCGAAGTCAGCTTCGACCCCGGATTGCTGACCAAGGCCACCGCCGGCCAACCACCGGCCTACGGCACGCTGCGATTCAACACCGAAGCTGACCGCTTCGAATCCTGGAACCGCGACGCCTGGGTCGAAACCAAGGTCTACGCCAGCCGCAAAGACGAAACCATCAAACTGCTGGCCCTGCGCGATGCCGCCAACGCTGTCGTCGCCTCCCAACGCAACGGTTTGCCGCCGGAGGAACGCGAGCAACTGCGCGGCCAACTCAACCGGCTCTACGACGCCTACGTGAAACGCCACGGCCCGATCCAGCGGTTCAAATGGAGCACGCCGGGGGAGATCACCCAGGACAAACACGACGACAAGCTCGCCAAGAAGATCGAAGCGTGGCGCAAAAAGAACCCCGAGGCCACCCGCGTCCCCGAGGAACTCATCGAGCAGTGGGACCAAGAAGCCTGGGAAACCCCCAACCCCTACAAACTGCGGCCCCACATCGTCACCGCCCTGCGCAACGACCCGTCCTGGACCACCGTGCTGGCCCTGGAGTCCTACGACGAGCAGACCAAGGACGTCCGCAAGGCACCGATCTTCTCCGTCGACCTGCTCGGCCCGCCCACCGTCCGCGACCGCGCCGAGACCGCCGAGGAAGCCCTGGCCATCAGCCTCGACCAACACGGCGGGGTAGACCTCAACCACATCGCCACCCTGCTGGGCTCCGACACCGACACCGCCCGCGAACACCTCCGCGGCCTGGTATTCCCCTCCCTGCGCGACCCCGAGGTGCTGATCCCGGCCACCACCGCCTTGTCCGGCAACGTCCGAAAGCAACTCCGCGAGGCCACCCAGGCCGCCGAAACCGATCCGCGCTACCACGAATACGTCGAGGCACTGCAGAAGGTACAGCCGGTCGATCGCCAACCCAGCCAGATCACCGCCCGGCCCGGATCACCGTGGATCGAGGCCCGCTACGTCGCACAGTTCGCCCAGGAGACCTTCAAACCTTCCGAACACAAGATTCCCCGCATCAAGGTCGATCACATCCACGGCGTCTGGACCATCGACTGTCCCGCCTACGACCGCGGCCATGCCAGCATGTTTGAAACCTGGGGCACCCGCTACGACAACCGTGACGCTATCGACCTGCTCGAAATGCTGTGCAACAACAAAGAAATCGTTGTCAAATACACTGCCGAAGAAGCCGAGCTCACCGGACGAACCGGCGTCAACCGCGACGCCACCGTCGCCGCCCAGGCCAAAGCCGCCAAAATCGCCGAGGCGTTCCAGCAGTGGGTCTTCGCCGACGACACCCGCCGCGACGAACTCGTCGCCGTCTACAACGAGCGCTTCAACAGCCTGCGAGCACCCAAGTACAGCGGCGCAGCATTGACGCTGCCCGGCCTGTCCCACAACTTCGAACCCCACCCCTACCAACGCGACGCCGTGGCACGGATCATCGCACAACCCAACGTGCTGCTCGACCACGTCGTCGGCGCCGGCAAATCCGGAACCATGTTCATGGCCGCGATGGAACTCCGGCGCCTGGGCCTGGCCCGCCAGCCCTGGATCGTCGTGCCCAACCACATCATCGAGCAAGTCGGCAAAGAGGCCAAGTGGTGGTATCCCAGCGCTGAAATCCTGCTCGGTGCACCAGGAACCGACGCCGAAGGCCGCCGCCGATTCGTCGCGCAGTCCGCGACGTCCGACTGGGACATGGTCATCGCCCCGCAATCGCTGTTCGAAGCAATCCCGGTCGGGCCCGAGGCCCAGCGCGACTACATCGAACGGGAACGCGAAATCCTGCGCGAGGCACTCAACGGGATCACCGACGACACCACCCCCGCCAGCGTCAAACGTCTCGAAAAAGCCTTGCAGCGATACGAAACCAAACTCCAAGACCTCACCGACCAAGCCAAAAAAGACACCGGCTTGCGTTTCGAGAACACCGGCTGCGACTACCTTTTCATCGACGAAGCCCACATGTTCAAAAACCGCACCCGACTCTCGGCGGTCAAGGAACTCGCCTGCCCCGACGGGTCCAAACGCGCTGACGACCTCGCCATGAAGATGGACATGCTGCGCCAACGCCGCCGCGAGGACGCAATTGCCGCCGGCCGCCAGCCCACCCCCACCGACGAACGCGTCGCCACCTTCGCCACCGGCACCCCGGTCGCCAACAGCCTCGGCGAAATGTACGTCATGCAACGCTATCTGCGCCCCGACCTGCTCGATGACGCCGGAGTGTTCCACCTCAACGACTGGGGCGCGGCATTCACCTCCACCGTCAACACCGTCGAGGTCAACGCCACCGGCACCCAACTCAGACCAGTCACCCGCGTCGGCAAATTCTGCAACCTGCAAGAACTGCTGCGCCTGTCCTCGGTGTTCACCGACGTCATCACCCGAGACCAAGTACTCGACCAAGCCCAGGTCAGCCTGCCCGAACTCACCGACGGCAAACGCACCATCGTCCAAATCCCTGCCGACCAAGAACTCAAAGACTTCATCACCGACCTCGGCTACCGGGCCAGCAACATCGACACCAAGAACATGGCCCGCGACAACATCCTCAAGATCAGCAACGACGGCCGCGAAGCCAGCCTCGACCCCCGCATGGTCAACCTCCCCGCCCCAGCGCACTCACGCACCGCAGCCGTGGCCGAGCAAATCATGGCCGTACACAACGCCAACGCGCACCGCATCTACAAAGACCCCCAGCACGGCCACGACATGCCCAACCCCGGCGCACTGCAAATCGTGTTCTGTGACCGAGGAACACCCACGAAAAAGGCCGGCAAACCCAAAGACAGCTTCACCATCTACACCGCCATCCGAGACGAACTCATCGACCGCGGAATGCCCGCCGAGAAGATCCGCTTCATCCACGACGCGGAAAAACCCGAAGACCGACTGCGACTGTTCGATGAATGCAACCGCGGCCTGGTCTCGGTCCTGTTCGGCTCCACCGAAAAGATGGGCACCGGCACCAACGTTCAAACCCGCGCCGTGGCCCTACACCACGTCGATGTTCCTTGGCGCCCGGCTGATCTCGAACAACGCGAAGGCCGCATCATCCGGCAAGGCAACCAAAACAGCGAGGTCAGCATCTTCAACTACGTCGTTGAAGGCTCCTACGACACCGTCATGTGGCAAAAGATCGAAGCCAAATCACTGTTCATCGAACAGGTCAAACGCGCCGACATCGCCGTGGACGAAGTCGAAGACATCGGTGGGGGAGACATGAGCGTGGCCGCCGCCGAAACCAAAGCCATCGCCACCGGTGACCCACGCTACGTGCGACAAGTCCAACTCCAAGACGAAATCGAACACCTCGCGGCCCTGGAACGCTCCCACCACGAAACCCTCGCCAGCCGCGACCGCGAAATCTCCACCAACCAACGCCAACTCGGCATCGTCGCCGCCGACATCGAAGCCCTGGCGCCGGTGGCCGAAGCTGTCGCCGCCCGCGACCCCGAGGCCAAACCCACCATCGTGGTCGAAGGACGAACCCACAAGGAACGCAAAGACTCAGCCGAAGCGTTCGCCACCGTCTGCCGCAACACCTACCACGCCATGAAGAACGCCCCCGGCTACGAAACACGGCCGTTGAACGTCGCGATCGACGGCATCGCTCTGATCGCCCGCCGCGACCACATCAACTCCAAACTATGGATCAAAGCCGACGTCCCCTCAGCCGAAATCGACGTCACCGTAATGGATCTGCACGGCACCGTAGGCACCCTCGATGACAGCGGCAGCGCCAAAGCCCGAGGACTACTCACCCGCGTAGAAAACCTCTACAAAGACCTGCCGGCCCACCACCAACGACTTCAACGCCACCACGACCAGCTCACCGCCGAGATCGAAGACCTCCACGACACCACCGTCGAGGACTTCGACCGCGGCGACGAACTCGCCGCCAAACGCGAACAACTGTCCACCTTGACCACCCTGCTGCGCCTAGAAGCCGAATCCGAAGAAGCCAAGGCCAAAGCCGCTGAAGCACAACACCGCATGCACGCCGCCGGCCGACAACCCGGCTGGTCACTACACCTCAACCCCACCCCATTCCTCCTCGAGGAATCCGGCTTCGACACCGCCGAGCAATACCGGTTCGCCCAAAAGATTGCCGAACGCGCCCGCGCCGCCGACTACCTCGCCAGCCAGGAACACAGCGACACCGACGCCCACCGCGACAACGACGAAGGACTGGTCCGGTGAACGCCGCGCCGCGCCGCAGCCCCGACCCGTGGTGGCGCTACGCCCAAGACTGCGCCACCGCCCTCAACCAGGGCATCGAGCCACCCGTGATCCCCACCCACGGCCCACTGCTCAAAGCCAACGAAGTCACGCGCCTGAGCGCTCCGGCCTACTACAGCCGCCTCGCCAGCGGTGACGGCAACTACGACCGCGCCAACGCCCCCTTTTTCGTCAACCCCATCCTGATGGGCGGCGCCATGGCCACTCAAGGCGCTATCAACCGCCGCCGACGCCGCCACGCCGACCGCGACGCCCACCCCACCTGGCGCAACCATCGCGAAGTCGCCGTCCTCACCACGAATCTGCGCCTCATGTGCAGCCGCCCCGACGGCGGCTACGTGTCCTTCTGGTACCAAGACCTCACCGAGTTCTACCCCGACCCCGACACCCGAACCCTCACCATGGCCTTCGACGAAGACCACACCGCACCACTGCGACTCAACGGCCCCGCAGTACCCGGCATCAGCCTCTGGGCAGCCCACGCCCTCTACGGCCCCGCCTGGCGCGAACACCCCAAACTCGCCGCCCTCATCCCCACCGACCAAACCCACAGCCAATCGCATCCCGACCGCACTCAAGGCCCCGCAGATACAGACCTGACCGACGAGCAACGCCGATGGTGGGCCCAACACCAGCACCGGGCACACAATGTCCGCAGCACCGATGGACCGGATCTGAACTTGTAGATGTGGGCTCAGCGATTAGCCAGGCGCACGGGAAGTAGACCATGGCGCGGACTCCGGGAGAAACACCGGATGCGACTCCAACCCCTGGGGCAAGACATCGACATCACGGCGGCGTTCCTCCAGTGCCCTTCGCGGGCAACTCCAGTTCAACACTGGTAGGCATGTTGACCCTCCGCCACCACGCGCGACGTCCGTCCTCGTGCACCTCAACGATGCTGGAAAACTGCGCTACTGCAACCGTAGGCGCGAGGTCGTGGATCTGTGCCACGCTGAGCACGGTGTGTATGTCCAGACTGCGTCCACACCGCAGAACCCGATCCAATGTTGAGGCCGATCGGTCTGATATGCCAGTTGACGCAGGGCCATCGTTGTACGTTGAAGTTGCTGATGCAACGCCGGTTAAGGAGTCGCCGTCAATCACTACTACCGCGGCCCTGGCAACATCGCTCGGACCCTGTTCGGCCGCAGGGAGCATGGTACGCAACTCACCGAAATCTTTTGCGTGGTAATGCCGCAACGTCTCAATACGCTGATCGATAAGGGTGTTGATGGGCTCGATCTCTCGATGACATGCCAGTACCTCAACCCCGCGCTGAGGAGGCCGCGCGGTGAGTGAGTGGTTCACCAACTCCACGACCCTGCTGCGTCCGGCGTGGGAACCGAACACCGCCATGTGCGGTCCGTCGCCTCCGCAGGAAGCCTCGTCAATATTGACCCAGCGGGGGCGGCCGGCGGCTTCGCCAACCACGACCATTAGCTAGCCGCAGGAAACGACAGCGCCGCCCTGGACCGGAGCCCCCTCTCTCCGGCGCCAGGGCGGCGAGGTCTGCCAGGAAACTAAGCCGCGTCCTTGGCGGTCTTGGTTTCCTTCTTGTCCTGCTTGTCGTTCTTGACCTTGCTCTTCGAGCCGCTGTCAGACTCGTTGCTGCTGCTGATGCTGCTCGTTTCGGAGTTGCTGCTCTTGTTGTTGCCCGACACCGCATTTCGCACTGAATCGCCGGCGTCCTTCAACCCGTCACGAATGTTGTTACGGGTCTCCTTGACCTGATCGCGCAGCTCGTTACGAGCCTCCTTGAGGTTGCCGCGAACCTCGTCACGTGCCTCACGCAGTTCCGCGCGGACCTGCTGGCGCTGTTCCTTCAGCGACACCGCCACAGACTTGGCGTTCTTCTCCAGGTCCTTGTCCGCGAGCAAGTCGGTGTCCGGGGCGGCGTCCTTGAGGGACTTCGGTGCCTCCTCCTCGACAGCGACCTTGGCCTGGACCTGCTTGGCGGCGGGTGCTTCGATGTCCTTCGGATCGTCCTTGGGATCTTCGGACAGCGACATCAGCCGCGCACTGGGCCCGCTCGTCGTCGTCAGTGCTTCCGGCCGCGGTGCAGGCGCCGGGTCGAGCTTGTCGACCTGCATGACATCGTCGATCGCGCCCTCAGCCTGGGCGTTGAGCTGATCGGCGATGTCCAGCATCGGCTTGAGTGCATCGCGTAGCGCGGTGAATCCCTCGTTGGCCAGGTCCTGTCCGGCGTCGAGGGCCTCGTTGATGAACTGCGAGGCCGCCATGAAGATGGCGTTCTGGATGATCGCTTTCGCCGCGTCGTTGAAGCCAGCCTGTCCGAGAATTTCTGGCGTCCACGCGACCGGGTTCAGTAGGTTGTCCTGGATGCCGTCGAGCAGTGTGTTGCTGATCTTCCAGCCGGCGTCGAACTGCTGGCTCGGCGTGAGTGCGGACCGCCAGATCAGGGCCTGATCGCCTCCCATGTCGAAGCCGCGGGTCAGATCGTCTGGGTCGACGTCTTGGTAGCCGGTATTGATTGCCATCCGGAGCGCGTCTTCGATCGAATTGTGGAACGGCTGCGGAACATTCACCCCGACCAGGCCGAGCAGACGCGGCAACAGGTCGAGCGGTTCCAGGATCGGCAGATTGCCGGAGTCGTAGGTGACGAAGAACGATTCTCCCTGGATCCCGTCCAGGTGCGGGACATCTATCAGCGGAATTCCATCCAGCAGATCGATCAAATCGCCAACGATCGGAATGACTCTCGTGCCCTGGCCACCGGTCGGATCGAGCATGACTCCGAGCCCATTGGCAATGGCGCCTTGGCCTGGGAGGGGATTCAGCAGTGTTGGCAGCACCTGAGTGAGTAGATTGGTGTTGGTGACATCGAGGTTGTCCGGGATCAGGTAGGTAATGAGGAAGCCACCGGCCGCCGCGTTGGCCCACGCGAGCGGGTTCAGCGTGGTCGGGGCATCCGACCACATGTTGTACGCCGCGGTGATATCGAGCACCGACGTGTTCAGGATCTTCGTCGGATCGTCAGGATCGTTGGTGTAGCTGCCACCGTCTGGCGTAGAGAGGTTCAGTCCGAACATGTTCGTGAAGGGGGTGAAGAGCGCGGCCATCCCGCCCCCGGGGCGGCTCGGATTGTTGACGAAGATCAGCCACTGACCCGTGACGCCGGGCTCCCAATCTGCACTGTCTCCGGTGACGGCTTCAATCATGTCGCGGTACGCCAGCGAGGTCGTGATGCCGCCGAAGCCTTCTGAGAAGATGACCGCGCGGCGCTGCTTGAGTATCGGCACCTCGTTTGCGAGAGCTTCCAGTGCATCGGCGATCGTGTCACCCGGCGAGAAGTCGGTGCCGAGAAGGGTATTCACCAGCGGTGCAGTCACCGCGCCCAGCTGGACATTCCGCAACGGGGCTGGCACCAGGCCAAACACGAGGTCGGTGGTGTAGTCCAGCCCGTTGACCGCGTTGTAGACATCGTCGGGCAGCGGACCGGGCGCGTCGGTCTCGACCACTGCGCCGAGCGCATCGAATAGCAACCCGACTGCTTGGTTCAGTTCGGGGATGTCGAGTTGTCCGACGATGGCCTGCACCACGTTCTCTGGGGTGATGCCGAGGGCGTTGGCGACCCAGAAGATCGGGCCGACACCGTAGAATCCGGCGACGGCGGCCAGGTCGACGTCGTGCTGCTGCACTGGTGCGCTGATGGCGACGTCGTTGCGGTCGGCCGACACGACGGTCGATGCCGCGGTGGTTCCGCCGATGGTGAGTGCTGCTGTGGCGGCGATGGCTGCTGCGGTGACGGCGGCGGCTTTCGCTTTGCGGAGCTTGGGCGGGGTGGGCTGTTCGTTCAAGGGACACTCCCGGGCTGTGGGGCTGTGACGTGACCTGGATTACACGCTGCGGTGACTGTATCAGAATCGTCTCAGGCGAATCTCAGTTTTGCTAACGAGGTCGCCAGTTACTACCGGACAACCATCACAACCACGCTGACCGGCCAAAAGCCGAGAAAGACCGATCCCCCGAGAAGCCCCAAACACCTCGCTACTATCCGAGACATGCCCCCTGCCACACCCTCAAAACAGCAACGAACCTGTGCAAAATGCGACAAACCTGAGAGCTACAAGGGCCTCTGCTCGAAACACTTCAGAGAGACCAACAACCTCGACGGCCCCACCGGCGGAACCGGCCGGCGCCAGCTCAACGAGGATGAGGTTCGGGAGATCCGCCGCCTGGCCGCCGAGGGCGTGAACCGGTGGGATCTGTCGTTCCAGTACGGCGTCACCCCCGGCACCATCACCACGATCACTTCTCGGCGGTCGTGGAAGCACGTCGACTGACCAGACGACGAAAACCGCCGCCAGCCACGTGGGTCAGAGGGGCGGGATCACGGTGTGGGCCATCAGCAGGAGCGCTGTCATCAAGATGACGACGATGGCCAGGTGAATGCCGACCCGGAGGCCGCCGCCACATTCGAGAGATCTCATCGCAGCCTCCCCACTCTCGGCTGTGCGAAGGAACGTGTTGATGCTACGTCGGGTCGGCTGGTGCCGCAGTGCGAGCAGCATGGCCAACGGCGAAAACCGCCCCCGCCGACACGTGGTCAGCGGAGGCGGTCTCGGGAGAGGTCTGCAGGTTACGGCGGGCCGGGTGGGCCTGTCACTTCACAGCGGGTCGGCGCCGGGGCGCTCGCGGCGCATGAACTGCTGAATCCTGGTTTCCAGGGCAG
>JBBAFK010000036.1:0-28241 GCA_041655455.1 Leucobacter sp. | reverse complement strand
TCAGATTACGTAAAAGTCAGCGGTGTCCGGCTTTTCGGCGAGGGGGGAGCCGCGCCGGGGCCGGGCCTGTGCGGGGATGCCGGTGAGCGTGGTCCAGGGGCCAGCGGAGCGCACGACGACGGCGTTCGATCCGACCGCGCTGTCGTCGCCGATCTCGATGTTGCCGAGCAGTTTCGCACCCGCGCCGATGACCACTCGGTCGCCTACGGTGGGGTGCCGCTTCCCACGACCGTGTCCCGTGCCGCCGAGCGTGACACCGTGGTAGATGAGGACGTCGTCGCCGATCACCGCGGTTTCGCCGATCACGACGCCCATGCCGTGATCGATGAAGAGCCTGCGTCCGATCGTCGCGCCCGGGTGGATCTCGATCCCGGTGAAGAATCTGACGAGCTGAGAGATCGCTCGGGGGAGGGATCGCATCCCGCGCTCCCACAGCCGGTGAGAGAGCCGGTGCCACCACACGGCGTGAAGCCCAGAGTAAATGACGAGGATCGAGAGCGATCCGCGTGCCGCGGGGTCGCCGGCCTTCGCTGCTCCAATGTCCTCGCGAATGCGGGAGAAGATGCTCACGGTGCTCCGTCTCTCACGTGGGTGTGGTCGCAGCGTCGATCGGCCGCTGCGGGGGCCTACTATCGCCAACGCGGGGCCGCCGCAGGACATTCCTGCACCGGCCCCGCGCGGAAGGTTTTAGACCTCGAGGTCCTCGAAGAGCACGGTTGAGAAGTAGCGCTCGCCGAAGTCGGGAACGACGACGACGATCTTCTTGCCGGCGTTTTCGGGACGCTTCGCGACCTCGGTGGCGGCCCAGACCGCGGCACCGCCCGAAATGCCGGCGAGGATGCCCTCATCCGTGCCAAGGGCACGCGCCTTCGCGATCGAGTCGGCAAGCGTCACGTCGATGACTTCGTCGTAAACGTCGCGATCCAGGATCTCGGGAATGAAGTTTGCGCCGAGCCCCTGAATCTTGTGGGGGCCGGGGTCGCCGCCCGAGAGGATCGGGGAGTCGATCGGTTCGACCGCCACCACCTTGATGTTGGGGTTCTGCTCCTTGAGGTAACCGCCCGCACCGGTGATTGTGCCGCCCGTGCCGATTCCCGAGACGAGGACGTCGACCTGGCCGTCGGTGTCGTTCCAGATTTCTGGCCCGGTGGTGGCCCGGTGGATCGCCGGGTTCGCGGCGTTCGAGAACTGCTGAGCGAGCACTGCGCCGGGGGTCGACGCGGCGATCTCCTCGGCCTTCGCGACCGCGCCCTTCATGCCGAGCGGGCCTTCAGTGAGGACGATCTCGGCACCGTATGCTGCGAGCAGCTTCCGGCGCTCGATGCTCATGGTCTCCGGCATGGTGAGGATGACACGGTATCCACGCGCCGCACCGACGAATGCGAGCGCGATGCCCGTGTTACCGCTCGTGCCCTCGACGATGGTCCCTCCGGGCTTCAACGCACCCGACTTCTCTGCGGCGTCGATGATCGCGATTCCGATGCGGTCCTTCACGGAACCGGCGGGGTTGTAGAACTCGAGCTTCGCGTATACCTCGGCTGCTGCGCCGTCGGTCACGCGGTTGAGTCGTACGAGCGGGGTGTTACCGAAAGCTTCGGTGATGTTCTCGTAGGTCCGTGCCATGTGTCTGAACTCCTCCATGTGGTCTGTGCCACATTGAACTATACCGGGCACTTATCTATGGATTCATCCCTCATTATGGAATGTGACGTCATGTTCCGTGCCTGCTGTATCGACCGGGCGGAGCCGGGGGCGGGTCGGTGTGAGAGGGTTGAGGGGTGTTCGAGCAGCGAGGGATCCGGGACGTTCTCGAGGCCGCTTCAGCGTCCCTGACGGCAGCGGGCATCGCAGACGCGGAGGTCGACGCAGAGCTGCTGCTTGCTCACGTGCTCGGTGAACCCCGCGGTCGCGTGCAGGCACTCGCGGTGCTGGGTCGAGAACTCGACGTTGCGCAGGTCGAGCGCCTGGATCTGCTCGTCTCGGAGCGCGCGCGCCGGGTTCCTCTGCAGCACCTCACCGGCCGGGCGCCTTTCCGGTCGATCGAGTTGTCCGTCGGGCCCGGGGTGTTCGTGCCGCGACCCGAGACCGAGATCGTGTCGCAGTTCGCAATCGACGCATTGCTCTCCGTTCCCGGGCCGCAACCGCTCGCGGTGGACCTGTGCACGGGGAGCGGCGCCATCGCGCTCGCGCTCGCGCACGAGGTGCCGCACGCGAAAGTATTCGCCGTGGAGAAGAGCCCCGAGGCACACGCCTGGGCGCAGCGGAACACGGAGGAGTGGGGCGACGGCCGTGTCGAGCTGCTGCTCGGCGACGTGGCGGAGCTCGATCCCTCGCAGCGTTCTGCCTCGACCCCACTCGTGCGGGCGTTTGCTGGCTTGCGTGGCAGGGTGGACGTGCTCGCCGCGAACCCGCCGTACGTGCCTGACGCCATGGTTCCCCGTGACCCAGAGGTGAGGGATCACGACCCGGCTCTGGCGCTCTACGGAGGAGCGGATGGGCTCGACCTCGTGCGGGTCATCAGTCGGGTCGGCTGCGACCTCGTCGCTCCGGGAGGAACGATCGTGATCGAGCACGCCGAACAGCAGGGCCGAGCAATCCGCGAGCTGCTCTCGGCCGATGGTTGGCTCGCGACGGCCACCCACCCGGATCTCACCGGTCGCGACCGGGCGACGACCGCGATCGCGCCGGGGGAGTCCGCCACGAACGGCAGTGAACTGTACAGCGCCGCCGAACCCGTCGACGAGTAGAATCGACAGCTATGGCCGAGACCTACGACTGCTCCGAGAGCTCGCAACTGCTGAGCGGGATGCGCACCGCCCGGCACGCACTCGGGCGCGGCGAACTGGCAGTGATGCCCACTGACACGGTCTACGGTGTCGCGGCAGACGCCTTCACCCCCGCCGCAGTGCAGCGGCTGCTCGACGCGAAGGGTCGCGGACGAACCTCCCCGCCGCCCGTGCTCATTCCGAACACGGCAACGCTCGCAGCGCTTGCCGCGGAGGTGACAGCGCCGATGCAGGCGCTCGCCGAGGAGTTTTGGCCGGGCGGGCTCACGATCATCGCGCGGGCGAACCCGTCGCTCAGTTGGGATCTCGGCGAAACCGGTGGCACGGTGGCGTTGCGGATCCCTGACCATGCCATCGCGCTCGAACTCCTGCAGGAGACCGGCCCGCTCGCGGTGTCGTCGGCAAACATCACGGGTGAAGCGCCGTCGACCACTGCGTCCGATGCCGAGCGGATGTTGGGGGAGCAGGTCGCCGTGATTCTTGATGCGGGAGAGGTTGGGGGAACCCCCTCCACGATCGTCGACGCCACCGGCACCACGGAGGAGGGCGGCGTCATCCGCATACTCCGGGCGGGGGCCGTGTCGCGTGAGGCTCTCGAGGCGCTCCTGCCGCAGGTGACCTTCGAGGACTGACATGACCGCGTACCTGGTGGTCGTCGTGACAGCGGCGCTTGTGACCGCCGCGGCCTCGTACGCCGTGCTGCGGCTGAGCCGACGCTTTCGACTCGCCCCCGCGGTGCGAGCGCGCGACGTGCACACGCAGCCGACACCGCGGCTTGGCGGGGTTGCGATGTTCATCGGGATCCTCGCGGCCTTCGGCGTCGCCGCGGCCGTCCCAGAGTTTGCATCCTTGTTTTCGGACGGCCCCGAGATGTGGGCGGTGGTCGGTGCCTGCGTCGTGATCGCGGGAATCGGCGTACTCGACGACCTGCTGGATCTGGACTGGATGATCAAGCTCGCGGCGCAGCTCGCCGCGGCGGGACTACTCGCATGGAGTGGTCTGCAGATCGTCTCGCTACCGCTCGGCGACACGCTCGTGATCGGCTCTCCGGCCGTGAACTTCGTCATCACCGTCTTCCTCATGACGCTCGTCATGAATGCGGTGAACTTCGTGGACGGACTTGACGGCCTCGTCGCCGGGGTCGCCATCATCTCGAATGCGGCCTTCTTCGCGTACACGCTGATCCTCGACGACCGCATGGGCCACGTGGACTCGGTAGCGATCTCGAGCCTCATCGCGATCGTCATCGTTGGAGTGTGCCTCGGGTTTCTGCCCTATAACTGGCACCGGGCGCGCATGTTCATGGGGGATACGGGTGCGCTTCTCGTGGGCCTGCTCATGGCCACCTCGACGGTCTCGGTGACGGGGCAACTCAATCCCGCGGCGCTCGATCAGAAACTCGTGCTCGCGAGCTACATTCCGATCATTCTTCCGGTGGCCGTGCTCGCGCTCCCGCTCGCGGACTTCATGCTCGCAGTCATCCGGCGAATCCGGGCGGGAAAGAGCCCATTCACCGCCGACCGTCAACACCTTCACCATCGCCTCCTCGACATGGGGCACTCGCCCGTGCAGGCGGTGCTCGTGTTCTATCTGGGCACTGCGGTGCTTTCGGTTGCCGTGCTGCTCATCTTCACGATGCAGAGCTACGTGCTGCCCACCGTGGTTCTCGTGGTGGGCGGACTGGCCTGTCTGATGCTCCTCATGTTTCCTGCCGTCAGGATTCGCGATGCTGCGATCCAGCGCGGCTTGATACCGTGGACGCGGCGTACCGATCGACGGCGCGTGCGACCGCCCCGGGACGACCGGGCCGAGACGCGCGCGAGTGCGTCGAATGAAAGGACCTCTGAGTGAACGATCTCGTGCAGCCCGAATCAGGTCGGGAACAACCCGCAACGCCCGGAGCGACGCCGAAGCCCGAACCGATCGCGATGCCGACTTCCCAGCCCGTGCTGATGCGTGCGCTGCGATGGGGCCTCATCATCACGGCCCTGCTGGTGATCGTCTTCGCGGGTATCGGGTGGCTGGTGTCCGGGCTTGAGGGGCTCGTCGGCGGTGTCATCGGCACGGCGATCGGCGGGGTGTTCCTCGTGCTGACCGTGGGCAGCATCGCGTTCGCAAACCGGTTGATCGGCTCGCCGAACTACCTCGTGCTGTTCTTCGTCATCGTGCTCGGGGCCTGGATCTTGAAGTTTGTGATCTTCATCGTCTCGTCGATCATGCTGCGGGATCGCGACTGGCTCGACCCGACCGTCTTGTTCTTCGGTATCGTGACGGCGGTCATTTTCTCACTGATCATCGACGCCATCATCGTTGCCAAGTCCAGGATCCCGATTGTTTCCGGGCCGTAAATTGAACGGGAGTTTGTCTGACGAGTTTCGTATGCGAGGAGAAATATTGCTAGGGTGGGAACGTTCCCTGCCGGGCCGCGCTACGCGTGTGCCTGTTGCGCCGGGGGCACGACCATCGTTCGACGTCGTGCGGTTACGCCGCACCCCGAATCAGGAGAATGGCGCTGTTCGCTAACGCTGTGCAACTCGTGACCCCCAGTCTGTTTGTCGCGGAGGAAGGTGGTTTCCACCCTCCCTCGATCATGGACTTCTTCCCGGAGGTCGTGCTGTTCGACGGCACACCGTTCGCGATGAACCGAATCATGATCATCCGGGTGATCATGACGATCGTGCTTCTGCTGCTCTTCTGGCTCGGCACGCGGAAGATGAAGGTCATTCCTACCCGTGGTCAGTCGATCACGGAGATGGCGCTCGACTTCGTTCGGATCAACATTGCTGAGGATCTGCTCGGCAAGGTCGACGGACGCCGCTTCCTGCCGATTCTGACCGCGATCTTCTTCACGATCCTGGCGTTCAATATCACGGGCATCATCCCCGGATTCAATATCGGCGTCTCGGCAGTCATCGGTCTCCCGCTGACGCTCGCGGTGGTCACCTACATCACCTTCATCTACGCCGGCCTCAAGAAGAGTCCGAAGAACTTCTTCAAGAACTCGCTCTTCCCGGCCGGTGTGCCGTGGCCGCTCTACATCATCGTGACCCCGATCGAGTTCTTCTCGACGTTCATCCTGCGCCCCGTCACACTGACGCTGCGTCTGCTGATGAACTTGCTCGTCGGTCACCTCCTCCTGGTGCTGTTCTTCAGCGCCACGAACTTCTTCCTCTTGGAAGGTGAGGGGCTGTTCAAGCTCTTCGGCGTCGGCACCTTTGCGGTCGGCTTCGCCTTCACCCTCTTCGAGATCCTGGTGTCGTTCCTCCAGGCTTACATCTTCACAATTCTCACCGGCGTCTACATCCAGCTCGCGCTGGCTGAAGAGCACTAAACCATACCGGGTTCGGCAACCGCCGCGCTCACCCCACGGAAGGAAACACACAACGTGTCTGTTCTCGCTGAAATCTCCGGCAGCATCTCGACCGTCGGCTACGGCCTCGCAGCCATCGGCCCGGCCATCGGCCTCGGCATTGTCGTCGGCAAGACCATCGAGGGCGTCGCCCGCCAGCCCGAGCTGGCCGGTCGTCTCCAGGTCCTCATGTGGATCGGTATCGCGTTCACCGAGGCGCTCGCGCTCATCGGTATCGCGACGCACTTCATCTTCCAGTAAGCCATCCACCTTTCCCTAGTCTCGAAAGGGAGGCTCGATGATTAACGCAGTCTTCGTAGCTGCAGAGGAGTCAGCGCCGAACCCGCTGCTTCCGGCGACCTACGACATTGTTTGGTCTGCGGTCGTCTTCGTCATCATCCTGATCGCCTTCTGGAAGGTCTTCCTTCCGAAGCTGCAGGCGATGCTCGACGCCCGTGCGGAAGCCATCGAAGGCAACATCGCGAAGGCCGATGAGGCTCAGGCGAAGGCCGAAGCCGCACTCCAGGAGTACACCGCTCAGCTTGCAAGCGCGCGCCAGGAGGCCGGCGAAATTCGTGAGGCTGCTCGCGTCGACGCCACCAAGATCGTGGCGAAGGCCAAGGACGATGCGGTGGCCGAGGCCAGCCGCGTCACGCAGGCGGCGCAGGTGCAGATCGAGGCAGAACGGCAGAGCGCGGTCGTCTCGCTCCGCAAGGATGTTGGATCGCTCGCGATTGACCTCGCATCCGGCGTTGTCGGAGAGTCGCTGACGGACGATCAGCGTGCATCCGCACTCGTGGACCGCTTCCTCAACGACCTCGAGGCGTCCGAGAAGGCGGCTCAGTAATGGGAAGCGCGTCACGTGAAGCACTCGCCCAGGCTCGCACTGCGCTCCGCGCGGAGCAGTCGGCGGGCACCGGACCCGAACTGTTGCAGGTCGCGAACCAGCTGGAGGCGAACCCCGCCCTCGCGGCTGTGCTCGGCGATGCGACTGCAGCCGCTGAGAGCAAGTCGCAGCTCGTCGCACGGCTCTTCGCCGGGATCGGCAGCGACGCGCGTGGCGTGCTGACCGCTGCGGTCACCGGCCGCTGGTCGAATGCCGGAGAGTTCGTCGAGGGTGTTGAGGAGCTCGGCATTCGGTCCGCAGCGCTTCGCACCCCGTCGCTCTCCGACGAGCTGCTCGCGGTGGCCGACTTGGTCGACCGTGATCACGACCTGGAACTGAGCCTCGCGAGCAAGCTTGTGGCCGCCGAGGGCAAGGTCTCGCTCATTACCCGCCTCCTCGACGGCAAGATCTCGTCGGAGACCCTCGCGGTAGTGCAGCAGCTGGTCGCCAACTCCCGAGGCAGGCGACTCGATGTCTCACTGCGCCGCGCGGCCCGTGTTGCTGCGGACGAGGGCGGCAGCGAGCTCGCCACCGTCACCGTCGCTGCTCCGCTCAGCGCGGACCAGCAGAACCGCCTCGCGGCGGCACTCGAACGCTCCGCCGGTCGTCCGGTCAAGGTGACTACGGTCATCGATCCGGAGCTTATCGGCGGTATCCGCGTGCAGATCGCCGACGACGTGATTGACGGCAGCATCCGCTCCCGCTTGGACGACCTTCGCCAGCAGCTCGCTGCATAGGGCACTACTTTTCACCACCGGGGGCGGCGCTTCCGGACCAGACAGAGGAAACGAAATGGCAGAACTCTCAATCAGCCCGGACGAGATCCGCGACGCGCTGAAAGACTTTGCAGCGTCCTACGAGCCGGCCCAGGCAGAAAAGACCGAGGTCGGCACCGTGGTCGACGCCGCTGACGGCATCGCGCACGTCGAGGGGCTCCCCGGTGTGATGGCGAACGAGCTCATCCGCTTCGCGGACGGCACGCTCGGCCTCGCGCAGAACCTTGACGAGAACGAGATCGGTGTCGTCGTGCTCGGCGAGTTCACCGGCATCGAAGAGGGGCAGGAAGTCACCCGCACCGGCGAGGTGCTCTCCGTACCGGTCGGCGAGGGGTACCTCGGTCGCGTGGTCGACCCCCTCGGCGCCCCGATCGACGGTCTCGGCGAGATCGCGAACATCGAGGGTCGTCGTGCGCTCGAGCTCCAGGCTCCCGGTGTGATGCAGCGTAAGTCGGTGCACGAGCCACTGCAGACCGGAATCAAGGCGATCGACGCCATGATCCCCGTTGGCCGTGGGCAGCGTCAGCTGATCATTGGCGACC
The DNA here is from genome assembly GCA_041655455.1 of Leucobacter sp. Taxonomy (GTDB): domain Bacteria; phylum Actinomycetota; class Actinomycetes; order Actinomycetales; family Microbacteriaceae; genus Leucobacter. The sequence continues at coordinate 19,902 of JBBAFK010000036.1, read as the reverse complement.
GTCAGACCGGTAAGACCGCGATCGCGATCGACACGATCATCAACCAGAAGGCCAACTGGGATTCCGGTGACGTCACGAAGCAGGTTCGCTGCATCTACGTCGCGATCGGCCAGAAGGGCTCGACCATCGCTTCGGTGAAGGGCGCGCTCGAGGATGCGGGCGCGATGGAGTACACGACGATCGTCGCTTCTCCGGCCTCCGACCCTGCAGGTTTCAAGTACCTCGCACCGTACACGGGTTCCGCAATCGGCCAGCACTGGATGTACGGCGGCAAGCACGTGCTCATCATCTTCGACGACCTGTCGAAGCAGGCCGAAGCCTACCGTGCCGTGTCGCTGCTGCTGCGCCGCCCACCGGGGCGCGAGGCCTACCCGGGTGACGTGTTCTACCTCCACTCGCGTCTGCTCGAGCGTTGTGCAAAGCTCTCCGACGAGCTCGGCGCGGGATCGATGACCGGTCTGCCGATCATTGAGACGAAGGCGAACGACGTTTCGGCGTACATTCCGACGAACGTGATCTCGATCACCGACGGACAGATCTTCCTCCAGTCCGACCTCTTCAACGCGAACCAGCGCCCCGCGGTCGACGTGGGCATCTCGGTGTCCCGCGTTGGTGGCGACGCGCAGGTCAAGTCGATCAAGAAGGTTTCGGGAACGCTCAAGCTCGAGCTTGCGCAGTACCGTGCGCTCGAGGCCTTCGCGATGTTCGCGTCTGACCTCGATGCCGCGAGCCGCAAGCAGCTCGAGCGCGGTGCGCGACTGACGGAACTGCTGAAGCAGCCGCAGTACACCCCGTACCCGGTCGAGGAGCAGACCGTCTCGATCTGGGCCGGCACGAACGGCTTCCTGGACGAGGTTCCGGTCGAAGACATCCTCCGCTTCGAGCGCGAGTTCCTCGACTACCTCGGACGCAACTCCGAGGCCCTCCAGATCCTGCGCGACACCAATGTTCTCGATGACGAAACCGTCGCCGAGATCACCGTGCAGATCGAGAAGTTCAAGGGCGAGTTCCGCACCTCGTCGGGTAAGAGCCTGAACGAGCAGTTCGATGTGCTCGACGAGGCAGAGATCAAGCAGGAGCAGCTGGTCGTCAAGAAGTAGCGGTAACCCGGCGGGGGAGCGATCCCTCGCCGGACCGCAACTTTGACCAGCCCGCCCCGACCAACACAGGAGAGACATGGGAGCGCAACTTCGGGTCTACCGGCAGAAGATTCGTTCTGCCCAGACGACCAAGAAGATCACCCGTGCGATGGAGCTGATCGCAGCCTCTCGCATTCAGAAGGCGAAGGCCCGTGTGGCCGCGTCGACCCCCTACGCTGACGCGCTCACGCGAGCGGTGTCGGCGGTGGCGACTCACTCGAACACCGATCACCCGCTGACCACCGAGGCGGAACGTGTCGAACGCGCCGCCGTCGTGATCTTCACCTCTGACCGCGGCCTTGCCGGCGCGTTCAACTCGCAGGTGCTGCGCGAAGCCGAGGAGCTGACCGAGCTGCTTCGGGCGGAGGGCAAGGAAGTCGTGTACTTCCTCATCGGCCGCAAGGCGCAGGGGTACTTCTCGTTCCGCCGCCGCGCCTCCGAGCGCGTGTGGACTGGAAACACCGAGAACCCCGGTTTCGATACGGCGGAAGAGGTCGCAGAGGCGGTCCTCGAGATCTTCGCCCGCCCCGTCGAAGACGGCGGTGCACAGGAGATCCACCTCGTCTACAACCGTCTCGTGAGCATGGTCAGCCAGGTGCCTCAGGTGCACCGACTGCTGCCCCTCGAGATCGTCGAGGGTGTCGCAGAGCCGACCGACCAGCCCTCGTCGCTGTACGAGTTCGAGCCGGACGCCGAAACCGTTCTTGATCAGCTGCTTCCCGCCTACATCGAGTCTCGCGTCTTCAACGCGATGCTCGAGTCGGCTGCGGCGAAGCATGCGGCGACGCAGAAGGCGATGAAGTCGGCGAGTGACAATGCGGATGCACTGATCCGCGACTACACCCGTCTCGCCAACAACGCTCGCCAGGCAGAGATCACGCAGCAGATTTCCGAGATTGTGGGCGGCGCCGACGCGCTGTCCGGTTGAGCCCACCACGAAGAGAGAGAAACATGACCGAAACCGCCGCAGTGGCGACAGAGGCCCAGGTCGTCGGGCGGATCGCCCGTGTAACCGGACCCGTCGTCGACATCGAGTTCCCGCACGACGCCATTCCCCGGGTGTACAACGCGCTCGAGACCACCATCGACTTTGGTGAGGGCCAGGAGCCGTTCACGCTCGTCCTCGAGGTCGCACAGCACCTCGGTGACAATCTCGTCCGTGCGATCGCCCTCAAGCCGACCGACGGCCTCGTCCGCGGACAGGACGTCATCGACACCGGCGAGTCGATCACCGTTCCCGTCGGTGACGTCACCAAGGGCAAGGTGTTTGACGTTGCAGGCAACGTACTGAACCTTCCCGACGGCGAAACCATCGAGGTTTCCGAGCGCTGGAGCATCCACCGCACGCCGCCCGCATTCGACCAGCTCGAGTCCAAGACGCAGCTCTTCGAAACCGGCATTAAGTCGATCGACCTGCTCACCCCGTACGTGCAGGGTGGAAAGATCGGCCTCTTCGGTGGTGCGGGCGTCGGCAAGACCGTCCTCATTCAGGAGATGATTCAGCGTGTTGCGCAGGATCACGGCGGTGTCTCGGTGTTCGCCGGCGTTGGTGAGCGCACCCGTGAGGGCAACGACCTCATCCACGAGATGGACGAGGCCGGAGTCTTCGACAAGACCGCACTCGTGTTCGGCCAGATGGACGAGCCGCCGGGGACCCGTCTGCGTGTGGCACTTTCGGCGCTGACGATGGCGGAGTACTTCCGCGACGTGCAGAAGCAGGACGTGCTGCTCTTCATCGACAACATCTTCCGCTTCACGCAGGCCGGTTCCGAGGTTTCGACGCTGCTCGGCCGTATGCCGTCCGCGGTGGGCTACCAGCCGAACCTCGCCGACGAGATGGGTGTTCTGCAGGAGCGCATCACCTCGACCCGTGGCCACTCGATCACCTCCTTGCAGGCGATCTACGTGCCCGCGGACGACTACACCGACCCGGCTCCCGCCACGACCTTCGCGCACCTCGACGCAACGACCGAGCTCTCCCGTGAGATCGCGTCGAAGGGTCTGTACCCCGCGATCGATCCGCTCACCTCGACCTCGCGCATTCTCGACCCGCGCTACTTGGGCGAGGACCACTACCGCGTGGCGACCTCGGTCAAGCAGATCCTGCAGAAGAACAAGGAGCTGCAGGAGATCATCGCGATTCTCGGTGTCGACGAGCTCTCCGAAGAGGACAAGATCACTGTGGCGCGCGCGCGTCGCATCGAGCAGTTCCTCTCGCAGAACACCTACATGGCAAAGAAGTTCACCGGTGTCGAGGGATCGACGGTTCCGCTGACCGAGACCATCGAGTCGTTCGACGCGATCGTCAAGGGCGAGTTCGACCACGTCGCCGAGCAGGCGTTCTTCAACGTCGGTGGTATCGCCGACGTCGAGGAGAAGTGGGCCAAGATGCAGAAGGACATGGCCTAGGTCATGGCGCTCAACGTGAGTGTCGTCTCGGCCGACCGCGAGGTCTGGACGGGCGTTGCCTCCCAGGTCGTCGCGAAGACGGTCGAGGGCGAGATCGGCATCCTCGGTGGTCACGAGCCGTTGCTCGCACTGCTTGCGCAGGGCGAGGTGCGCTTGACCACCGCTAGTGGCGAGAAGGTCACGGTCGACGCAGAGGGCGGGTTCCTCTCCGTCGATCACGACACCGTCACCATCGTGGCTGGAAAGGCGGCGATCGCTTAGAGAAAACGCATCGCGTTTTCTGCGATCGCCGGTGGCGCTACCGCGTCTGCTTTCCGCCTGATCTACTCTCTCTGCCTGAAAGCCGGGGCCCTCGGGCCCCGGCTTTCGTGCTCTGCAGATTTGGAGCCATCATGCTGATTCTCCTGCCGCCGTCAGAGACGAAGCGGCTCGGCGGTGTCGGTACTCTCGACTCCGACTCCCTCAGTTTCACTGGACACCTGAGCAAGGCGCGGGAAGCCGTGAGGCTGGCCCTCGTCGAACTGTGCAGCGGCGACCACGAGGCCGCGGCGAAGGCCCTCAAGCTCGGCGTGAAGAACCATGGTGAGCTCGAGCATAACCTCGAGCTCGAGTCGAGTGGCGTCATGCCCGCGATCGACCGATACACCGGTGTGCTCTATGACGCGCTGGGTGCGGCAGCCCTTGACCCGCGAGCTCGCTCATGGGTGGACGACCACGTGTGTGTGCAGTCGGCGCTCTTCGGCCTCGTGTCGGCGGGCGACAAGATTCCCGCGTACCGCCTCTCGGCGAGCACACGGCTCCCCAGTCTGGGGGCACCGCTGAAGCGGGTCTGGCCCGCGGCCCACGCCGAGATCGATTGGAGTGATGCGGGATTCGTTCTCGATCTTCGCTCGAAGGATTACGCTGCGCTAGCGCCACTGCCTGAGGGAGCAAGCTGGCTGCTGCACGTCGCGCAGCGAGACATCGATGGTGAGGTGCGGGCGCTGAACCACTTCAATAAGGCGGCGAAGGGGGACCTCGTGCAGCGCCTCGCGCGATCCCTATCCGGTCCAAATGCGGGAGACATCATCGATGTCGCATCCTTCGCCAACTGGGCGGCTGGAGAGGGACTCGAGGTGACGGTCGACGCCGCAGCGCGTACGGTGACGCTCGTCACGAATCTCACCGCCCCGTCGCTCGCTTCGCGACCGCGCGTCGCAGCACGGTAGGATACACGGGTGCGGAAGATGATGAGGCAGTGACCGAGCGCGGCACGAACGCGGCGCATCGTCGACTGCGGTTTCGAGAGGGATCCGATCTCGAGATCGAGCTCTCCTGGTTCGCGATCTCCGACGTTGGTCGTCGACGTGAGAACAACCAGGACAGCTTCATTGTGATGCCTCCAATCTTTGCCGTCGCCGATGGCATGGGCGGGCATTCGGCCGGTGAGATCGCTTCGGCTGCCGTTGTGCGTCGCCTTGCTGAGCTGGCCGGCAAGGATGCGGTCGCGGAAGCCGACATCGACGAACTCCTCGGCGACGCCGTGGACGACATTGAGCTTGACGCGGGGGAAACAGAGCTCGGGGCCGGAACGACGGTCACCGGGGTGTGCTTGAGCACGGATGAGGCGCCCACATGGAAGGTGTTCAACATCGGCGACTCCCGCGTCTACCAGTACTTCAAGGGCGCCCTCAGCCAGATCACCGTTGATCACTCCGTGGTGCAGCACCTCATCGACACCGGCGCGATTACGGAGGAGGAAGCGGAGGTACACCCGCACGCCAACGTCATCACTCGGGCGGTCGGCTTCAACGAGGCGCCGATTCCCGATTACACGTCCCTCGCACTTATCCCGGGTCAGCGCCTGCTCATCTGCTCAGACGGGTTGACCAAGGAACTCACCGATATCGGGATCCAGCACTTCCTCGCGTCTCAGCGCACCGCTGAAGATGCCGCACGCACCCTGGTGACCGAAGCCGTCGAGAACATGGGGCGCGACAACGTGACCGTCATCGTGATCGACGTGCACGCTGTCGGCGACGACCGGACCGACCAGATCGCCCTCTGACCCGGCGGTCGTGTTCCCACCGGGCCGAACGTCACGCTAGATCGAGGCCGCGATGACCTCGTCGAGCACGCCGAGCACATCGTCCAACTGCTCGTCGCTCATCTTCAGCGTCGGGAGGAAACGGATCGCCTGGTTGTAGACGCCGCTCGCAAGCAGTAGGACACCGCGCTGCGCGGCCGCAGCGATGACCTTGCTGACAAGCTCCGTGTCGGGTTCGAGCGTGCCGGGCTTCACGAATTCGATCGCGAGCATGGCCCCCTTGCCGCGGACCTCCGCGATGCAGTCGTACTTCTCGACCAGCCGCTGCAGGCCGGCGCCGAAAGTCGCTTCGATGCGCTGCGCCGCAGCGAGGAGGTCGTGCTGCTCGATCTGCCCGAATACGGCCACGGCCGCGGCGCAGGCAACCGGGTTGCCGCCGAACGTGCCGCCGAGCCCACCGGGCTGCGAGCAATCCATGATCTCTGCGCGTCCGGTGATGCCGGCGAGCGGCAGTCCGCCTGCGATGCCCTTTGCCGACAAGACGATGTCGGGCTCGACGTTGAACTGCTCGATCGCGAACATCGTGCCGGTGCGGCCCATTCCCGACTGCACCTCGTCGGCGATGAACACGATGCCGTTCTCACGGCACCACTTCGCGAGTGCGGGGAGGTAACCTTCCGCGGGCACGATGAACCCGCCCTCGCCCTGGATGGGTTCGACGACGAGACAGGCGAGGTCCTCAGCGCCGGCAACCTTTTCGAGGTGTGCGATCGTGCGCTTCGCGGCTTCTGCGCCGCTCAGTCCGTCGTGCAGCGGATACGAGTTCGGGGCCTTATAGACGTCGCTCGCGCGAGGCCCGTAGCCGAGGGCGTACGGTGCCGCCTTGTGATTCATGGTCGCGGTCAGCATCGTGCGCCCGTGATAAGCATGCTCGATCACGGCAACGCCGGGGCGGCCCGTGTACTTGCGCGCGATCTTCACGCCGTTCTCGACGGCCTCGGCGCCGGAGTTCATGAGCAGTGTCTTGTACGGCTGGTCTGGCGTCGAACCCGGCACGTGCTTCGCCAACAGTTCCGCCACCCGCACGTACGGCTCATACGGGGTCATCGTGAAGAGGGTGTGCGTGACCTTGCCGAGCTGCTCGCGCGCGGCCTCGACGACCGCGTCGTCGGTGTGACCCACGGTCATCACACCGATGCCGCCGCACATGTCGATGATGTGATTGCCGTCGACATCGACGAGCACCGAATCGTGCGCCCGCTCGATGTAGACCGGTATCACGCTGTGCACCCCGGGAGGGATGACGGCCTGACGTCGAGCGTGGAGCTCCCGGGAGCGAGGGCCGGGGATCTCGGTGACGACGTGGCGTTCCTGGGGAACGGAGGTTTCAATGACGGTGGGTTCGCTCATGCGCTCAATTCTACTCCGAGGACCGGTTGATTGGTTGTCAGACGTTTCCGGCGGCCGCCGATCTGACTAGCATGAACACATGCGCGGCGAACACGTCTTCGAGGCAAGGGTCGAGTGGCAGGGCAACCGGGGGAGCGGAACGAGCGGCTTTCGTTCCTACGGGCGCGAATTGACCATCACTGGAGAAGAGAAACCCGACATTGCCGGATCGGCGGCAAAGGTCTTCCACGGCGACCGTGACCGGTGGAATCCGGAGGAACTGCTCATCGCAGCGCTCGCGCAGTGCCACATGCTTTCGTACCTGCACATGGCCGTGCGGGCAGGGGTGGTGGTCACCAGTTACCGGGATCACGCGATCGGCACCCTCGAACAGTCGGGGCTCGGCGGACGCTTCACCGACGTCGTGCTCCGGCCTCGGGTGACGGTCGCCGATCCCTCGATGATCGTGGACGCCATCGCCGCTCACACCGAAGCCGCCGAGCACTGCTTCATCGCAAACTCCGTCGCATTCCCCGTCCGGCACGAGCCGGAGGTCGTCGCGGAGTAACACTGCGGATGCCTGTCGGCAGTTCGCCATAGAATGGAACCCATGGCTTCGGACCGTTCTTCGTTCTTCCTCACGACCCCCATCTTCTACGTGAACGACGCTCCCCACATCGGGCACGCGTACACGGAGGTGGCGGCAGACGTGCTCGCCCGGTGGCATCGGCAGGCGGGTGACGACACTTGGTTCCTGACGGGCACTGATGAGCACGGGCAGAAGATCCTGCGCACCGCGACGGCGAACGGTGTGCCGCCGAAGGAGTGGGCTGACCGTCTCGTGGAGGAGGCTTGGAAGCCGCTGCTCGACACGATCGACATTTCGAACGATGATTTCATTCGCACCACCGAGGCTCGCCACGAGGAGGGTGTCGCGACGTTCCTGCAGAAGCTCTACGACGACGGCCACGTGTATGCCGGGGAATTCGAAGCGCTCTACTGCGTTGGGTGCGAGGAGTTCAAGCCGAAGAGCGAGATTCTCGACGGTGAGGGAGCCTTCGAGGGGGAAAAGGTCTGCGCGATCCACTCCAAGCCGCTCGAACTGCTGCAGGAGAAGAACTACTTCTTCAAGATGAGTGCATTCCAGGAACAGCTCCTCGCCCTCTACGAGGAGCGCCCCGACTTCGTGCAACCCGCGAGCGCGCGCAACGAGGTCGTCGCATTCGTGCAGCAGGGGCTCGAGGATCTTTCGATTTCTCGCACCTCGTTCGACTGGGGCATCCCGATTCCGTGGGATGCCTCCCACGTCACCTACGTGTGGTTCGACGCGCTGCTCAACTACGTCACCGCGACCGGGTACGGCTCCGACGAGGCGGAATTCGCGCGGCGCTGGCCCGCGAACCACATCGTCGGCAAGGACATTTTGAGGTTCCACGCCGTGATCTGGCCGGCGATGCTCATGGCTGCGGGCCTCGAAGTGCCGAAGCACGTCTTCGCGCACGGCTGGCTGCTCGTCGGTGGCGAGAAGATGTCGAAATCGAAGCTCACCGGCATCGCGCCGAACGAAATCACCGACACCTTCGGTTCGGATGCCTTCCGCTACTATTTCATGCGCGCGATCGCCTTCGGACACGACGGCTCCTTCAGCTGGGAAGACCTCTCCGCTCGATACCATGCGGAGCTCGCCAACGGTTTCGGTAATCTCGCGAGCCGGGTGCTTGCGATGAACGCCAAATACTTCGACGGTCGCATGCCGCAGGCCGGGGCGGAGGAACCCGCCGACTCGGCAATCCGCGCGCTCGCGGCGAGCGCGGCGCACCGAGCCGACGAGCGAATGGAGGCGTTCGCGATCCACGAGGCGATCGCCGCGATCTGGGAGCTCGTCGATGCGCTCAACGGCTACGTGCAGGAGCAGCAGCCCTGGTCGCTCGCGAAGGACGAGACGAAGCGCGAACGGCTCGCGACTGTGCTCGCGACGGCGACCGAGGGACTTCGGGCGCTCGCCGAACTGCTCTCGCCGGTGATCCCGAGGGCCGCTGCACGGCTCTGGGCAGGGCTCGGCGCCGAGCGCGCGCTCGGCCCGTTGACCGACCAGCCGATCCGTGAGGCCGGCAGGTGGGGTCGTCTTCCCGCCGGTACTGAGCAGCAGTCGCTCGCCGTGCTCTTCCCTCGCGTCGAGACGGAAGCGACTGCGAAGTGAACGGCGGGCTGCGCAAGCGCAGCGGTGAGGGCCGGGACCTCACACGCCCTCCGGTGCCTGAGGCGCTCCCCGCGCCGATCTTTGACAATCACGCTCACCTCGAGTTCGAAGACGGGCTGCAACCGCTCGAACCGCGAGAATCGCTTGACCGGGCAGGCTCGGTCGGGGTTCGAGGCGTGGTTCAGGTCGGCACGGATCTCGAAACGAGTCGCTGGGGTGCCGCGCTCGCAGCGACCGATCCGCGCGTGCTTGCCGCCGTCGCCCTGCACCCAAACGAGGCTCCCAAGCTCTTCGAACAGGGGCTTTTGAGCGCGCAGCTCTCCGAAATCGCGCGGCTCGCAACGCAGCCGCGGGTGCGAGCGGTCGGTGAGACGGGGCTCGACTTCTTCCGTACCGGTGAAGACGGTCGGGCAGCGCAGATCGAGTCCTTCGAAGCGCACATCGACATTGCGAAGGCGAGTGGGCTTGCCCTCCAGATCCACGACCGCGACGCGCACGATGAGGTGGTGGCGACGCTCAAGCGGGTGGGCGCGCCGGACCGGACCGTATTCCACTGCTTCTCGGGGGATGCGGCGTTGGCGCGCGTGTGCAACGAGAATGGCTGGTACATGTCGTTCGCCGGCACGATGACGTTCAAGAACGCTCCCGCACTGCGCGAGGCGCTCGCGGTCGCGCGGCCGGAACTGGTGCTTGTCGAAACCGACGCACCGTTTCTCACTCCCGAGCCCTACCGCGGGCGACCGAACGCGCCCTACCTCCTGCCGCACACCGTGCGACGCATGGCGGAGACCCTTGAGGAAGATCTGCAGGAGCTCTGCGAACGCGTTGCCGCGAACACCGAGCGGGTCTACGGGAGTTGGGATCCTGACATCGATGAGTAACGATCGCGTCGATTCGACGGAGCCGATACCGGCACCGACACCGGAACCGGTACCGGTACCGACACCGACACCGGCTGCCGGCTCTGCGGGACTGCTCGGTCCGGCAGAGGTGCGAGCGCTCGCCGAACGCCTCGACGTCTCTCCGACGAAAAAGCTGGGCCAGAACTTCGTGATCGACCCCAATACGGTGAGGAAGATCGTGCGCCTCGCCGGGGTGAGCGCCGCCGACCGGGTGATCGAGGTCGGGCCCGGCCTCGGATCCCTCACCCTCGGGCTGCTCGAGCGCGGAGCCGATGTCGCCGCGGTGGAGATCGACCACCGCCTCGCCGCCGAACTGCCGGCAACGGTTCGATCGATGCAACCCGACGCCGAAGAACGCCTGCGCGTGATCCGCAGTGACGCGCTCGACCTCACGGCTGCCGCGCTCGAACCGGCCGCAAGTTCGACCGCGACCGCTGCGAGTCTGCCGAGCGTGCTCGTCGCGAACCTCCCGTACAACGTGTCGGTGCCGATCCTCATGCACCTGCTCGAGCTCCTCCCCACCCTCGAACGAGGCCTCGTGATGGTGCAGTCGGAGGTGGGAATTCGGATCGCCGCCTCCCCGGGCTCCAAGGAGTACGGTGCACCGAGCGCCAAGGCGGCGTGGTACGGGCGATGGCGAGTTGCCGGCGAGGTGAGTCGGCGAATCTTCTGGCCGGTCCCCGGTGTCGACTCAGTGCTCGTAAGCTATGAGCGCTCCGAAACGCCCCGCGGCGACGACCAGGAACGCGCACTCACCTTTGCGCTCGTGAACGCGGCCTTCGCGCAACGCAGAAAGATGCTTCGACAGTCGCTGCAACCCGTGCTCGGAGCGACCGCGGTGGCGGTTGCCGTACTCAAATCCGCGGGGATCGATCCCACGCTGCGGGCCGAGCAGTTAGGGATCGCCGACTATCATCGGATCGCGCTCGCCGCATGACACCGCCCGTTCGCGACGTGTCAACCGCGGACCCCCGGTTGCGCTAGCGTGTAGGCATGGAGAGGAAACCGCGGCAATCGGTGACGGTGCGCGCTCCAGGGAAGATTAACGTCTACTTCCGAGTGGGGGCGCTCCAACCTGACGGCTATCACGACGTGGCCTCCCTCTATCAGGCAGTGTCGCTGTACGAGGAGGTCACGGCGACGCCTGCCGAAACGTTCTCGGTGCGGTTCAGCGGACCCATCGACGCGACGCACCTCCCGACCGACGAGACGAACCTCGCGGTCAGAGCCGCGCAGCTCCTCGCAGAGCGAGCCGGCACCCCGCACGGGGTTGCGCTCAGCATCCTCAAACGGGTGCCCATCGCCGGGGGAATGGGTGGGGGCTCGGCGGACGCCGCAGCGACGCTCCTCGCCTGTGACGAACTCTGGGGTACCGGACTCGGGCGTGCGGGCCTGCTGCCGATCGCGGCGGAACTCGGCGCGGATGTGCCGTTCGCTCTCGAGGGCGGCACCGCGGTAGGCACGGGCCGCGGTGACGAACTGAGCCCTGCGCTCGCGAAGGGCACCTTCCACTGGGTGCTCGCCCTCCCCGACGGTGGCCTGAGCACCCCGGTCGTGTATCGAGCGCTCGACCAGCACCGCGACGATCACGCGGCAGCACTCGGCCCGCAGCCTGAGCTCGTGAAGGTCGACACCGCCGTGCTGCAGGCGGTGCGCATCGGCGACGCGGAGTCGCTTGCGGAGTCCATGCACAACGACCTTCAGGCGGCGGCGCTGAAGCTCGCGCCTGAACTCACCGAACTCCTCGAACTCGGAGAATCCCGCGGTGCGCTCGCGGGCATCGTCTCGGGTTCGGGCCCCACCGTCGCGTTCCTCGTGGACGACGCCCAGCACGCGGCCGAATTGCGTGGTGTGCTCGGCCGCGGTGGTGTGCGAGCGCTCACCGTCACGGGCCCCGTGCACGGGGCCCGAATCATCGAGTCACTGTAGCGATCCCTGCGAACTGGGAATAAGCCGCGCCGATCACGCGCTGCACTCACTGTGACTGAGAAAATTCGCATCGATATCTGGACCGACATCGCCTGCCCCTGGTGCTACATCGGTAAGCACCGCTTCGAACAGGGGGTTGCGGCCTTCCGCGAACAGCACCCCGAGCTCGATGTGGAATTCGAGGTGGAAGGGCACAGCTACGAGCTCGCGCCCGATACCCCGATTGATTTCAAGGGGAGCGAGCTCGAGTTTCTCGCAAAGCACAAGGGCATGCCCGAGTCGCAGGTTGAGCAGATGCTCGGCCAGGTCACCCAGATCGGTGCGCAGGAGGGAATCGAATTCGATTTCGACCGAGTGAAGCACGCGAACACCGCCCGCGCACACCGGGCGCTGCACCTCGCCAAGGATCGGGGGCTGCAGCTCGAACTGCAGGAGCGCCTCTACCGCGCATACTTCGCGGAGGGGGCGGACATGTCTGACCCCGACACGCTCGCAGCGCTCGGCGAAGAGGTGGGCCTCGATCCCGCCGAGGTGCGCAGCGCGCTCGACAACGAAGATTACGGTACCGCCGTCGAACAAGACATCACCCGCGCCCGCATGCTCGGTGTGAACGGTGTGCCCTTTTTCCTGATCGACCAGAAGTACGGAGTGTCTGGCGCCCAGTCGGTCGACGCGTTCGCGGGCGCATTCAAGCAGGTCCTCGACCTGCGCGAGGGGGAGCAAGCATGAGTGAGCAGAACACAAACGAACCCATCCGTACAGACGCTGCCGCGTCGCCGCTGACACTGCTCGGAGACGAGAGCGCGGCCGGCGTGTGCGGACCCGACAGCTGCGAGCTCCCCGCGAGCTCGGCACCCGCAGAGGAGGTCGCACCCGCCGCGGAATTTGGTGCCGCGGCTTCGTCTCACGAGCCCGCTGCAGGGTTCGGGGGTGCGGCATCGTTCGCCGACGCCGAGAGTCGCGAGATCCTGAACCTGCTCGGGGGCGGGGGTACGAACGACGGTGCCTGCTGTGGTGGGAGCTGCTGCGCGTAACGCTCGCCAAGCCTGCGCCACGCGGGCGGCTATTTCGTGGAATGAGTCTCGGAGGTCGCCGTGCCCCGCAGGTCCGCGCAATTTGGCGTCGCAGGGGCGCCGGACCAGCGCTCCAGCGTCCATGCGACAAGCTGGGGCGTGAGGGGTGAGTCCGCCGCGACGAGCGAGAGGTGATCGAGCCCCGGATACGTGCGGTAGTCGATCTCGACGCCGGCGTCGCATCGGCCCTCGACCCACGCTGCCTGCTGAACCGGCTTCACGAGCGGGTCGGCGAGGCCCTGGGCGACAAGTACGGGGGCGGGGAAAGGGCCGGTTGGCGTTTGCGCCTTGAGGCGGTCGCCGAACGTGCCCGCGAGCAATGCGTCGGGGAAGACCTGGTTCGGGATCTGCGTGCCGCTCAGGATCGCGCCGAGCACGTCCTTCCCGTTGAAACACAGCTCGCTGATGCGTTCGACACCGCCGGCCGATCCCGGGGTGAGGTGCTCGGCGAGTCGCAGTTCAGGGTAGATGCGGTCCCAGGTCGAGGCGATGTAGGCGGAGACCGTCTTCCCGGCCGCCTCGTTCTTGTCCGCGTCGGCGAGGCCGTACAGATCCGCTGCCGGAGCGAAGGCTGCAATCCCGCGCACCGTGAGCTCAGGAGCGTACTGCGCCGCGATCTGGCCGGTCCAGAGGGATCCCTGACCGCCCTGGGAATGCCCCCACACGACCGTCTCGGTCGTTGTGGAGAGTTGCGGTAACTCCTGGACGGCACGTGACGCGTCGAGCACGTTTCGTGCCTCGGCGTCGCCGATGAGGTACGGGTGGGTGCCTTGCGTGCCGAGGCCGATGTAGTCGGAGGTGACCGCGGCCCAACCGTGCTCGGTCACCATTTCTTCGAGAGCGGTGCCCGCGCCATCCGCGAACGGCGTGGCACCCAGCGAGGGGGCGCACTTCGGAGCCACGCCCGTGGTGCCGTGCGCGATCGAAAGCAGCGGCAGTGGTTCTGAACCGCGCTCGATCGGGGCGATCACGGTGCCGCTCGATGTGGCAGCCTCGCCATCCGGGTGCGTCGTGGTGTACAGGATCCGCCACGCCTGCGCACCGTCGGGCACCCCGGTGACCAGGGGCTCTGCGCGGATCAGATGGCCCGGGCCGGCCGGGGTCTCCGCGGGTGCAGTGTAGAACGCGTCGGGTGCCGGGAGTTTCGCACCACCGAGCAGCACGCCGCTCCCAACCGCGAGGCACAGCGCCAGCGCGAGCGACAGCGAGGCGCCGACGACTCGGATCCAGCGGTGAGGGCGAGGTTGAGAGGTGGGGCGTGGGTGCTGCCAGCCCGCAACGAGTTCGATGAGCAACCGCAGGCCGACGAACACGAACCAGGCACCGACGGCCAGCCGGAAAACCGTGAGCGTCAGCACGGGCCACGTGAAGACGAGGGATCCGAACACAATGCTCGCGAGCGCGGCAATAATCTCAGCGGATCGCGAGTGCGCAGTACCCCTGACCGCGCGAACGATTGCCAGCATGCCGTGGGAGATGAGCGCAGCACCGATGAGAAACGCCATCCAGGGCGCTCCAACCGCGGGTACGAGTGCGACGATCGCGCCGAACAAGACGATGATTCCTCCGAAAGCCCGCCGGAGGCGTACGGAGCCGCGCGGTGCGGCAGGATCCGAGTCATGGAGGATCACCGTCAACCCGCTGAAGACGAGTCCGATCCCGGTGATGATCGCCGTCTCGCGGGTCGAGAGTGGTGCGAGGATCAGCGCAGCACCCGCGCCGAGCGCGGCAAGGGCCGAGAAGACCCGCAACGGCTTGGATCCCCGATGATCACCTCGGAAGTAGTCGCTCATGCGTTCCCCGTCTCCTCAACTGCGCGCGCCCTCGTCGCCCTGCCCATCACTCTGACACAGTGCCCCAAGCTTCGCACCTAGACTGGAGGCTATATGGCGCATCTCTTGGGGGCCGAAGCCCTGCATCTCGAAGTTCCGACGAAAACCGTGTTCGATTCGGTCACGCTTGGCATCGCTGAGGGGGACCGGATCGGTATCGTCGGGCGCAACGGTGACGGCAAATCCTCCCTGCTCATGATGCTCGCGGGCCGGCGCGAACCTGACTCCGGGCAGGTTACGGTGCGGGGCGGCACAACGATCGGGGTACTCGATCAGACCGACGACTTCGAACCGGGCGAGACCGTCGGGGGAGCGATCGTCGGAACGCGCCCCGAGTACGAGTGGGCGGGAGAACCGCGCACCCGCGAAGTCATTGCCGGCCTCGTCGGTGACCTCGACTGGGAGGCGCAAGTCGATCGTCTCTCCGGAGGCCAGCGTCGCCGCGTCGCGCTCGCCCGACTGCTCGTCGGCGACTACGAGATGCTCTTCCTCGACGAGCCCACGAACCACCTCGACGTCGAAGGGATCGCGTGGCTCGCGGACCACCTGCGCAGGCGGTGGCCGAGCGGGCAGGGCGCCCTGCTCGTCGTGACGCACGATCGCTGGTTCCTCGACGAGGTCTGCACGACCACATGGGAAGTGCACGACCGCATCGTCGAACCGTTCGAGGGCGGATACGCCGCGTATATTCTGCAGCGGGTCGAGCGTGACCGGCAGGCCGCCACGATCGAGCAGAAGCGGCAGAACCTCGCGCGTAAGGAACTGGCCTGGCTGCGCCGGGGCGCCCCGGCCCGCACGGCGAAGCCGAAGTTCCGCATCGACGCGGCGAACGCGCTGATCGCCGACGTGCCGGAGATCCGCGACACGGTCTCGCTGCAGTCGATGGCGGTGCAGCGCCTCGGGAAGCAGGTCGTGGACCTCGTCGACGTCGGCGTCTCGTTTGACGACCGCGTGATTCTCGAAGACATCGAGTGGCGGGTCGCGCCCGGGGAGCGGACGGGGCTTCTCGGAGTCAACGGCTCGGGCAAGTCGACCCTGCTCGGTCTCATCGCGGGCAGCGCAGAGCCGTCGGTCGGGCGGGTCAAACGGGGCAAAACAGTGAAGGTTGCGACCCTCACCCAGCGCCTCGATGAGCTCGAAGAGCACTGGGACGAGCCGGTGCGCGTCGTCATTGGGCGGTTGCGCACGAGCTTCACCGTCGGCGCCGGGTCGAAGGCGCAAGAGCTCACCCCCGGTCAGCTGCTTGAGCGCATGGGCTTCACGAATGCGCAGTTGTCGACTCCGGTGAAGGATCTCTCCGGTGGGCAGAAGCGGCGGCTGCAGCTGCTTCTCATCCTTCTGGATCAACCCAATGTGCTGATCCTCGACGAACCGACCAACGACCTCGACACCGACATGCTCGCCGCGATGGAGGATTTGCTCGACTCGTGGCCCGGCACCCTCATCGTCGTGTCGCACGACCGGTATTTCCTCGAGCGGGTGACGGATCAGCAGTACGCGATTCTGAGTCGACGCCTGCGGCATTTACCCGGCGGCGTGGATGAGTACCTGAAGTTGCGTGCGGCAGAGGATCGAGCGGCCGACCCGGTCGCGGCTGCGCCGAAACCCGCTGGCCAGACGGCGACGCCGACGCTCTCTGGGGCGGAGCTTCGCGCCGCCCAGAAGGAGCTTTCTTCGGTCGAGCGTCGCATGGAGAAGCTGCAGGCCGACGCCGCGAAGTCGCGTGACGGGCTTGCGGCTCTCGACCAGTCCGATTACTCGCTGCTCAACGCCGAGATGGTGAAGATCACCGCGCTCGAAGACGAGGTCGCGGCGCTCGAGGAGCGCTGGTTGGAGCTGTCCGAGCTGCTCGGCTAGCGTCTTCCGCCTTCGAATGGCTGCCATGCGCCCCGAAGGCGATGTGGGGAAGCCCACGGGCCAGCACCGCCGCACAGTAGACTGGCGCGTGATGAGAGCAGTGCTGACCGCGGTGATCGCAGCGATCGAGGGGCTTGCGATCGCCTGCGCAGGCCTCCTCATTGCGGTGGTCCCCGCCCTCCTCCTCTGGGTCGTGACGTTCGATCTCGCCGCAGCGCCGAGCGACGTCTTCGGAAGTGCAGTCGGCGCCTGGTTCCTGGCTCACCTGACACCGCTCGAGCTTCAGGTGAGGGCCGACGCAGCGGTCTCATTCGGTCTCCCGCAGGAGGCGATTGACTTCACCATCGGCCTCCCCCTGCTCGGGTTGATGCTTCTCACCGTGGTGCTCGCAGTCCGCTCCGGGTGGCGCTTTGGGCGTCGCGGCGGCAGCGGGATCGCCGGCGCGATCGGAGGCACGCTCGGATTCGCCGCCGTCGCGGCAGCGGTCGTGGCTCTCGCGGATCCGCCGCTCACACGCACGGGCTGGGCCGCCGTACTCGTTGCGGCGGGGGTCTACGCGGTGAGTGCAACGGCAGCGTTTCTCGTGCGTGCGGCCCGCGATGAGCACCCCTGGTGGGAGGCGTGCCTGCAAGGCCTGCAGCGAGGCATAAAGTCTGCGCACCTTCCCGGTGCCGCCGCCTTTCCGGCACGAGCGGCAGCAACGATCCGGATGGCGGTCTGCGCGACCGCAGCTCTGTTCGGGCTCGGCGCGGCGGCACTCGCGGTCGCCGTCGTCGCAGCTTACGTACAGGTGATGACACTCTCGCAGGCACTGCAGCTCGATGTGCCCGGCGCCTTCACCCTGCTCCTGCTGCAGTTCGCGCTGCTGCCGGTGTTCATCATCTGGTCTTCGGCGTGGCTCAGCGGCACCGGGTTCTCGATCGGGGTGGGCACCTCGGCGAGCCCGTTCGAGGCTCTCCTCGGGCCGATGCCCGCCCTGCCACTATTTGGTGCGATCCCTCCCGGTTGGGAGGGTGGAGGCGCACTCGCACCGATCCTCGTGGTCATCGCCGGTGTGGTGGTCGGCGGGGTTTTCGCGAGGCGCCCCATGCTGCGCCGCGCATCGTGGTTCGTGATCCTGTTGATCGCGGCTTGCGCGGGCCTCCTCGCCGGTCTTGGCGCCGCAGCACTCGGGGCACTCGCGACGGGGTCGCTTGGACCGGAACGCCTCCAGGAAGCCGGGCCGTCGCCGTGGCTCTTCGGCGCAGCCGCTGCGATTGAGCTCGGAATCGGGTTGCTGCTCGGCGTGACCGCGGGCAGACTCGACGGGATCCGCGCTCGTTTCGGGCTTGCAGAGGCTCCCGCGCCAGGCCCGGACACCCAGGCGACGATCCCGCTAGACGACGCTGTCGCCGGGCTAGCGAGCAGCGAACGCCCCCGACGCGGTGTCTTCGGTATTCGGCGAGCGACGGACGACCCGGCGCACGTGCGTGCGGAACCTCAGACGGCGGAGCCTGACTTCGGGTCGGCCGAGACTGTGGAGCTCGACCCCGGGGAGTTCGAGACGGTCGAGCTCGAGCACCTGGAAACCGAACCGGCCGAGCCCGAAAGTGTGCCTCTCGTGGAGCTCGACCTCCACCGACCGCGAGCTGGCGAAGCCGCGGATGACGCATCGGCCGAAGATGCGGGAGGAACGGCGCCGGAGGTCGGCACGCCGCCAGAGCCGGAACTCTTCGACGTCGAAGAGGTTGAGGCCGCCGAGGCCGCCGAATTCGGTGCTTCGGAGCAAGACCCCGATGCCGAGCTCTTGCTTGCGTACTCCTGGGACGCGATCGCCGACGAGGAATTCGGTGCTCCTGAACTCGGTGCTCCTGAACTCGGTGCTCCCGAACTCGGTGCCGCCGAATCCGGTGTCGGTGGTGCTCGCGGTACCGACGCAGAGGGATCCACCTCACCCAGGCGCCGCCGCGGTTGGCCGTTTCGCCGCTGAGCCGGGTAAGGTGGGGGACGCAATCCACGGGAGCCTCGACGCGCGAGGCTGAGAGGGAGCATGCGTGCTCCGACCGTTCAACCTGATCTGGGTCATACCAGCGGAGGAAGGAAGCCTTCAATGATGCATGTACGCACACTCCCGATCGCGGTCGCGGCAACCGCGGTTCTCGCAGTCGCGGTTAGCGGCTGCGCTGCGGCACCGAGCGAAGAGACCGGCACGCAGCAGGTCACGATCATCGTTCACGACGCGTTCCCCGGGGAAGAATTCGCGGAGGCCGCGAGCGCGGCGACGGGACTCGATGTCGAGGTGGTCACCGCGGGTGAGGGCGGCGAGCTCACGAGCAAACTGGTACTCACACAGGGAGCGCCGGTCGCGGACCTCTTCTTCGGCGTCGACGCGACCTACGCGTCTCGCCTCGTGGAGAACGACGTCGTCGAGTCCGGTGTGCCGGCGGACCTGCCGGCCTCAGCAGCACAGTACATGTTCCCGGGCAGTGACGGCCTTGTGCCCATCGACGTCGGTGCGACGTGCATCAACATCGACACCGTTTGGTTCGCCGAGCAGGGCATCCCCGAGCCGCAGACGTTCGGTGACCTCACCGACCCCGCATACCGCGACCTCACGGTGCTCCTCGACCCGCTGACCTCGTCCACGGGCGGGGCCTTCCTCGTCGGAACCGTCGCCGAATACGGTGAGGAGGGGTACCTCGACTACTGGGGTGCACTCGTCGAGAACGGCGTGCGCCTGGAGCAGAGCTGGAGCGACGCCTACTACGGTCAGTTCACGGCAGCGAGCGACGGCACGAAGCCGATCGTTCTCTCGTACAGTTCGTCACCCGCGGCAACCGTGAACGACGAAGGTACAGAATCTTCATCGCGTGCGCTACTCGACACCTGCACGTCGAGCATCGAGTACGCGGGGGTGCTGGCCGGGGCGGCGAACCCCGAGGGGGCGCAGCAGGTGCTCGAGTACATGCTGACCCCGGAGTTCCAGCAGACGATCCCCGACACCATGTACATGTACCCGGTTGACGACACGGTCGCGCTGCCCGAGGCATGGGAACTGTTCGCTCCGCTGCCGAGCCGCGAACAGCTGCGCGACCTCGAACCCGCCGTGGTTGACGAGGGTCGCGAGCGCTGGCTCAAGGACCTCGGCGCGCAGATCGGCCTCTGAA
>JBBAFK010000035.1:0-28575 GCA_041655455.1 Leucobacter sp. | reverse complement strand
GCGAGGTCCGCGAGCGGCAGGGCGGCCGCGTGGTCGGACGAGGGATCTTCCTGCGCCAGCTCCTCGAGCAGCGCGAACGCACGCGCGACCGACTGCACCTGCCCGTTCGCCGGCTGCGCGCTGCGAGCCGCCGATGCCTTTGCCGTTTTCCCTGCCCCACTCATAGATTCCACGATACGAAATCAGCATTCCGAAATCAAGAAACTCTCCTATCGTGTGAGCAGAAGCCGTACCAACCGTTCCAGGAGCACGCATGACCAGCTACGCCGACCGCGCCGACCTCTCCGTCGCCGAACCCATCATCGACTTCGCCGAGGAGAGCCTCGCCCGGCACGGCCTCGACATCGACGAGTTCTGGGCCGGTGTGAGCCGCATCGTGCACGACCTCGCCCCGCGAAACGCCGAACTCCTGAGCGTCCGCGCCGATCTGCAGCAGCGCATCGACGACTACCACCGCGCCCAGCCCGGCCGGCCCGAGCCCGCCGCCTACCGCGACTTCCTCACCGAGATCGGCTACCTTCAGCCCGAGCCGGGCAACGTCTCCGCGACCACAACCGACGTCGCCGCCGAGGTCGCCACTGTCGCGGGCCCCCAGCTCGTCGTCCCGATTCTCAACGCCCGCTTCGCGCTGAACGCCGCGAACGCGCGCTGGGGCTCCCTCTACGACGCGCTCTACGGCACCGACGCGATTCCGCTCACCGGAGACCTGGCCCCCGGCGCGGCGTACAACCCGGCGCGCGGGGCAGCCGCGATCGCCCGCGGCCGCGAACTCCTCGACACCGCGGCCCCGCTCCGCGAGGGATCCCACGCCGACGCCACCTCCTACACCGTGCGTGACGGAGCCCTCGTCGTCGGGCTCGCCGGCGGCGCGGAGACCGGGCTCGCCGATCCCTCAGCCTTCCCGGGGTTCACCGGCGCGCCCGACTCGCCAGAAGCGATCCTGCTCGTGCACCACGGCCTGCACCTCGAAATCGTCATCGACCGGGCGGGAGCGATCGGCCAGACCGACGCCGCAGGCGTCCAGGACATCGTGCTCGAGTCCGCCGTCACCACCATCATGGACCTCGAGGACTCGATCGCCGCGGTCGACGCCGAGGACAAGGCCCTCGGCTACCGCAACTGGCGCGGGCTCATGGACGGGTCCCTCACCGAGGAGGTCGCGAAGGGCGGCCGCACCTTCACTCGCTCACTCAACCCCGACCGCACCTACACCGCACCCGATGGCGGCGAGTTCACGCTGCCCGGCCGCTCGGTGCTGTTCGTGCGCAACGTGGGGCACCTCATGACGAGCGACTCGATCCTCACCCCCGAGGGCACGGAGACGCCCGACGGCATCGTCGACGCGATCATGACGGCGCTCGGATCCCTCGACGACCTGCGCGGCACCGGGAAATTCGGCCCGCAGGCGAACTCGCGCAGCGCCTCGATGTACATCGTGAAGCCGAAGATGCACGGGCCCGACGAGGTCGCGTTCACCGTCGAACTCTTCGGCCGGGTCGAGGAGCTACTTGGTCTGCCGGAGCGCACCCTCAATGTCGGCATCATGGACGAGGAGCGGCGCACCTCCGCGAACCTCGCCGCGTGCATCTCCGCCGCGGCCGACCGCGTGGTCTTCATCAACACCGGGTTCCTCGACCGCACGGGCGACGAGATTCACACGTCGATGCACGCGGGCCCGTTCCTGCCGAAGGGCGCGATCCGCGGCGAGCGCTGGCTTCCCGCCTACGAGGCCCGCAACGTCGAGATCGGCGTGGCCTGCGGGCTCGACGGGCACGCGCAGATCGGCAAGGGCATGTGGGCGATGCCCGACCTCATGGCCGACATGCTCGAGCAGAAGATCGGGCACGTCCGCTCGGGCGCCTCGACCGCGTGGGTGCCCTCCCCCACCGCAGCGACGCTGCACGCCACCCACTACCACCAGGTCGACGCGTTCGCGGCCCGCGCGGCACTGCCCGCTGCCGCGCCCGACTCGCTCGAAGCGCTGCTGGAGATCCCCCTCGCCGTACCCGGAGACCTCACCCCCGAGGTCGTGCAGACTGAGCTCGAGAACAACGCGCAGTCGATCCTCGGGTACGTCGTGCGCTGGGTCGACCAGGGTGTCGGCTGCTCGAAGGTGCCCGACATCCACGACGTGGCGCTGATGGAGGACCGCGCGACCCTGCGCATCTCCTCGCAGCTGCTCGCGAACTGGCTGCTCCACGGCGTGATCACCGAGGCCGACGTTGACGCCGCCCTCCGCCGGTTCTCCGCGGTCGTCGACCGGCAGAACGCGGGCGACCCGCTCTACGAGCCGCTGCTCGGCGCAGACGGAGAGACGCCGGGGCTCGCGTTCGAGGCGGCAAGGCGCTTGATTCTCGAGGGATCCGCACAGCCCTCCGGGTACACCGAGCCGCTGCTGCACGAACTGCGCCGCGCGAAGAAGGCCGCGCAGGCGGCCGTCACGGTGTAGCAGCGGGCCGGCGCAGCTGCTGGTCTCGGGCGCTCGCGCACAACCGCGCCCCGTGCCCCGCGCCACGTGCCACGTGCCACGTGCGCCCGACAGCGCCACTACCTACCCTCCGCGACGACTACCCCTGTCCAACGACGATGAGTAGGGGTAGTCGTCGTGGAGTGTGGGTACCCGCACCGGGTACAAGCGCTCGGTGCGCCGGAGTTAGGCGCACTGGAGCAGCGCCCAGCGCCCAGGGCGCCAGCACAAACGCTCAGTAGTAGTACGGGAACGGCGACCAGTCGGGGTCCCGCTTCTCCAGGAACGAGTCGCGACCCTCGACCGCCTCGTCGGTGCCGTACGCGAGGCGCGTCGTCTCCCCCGCAAAGAGTTGCTGGCCGACGATGCCGTCGTCGACCGCGTTCATCGCGTACTTGAGCATGCGAATCGCGGTCGGAGATTTGCCGAGGATGGTGCGGGCCCAGGCGATCCCTGTCGATTCGAGTTCCGCGTGGGGAACGACCGCGTTGACCGCCCCGATCTCGCGTGCCCGCTCCGCGTCGTATTCCTCGGCGAGGAAGAAAATTTCGCGCGCGAATTTCTGGCCGACCTGGCGGGCGAAGTAGGCGCTGCCGTACCCGGCGTCGAAGGAGCCCACGTCGGCGTCGGTCTGCTTAAACTTGGCGTGCTCGCGCGAAGCGATCGTGAGGTCGCAGACGACGTTGAGGGAGTGGCCGCCGCCGGCCGCCCAGCCGGGAACCAGCGCGATGACCACCTTTGGCATGAAGCGGATGAGCCGCTGCACCTCGAGAATGTGCAGCCGGCCCGAGCGCGCCTGCTCCTCGGGGCCGACGGCGGTTTCGGAGTCCGCGTACTTGTACCCGTCGCGGCCACGGATCCGCTGGTCGCCGCCCGAACAGAACGCCCAGCCGCCGTCACGCGGCGAGGGACCGTTGCCCGTGAGCAGCACCACGCCGACCTTCCCGTTCACCCGCACCCGTTCGAGGGCGTCGTAGAGCTCGTCGACGGTGTGCGGCCGGAAGGCGTTGCGCACCTCGGGCCGGTCGAACGCGATGCGTGCGATACGGCCGTCGTGGCTCAGGTGCGCGGTGATATCGGTGTAACGGTCGGCGCCCGGGGCGACGCGCCACTCAGCGGGGTCAAAGATGTCGGAAACCTGGCTCATGGCCCCAGCCTACTGGCGCACGAACTCCCGAGCCGAGCAAGAAACTCGAGCTAATGGCAGGATCGAGGCATGGTCCTCCCATCACTCGCTGAGCTTCTCGACGTCGCGCGCATCGTCGCGATCCCCACGCGCACCCGCTTCCGGGGCATCTCGATCCGCGAGGCGGCGCTCTTCATCGGCCCGAACGGTGCCACCGAGTTCTCACCGTTTCCCGAGTATGACGACGCCGAGGCGGCGCAGTGGCTCGCGGCCGCGGTCGAGTTCGGTTGGGGTGAGGTGCCGACGCCGCGGCGGGAGCGGATCACCGTGAACGCGACGGTGCCCGCGGTGGGGGTTGACGAGGTGCGAGGGATCCTGGAACGCTTCCCCGGGTGCACGACGGCGAAGGTGAAGGTCGCCGAGCGCGGGCAGACCCTCGCCGACGACATCGCCCGGGTGCGAGCGGTGCGGCGACTCCTCGACGAGGCCGCCGGGGCCGAGGCTCGGGTTCGCGTCGACGCGAATGCCGGATGGTCGACCCTCGAGGCCGTGATGGCGCTGACGACGCTCGCGGAGTTCAACCTCGACTACGCGGAGCAGCCGTGCGCGACGGTTGAGGAGCTCGCGGAGGTGCGTGAACGACTCAATGGCGCTGTACGAATCGCGGCGGACGAGAGCGTAAGGAAGGCCGACGATCCGCTCGCGGTCGCCCGCGCGAACGCGGCCGACCTCCTCGTCGTCAAGGCGCAACCGCTCGGAGGGATCGCTCCGGCGCTGGGCATCATCGAGGCCGCCGAGCTCCCCGTCGTGGTGTCGAGCGCGCTCGACACGTCCGTCGGCATCTCGATGGGCCTACACCTCGCGGCGGCGCTCCCCGACGGGGTCCTTACGGGGGCGTGCGGCCTGGGCACGGTGCCGCTGCTCGACGGCGACGTCGTCGCGCTGTCACTCGTGCCGGAGGGCGGGTCGATCCCTGTCGAGCGCCCGTATCTCGACGGGGATCTCCTCGCCCGGTACCGTGCCGCACCCGACCGGGAGGTCTGGTGGCGCGAGCGCATTGCACGCTGCCACGCGCTGCTTGCGGCGGAGTCGCTGGTGCAGAGCCCCGCGTAGTCGGCCAGCGCCCCGCCAAGGTCTGCCAGCACCCCGCAAAGTCGGTCAGCGCCCCGCGCAATCCGTCGACGCCCAGCGCAATCGCTCGACACCCTTCGCAATCCGTCAGTTGTGCACGTTATTTCGCGGAAATAGCCTGCACAACTGACGGATTCGTTCGCGTGCGGCCGACCACGATCCACTGCACGAACACCGCAGCCCACATGGCGAGCCCGAGCGTGACGAGCAAAGGGATCCTCCACTCGCTTCCGGCCATGGGGCCCGTCACCCACCAGAAGATCACCGTTTCGGCGAGAGCCGCGGCGGTCAGGGTTCCGAGCGAGGTGAGGAGCAGTGACGTGCTCGCGGGCCCCCGCTTGCGCAGCGCGACCACGCAGACGCCGATGGCTCCCGCAAGAACGACGAGTGTGAGCGCGAGGAGGAGCACAAGCGGCAGTTGCACGAGCGCCCGGTGCGTGGCCGAGCTGCCGGGTTCGACGTTCGTGAACGTTCCGTCGGCGAAGGTCAGGACCGCACCAAGATCGTTCGTGAGTCCGAGTTCGTGCTGCCCGAGCGTCGCGTTGAGGTCGGCGTCCTCGACAAATGCCCTGTGCTCGGCCTCATGCTCCGCCTCAAACTCGGCCGCGTGCTCCGCGACGCGCGAGGTGACCCGGTCGGCGTCGAGCGTCGCGACGAGCGCGCCGGAGTCGGTGTGCCGCTCCTCACCGATGCGGAGTTCGTGTCGCACGGCGTCCCCGAGCTCACCGGAGGGTCCGTCGACGTACATGTCGTTCACGTATTCCCAGTCCCGGTGGCCAGTACCGCTCTCGTACGGGATCCGGTCCGCCTCGCCCCAGCCGATCCAGCCGCCCGTGCTCGCCTCGGCGGCGAGGTCGGGTGCGACAGTGAGTTCGACTCGGATCGGACGGACCGGCTTCGACCTCTCGGAGGCGCCGGCCTGGTCGGTCCAGAACGTGTCGTCCCAGAACCAGTGCATCGCGGTCCAGCGCACCTCGTGGTGCCGCTCTCCCCCGTCGGAGGTTTCGACCGCGGGTGCCGCGAGGCTGTATGTCACTTCCACGTCGTGGTCGCCCTCGATCACCTCGCTGATCTGCGTCGTCATGCTGACGGTGCTCCGCCCGTCCTCCGTCCGGAAGGGCACGGCAGCACCGTCGACCGTGACGGATTCGACCTCGAGCCCCAGGTCTTGACCGTGACGCATGCGCGGCCATTCGCGCTCGAACTGCGGCACGCTCGACCCGCCCGGGTCGAAGCCGACGGTGAGACGTTCGACGACGTCGAGCCGGGCCGCGCCGTCGTCGTCACGCTGCAGCTCAGCCGAAATGTCGAACCCCTCGATCTGGGTCCAGACGGTGCCGGAAGCACCCGACGAGGGCCAGGTGAGGTACTTGTTCGAGTCGTACGGTGGCGCCTGCACGGACACGAGCACGATCGACCCGGCGAGGGCGGCGACCGCGGCCACGAAGGCGACCATCGACGGGAGTGAGAGGAAGTGCTGGGTTCGCCATCCTCGCGCCGCCTCGGGGTCACCGAGTTCACGCGCGGCGTGCGCGGTGACGGCGTCACCCGCCTGCTGGGGTGGTTCAAAGAGCACGGCGTACGGCAGGAGGGGGTCACCGATCGGGCCGCGGTCGAGGAGCCGGGTGACCCGGCTGAACACCGCGATCCCTTGCAGTTGCTGCAGCGCGAGCGCACCGGCACGCGTGAGCGGGCGGGGCCGCCAGACTGCCCGCAGCGACACCCCGGCGATGAGTGTAGAGACGGTGACGAACGCGAAGGGCCACCATACGACGAGCATGATGAACTGCTCGGAGAGTTGCCGCAAGATGCCCCACTGCAACAGAGTGACGGCGATCGGCGCCCATATGAACGTGTCGCGCACGTAGCTGTCCGGTTTCCAGCGCAGCCCACGAGTGACGAGGTCGGGTGAGTTGCGCCAGCGCCCCCACCATGCCGCCACGGTTGGTAGGCTCCCGCCACGCCCCGCACGGCGCCCGACCCGCGCGACGGAGCGCAACCACGTCTCTCGGAGTGCGCGTACGTGCGGGCCGATCCTTCGCGTGCGGCCCGCGGCAGGATCCCTCGCGAGCTCTGTCACGAGTTCCGCGTGACGCGTGCCGTCGAGCAGTTGGGCGGCCTGCGCCGGCGTTAGGTCGTCCGGCGGCTCGTTGCGGGCCAGGTACCAGGGTGCTCCCGCCGAATCGGCCCAGACGATCCGCCGCGCGGCGAGCGCAAACAGCATCAGCGTGACGAGGACAGCGAGCGGCAGGAGCGGGCCCCAGGTCTGCACCCAGAAGAGCGCCGTTCGCGGCGGGAGTTCGAACGTGTCGGCTTCGAAGACGAAGCGGATCCACACGTCGGAGTTCGGGGGCAGGTTGTCGTCGTTCGAGAACGCGTACCGCACCGTCTCGGCAGCGCCCGGCTCCTCCGGAGTAAGCCACACGTTTCCGCTGACGAGCAGCCAGCCGACGGTCGCGTACGGTTCCCGCACGAGCGCGTCGTCGAGATCGCGCGGCAGCGTGATCGAGACGTCGAGCCCCGAGGTGGCCTGAGTCCAGCTCGGGGCGAAGACGGGCCAGACCCACGAGTCGACCGCGGCGCCCGAGACCTCGTCGGCGTCGACATCGACCAGGTCGTGCAGCCGGTAGCTCATGGCGATCTCGTGGGTGCCCGCGAACGCGTCGCCGCCAGGTGGCCGCAGCACCACATCGGTTGTCGTCGCACGCCGCATCACGTCGGCGTCGACGGGTTCACCGTCGATCGTCGTGGAGAGCAGCTCGAATCTCGCGTCGTGGCCGTGAACCTCCGTCGCGAGGCTCCGCTGCACGCGGTCTTCTGGCCCGTTGATGAAGTTCGCCGTATAGCTCTCGGTGACCAGCACGGTGAAGCCGCCCGCCTCGTCGCGGCTGACCTCATAGTCGAAGCTCGCGTTCTGCGCGACCCAGTCGACGTCCTCGACTTTCGAGCTCGCGATCACCTCGTCGACGTCCATCGGCTTGTTGATGATCGGACCGACGAGGAGGAACAGACCGACCGCCGCAATGAGGCCCCAAAACAGCCGAATCCCCCAGCGCAGGCTCACCCCGCCCCGGGCACGCAGGATCTCCTCCGCCGACCCGACGACGCCGGCGAGCCACCGGAAGAGCGGTGTGTGCTCGGGCAGCGGGTCGGGGATGCGGCCGGACCGCAAGAGTTCCGGGTCGGTGCTCGCGCGGTCGAAGAAGTCGGGCGGCGGCAGCCGATCCCTCACCCTCTTCTCGCGCCTGCTCATGTCAGGACAGCAGCCGGAACCTCAGACATAGAGGCGTCAGCTGTGGAACACGGTGTGGAGCAGCGGGTCGTTGAGCGCGTTGCGACCGCCGAGGTCGTCGATCTCGAAGAGCACCGCGGAGCCGGCGTGCGCATACCCGAGCTTGCCGAGCAGTTCGCGGGCCGCGATGAGGGTGCCGCCGGTCGCGAGTACATCGTCGATGAGGAGCACGCGCGATCCCTTTGGAAAATCGTCGTGCGCCTCGACCTCCGCGATGTCGTATTCGAGCGCATACCCCACATTCGCGGCGGGGCGCGGGAGTTTTCCGGCCTTGCGGATGGGCATGAGCCCGACGCCGGCGGTGTATGCGGCGGCGCTCGCGAGCAGGAATCCGCGCGCTTCGAGGCCCGCGATCACGTCAAATGTGCCACGGAACGGCGCGATGAGCGCGTCGACGGTGGCGGTGAACGCGGAGTGGTCGGCGAGGAGCGGCGTGATGTCGCGGAAAAGCACGCCCTCGATCGGGTAGTCGACGATCTCGGCGATGAGCGACTCGGCTCTCGCGAGTTCCGGTGTCATTTCGGGGATGGTCGGCAGGTCGAGCTGATCGCGGTTCGTCATGTCGGGCACACGAACCAGGCTACTCGGTGTTTCGCGAGGGATCGTTTTCGCGAGGGATCCGCCGGGCCCGCCCCACGTCCGCGCGTCGCGTCCAGACGTCGCACCCAGGCGCCGCACCCACGCACCAGCGGCAATTTTTGTTTTCGACTCGGCTCGTGTAAAGTTCTTCTGGTTGGCAAGCCTTCCTCAGGTCGGCAAACCACCGTGCGCCCCTAGCTCAGCTGGATAGAGCATCTGACTACGGATCAGAAGGTCGGGGGTTCGAATCCCTCGGGGCGCGCCATATCAAACACCTGGTGAGAAGCAAGATTCTACCGGGTGTTTTGTTTTCCGCATCGTGTGAATTCCGAGGCTTCCGCCACCAAACAGGCGACGACTCAAGGCTCGCGCAGGGGTGATCCCACCACGTTGAAGCGGAACCCACCCATCTCACCTGTCAGCATCGGCATCGCCTCAGCAATCGCTGCGCGCACGCGTTCGAGCTGCAGCGACGCTTGGTGTGCGTCCGCTGTTTCCCAAAGCTCCGCGACGAACACGGTGTCTGGTTCATCGACCGACGTGCCCACTTCGTAAAGCAGGCAACCTGCCGAAGCGAGATCGGGGTTGAGCCGGGTGAGGATCGCGACTACTTCGTCGCGTCTACCCGGTTGCACGCCGAGGGTTCCGACATTTGCGAACGTCATGCGTCCAGCATAGGCAGTGGGAAGCGCAGGCACTACCTAAGATTTCGCTCACTGCGTCGTGGACAGAATCGCAATGGTCGTATACATTATCCTCCTGCTGCAGCGCGCCGGGGGCGGCCCGGTTGCCAATGTCAACTGGGTTCCGATCATGCTCTGGACAATCGGCATCAGCATCGCTGCGGCGATCCTCGTGAGCATTCTTTGGGGCATCGTTCAGGGCGTGCGCGATCCCCAGGGCGCGACGGTCACTGACATGCGCGACCGTGACATCAGCCGCATGGCGGATCGAGTCGGCGGGGCCTTTCTCGTGATCGCGGGGCTCGGCGTCATCGCGCTCTGCGCCCTCGAAGCTGAACTCTTCTGGATCGCGCACACGATGTTCTTCGGATTCGCAGTGTCAGCGATCGCCGGTGGCTTCGCGCAGGTCATCGCCTACCGCCGAGGCCTCAACTGATGGCAAAGCCGACACGAGTCACGAACACCATTCGCGCCCACCGTGAGAACGCAGGGCTCACCCAGGCCGAGCTCGCACGCCGCCTCGGAGTCACCCGCCAAACCCTCATCGCGATCGAACAGGGCAAATACTCGCCCACACTCGAACTCGCCTTCTTGATCGCTCGTGAATTCGGAGTCACTCTCGACGCTATCTTCGCTTACCCGGAGGAAAACGAATGAGCACCACGACCGTTACCACCATGCCAGCCTGGGTGCAGCGCACCTACGGCGGCGTCGAAACCGTAGCACTCGAACAAATCCAGGTTCCTGGACCACGGGACGATGAAGCGATCGTGCGGGTGCACGCAACAGCACTCAACGCTGCAGACGCCCGGCTCATGCACGGCGACCCGTACCTGGTGCGGCTGGGCTTCGGTCTACGTAAACCCAAGTGCGCCGTGCGTGGCATTGACCTGGCCGGCACGGTCACGGCCCTCGGAACGGCCGTCACTGGATTCGCAATCGGGGACGAGGTTGTGGCGGAGTCAGGTGGCGGTGGGCTCGCGCCCTTCGCGGTGCAGTTGGCGGCACTGCGGGGCGCCGCGGTGTGGGCGCTCTCCGGTGAACGCTCGCGCTCACTCGTCGGAGACCTCGGAGCTGTGCGCACTTTCGATTATCGCCAGACCGGCCCCGACTCACTACCCAAGTCCACCTTCGACGCGATCATTGACCTCGCGGGGACCACGCCGCTCACGGTCTTGCGCGACCTGCTGACCCCCGGAGGCACACTCGTGATGGTGGCGGGGGATGGCGGGAAGATTCTGGGCCCCATACCGCGGATGATCCGTGCGGCGGTGCTGCCAAAGCGCGACGGGCGTCGCATCAGGTCACTCATGGCCGTGGCGAAAACCGACGTGCTTCAGGAGCTCCTGAACCTCGCGAAAGCGGACCGGCTACGCTCCGTCATCGAGCACACCTATCCCTTCGACGAGGCAGATGCTGCACTCAGGCACATCGATTCTGGACGAACCGTGGGCAAGGTCGTCGTGGAGAGCCGAGGCGAGTAGTAATTGCCCGCTAGACAACAGACGCAACTATAGGGTCTGCGTGAGCAGCACGTGTGACTCGGTCACCGCTTCGAGCTCGTGCATGATGCCCGGCTCGACGTGCAGGATCGACCCGCGGGTGAGACGCAACTCGTCGCCGTCGATGCGGAAGAGCAGCTCACCCTCAAGCATTTGCACGATGAGCGGCACGTTCGTGGAGTGCTCACGCATCACCTGCCCCGCTGCGAAGGTCAGCCGGATCATGCGCGCGCCTGTTCCCTGGAAGATGCGCGCGATCTGAAACTTCTCGGCCGACACCTCGGGAACGGAGATGAGCGGTTCCCAACCGTCCGTGACGAGCGTGTAGGTTCGCGATGAGTTCTCAGACATGTTTCCCTCTCGATATTCGAGCACCGCCCCGGCCAATCTCAGTATGACCGATCCGGCGCGACATCCGACTCGATCTCCGCACCGGCCCGGTCGCGGAACGCGTCGCGCGGCACCACGAACGCAAGCAGGATCGCGGCGACGAGAGCCGACAGTCCGCAGATGAGCCAGACCGCCACGTACCCCTCGAACGACCCGGCAGTATCCCCGGCACCGCCACCCGCACCACCCGCCCCGTACGCGAGCGCGATACCAAACGCGGCCGAAGCCACCGCGCCGCCAACCGTCTTCGTCGAGTTCGTGAGGCCGGTCGCAACGCCGGTCTGATTCGCGGGCGCAGCGGCCGCCGCCGCAGCGGGCAGCGCGGCGACGAGCGCGCCCGAGCCGAGGCCCGCGACGACCATGTTGGTGACGACCTGCAAGAACGTGTGGTGAAAGGGGAGGAAGAGCAGGTAGCCGCAGGCAACGGCGAGGGTCGCGACGACGAGCGCGAGCCTCGGCGAGATGCGCCGCGCGAGGTACGGGTACCCGAGCGCGCCAACGATCATCGCGATGAGGTAGATGCCGATCGCGAGCGACGTCACGAAGCCGCGCGTGCCGAGCCCGAAGCCCGCCACCTCGGGGTCGGTGCGCATGAACGTCGACAGCGGCGCTTGCGCCCCGAGCACGCTCATGCCGAAGAGCGCGGCGGTGATGAACACGGGCGCGAGCGCCGGCGAGCGGAACATGCGCACGTCGATGAGGGGGTCGGGATGCTTCAGTTCCCATCGCACGAACGGCACGACGAGGGCGATGCCGACAAGGGCAACGAGCCACGCGGCGAGGGATCCCGCACCCTCGAGCCTGAGCAGACTCAGCCCGCCGGTGAACGCGATGAGCGCGAGCGAGATGAGCACGAGACCGACCGTGTCGAGCCTGCCCCCGGTCGGTTCCGGGGATTCGCGCACGCCGACCGCGATCACGACCGCGCAGACCGCGACGAGGATGCCCGGGGTGAGCAGCACCGGCACGATCGGGAGCGCGTCGACGAGGGCACCGCCGGCGAGGGCGCCACTGATCGCGCCGAGTTCAAGGGCCGCGACGAGTAGCCCCGCGGACTTCGCGGTGAGTGCGCTGCGCCCGTCGCGACCGCGCGTGCGCGACCAGATGAGCGCAATTTCGAGCGGCAGCCAGACGACGTAGAAGCCCTGCAGCGCCCACGCGACGAGGAACACCGCGAAGTTCGTCGCGAACGGCAGGGCGAGGGTCGCCGCGGCTGTGACGACCGTCGACCAGAAGAGGATCCGCTTGTGGCCGACCATGTCGCCGAGCTTCGCGAGGGCCGGCACGACGAGCGCGGAGAGCATGAGCTGCGAGCCCTCGAGCCAGTTCACGTCCGCATCGGCGACGCCGAGGTGCCGGGCGATGTCCGTGAACATCGGCGTGTAATACCCCTGCAGCACGCCGCTCGTGAACTCGACGAACGCGAGCAGGCCGACGACGCCAACGAGGGTGCCGGCGGCTGGACGGGTCATGCGCGCTCTCCCGATCACAGGGATTCGATGAGGGCTCGATGGAAACGTTCACCGCGCTCGAGCTCGGCGACCTCGACGCACTCGTCGACACCGTGAATGGTGGCGCGCAGTTCGGCGGGCATCGCGAGCGGCGCGAAGCGGTAGCAGGCGGGAGCGAACTCGTGGAAGTGCCGCGCATCAGTGGCAGCCATCATCACGTAGGGCACGGCGGGCACCCCCGGGTGCGAGGCCTCGATCGCGGCGGCGAGCAGCCCGAACTGCGCGTTGTCGGTCGGAGATTCGGGCGAGGGATCCCCGCCCTCGACAAGTTCCACCCGCACGCGACGGTCCGCGATGCGTCGCCGCACCCGCCGCACCGCGCCCGCCGCAGTCTCCCCCAGCGCCACGCGGAGGTTCACGGTCGCAGTCGCGTGCGACGGGAGCACGTTCGCCGCGGTTCCGCCGTCGAGCATCGTGGGTGCGACGGTGGTGCGCACGAGTGCAGCGGGTTCCCCGCCGAGCATCGAGAACACCCGCGCGGCGAGCCACGGCCGGGCTGCGAGCAGCCGGTACAGCGGCCGAATCGGTCGGCGGCTTCGTGCGGCGAGCCGCCCGAGCATCTCGGTCACTGCGGCGGGAGCCCGAGCGGGGAAGGTGCGCGGCGGGAGCCGGCCGACGGCACGCGCCACCCGCCCGACGGCCGTGAGCGACGGCGGCGCGGAGGCGTGCCCGCCTTCCCCCTCGGCGGTGAGTCGCACCGTCGCGGTCCCTTTCTCGCCGGTGCCGATCATCGCGACCCGGCCGCGGACACCGGGAAGCGGAGCGTCAACGACCGCGCCGCCCTCGTCGAGGACGAGCCAGGGCGTGATCCCGCGATCCCTGAACCGCTGCGCGATGCCCCTCGCCGCGGTCCCGGAGACCTCCTCGTCACCGCCGAGCGACAGGTAGACGTCGCGGCGCGGCACGAACCCCGCCGCGAGCAGGTTCTCCACCGCCTCGAACACGACGACGAGCGGCCCCTTGTCGTCGAGAGCGCCGCGGCCGTGCACGAAACCGTCGGAGATTCGACCGGCGAACGGCGGGTACATCCACGAGTCGCGCTCGTCGACCGGCACGACGTCGAAGTGCGCCATGAGGACCGCCGGGTCGAGGTCGGGATCCCTCCCGGCCCACCGGTACAGCAGCCCGAGCTCCCCGACCCGCTCGAGTTCGAGGTGCAAGTGCACGAGTGGGTACAGCTCGGTGAGCAGTTCCACGAGCTCCGCCGTTGCAGACGCACCGCTCTCCACCCGCTCCGCAAGCTCCGCGGAGACGGTCGGCAGCTGGATCACGCGCGACAGCCGCTCGGCTGCGCCGGCGCGGGGGGCGACTTCGACGTCCATGCGACGACTGTACCGTGCGCCACCGACAGCACTCGTCGCTACAGCACGTCTCGGTGCTGCTCCTTCAGCTGCTCCACCGCCCGCTCGAGCGTCGGGTCGTCGCCGCGCGCAAGCCCCGCGTACTGCAGCACCACGCCGGCCTCCGAGGGCAGCGCCTTCACCCACATGCGACGGCGCGGCACGAAGAGCGACCACAGCAGCCCGCCGATCGCGAGCAGCGCGAACACCAGGATCCACTCCTGCGCCGGGTTCCGCATGACATCGAACGACGCGTACCGCGGCGCGGCCTCGAAGGTGATCGTACCGAGCCCGTCCGGCAGGTCGATCGTCTCCCCCGGGGCGAGCTCCAGCGACTTCGTGTCGAGCTGGCGCCCGGCGATCTGCTCCATACCGTCGGTGTCGAGCGCGTACACGGACTGGGGCACGCCGTCATCGATCCCGAGATCGCCGACGAACACGTCGAGCGTGAGCACCGGGTTCTCGAGGTCCGGATAGTTCGACGTGAACGCCCCCGACTCGAGGTCCGCCTTCGTCGGGTAGAAGAACCCGCGCATGCCGAGCTGCGTGTGCTCCCCTTGCGCGTCGACGATGCCGTAGGGCACCTTCACGACGCCGAGCGAGGTCATGTTCGTGTCTTGCGGAATGAACGGCATGGACTCGCTGTAGACGACGACGCCCTCGGCGTTGCGGATCGTGAGCGTGGGCGCGTAGCCGTTCGCAATCAGATAGATCGGCGAGCCGTGCACCCGCAGCGGGTGGTTGACCCGGATCACGTGCGCTGCTTCCTCGCCCGTCTCGGGGTCGATGAGGGTCATGTTCGCCGTGTAATCCTTCACCTGGCCGATGGCCTGCACGTTGCCGTCCTCCGGCGTCATGTAGGTCACGTCCAGGTTGTTGAGCTTGAGTGCGAAGGGATCGAGGCTCGACGTGTCGAACGAGCGGCCTGAGTTCACGCTGTCGTAGTCGATGAGCTGGTTCACCATCGTCTCGCCCTCGACGAGCACCTTCTGGCCGTTGAACGTGAACGCGGCACCGACGCCGACGCTCACGAGCACACCGAGCAGTGCGAGGTGGAAGAGTAGGTTGCCCGTCTCGCGCAGGTAGCCGCGCTCAGCTGAGACGGCGACCTCCTCGATCCCTCGCCGGTTGGCCCGCTGGATCTCGACCCGGTAGCGCTGCTTCTTCAGGATCGCTGCCGCCGCCTCGACCGCCCGCGTCGCGAACTCGGCGCGCTCGGCGTCGGTGGCGTCGGGATTCGAGACGCTCACCTCGGAGAACCCGGCCATGCGCTGGAGTCTCGCGGGCGTCTTCGGGGGCTTCCCGCGCCAGGCCTTCCAGTGGTGCACGATGCGCGGCAGCACGCACCCGATCAGCGAAATGAACAGCAGCAGGTAGATCGCCGAGAACCACACCGAACCGTAGACGTCGAACGCCTGGATTGGGAAAGCGTCAAGGATCGGGAAGAGGTCCGGGTGGTCCTGCTCGTACTGGATCACCCCGTTCGGGTCGGCGCTGCGCTGCGGGAGCAGGGATCCCGGAATCGCCGCGACCGCGAGCAGGAGCAGGAGAATGAGGGCGACCCGCATGCTCGTGAGCTGCCGCCAGAACCAGCGCGCCCAGCCCTTCGCACCGAGCTCGGGGGCCTCAACGCGCGCGCTCGCGGCGGAGCCGTCGTGATAATCAGAGGGGCGTGACATATCCGCCGATCACCGCCTGCAGTGCGTACATCATCTGACTCCAGAGTCCGGTCACCATGAGCAGGCCGATGAGGATCAGCAACCCGCCGCCGATGAGGTTCACGGCCCGGATGTGCCGCTTGAAGAAGTCCATCGTGGTCGCCATCCAGCCAAAACCGAAGGCGGCCAGAATAAAGGGTATCCCGAGACCGATGCAGTAGCCGATCGCGAGCACCACCGACCGCGACACCGAGCCCTGCTGCAGACTGAGCCCCATGATCACGGTCAGCGTCGGCCCCATGCAGGGCGTC
Source organism: Leucobacter sp. (assembly GCA_041655455.1). Lineage (GTDB taxonomy): Bacteria > Actinomycetota > Actinomycetes > Actinomycetales > Microbacteriaceae > Leucobacter. The sequence goes on along the minus strand of JBBAFK010000035.1, from coordinate 12,585 downwards.
CAGCCGATCGCGAACACCGCGCCGAGCAGCGGCGCACCGACCGCCCCGAACCTCGGCTTGATGCGCAGCTTCCGTGTCGCCTGCATGCGCCCGAACAGCCCCATGAAGACCAACCCCATGACGATCACAAACGCGCCCATCACCCGGGTGATCACGCCCTCCCACTCGAGCAGCCACACCCCGACCGTGCCGGCCGCCGCGAGGAACGCGACGAGCACCGCGGTGAAGCCCGCGACGAAGAGCACAGCGCCGAGCACGACCCGGCCGCGCGCCGCACGGCCGTCGGTCGCGGAACTCGCGGTCGAACCGACATAGGCGAGATACCCCGGTACGAGGGGCAGCACGCACGGGGAGAGGAACGAGATCAGGCCCGCGGCGACCGCGATAAGCGACGCGACGAGCAGCTGCCCGTCACCGACGATCTCCTCGAGCCCCACCGTCCGCTACTGCTCGGCGAGCGTCTCGTTGATGAGGGTACGCAGCTGGGATGCCCCCGCGAGCTGCCCGAGGATCCGGTGCGCGACCCGCCCCTCCGAGTCCAGGATCAGGGTCGTCGGCACCGCGTTGAGCGGCACCTGACCCGCGAACGCGCGCTGCACGGCCCGGCCGCCCTCGCTGTCCATGATCGAGGGGTACTCGATACCGAACTGCTCGGAGAACTGCTGCGCCTGCGCCACCTGGTCGCGCGTGTTCACGCCGACGAACTGCACGCCCTCGGGCCCGAACTCCTCGTGTGCCTCGACGAGATCCCCCGCCTCGGCACGGCACGGGGCGCACCCCGCGTACCAGAAGTTCACGACCGTCACACTGCCGAGCGTGTCCGCCGACCCGAAGGGATCGCCGCTCTCCGTCTCGCCAGAGAACTCCACCGCCTCGGTGCGCTCGGACGGCGCGATACTCAGCGTGGAGCCGTCGCCCGCGACATAGCCTTTGTCGCCGCCCTCCTCCCACTGCGAAGAGAGCGAGTCGGCCTCACTGCTGCAAGCGCTCACGCCGAACACGAGCCCCGCAGCGGCGACGCCCGCGATCGTGTGACGCACCAGGCGACGAACCGCACGATGACGCTGAGGGATCCCTCGCGAACCGACCCGCATCACACCGCCCCAACATCTGTCGCTTCACCGATGAGACCCGCGGCGGGCGTCCGGTAATCCACCTCGAACCAGCGCTCACCGCGCCGCTCGAACGTCGTGATGCTCGACAGTTCGCACCGACGCGTCGCCGGATTGTGGAAGAGCGGCTTCCCCGCAATGTCGAGGTGCGCGATCCAGATCGGCGACTGGTGCAGCACCATCACCGTGTCACCCGCACGCGTGCTCTCCCACGCGTCATCCATGGCCTCACGCATGCGCGACGCAATGCTGCGGTACGGCTCGCCCCAGCTCGGCCGCAGCGGGTTCCAATACCGAGCCCAATACCGCGGCTTCTTGAACGCCGAATCCGGTCCACTGCCCACGAGCCCCTCGAAGCTGTTCGTCGGCTCGATGATGCGCTCGTCCGTGTGGGTCTCCAGATTGAACGCACTCGCGATCGGCCGTGCCGACTGCTGCGCCCGCTCGAGCGGGGAGGCGATGAGCCGCGCGATCTGGCGGTCGTTACCCGCGAGTTCGAGCGCGGCGGCCTCAGCCATTTGGTGTCCGAGTTCGGACAGCCGATATCCGGGCAGGCGGCCGTAGAGCACGCCCTCCGGGTTGTGCACCTCGCCGTGGCGCACCAAATGCAGCAGTTTGTCGCTCACGCCCACCATTCTACGATCGGGGTGTCTGTGAGTTCGCGGGGGTGTGCCGGTCATTCGCTCCGGTGCGCCGGTCATTCGCTCCGTCATTCGCGGGGCGGCTAGACTGTCCGGGTGACTGAGCGTGTATTGATCAAGGACCTGGCCGCCCGAGCAGACGGCCCCGTACGTGTCTCCGGTTGGGTCGAAAAGGTACGCGACCAGCGGCACGTGCAGTTCGTCGTGCTGCGCGACGAGAGCGGCGCGGTGCAGCTCGTGAACGGCGGCGTGCTCCGCGAGCCCGACCCCGAGCACCCGCGCTCCGACATTCTCGTGCCCCGCACCCGCACCATCGCGGAGCTCACCCACGGCACGTTCGTCACCGTTGAGGGCGAACTGCAGCACAACGAGCGTGTGAAGCTCGGCGGCGTCGAGATCCAGATCGACGAGATCGAGGTCGTCACCCGCGCGCTCCCCGAGAACCCCGTCGCCGATGACTCGAACATCGACGTGCGCCTCGACTGGCGCTTCCTCGATATGCGCCGCCCCGAGCAGAACCTTGTCTTCCGTGTGCAGACGACCTTCCTGCACGCCCTCCGCCAGGTGTGGGTCGACCGCGGCTTCATCGAGGTGCAGACCCCGAAGCTCATGGCGTCGGCCTCCGAGTCTCGCGCTGAGCTCTTCGAGGTCGAATACTTCGACGGCAAGGCGTTCCTCGCGCAGAGCCCCCAGTTCTTCAAGCAGATGGCGCAGGCGGCCGGGTTCGGCGGCATCTTCGAGGTCGGCCCCGCGTTCCGCGCCGACCCCTCCTTCACGTCACGGCACGCGACCGAGTTCACCTCTATCGACACCGAGCTCAGCTGGATCGACTCGCACGTGGACGTCATGGATCTCCACGAGGAGCTCATCGTCGCCGGCCTCACCGCCGTGAAGGAGAAGCACGGTGAGGAGATCCAGAAGCTCTTCGGTGTGGAGATCAACGTGCCCGCGCGCCCGTTCCCCCGCATCCCCCTCGCCGAGGCGAAGGAGATCGTGAAGGCGGAAGGATACGAGATTCCTCGCGCCGACGCCGACATGGACCCCGAAGGCGAGCGCCGCATCTCCGGGCACGTCAAGAAGAAGTACGGCAGCGACTTCGTGTTCATCACGGACTACGACGCGTCGATCCGCCCCTTCTATCACATGCGTCACGCGGATGATCCGTCGCTCACGAACAGCTACGACCTCATCTACAACGGCACCGAAATCTCGACGGGTGCGCAGCGCGAACACCGCATCGAGATCCTCGAGGCGCAGGCGGTCGAGAAGGGCATGGACGTGAAGGAGCTCGAGTTCTACCTCGACTTCTTCCGCTACGGTGTGCCCCCGCACGGCGGCTTCGGCATGGGGCTCAACCGTGTGCTCATGCTCATGCTCGGCCAGTCGTCGATCCGGGAGACGACGTTCCTCTTCCGCGGACCAAACCGCCTACTGCCGTAGGAGCGGGTTCGCGATTTTTCGCGAGGGATCCGGCCCCACCCCCGCACGGGGTCGGGCCGGATTGCTGTGTGGCGCTCCGGGCACGCGGGCGCGCGGGAAATGCCGCCGTCCACGCAGAAATCACCGCTGCGCACTGAGAGTGTTTCTTCCTGGTACTGACTCTTTCCAATCACACCACTGAGAGCTATAGATCTTCATCCTGATCAGCTCTTTTCGTGAGATTGTGTCCGCACTTTTGCGGTGTTATCGTCGTCCCATCGAGACCTGGAAAACCGCAGTGCGCCGGGACACGATGCGCGACGGGGCCGCTCGCCGGCATGAGCGCAGGCGTACCGAGTTACTTCCCCGCCGTTCGATTGCCCACCTTGGGGAAGGGGAAACCATGAACACTCAGAAGCCGGGTTCACAGAATTTGAGTTCGCAGAGGCCGAAGTCGCAGAAACCGAAATCGCACAGGAACCGCAAGATCGCCGCGGTCGCCGCTGGGCTCCTCGTCGTTGGCGTGGGCGCCACATTCACACTGGCCAGCTGGACCGACTCCGAATGGGTGTGGGGCGGTGCGGGCGGTGATCCAGGGATCGGCACCAGCACATTCGAGGTGCAGCAGAACACCGACCCGGCGCTCGCCGCGGGGGCCTGGACCGACGAGGAGACCCCGGCAGGTGGCGAACTCCAGTTCACCGTCAACCCGACGGCCATGGTGCCCGATTCGCCGATATACGCCCCGGTGTCGCTCCGCACGGTCGCTGGTTCGATCGCCGGAGACGTCACACTCCAGGGCGCTATTCCGAATCCCGACTTCACTAGCGGCACTGCACCAACCAGCCCAGAGCTTTGGGCTGCGATGCGGGTCAGCGTGTACACGTCGAGCGAGCCCACCGCACCGAACTGCACCCCCGCCGCATTCGACTCCGCTGGCTGGGGCACTGCGATCACCGGCCTCTCGAACGTGAACCTCAACACCATTGCTGGCGCGTCGCAGAACCTGCCGGCCGGCGCCACCAGCACCGACCCCGGCGCCGCACAGCACTACTGCTTCGTACTGACACTGCCCGGCAGCACCGCGAACATCGATGATCTGCAGGGCAAGACCATCGCGCCGATGTGGAAGTTCGAGTCAGTCTCGAACTAGCCCGCCGCGTAACCCCCGCACGACGGCCTCGCGCTCATGTTCCGCCGGGTAGCCGGAGCCGCCGTCACGACCCTGCTCGTCGTGGCGGCGGCGGGTCTCGCCTGCTGGTTTGCGTACTCGAGCATCGCGGGGGCGACGCTCGTCACGTTTCGCACGGGCTCGATGGCTCCGACGATGCCGCAGGGTGCCGTCGCGGTCACGGTGCCCGTGCGGGGTTCCGAGCTCGCGGTGGGCGACGTGATCACGGTGCAGCGTGCGGGCGAGTCGATGCCCGTCACTCACCGCATCATCGAGATCGGCCCGGTGGAGGCGCGCGGCGAGAACGAGGCCGATATTCGCGCCTCGGCTCCGGGTTCGGGGCCGGGGTCTGGCCCGCCCGATCTCGCGAGCCCCGACGCACGTCAGGTGGTGATGCAGGGCGATGACAATGACACGCCTGATCACTTGCCGTACGCGCTCACCGACGCGCGGCGGGTCGTGTTCGCGGTCCCGTTCGTGGGGACGGCGCTGATGCTGCTGCAGTCCCCGATAGGCATGGGCGCACTGATTCTGCTTGTCGGGGCGCTCGTCGTCTGGGCGTTCTGGCCCCGTCACACCGAGGAGGTGTCGCAGTGACCCGCAGTGTCGTCCACCTTGCCGTCCCTCGCACCTTCCCGCGTGTGTCGTGGGTGCTTGCGGCCCTGTTCACGTTGATCACCTGTGCAGGTGTGGCACTTTCGTCGGCGCGGGCGATCGCGGTGTTCGAGGAGATCGCGGAGACCGGGCGGCCCGGATACCTGCAGCTCAGCGTCGACACGGCGACCCCGCTGTGGGCGACGCTCGCGCCGGGCGAGTCGATGCGGTGGCTCGTGCAGGCGGCGCTGGTGGATGCGGAGTCGGGATCCCTCGCCCTCGAATTACGTTCGTCCGGCGCCCTGCCCGAGCTTTCAGGGATGACCGCCGAGATCGCCGCGTGCTCGGGAGACTTCGACCTGGGTGCAGTGCCGCCGAGCTGTAGTGGCGGGGTCGAGCAGGTGCTTGCGCCGACGCCGCTTGCGGAGCTGCCTCAGTCTGGCGGTCGTTTCGAGCTTGCGGAGCTTCGGCGCGAGGATCCTCGGCAGCTGCTGGTGACGTTCCGCATTCCGGAGGCTGCCGACGGCGATGTCATTGACGGTGCCGTCGCGCATTTTGGGTTGGGTGTGCACGCGGCGGGCGAGGGATCGGTGACGCCGGTCACGCCCGTGCCCGTGCGCCCCGTCCCGCCGCAGCTCGCGATCACCGGCGGTGACGCGCTCGCGCTCGGGGTGCTCGCGGTGGGCCTCGTCGGGTTGGGTGCGTCCGCGCTCATGGTGCGACGGGCGACGACGCGGAGGTTCGTAACACCTGAATCGCCATCCCCCGACGCTGGGAGCGCACGATGAACCGGCAGGGGGTGGCGCGCAGGCATCGCGGGCGACGCCAGCGGCTGCGAGGGATCGGTCTCGCCGCCGCATCGCTCCTCGTCGCGACGGCGCTGGTCGCCCAGACGGGCGTGACCACCGATGCGACCTGGAATGACACCGAATGGGCACACAACACGGTCGGAACCGTCGACTGCACCAACCCCGCGGGAGCTTTCGCCACTCGCGGGGAGGGCCGCGTGCTGAGCGGCTCACTGCTGGGTTTTGACCTTGACACGATCGCCGAGGCGAAGGGCGTCGAGGTGACGAACAACGGGGAACGATCGATCAGCGACCCGTCATCCGCTGATGATCTCGGGAACCATGCTTACGCCAATCCCCTTGATGTGGAAGCGCTGAACACTGCGAACATCGGCCTGACCGGCCTGCTCGAGATTCCGCTCAACACCGAGACGGGAGTCGTAGGTCAATACGGTCAAGCAACTGAACGAGGTGCATCAGTGGGTGCAGCCGGTACCGTCACAGATGACGGCGGTATTTCGCTGGAACAGTATGAGGGTGATGTCCCTGACCTTGCAACTCTGAAATTGTCTGCAATTCTCAATGCGCCCGGAGTTGGCCTGGGAACTCTTCTGGAAGATGTCGCCGACCTTAGCCTCACGATCGGTGCCGTCGGTGGGCGGGCCTGGCTAGACGGATGTATGGATGCGTGGGCACTTCCCGGAGCAGTCACCCGTGATTATGTCGCGTCCCACGCTGATCTCGATCTCACCTCACCCACCGTTTCTGCCCTCGGGAAAGCGGTGAGCGATATTACGGACACTCTCGAGAGCACCGCCAACGGCCTCATCGGGAATTCGAGCCTCTTGAGCGGCGTGCTCGGAGATGTGGTCGACGTCGTCACCGTCGTCCTGAACACCGTCACCACACTGGTAGGTCTCAGAGTCGGTTCAACTGGACAAACAGCCACGATCGAAGCACTGACGCTGGATCTTGATCCCGTTCAGGATTTGTTGAATTCACCGTTCGGCGACGAGGTCGTGGCTGTCACTCTTTCAAAAGGTCTTGTTCACATCGATACGGTGGCGCTGCTCGCAGCCGCATACGAGGACTCGGAAGAGAATCCTTACCCCCACGGTCTCAATGGTCTGCCGCCGAACACAAACCCACTGCAGGATCCGGCGGTGCTGGACACCCTCGGGGCACGCCTCACCGCGACCCTCAAAGCCCTCGTTGGTGAGCTAGAGACCGCCCTGCTCGCAGTCATACAAAACGCGAGCGTGAGGGTACAGATCAGTCTCCCTGTCCAACGGTGTAGTGCCGGTCCGGCGCCCCTCGGAGTGTGCGGACTTGGACTTGGCACTTGGAATACCATCGGGGCGCTCGGCATCTCTATTGAGGGCACCATCAGTCAGCTGATTTCTAATGACCCCGAGGCGATCACGATCGACGCTTCGGTCCTGGAAGCGATTCCCGTGCTCGGGGAGCTGCTCGCCGGCCTCGTCGAGGACATCGTGGAGGGGCTTGTGGGTGATGCGATTCTAAATACGATTGGCGGGTTGATTGATGACCAGTTGAATGGAGCTGTCTCAACATCGATTTCAAACCTCGAAACCCTCATTGAGCCAATTGTGCTGCTCGTCACTGACGTGTATCGGGAATTGTTCATCAAAGGGGTGGTCGCATTGCTCGTGAACGCGCAGAATGATCCCCAAACCGGCCATCCCGAACCAGCAGAGTGGGCCGCTCTTCTGGAAGGACGCTACAACGTCTCCGCGATCCGCGTGGGTGTGCTCGATGCACTCGATACTCTCGCGGTTTGGGTGCACCTCGGCCGGGGTTCAGTCGGCGTGAATTGTTCGGTCGCGCACGCTGCAGTGCCCGGTAGCCCCTGCGCGAACTACTAATGGCTTGCTAAATGGCCTTCGGTTCTGAGCTAGCCGGTTCGGCGCAGGCTGGGCGCCCGGAGTGGTGACCCCGTTCGATACCAGCGTCGGTGTCGATCGAGCCAGGTCGGTGGTCTGACCTCGGGCACGCCGCAGGCCATGCGGATCTCCCACCCGGAGGTGTCGAGGCTGCGATGGTGGTACCAGCAGAGGAGAACCCCGTTGTCCGTGTGCGTCGGCCCACCGTTTGCGTGCTCTTGCACGTGGTGGATTTCGCACCAGGTCGCAGGTACGGTGCACCCGGGGATGATGCACCCCGCATCCCGAAGTGTGATCGCACGGCGCTGGTGGGCATTGAACACCCGCTGCGTGGTGCCGAGTTCCACGATCCTGCCGGTGTGATCTCGCAGTACGCGTTGCACGGCCCCGGAGCACGCAGCGTGTCGCACGCTGTTCAAAGGCACCGGGGCAAGTTGTCCGTCGAATCCCTGCACCCAGGCCGTGCCTCGTCGCGCATTAAGGTCGTTCACATCGGCCTGCAGGAGCACTGTCACCGGCGCGCCACCGAGCTGTGGCACCTCGGGGCTGCGCATCGCGAACGTGAGCACCGCGGCCAACGCATCGTGACGTCGTTGTTCGGGGGTGCGACCGTCCAAGGCGGCCGGCGCCTGACCATCGACGATGTCAGCACCAGCGGCGCCAGCACCAACCGCGCCAGCACTAGCCGCGCCATCACCGGCCGCGTCCCGTTCGATCGAATCACGCTCAGCCTGATCACGCTCAGCCTGGTCACGCGCTACTTCCTGCGAGCCGTCGGCCGCTTCGAAACGCACGCGTCGGCGCTCTGCCGACGGCGCATTGAGCGCGTCGAGCAGGCGTCCCAGTGACGCGGCCGCTTCGGGGAGCAGATATCCACTGATCCGCACTAGACCGTCTCGTGCACGACCCAGCCGGATCCCTCGCCGCTCCTCAGGGGCAACCTCGAGTGGTTCAGCACCGTCTTGATCTAGGAAACTCTTCCACACCTGGCAAATGGTCCGCATGTTGTCAGCATGCTCGGGAAGCCTCATATCGTCACCGGTTGCTGCGGCGACGAGCTCTCGCTCCGCGATTTCGAGTGACTCGGGGGCAGCCACGTGTTCCGTGCTCTCAAGCGTGCCCGCAATCATGCTCGCGCACTCCGTTGAAAGCTCCCCCGCACTAAACGCCGCTGCCACCAGCGGGACTGGCGGTTCGACGATCTCACCGGAAATTCCGACGCGTGCCACCACGCGCTTTGCAAGCTTCAATCGTTTCGTCAAGACCCTGGCTGGGGCCCTAGTCACCCGCTGCAAGAGCTCGACGGTGTTGCGACAGCCATACTGCTGCGCCACCGGAGGGCTACCGATCGCCCGGTCTCGCTCCTCATCAATCACGCCCGCGAGCACAACTTGTGCATGCTCGGTAAGGCGCGACAGTCGTTCGACAGCACCGGCCGCGTCAACCGCTGCAGCTGTTGGCACAGTGCCGAGAGCCCCTTCTCCCGCAAAAGATTCGATGAGCCCGGCAAACTTTTCGCACAGGTCTTCGATGTCGCGGCTCACGTCAGCGTCGTACCTATGAACCGACTGGTGTTCTGACTCTACCCGTGTCTCTGCATCTACCTGCCGTTCCAGCGAGGCACCAGTTGACGACCAAACAGGTGCCACCGACGCTTCCCCAACAACCCCAAAGTTCGCAGTCTCAGCCCGAGCTGCTTCAGGGGGTGCGGTGAAAATGTCCATGCTTTATTATCTCATAGAAATAGCATAGAGTCGAACATATCTTCGAATAGATTTCGATGTTCCCCGCCAAGGAAAGGACCACGCCATGTACCTCTTGGGCAGGGCAATTTGCGTTGCCGACCAGTGGCTCAAGATCCGAGAATCTGAACGCCCAAGGCCGCCACGTCATCGGACCGAAGTCCACGGTTCCAGAGCGCAGGTGCCCAAATGTGGCAGCCCCGCAAGCAACGCATCCTCAGACGACGGGCTCGCCAGCGACGGACCGGCAAAGCGCCGTTCCAAGAGCACCCGGCACACCGACTACATGACGGTTGAGACTGGGGCCGAGCGCACTGAGTTCGAACGGAATGAGTTCCGACGGGACCGCTCCGTGATCACCCAAGGTGACGGACGACAACCACCGTGTCGTCGAGGACTCCGGATACCCCGTCAGGCCCGGAGCCCTGCCGAGTGCGCACCTCAGCGACTTCGACATGCCACTCGTCTGACGGTAAGCCGAGCGCCGCCAACTCCTCTTCCGGCGTCGGATACGGTCCTCGGTGCTGCTTCGCCCAGGGTGGGGGTGCTGCGTGCGAGATGACCACAATCCTGCCGCCCGGCGCGATGCGGTGAGCCGCGGCACGAAGTATGACATTCCGAGGCAACTCGACCGGCGACTGCAGAAAGCTCGCGGTAACGAGGTCGAACGGATCAGCTCCGCCGTCAATTGATGCGGGCCGTTCCGCCCACTCCCCAAGATCGGCCGCGACGAAACGTGCGGAACTGATTCCTCGGTCCCGTGCCGCTTGCTCGGCTCGAGCCACCGCGGTCGCAGAGAGGTCGATACCACGCGCCTGCCAACCGCGTTCCGCAAGCCACAGCACGTCGCCGCCCTCGCCGCAGCCCAGGTCGAGGGATCGACCCGGCGTCCACGCCTCCGCAAGTTCTGCGAGGGATCGGTTGACCCGTCCGGACCACACAGCTTCAGCAGTCGCATAGCGCTCTTCCCAGAACTGGGTCGGGTCCACGGGGCGCGCAGGGTCAAGGTGCGCGGACTCATCATGCGCGGACTCGTCAGGCACGGACTCGTCAGGCGCCGACTTGTCACGTGCCGACAGGCCACGCGCCGACTCATCATGTGCGGGCTCACGGTGCGCAGGGTCGAACCCCGCGGCATTGGAACCGGCGCCGCTGCCAGTGTTGGAGCTGGTGCTGGCGTCGACGCCACCAGCATCGCCGTGTTCATGTCTCATGATTCGATGATGCGGCAGCCAGCAGGGATCCGGCTGAGAAGCATTCCAACTGAGAAGCATTCCAACTGAGAAGCATTCCAACTGAGAAACCCGCTCCCCAAGTGATCCGGCTTACAGAAATCGAATTGTCAGCCTGCCCCGATACCTGCTTTACACGCTCGGCTCGCCGAGCGAAAGCATGAGGCGGTTCGCCCAGTTGAAGAACGCGGCTGACTGGATCGCGTCGATGAGTTCAAGCTCGTCGAAGCCGACCCGCTGCAGTGCCCCGAGGTGCTCCGCACTGAAGCGGGGCGGCGTGGCGGTCAGGGCGATGGTCGCGTCGAAGAGCGCATCCCAACGCGGCGAGATCCGCACGGTCGCACCGTCATCGAGCAGACGCTGCACGTCCTCACGGTCGGCTCCCTGCTCGGTCGCGAACCGCGCATGCACCGACGCGCAGTACACGCAACCGTTGACGCGCGACGCGGCTGCAGCCGCGATCTCGCGATCCCTCCGCGGCAGGCCCGCATCGGTGTTGGTGAAAATATCAAGATCTGTGAGTGTTCGCTCGCGCAACGCTTCAGGGTCACGGGCAAGCAACCGAAAATACGGCATATGCACACGATCACGCTGCACGAGACCCTCGTAGTGTCTCTCGGTGAACTCCGCCACAGGCAGCGGCTCAAGCCACGGCTTCCAACCCAGCTGGTCCTGCGTGAAGCGCGGCGGCTCAGTCACCCTCGGCGAGGCCGGTAACAGCTCGCGCGCACCAGGGCCGCCAGGAGCGGCCGAGCTCTCAGTAGCACCCTCGGCAACACCCACAGGGCCGGACGCCTCACCAGCGGGCACTCCAACAGCACGCGCCTCAGCACGCGCCCGTGCCGCGCCCGCAACAGCTACGGCGAGCGCCCCGAGTGCCTCGCGTCGACCATCGAAACCTAAGGGGCTCGTGGGCAGTGCAGCTGAGCTCCTGGCAGCTTCGGCACCCGCGGAACCCAAGGCAGCCTCGGCACCCGAAGCACCCGCCGCGCTCTCCGTACTCACCGCACCCGCCGCCCCTGTCTCTCCTACAGCAGCACCACGCACGGCCGCCAGCCCCTGAGCGACCCGCAGCTGGAACGTGAGGAAGGCGACGAGCTGCGAAAGCGTCACGATCCCTGTCGTGCTCCAGCCCGCATCGAGCAGTGACTGCAGGTGGTCCCGGGCGGCGTCCCGCGGGTGAAGCGTAAGCATGTGAGCGTGCTCGAGAGCCGCAGCGAGCCGATCACCGAGCGCATACGCGACCTCGACCGAACTCACCACATACACGGGGCCATCAACGCTCTCCGGAGCATTCTCCGCCTTGAACGCGCCGTACGGGCCCGAGCCCGCGGCACGCGTGGCCTCCGCGACAATCAGGGGTTCGAGCCCCGGCCCACCGCCGGTCTCCCGCAGCAGCGCTCCGTAGAACTCGACCGCCGCCGGCTCGTTGTGCAGGCGCGCCACAAAGAGCGCGACGGCCGCACGCTCCGCAAGCGACACGTGCGCAGGATCGACCGGCACGAAGAGCGCTTCGAAGCTGCCCTGAGCATGCTCACGTGCATCGGGCCGACGGCGCCTCGCCGCATCGAGCGCGTCCCCCGCGGCAACACCGGCAAGCGCGTCAAGCACATCAGGCAGGAGCACATCAGGCAAGTGCACTTCAGCCACAGGTGTCGAGGGATCAGGGTTCGCAGTCATGGATCATCGCTTTCTCTCCGTAAATTTGAGTTCCGACATTAAAAAACCCGCACCGCTCAGATCACCCAGTGCCCTGATGCGAGCGCCGCGCCAGGAATCGCGTCGAGGAGTTGCTGCGTGTACGGGTGCTGCGCGTTGCTGAAGACCTCTTCCGTCACCCCGTGCTCGACCTGGTGGCCGCGCTGCAGCACCGACACGGTGTCGGAGATCTGCCGCACCACGGCGAGATCGTGCGAAATAAACACGTAGGTCAGTCCGAGGTCTTGCTGCAGCTGCGCGAGGAGCCGCAGGATCTGCGCCTG
>JBBAFK010000034.1:0-28705 GCA_041655455.1 Leucobacter sp. | reverse complement strand
CGGTGGAAGGGCTCGAGCCATCGGATCGCCTCATCACGATTGCCCGAGCCAGACATCCCGCGGTTGTGTTCCATCACGATTCCATCGAAGATCTCGCCCGTTGCGAGACCCGCTGGGGCGGGATCCTCGCCTGGTATTCGACCATTCACATGAGCTCAGAAGAGCTCCTACACGCGCTCGCAACACTGCGCACTCGGCTGGGTGACGGCGGATCGCTGCTGATGTCCTTTTTCGCGGGGCCGCGGCTAGAGGCATTCGACCATCCGATCGCCGCCGCATACCGGTGGCCGATGAACAAAATGGTCGAAGCCCTCACCCACGCCGGGTTCGAGGTGATCGGGCAGCGCTCGAACCCGCGGACGCCACACGCGTACATCACTGCACGCGCCACCCCTGGCTTCAGCTGAAGCGCGTGTGTTGTGCCACGAGTCGCCATACTAGAAGGGAAGGGAAGGATGCCGTTGGCTGTTTCGACCGATGTGGATGCTGATCCAGCAAATGATCTCTGCGTGGCCCGTGTACCACTGTTTCAAGGGCTCACACATGCGCAGCAAGTGGAAGTTGCGGGATTTGCACGTACCGTCCGATTAGACGCTGTCGAGCAGGCGTATACAGCAGGCTCGGATATGTCGCAGTTGATGGTGGTGCACACCGGTCAGGTGAAGATCGCTCGTACAAGTGCGGCTGGGCACGAGCAGGTGATCCGGGTCCTCGGTCCGGGCGACTTCATCGGAGAATCCGCGTTTCTCACCGGCACGAGACCCGATCACGCAGCAGAAGCGCTCGTGCATACCGAACTGTGCGTGTTCCGTCATGCCGATCTCGGGCGTCTCGTCGAGAAGCATCCGAGCATCGGGCTGCGCATGCTGCAAGGAGTGAGTCAGCGCTTGGATGATACTGAGGCGCGACTGGCTTCTGTCATCTCGGGAAACGTGAGCTCTCGTCTCGCCGATTACCTGCTCTCGCTCCCTGCGACGCCAGGGCCGCGAGGAGCCATCGACGTGACGCTGCCGCTCGCAAAGAAGGACATCGCTTCGCTCCTGTCCACGACACCAGAGTCCCTCAGTCGGCAACTTCGCAAACTCACCGACACCGGGGTGATCTCACAACAGGAACAGGGGCGGATCACGATCACTGATGTGACCGCGCTCACCGCACTCTCAACCCTCTCGAAGAGAGACTGAGAACAGCACCGTGCCAGCCCAGACCATCGCCCCACGTACCTCGGAAGCGTCTCACGCAATGTCATCGACGGTGGAATTTCTTCGCAACCGCAAGCTCATGATGTTCGTGCTCGTCGGTTTGGCGACCGGGGTTATGCTCTGGCTGACCGGCGCAGAGATGGCTCTCGGGGTCACCGCATACTTGGTGCTCGGTATCGTGATCGTGATCACCGCGATCGACATGTTCAAAGATCTGATGCGCGGGCATTGGGGGCTCGACATTCTTGCGGTCATCGCCATGATCGCGACACTCGCCGTACAGGAATATGTCGCGGGGCTCATCATCGCGTTGATGCTCACCGGAGGGGAAGCACTCGAAGACCTCGCCGCTCGCCGCGCGAGCCGAGAACTCGACCAACTGTTGAACCGAGCCCCAGCATTCGCGGGTCGAATTCACCCGGTAACAGGTGAGGTCGAACGCATCGCGATCGAAGAGGTGAAAGTCGGCGACGAACTGCTGGTGCGCTCCTCAGAGATCCTCCCCGTCGACGGGGTGCTCCTATCGGATCACGCGACGATTGATGAATCATCCGTGACCGGTGAACCGATCCCGGCGAACTACCACGCGGGCGACCCACTGCTTTCTGGAACGGTCAACAGCACGACGAGCTTCACGATGCGCGCGCAGAAGGTGGCAGCCGATTCGAACTACGCCTCGATCGTACGGTTGGTCGAGGAGGCCGTGGACTCCCGGGCACCGATGGTGCGACTCGCCGACCGTTATGCGGTGCCGTTCACCATTGTGTCATTGCTGATTGCGGGCTTCGCGTGGTTTCTCAGCGGGGATCCGGTGCGATTTGCCGAGGTGCTCGTCGTGGCGACGCCGTGCCCGCTGCTCATCGCCACCCCGGTCGCGTTCATGGGCGGGATGAGTTCCGCGGCAAAGCTCAACGTCATCATCAAAGACGGTGGCGTGTTAGAGGTGCTCGCCCGGGTCCGTGCAGTCGCATTCGACAAGACCGGCACCTTGACCGAAGGTAAAGCCGACGTCGTCGAGATTCACCCTGCTGCTCGCACCGTAGACGAGACGCTGCAGCTCGCGGCCGCCGCCGAGCAGTACTCCGTGCACGTGTTCGCCGATCCGATCGTGGCATCGGCACGCACACAGCAACTTGAGCTTCCCGAAGTGGTGACGGCCGACGAGGTGGCAACAAACGGTGTCCTCGCCTCCCTGGCAGACGGCACTTCGGTGCGAGTGGGCAAGCCCTCATTTATCGAAGAGGCGACCGGGCCGATCGATCGACCCGTACTCTCAGCTGGGGAGACGGCCGTCTACGTATCGGTCGGTGACGAGCTCGCCGGAGTGATCATCTTGTCCGACCCGATTCGTGAGCAGTCTGCAGACACGGTGTCCCGTCTTCGCCGAGCAGGCGTAGCCGAGATCGCGATGGTGACCGGTGATATCACGTCGACCGCGGAGTCTGTCGCACACGCGGTCGACATTCAGACGGTGCACGCTGAGACCACTCCCCAGACCAAGGTGCGGATTGTGCAGGCGATGCGGCCGAGACCCGTACTCATGGTCGGCGATGGGATCAATGATGCCCCGGTGCTGGCGGCCGCCGACGTCGGTGTTGCGATGGCGGGCAGGGGTGCAACGGTCGCGAGCGAGTCAGCAGCGGCGGTGATCACCTCGAACGACATCGCGCGAGTGGCAGATGTGGCCTATGTCTCGCGGCGCACGGTGCAGATCGCCCTGCAGTCGATCTGGATGGGCATCATCATCTCAGTCGGTTTGATGCTCGTCGCCGCATTCGGCTATTTGCCGGCGGTGGTGGGAGCGCTGCTGCAAGAGATTGTTGACCTTGTGGCCATTCTGTCGGCGCTCCGCGCGCTCCGAGCGCACCGGGGTGCGCGGCGCGAGAGCCCTGCTCGGCGGGAAGTGCCGGTAGGCTAACCCGCGAGGCCGACTCACACAGTCACGATCGGATCAGCCGGTTGACCGCGGCAGTGGCCTCCTGAATCTTCTCGTGGGCGGCCTCGTCGCTAAGCTTGGCGGCATCGAGCACACAGTGCTTCAGGTGATCATCGAGCAGCCCCGTCGCCACCCCCTGCAGCGAGCGGGTGAGCGCACTGACCTGGGTCAGAATGTGGATACAGTAGTGCTCTTCGTCGATCATGTTCGCGATGCCCCGGGCCAAACCTTCGATTCGTTTCATGCGCTGCAGGTAGCGCTTCTTATCGCCGATATACCCGTGGTGCGACGCGTGCGATTCAGTGGTTGATGACATGTGCTGATCCTGGGCTGCGTGAGGTCAGTTCGTGCGTTCGAGCACGGCGCGAGTGCTGGCTTCTGGGCTGAGATCGATGCGGCGCAAGAGCTGGGCATTCAGCGCCACGACGATCGTCGACAGCGACATCAGAATCGCTCCGACCGACATCGGCAGCACGAACCCGACGCGGGCGAGCACACCGGCGGCAAGCGGCACCGAAATCAAGTTGTACCCCGCCGCCCACCACAGGTTCTGTTTCATCTTGCGGTAGGCAGCACGTGAGAGTTCGATCACTGAGAGCACCGAACGCGGGTCAAAGCTGGCGAGGATCACCCCTGCCGGCGCGATCGCCACATCGGTGCCCGCCCCGATAGCGATACCAACATCGGCTTGCACGAGGGCGGGGGCATCGTTGACGCCGTCGCCGACGGCTGATAGAAGTCCCATTTACCGCTGCTCTCGAGTGACGAGTCCCGCCTCGACGAGCAGTTTCATGTGGTGTGAAGCCCTGAGACGACCCCCACCGAGATGCTCAGTCGAGAAGCTCCGCGAGCAGAGCTTCAACGCGTGCCTTGATCTCGTCGCGGATGGGTCTCACCGCATCGATACCCTGCCCTGCCGGATCCTCGAGTTTCCAATCCTCGTACCGCTTGCCGGGGAAGAACGGGCATGCGTCACCGCAGCCCATAGTGATTACGGCATCAGACGCCTGCACCGCTTCGGTCGTGAGGATCTTCGGCTGCTCAGCGGTGATGTCGATGCCGACCTCGCGCATCGCTTCAACTACGACCGAGTTAATCATTTCCGCGGGCATCGAACCCGCAGAGCGTACCTCGACGCGGTCGCCGGCGAGTTCGCGCAGCCAACCGGCCGCCATTTGCGAGCGCCCGGCGTTGTGCACGCAGACGAAGAGTACGGTGGGCTTCTGTTCGGTGGTCATGTTACGTCTTCTCTTCCAGTTCCGTCAGTGTGAGGTGAGGGTGTCGAGCAGTGTGCGCACGCGGGCTGCGATGTCGTCGCGAATCGCCTCAAGCTCTTCAGCGGAGGCGAGGGCGGGATCGCCGACGGCCCAGTCTTCGTAGCGGACCCCGGGAATGACCGGGCACACGTCGCCGCACCCCATGGTGACCACCACATCAGCCGCGCGTACAGCGTCATCGGTGAGCGGTTTTGGGAATCGCTCCTGCGCCTGGTCGCCCTCGATTTCTGTGAGGAGCGACTTGATACGTGGGTGCACGTCGGTTGCTGGGGTGGATCCTGCAGACCGTGCGAGGACCTTTCCACCCGAGAGCTGGTTGACGAGTGCTGCCGCGAGATGTGATCTGCCCGCGTTCTGCACGCATACGAAGAGCACCTGCGGGATCCCGTTTTCGTGGTCGCGGGTGAGATCTGTGAGCCGCTGTCTCGCGAAGCGCTCGGTCAGTGGAATGAGGTGTCGCGTCACCTTCGCCGAGCGTGCGAGGCTCGCGTACGACTCGCGGACGACGGTCACAACCAGGTCGCGACTAATCACGGCGTGTTCCGCGGCGAGCTCGTCCGCGAGGTGGGTGACACGTTCGTCGAGGTTCTCTACCGGTTCGGCTGGCGTGTGGGAACACTCGTGCTCCTCAGGCGCCTCGGCGGCGAGCACTGCCGCGGGCGCGAACGACTCTAACAATGCTCTGACCGCCGCCTCTTGGGTGGGCTGTAGCCGGTAGTACACCCAGGTGCTGCGGCGCTCGGAGGTGAGGAGGCCGGTGTCTTTGAGTACTTTCAGGTGGTGTGAGATGGTCGGTTGCGACACGTCGCCGAGTTCGGCGAGGTCGCAGACGCAGGCCTCACCGCGCGGATCGGAGACGATCGCTGACAGCATACGCAAGCGCAGCGGGTCGGAGAGTGCCTTGAGCCGACTCGCCACGACGGTTGCGGCATCGATCCCGATCGGGTGTGACCCATCGGGTTCACAGGTGCGATCGGTGGGAGCGGGGATGGTGTTGCTCATGATGTCCTCACGGGTGTCTCGATCGCTACCGGGGCGTAGGGGTCGATGTGAAACCAAGCTCGGGCCGCCCACAGCGACACATACACGAGACCCACCAGTACCGGCACCTCGATGAGTGGGCCGACGACACCGGCAAGGGCCTGCCCACTCGTGGCGCCGAAGGTGCCGATCGCAACCGCGATCGCGAGTTCAAAGTTGTTGCCCGCCGCGGTGAAAGCGAGCGAGGTGGATCGGGCATACCCCATGCCGAGCGCTTTGCCGAGCAGGAGACCCGCGAACCACATCACGCCGAAGTAGATGAAGAGCGGCAGTGCAATGCGTGCCACGTCGAGGGGGTTCGCGATGATCGCATCACCCTGGAGTGCGAAGAGCAGCACGATCGTGAAGAGGAGCCCGTACAGCGCCCACGGGCCGATAACAGGGAGAAAGGATACCTCGTACCAGTCCCGTCCTCGCCGCCGCTCCACGATCCACCTGGAGGCGAACCCGGCGATCAGGGGGACCCCAAGGAAGACGAGCACGTTCAGCGCGATCTGCCAGACCGAGACCTCAAGGCCTTGCGTGTCGAGGCCGAGCCAGCCGGGCAGCACGGTCAGGTAGAACCAGCCGAGCAGCGCGAATGCGACCACCTGGAAGACGGAGTTGATGGCGACCAGCACCGCGGTCGCTTCCCGGTCGCCGCAGGCCAGATCGTTCCAGATCACGACCATCGCGATGCAGCGCGCGAGCCCGACGATGATGAGGCCGGTGCGGTACTCCGGCAGGTCGGGGAGGAAGAGCCACGCGAGCGTAAACATGACCGCGGGGCCAGCGATCCAATTCAGCAAAAGCGAAGAGATGAGGAGCCGTTTGTCGCCGGTGACTGCCGCGACTTTGTCGTACCGAACCTTCGCGAGCACGGGGTACATCATGACGAGCAGCCCGATGCCGATCGGCACCGAGATACCGCCCACCTCGAGTCGGGCGAGGAAGTCGGAGAGAGCGGGAACGAAGCGCCCCAGTAGGAGGCCCACGACCATGGCGAGGCCGATCCACAGCGGCAACCACTTATCGAGCGTCGACATGCGTTTCGGAGTTGCCCGGGGCGGTGCAGTTAATGAGCCGCTTCCTTGATTCGACATTCTTCTATATTGGTGAGTATCGATGGCTGAAGCAACTTCTGGCGAAGGGGTTCATGCCTTGCTCTTCCGTCGTTCACTTGCCGTTCACGAGGCGAGCGTACGACCGCCGTAGATCAGGCTTGCTGCGCGGGTGACGCCGCTACGCGGCAGTCGGGGCCGAGAATCTTGATGTCCATGTGTGTGACCTTTCGAGAGTGGATCTGCCAGCCAGTCGGCGCGATGGCCTTGGGGGCGGCTATCCAGCGATCGGGATGAGGTTGAAGATGAAAGCAGATGAGGAACGAGTAGCCCCATGAGCAGTAAAGTGATGCGAAGCTTGGGTGCGAAGGGATGTGGGCTCACTATTGATCTGACCGACAGTTTGGTTTCCACTCTCACCTCAACGAGCGGGAGGCCCGAGAGCGACTGTGCGCTTGTCGAGGAGGGCTTTATCTCAATTCATGGTCGAGGAGTTGGTGACAATTGCACCAGCTGCGATGAGTGAGATGCGCACCTGCTTGCGGTCTACACCGAGAGTGCGGGCGATCGCGCGCATCGAGATGCCGCCGCCGTGCAGCTTCACTGCTTCAGCGGCCTCGTCGATCGTAAGCCCATGCTGACGGCGCACGACTTCCTGCCGGGTGAGGTGCTTCGAGACTGTCGCGCGGTGCACACCATACTTCTGAGCGAGATAGCCGACGCTGAGACCAGCGAGGTAATCATCGACGAGCCGGTCTGCTTCAGAGGGGGTGAGAAAGGTTTGAGGTTTCCCAATCCTCCTGACACAGGGCCCTCGAGCGTCCCGAATCGGGGTGTTATCGACCCGCTGAGACACCCGGTATACCCCTCGTTTCCAGCGTGATATCAACGTTTCTAGTGCGGGTCCGGGGTTTGAAAACTGTCTACGCAGGGACCCCAAATGGGAGAGGTTCAAACCCTCGACAAGAGTCTCCACTCTTTGTCCGGGTTGAACCTCTCCCTGTTTCTCCGCTTCGGCCTCGCGCCAGTGAGGATTTGCGCCATACGAGCGCAACAACTTGATGAGAACACCTTTGCCCTTTGAATTGAACACCGCCATAAAGAGGGGTGTGTTGCCGAAACGGTTCTCCAAATCGATGGTTGCACCAGCTCTTGAGGAGAGCTGCCGCAACCGAGAGGGACCACGCTTGCGCTGCAAAATGTAGCGGAGTAAATCCTTCCTCGTTCTGGGCATCAGGGAAATTCCACTTGAAAGTAATTCGCGAGCAACAGCCAGATTGTCACGGTGCAACGCCTGCATGTTGACCCGAGCGATCATGTCACGCTGCGCGCAGAAAACCCAGGGTTTCCGAACCTCGTGTTGCCCGAGCTGAGTGAGATGATGGTGTGGGGCGTCGTCACGTTCATCATTAGCCCGGCCTCATGATGTCGGTGGCTCGAGGTACGGCTGAAAATCAGCCGCTGAGACTGCGAAGCGGCTCGAATTAGACGAACCACTTGAAGGGTGTGCGGTAGTGATTGACTCAGACGAATTGGTCTACCGGTCGCGAGTGCGGGGATGCCTGCTCGGCGGGGCGATCGGTGATGCGCTTGGTGGCCCTGTCGAGTTCTGGAACGCGCAGCGGATTCTCGAAGCCTGTGGCGAGGATGGTGTGACCGAGTATCTTCCCGAGATTATCGACGGCGAGACTCGGTACGGGCTGATTACTGATGATACGCAGATGACGTTGTTTACGGTTGAAGGTATGATTCGTGCGGGGTTTCGTACTGACCGCGGCTTAGGCCTCACGGTCGCGGTCACGCATCACGCGTATGACCGGTGGCTCGACACGCAGCTCATGCGCGAGCCCGATGGGTCAAAAGATGGCTGGTTGATCAACCAGAAGTGGCTCTATGTCAGGCGCGCCCCTGGCAACACCTGCATATCAGCGTTAATGGATGCGCGATGCGGCGAACGGAAGATCTCGCAATACGGTGGCCAGGCTGAGAATGATTCGAAAGGCTGCGGCGGGGTCATGCGCAGTGCACCATTCGGGCTGTTGCCACCGAGATCTGACGACGCCCTCGGGTGGCAGTTCGATAGCGCGGCTCAAGCGGCATCCTTTACGCACGGTCATCCGACTGCCCAGCTCGCTTCGGGTGCACTCGCCGCGCTTATTGGTGCGATAGTTCTGGGGCAAGAACTTGACGAGGCGGTAAACACGATGATGCGACATCTACACTGTCGCGAACACCATGAAGAGGCTACGCGAGTGCTTCAGCAGGCGATTGATTTGGCGACTGAACCACCCAGCGTTGCGGTGTTGGAGTCGTTGGGTGGCGGGTGGGTAGCTGATGAAGCGTTAGGCATCGCTGTCTACGCAGCGCTGCAGTGCCCCGAGCCAGAGAACATACTCAAGGCGCTCTCGCTCGCGGTCACCCACTCAGGTGATTCTGATTCGACGGGTGCGCTCTGTGGCAACATCCTTGGTGCGCTGCATGGAGAAGAATCGTTGCCGCCGCAGCTGGTGTTTGAGGTTGAAGGTCGGGGCACCATCCTCGAACTTGCAGATGACTTTGTATACGAGTTCACTCGCGGGCATGAACTGCACGGCGAATACGGCCCGTACACACGCTGGACCACACGGTATCCCGGTTGGTGAGCGCATGGCTCGAACCTCCCAGACATTCGCGTTGACCGCATGAGGATTCGCACGGCTTCTTGGCTGCGGAGGTAACGAAACTGCACGCATCGGGGCCTCGGGATGCTTCAGGATCTCGAAAGTACAAAGGCTGCCGGGAGCCTCCGTGCTCTATTCGACGATGCGAGTACCCTCGAACGTCATTGCCTCACGAGTTTCGCCCTCGAGTGTTACCGTCGCAAATCCAGAAATCTGGTGCCTCTTGTCATCTTGCGTTGACCAATCGACCTGCATCGGCATCTCTTTCTCTGTGTCAGCAGCTGCGGTGCAGGTTGCAGAGGCTAGCTCCTCGTCGTAATCGCAGTTCCAGAGCTCATCATCGCTCGTGAGAATCGTGAGTGTGGTGAGGCTCGTCTTCGTAATGTCGAAAACTCCGTCTGCCGGGGGCGCACCCCAGATGTAGTCCTGGACAGTCACTTCGTAACGACCGGTGACGACATCAATCGGGGTAACGTACCCACCGCTTGCTCTGTCGTCTAACGAGAGGCCACCGCCGACGCGACCATCAGCGGTGGTTGTCATGCATCCCGAAAGTCCTGCGATGGCGACGCATGCAACGAGCAACCCGACGGCTGCGCGGGGGAGCGGAATGTGCCGCATTGTGATGCTCTGTTGTGCGAGTCTGACGAATGACAGGAGCCGAGATGACATCTCTCAAGCCTAGCAATAGCCGACGGTGCGAGTGACGTCTCGTGCAGGGTGCTTGCGGCACCCTGCAGTGCATATTCGTTACATCAGCAATGTCCCCACTTCCGAACCAGAGTCCTCTTCTGAGGTGAGTTTGGGTTGGAATCAGAGCCCACTTCCGGCTCAAACTCACCGCGGAGGGGTGAAGACGGAGGGTGGATCGGGTAGCGGGACGAGTGGTCATGCCGTTCAGGCCGGTGTGCACCGCGATCGTGAAGCGCCTCAGATCGGGTGCTGGGCCGTGTAGAGACGTACCGATTTCTCAACTGCCGGAGTCTCTCACCGAGAAATTGCCCGGATCAGGTTGGGCCCATCGCTGCTCAGCGGTGCCACAGGGTAGACGAACAGGTCATCGGCGAGGGGCGCCGCTGCCGCCGGCACAGCCTGCACGAGGGCGTGATCGCCGGTGAAGTGTGGGTCGATCCACTTGGCCACACACTCGTCGGCGAGGAACACGGGCATTCGGTCGCGCAGAGGCCGCATCACGCCGGCCGAGTCACGGGTCAGGATCGTGGCCGTGAGGTGCCACCCGCGGTCATCGTCGGCTCAGGGCTCGTGCTACCACTACATCAGCCCCGCGAAGGTGAAGGTTTTCTCTGGGCCAAAGATCGCGTGCGGAACTCGTGCGCTCTTCCGGCCTCTCCACTCGTAGAAGCCTGAGACGGGTATCTCGCAGCGGCGGTACTGCACTGCCGGATGCGCTGACACCGTTGCGCGGTGCACACCAACGGATTCGTCTTTGAACGAGCAGGAAACTAACCACAAGCAAGCTGCATCGCACGGACCGGTGGAAAGGCGAGCATCACGAACGGGCGTAGTCTGGAAGCTATGAGCTCAGGGAAAAAGACTGTCATTTGGACTGTCAGCGTCGCCATTCTCGGGGCCGTCGCGGGTGCCCTCATCGGCGCAGCACTGGCATTGCCCGGCATGGGGCCAACGGGCGTCGGCTGTGTGGTCGGGGCGGCGATCGGCTACCTCATCGGTCTCCCCAGGGGCGACTGACCCGGCCACGTTCCCACCAGTTCGGGAATGCTACCTTGCCCGACACGGTTGCACTGATCATGCGGTCCGTCGATGTCGTCGTGATCGGCGCAGGGCAGGCCGGTCTCTCTGCGGCCTACCACCTTCAGCACCGCGGCTTCTCCCCTGTCACGCGAGCCGCGGACCACGAGCGAACCTTCGTCGTGCTCGACGCGGAACAGGCGCCCGGCGGTGCGTGGCAGCACAGGTGGCGATCCCTCACCATGAACACCGTCAACGGGATCCATGAACTCCCTGGCTTTCCCGTACCACCTGCCACCCCTGACGCAGTGAGCCGCGAGGTTCTCCCCCAGTATTTCGCGGCGTATGAGGAACGTTTCGAGCTTGATGTGCAGCGACCCGTACGGGTCAGCTCCGTCCGGTACCCATCGACCCCAGGCATGAGCGGCACCGGGCTCATCGTGGACTCCCTCGACCAGCGTGGGTCGCCGGTAACATTGCACGCGCGCTATGTCATCAATGCGACCGGCACCTGGACGCGCCCCTTCTGGCCAACGGTACCCGGGCAAGAACGCTTCCGAGGGCGTCAACTCCACGTTCACGATTACGTTTCCGCGGAGGAATTTCGGGGCAAGCGCGTCGTGATCGTGGGAGCAGGGATCTCCGCAACCCAGCTCCTCGAAGAGGTTTCCCGGGTCACAGAAACCCTCTGGGTGACACGGCGCGAGCCCGAGTGGGTAGACCGCTTCACCGACGGCTCCATCATTGCCTCACTCGCCGAGGTTGAGGAACGAACGCGAAAGGGCCTCCCCCCGCAGAGCGTGGTTCGAGTGACCGGAATGCATCGGACGCCGTGGATCGAACGCGCTCAGGCACGTGGCGCGCTCAATCTCGGGTACGGTGCCTCCCAGTCGACCGTCGGTGCGAATCGAGCCGGTCGCGACGCGGTCCGAGCCATTCTCGCTGAGGATCGTACAATGATCACCGAAATCGACGAGGGTACCCTCATCTCTCACTAGGCGAGGTCGACTCCAAACATTTCTGCCGTCGCGCGCGCGGAAGGAGTGCCGGCGTCACGATCCGCACCGTGTGCGAGGAGCACAGCAATCGTCTCAGCGTGGCGTTTGAATACTGCACCGGCAAGCGGCGTCTGCCCCCGATCATTCGGGCGGTTCACGTCAGCTCCGTGCGTGGCGAGCATAGCGACAAGGTCGGCGTGCCCGTGATAGGAGGCGAGCATGAGCAGCGTATCGCCGCTCGATGTCGTCAGATCGACCGGCGCGCCCTGCTCGACCGCACTGATCACGAAGGCTGTGTCTCCCGTTCGGGCGGCGTCGAAGAGACGGTGAGCGAACTCGAGAACATCGTCGGGAAGTGCTTCGCTGGGTTCAGACATGGGTCAAGTATCCCCCAACCGTTCGCGCCGCTCCGCTTCCTGTGCGTCACGGAGCTCGGCTGTCGCAGCACGCAGGCGCTCCTCCGCCTGCTGCCGACGTCGCTGCGCAAGAGTTCGGGCGCCAAAACGTTCATGCACCCGGTCACGCTGCTCCGCAGTCGCGGTAATGATGTAACTCGAGGCGACGAGAATCACCTGCGAGGAGAGGTTAAACCAGATGAGCAGGGCAACGAGCGTCGCGAATGAGGCGAGCAACGGGTTCGCCGTCGCCCCGCGCACGAACAGGCCCGACAGCTCCTGCAGAACCGTGAGCCCAATCCCTCCAATGAGCGCACCGAACCAGAGTGCTCGGGCCGGCGGACGAACCCCTGAGAGAACGCGAAACACGAGCGCGATCGCAAGCGTGTCGATCACGAGCACAATCGCGATCCCGAACACTCGAGTCAGGACGCGGGCGACTATGTTTCCGTCTGAAACCCCAAGCCAGTCGTTCACCGCACCGATGCCAGCTCCACCAATCACGCTGGCTGCGGCTGCCACGCCGAGCAGGCCACCGAACCCCACCGCGACCAACATGTTACGCAGCAGGACCCACAGGAAAAGGGTGTCATCGCTGAACTCGTCGGCGAGCACCCTGATCGCGGTGCGCAGACTTCCGACCGCGCTGATGGCTGCGGCCACCAGGCCGATGAGCGAGAACACACCGACGACCGAGAAACCGATTGGAGCACCGATATTCGTCGGGTCAACAATCCGTCCAATGCCCGGTACCACCGATTCGAGCGCTTCGGTCAGGGCAGCCATCACGTCTGGATTGCCACTCATCCACAACGCTACGACTGAGAAACCGAGCAACACAGCCGCAAACACGCTGAAAAGCGCACGGTAGGTGATGCTGTCTGCAAGCATCGGGCCACGACGTTCGTTGTAGCGTAAGATCGCGCGAACGATTCGCAGCTGCAATGCCCGAGAGATCACTCGTTGCACGAGCCGCGTGAGCTCTCGCCTCGGCGGTTCAAGTCTGTGCCCCGTTTCGCTCATGTCTCCAGCCTACGAGCCGCCGATCAGGCTGCTCCAGAGCTTGACAATAGTTCAAAGACGTGACGGAGTCTCGGTACCACTCACCAACCGGTCGACAACACCCGGTCGAGCTGCGCCACGATGAAGTCGGCACTTTCGGCCGTGAGACACAGTGGCGGCTTCACCTTCAACACATTCGAGCGCTCGGAGGTGGGGAGCACAATGACGCCAAGCTCTCGCAACCGCTCGCAAATCGCTGCCGTTTCAGCGTCCGCAGGGGTCATCGTTTCACGATCACGCACGAGTTCGACCCCCAGGTACAGACCTTGCCCGTGCACCGGTCCGATCATCTCGTGCCGCTTGCTGAGCTCTCGAAAGCCCGCGGTGAGACGCGCGCCGATGTCGTGGGCGTTCCCCTGCAGCCCCTCGGCAGCCATGGCGTCGAGCACCGCGATTCCCACCTGGCAACTCAGCGGATTACCACCCGCTGAGGAGAAGAACTGCCCCTGCGACGCCAGTGCATCAGCGACGCGCTTGGAGGTGATGACACCGCCGATCGGAAAGCCGTTGCCCATCGGCTTCGCGATCGTGATGATGTCAGGAATCACGCCTGACTGTTCGAACCCCCAAAACGTTGAACCCATTCGACCGAACCCGACCTGCACTTCGTCTGCGATGCAGAGCCCTCCGGCAGCTCGTACCCCGGCATACGCTGCGGAGAGGTACCCGTCAGGCAGGAGCACGCCACCGGCGTTCCCGAGGACCGACTCACAGATGAATCCTGCGACTGGTCGACGATCTGTCTCAAGGCGTTCCAAATCCCGCACGAGATGAGCAGCGTATTCCGGTCCGGTGGCGTCACCGCGGTACGTACCGCGATATCGATTCGGCACATCTGCAACGTGTACCCAGTCGGGGCGGCTCTCGAGGGCGTGCGGGTTGTCGAAGGCGCTCGTCGTCACGGCGTCGCTCGCCATCGTCCAGCCGTGGTACGCCTCCCGCAGTGCAACGATCGTGCGCCGGCCCGTCGCCGCCTGCGCCAGACGGAGCGCCAGATCGACCGCTTCCGAGCCGCTGTTCACAAGCAGCACCGTGTCGAGTCCCGAACCAGCCGGCAGGAGTTCGAGCAGCCGCTCGCTGTATTCCGCGAGCCCGCGGTAGAGGAAACGCGAGTTGGTGTTGAGCAACCGGATCTGCCGGTCCACGGCATCGGCAACGGCCGGGTGGCCGTGACCGAGACCCGTGACGTTGTTCACCACGTCAATATAGCTCCGGCCAGTTGTATCGATCAGGTGATGCCGCCAACCGCGCTCGACCTGCATCGGCCGCTCGTAGTACCGTTCCTGCGCACTCGCGAAAATCCGTTCACGGCGCGCCTGCTCATCATCTGATTCATCTCGCTGCGCGCTCTCAGGAAGCCCGAGGAGGGGTGAGGGATCCGGAGCGAAGCGTCGCCACGCCGCCACAAGCTCGGGGACGATCAGGCGCGCACGACCGGGCTCTGACCGGTGCGCACCGGCGTCGGGCAGCAGCGGCGCATCGGCACGGCGCAGCCCGAAGCGGAGCGGCCGCGGTGCATGTGACGCCGCGAGAGTGCCAATCGGCGCTCCCGACTCCACCACACTGTCGCTCACTATCAGCGGTTCGACCCCCTCAATTTCGAAGAGCCACTCCCCAAGATCGATCACCGCCCCGTGCGCGTTGGGTGTGCGTGCCGTTCCAAGCAGTGGCGCACATACGGCAACCTCGGCTCCCGCGGGCAGCCACACTTCGACGTCCAGCGGCCAGGTCGCAGCCGCATCCACGGAATCGACGACGGTGCGTGTGAGCCGATAACCGCCGTAGGGCAGCACCGCGGCTGCGGCTCCACCCGCGAATGCGTCTTCGACGAGCCGCGCTTCTGCGTCTGCCTCCTGCCAGACTCCCCCGGCGAGCGCAGCGGACTCGACGCCCGCGTCGATGATCTCGACCGACCCGTCAAGGCTTGGAATGACTGAACGCAGTGGCGCCACGGGGTGCAGGGGCTCCGGGAGAGCGAACAGCCGGAGCCCCTCGCCTGCTGGGCGGCCGGCGAAGCCCAATCGTGCGAGCACTGCTTCGGTGGCAACCGCGAGCGGCACAGCCGTTGCGGCGTCAAAAATCGCCTGTTCCCCGGCAATTCGTTCACGCGCGTACGCATTATCGCCATCGATGGCGACCTGCCGCCATCCGCTCGCGACGAGCAACGCCGACCGCAGCACGATCAGCGGCCACACTGCCCGTGCCTCCGCCGCATCGAGCCGCGCCGCACGGTGAAACGCAGCAACGGTTTCGAGCACTCGGAGGGGGCGTGCCGGCTCATGGTGCAGCATCGATGACGCGGTGACGGCGAGTTCTGCAACCCGCCAGCCGTTGCCAAGGTCGCCGAGGTCGAGGATCGTCCGCGGGTGCACGCGTGCATCATCCCCGTATGCGCCGACCACGTTGTCATCCGTGAGGTCGCCGTGGATCGCTTGAACCGGCAATCTTTCGCGGATGGGCTGGAGCGCCGCATCGGCGTTCCGCGCCGCATGCAGCACTCGGGCCCTCAGCCCGCCATCCGTGATCGCGGGCGCGAGTCGAAGCGTCTCATCGAATGCCTCGCGCATGTCCCAGATATTGGGGCGGTCGAGCCCGGGGTGGCTGAGCTTTGCGAGCGCCTGTACGGATGCTGCGGCAAGCGCACCGAATTCCGCGAGCACGACCGGGGCGAGGTAACCGGCGTCCACCATCGGCTCACCGTCCGCAAACTCGCTTCGACGCACCGCGAAGCCGTGCCACCGCTGGGTCAGTTCACCGTTCGTGCCCGGCAGCACCGCCGGGCACGAGAGCCCAGCGTCACGGTAGGCGGCGATGGCAGCGTGCTGTGCCTCCCGCGCCTCCTCTGGGAAGACGGGATGGTCGATCCGCAGCACGCTGCGCCCACCACGCGCATCAGTCAGGAGGTAGTTGCGATCCTGATTACTTCCGAGTTCAGTCGCGCGGACTTCGATTCCGTAGCATTCCGAGGCGATTTTTTCGGCATCGGCTGCCGAGACGTCGGGGCGCACGAGCCCGCCACTGTGCTGGTCGTTCACCAAATCCTCCATCCGTCGGCGATGAAACGATTATCCTCCGACCCGCGCTCGCAGTTCGGGTGCGAGCGCAGTGAATGCGCGGGTGCGATGCGACACCGCGTTCTTTTCCTCGGGGTCGAGTTCTGCCGCGGACCGCTGCTCGCCCTCCGGCTGGAAGATCGGGTCGTACCCGAACCCGTGATCGCCACGCGGGGTCCTGAGGAGTCGTCCGCGCCACGTACCTCGCACCGCGAGTTCCGTGCTCACCGCATCGGCCGCGGGAATCGCGATCGCAGCAGCACACACGAAGCTCGCTGCACGATGCTCGTCAGCGACATCGGTGAGCTGACGCAGGAGCAGGTTGAGGTTTGCCAGGTCATCGTGGTCCGGCCCGCTCCAGCGTGCGGAGAAGATTCCGGGGCAACCGTTCAGGATCTCGACCGCAATTCCGGAGTCGTCGGCGATGGCCGGCAGACCGGTGTGTTCGGCGGCGGCACGAGCCTTGAGGAGCGCATTCTCTTCGAATGAGTGCCCGTCCTCGACTGGTTCGGGGCCGGTGTACCCGATGAGTTCGATGCCGGGTACGAGCGGCCCGAGGATGCGACGCAGTTCCTCAAGCTTGTGCGTGTTGTGGGAGGCGAGAACCACCTGTGCCACGGTCAGCGACCCTCGGCTAACACGGACTGCTGGAGCGCCGTGAGTTCGGCAGTGCTTGCAACGGCGAGGTTCAGCAGTGCGTCGAGTTCGTCACGACGGAAGGGCACACCCTCGGCGGTGCCCTGCACCTCGACGAAATCCCCAGAGCCGGTGACAACGACGTTCATGTCGGTCTCGGCTCGAACGTCCTCGAGGTAGTTGAGGTCGCTCACCGGGTGGCCGTCGACGATCCCAACCGACACCGCGGCGACACTGTCGCGAAGCGGTGCGGCGTTCCGCGCGAGGTGACCGGCGGCGCGGGCCCATTCGACGGCATCCGCGAGCGCGACGTAGGCGCCTGTGATGGAAGCGGTGCGGGTGCCGCCGTCGGCCTGTAGCACGTCGCAGTCGATGACGAGGGTGTTCTCGCCCAGAGCCTTCGTGTCGATCACCGCGCGCAGGCTACGGCCGATGAGTCGCGAGATCTCGTGCGTGCGTCCGCCGATCTTGCCGCGCACCGATTCTCGCTGCATTCGCTCGTTCGTCGAACGGGGAAGCATCGCGTACTCGGCGGTCACCCAGCCGGTGCCCTTTCCGGCGAGCCACCGGGGCACGCCCGGCGTGAACGACGCAGTGCAAAGCACTCGGGTGTTGCCGAAGGAGATGAGCGCACTCCCCTCTGCCTGCGCGCTCCAGTTTCGCTCGATCGTGATGTGCCGCAGTTCACCCGGTGCGCGCCCGTCGGCGCGGGAGAAGTCGTTCATCAAATTCCTCTCGTTCTCATTTGAATCCGTTCAGCCGGGCAGTCGGATCGTACCCGTCGCGAGCGGTTCCACGGTCGTAATGTCGATGCCGAGCATGCGCTGGGCGAGATCGACGAACCCCCGGGTGTCTGCCCCTGTAGCCTCGTATCGGACGCTGGGGTGGCCAGCGGTAGCGGAACGCAGCAGGCCGCGCTCCGTGAGGACTCGATACACCTCGTTCGCGGTCTCGATGTCGCTGGACACGAGCGCGACATCGGGGCCCACCACCTGGCTCAGCGCTCCCCGGAGGAACGGGTAGTGCGTACATCCGAGCACGAGCGTGTCGATCCCCTGTTCAAGGAGCGGCGCAAGGTACCCCTCCGCCGTCTCGAGCACCTCTGCGCCGCTGGTTTTCCCCGCTTCGACGAGTTCGACAAAGCGCGGGCAGGCCGCCGAGGTCAGTCGAATTTCCGGGCGCATGGAGAACAGATCATCGTAGGCGCGCGACTGGATCGTCCCTTGCGTGCCGATGAGCCCGACGCGCTGATTCCGGGAGATCGCGGCCGCGCTGCGGACGGTCGGTGCAATCACCTCAACGACGGGCACGTCGTACCGCTCACGCGCATCTCGCAGCACTGCCGCGGAGGCCGTGTTGCAGGCGATCACCAGCATCTTCACGCCCTGCGCGACGAGGTCATCAAGAATTTCCAGGGCGAACCGTCTCACCTCTGCGATTGGTCTCGGGCCGTACGGCGTGCGGGCGGTGTCTCCCACGTAGATCATCGACTCGTTCGGCAGCTGATCCCTGATCGCGCGGGCGACTGTCAAGCCTCCAACGCCCGAGTCGAAGACCCCGATCGGGGCGTCGGAAGAGCGGGCGGTAGTCACCCGACCAGCTTATCGCTCGGCGTCTTAATCCATGTGCTCCGGTGCAGCTCGTTGACCCCCAGTTCAGCGATGCCGGCGTAGTGCGCACGTGCCCCGTACCCCTTGTTCGAGGCCCAGCCGTAGCCGGGGGCCGCAAGATCTGCTTCTCGCATGACCGCATCGCGCGCCACCTTCGCACGGATCGACGCCGCCGCGACGCTCGCGCAGTCGCGATCCGCCCCCACCCGTGTGCGAACGTCGAGCGGTGAGCGCAGCGCCGGCGAGAGCCAGTCGTGTGCGCCGTCAACGATGATCGCGGCGCGGTCCACCGGCACCCCCTGACCGTGCAGGTCCAGCAGGGCACGCCTTGCCGCCGCCCCGAGCATCGCGATGATCCCTTTCGAATCGATTTCCGCGGCGCTTCCGAACCCGACGGCGCCGGCACCCCACTCCGCAACGCGAGGTGCGAGCAGTTCGCGACGTTTCTCACTTAAGAGCTTTGAGTCTCGCAGCCCCTCGGGAAACGCTCCTGCAACGGTGGTGACCACGTGTGCGCCCACGGCGACCGGTCCCGCGATCGCGCCGCGACCGACCTCGTCGATGCCGATCACCGCCGCGTAGCCAGAGGCGAGGAGTTCGCGCTCGACGTCGAGGCTCGGATCCTTCGAGCGCGGCGAGTCAGCCGGCCGCTTCATCGACGCCGGTGAAGGTCGAGTCGGGGCGATTCAGCCAGGTGAAGTGGTCAAGTGGCCAATTGAGCACGAACGCGCGCCCAACAATCTCCTCCTCGGGCACGAAACCCTTCCCCGGCTGGTCTTGGTTGTAGCGAGAATCCTTGCTCTGGTAGCGATTATCCCCCATGACCCAGACGGACCCTTCGGGCACCTCGACCTCGAAATCAAGTGCCGAGGCTCTCGTCTCCCCCTCGGGAATCACAATGTAGGGTTCGTCGATCGGCACACCGTTGACCGTGACTCTCCCGTCAGCATCGCAGCAGGCCACCACGTCGCCCCCGACACCGATCACGCGTTTCACGACGTATTCATTACTCGTATCAGCTGCGAGACCGATCGTTTGCAGCACCCGCTCGAAGGTCGTGGGGTCTGCCGCGCCGCTCGGGTGCAGCCACCCGCCTGGATCCTTGAAGACGACGACGTCACCCCGCTGCACGCCGACAAGATCGGGCACCAGCTGATTGACGAGTATTCGGTCGTTGACCCGCAGCGTCTGCTCCATTGAGACCGAGGGGATGTAGAAGCTTCGCACCAGGAACGTCTTCAGCAGAAATGAAACGACGAAGGCGACGACGAGGATGACAATCAGATCGCGCAGAAATCCGAGAATGCCGCGTCCACGTGATGCTGACTCGCTCATGGGCTCTCCTTTACGGCTTCATCGATGCTCTCACGGAATGCTGCGGACCTGTCGCAGACGCGCACAGTCCTGCACAGACGCTTCAGGCTCCCATCCCTGACGGAGGAGAGCCTGAGAGCGGTGCCGCGATCACGCCACCGTGCTGAAAACGGACGAGGGATCAGTCCTCGCGCTTCTCGCGGATCTTCGCCTTCTTACCGGTCAGACCGCGGAGGTAGTAGAGCTTGGCGCGACGCACATCACCGCGGCTCACGATCTCGATCTGGTCGACGGCGGGCGAGTGGATCGGGAACTTACGCTCGACACCCACCTGGAAGCTGATCTTGCGAACGGTGAAGGTCTCTCGCACGCCCTCGCCGTGGCGGGCGATCACGACGCCCTGGAAGATCTGGATACGCGAACGGTTACCCTCGACGATGTTCACGTGTACCTTGACGGTATCGCCGGCGCGGAACTCGGGAATGTCGCTCTTCAGCGAGGCGGCGTCGACGTGGTCGAGCTTCTGCATGTCAGTCTCTCTCTGCGCCCGCCGCAAGTCGGGACACGGAATTTCAGAGTCAAAGGGGTCTGGCTCACGGTTTGTGCGGACCCTCGCGGCAGTACCGCACCGTGGCACAAGGAACTATTATGCCACACTCACCAGGCCCAGGCGACACCGGTCACCTGATACAGGTGAGGAGTACTTACACAAGTTCACAGCGATGCTGCGGACTCGACCGATGCCGCAGACGCGGCGCTCGCGGGTGACGGCACGGAAACCGCCGACGGCACCGAGACGGTGGACGGCGCCGAGGCTGCGGAGGGTGCAGACACTGCCGAGTCTCCCCCGGTCGCGGCCGGAGCTGAGGCCGCGCTCACTGCAGATACGGTGGACGGCGCAGAGACTCCGGTCGCAGCGGACGACGCGTCCGCGGAACCCTGAGGCCCGCTCACTGCCCGCTCTTCGCTGGTCAGCACCCCACCGGGTACGACCGCTCCACTGCCCGTTCTCAGATCCATGGCGTTGGCCACGGCCACGGCGCCGCCGGCGAAAAGCGCCAGACCGACCGCTCCAGTTGCACCGTACGCGACCCACTTCTTCTTCGTCATCTTGCTCATGGTCCGATTCCTTTCGTCTGGGCTCCGCCGGCAAAACCGCTGTCTCGCCGGCCCTTCGACTTCTATCCTTCCGAGCCGAAGTAAGCCCGGGAGTAAGACCGGATGAGAGCGTTCTCATCTTTCGGCTCGTGCGCGAGCTTCCGCGATCGCAAACCTCTTCGCGTCCGCTGCGGGCGGGCCGCCGGCCAGCACAGCCGCTCCGATCGCGAGACTTGCCTCGGTCAGCTCCACCCGTCCCGAATCGCGGGTGGCGAGCGCATGACCGAGCATGTGCACCGCGAAGAATGCCCGCACGACCGGATCGTCACCCCAGCGGGCCATCGCCGCGTCCGCGAAATCGCTCATGGGTCGCCCGCTCGCATTCTCGGTCAGGAGCGCACTCATCACGGCGTGCGCCATGAACGCTGCGGGATCCTCGGCAGGATCGCCGACACCGAGCGTGTCAATGTCGATGACCGCGCTGATCTTCCCGTCGACGAGAAACAGCTGTCCGAGGTGCAGGTCTCCGTGCACCACACGTTGCGGTCGAGCCGACCGCCGTGATCCGAGAACTTCACGAACATCCTCCGCAAGACGTACCGCCTCTGGCAGCGCAGTCAGTCGGGACGCGTACCAGTCGAGCCGGGCCGCGATTCCGGTGGTGGGCTCCGAACTCGACACTCCTGCTATCCGGCTTCGCAGCGCGTCGACGCGGCCCAGCAGCTCCGCGTGCGCACCGCCGCTGCCCGCACCGACCGCATCGACCGCCGGTGAACCAACCGCATCTTCGATGATCAACACACCGTCGGGAGACCACCCGAGCAGCGCAGGAACGGGAAGCCCGGCCTCCTCCGCCGCAGCATGTCGGCTCGCAATCCGCGCTGCGCGACTTGGACGGACGATCTTGACCCACACCCTCCGGCCTTGGGCATCCACGCGGAGCACGGCCCGCCGGCCCGGGCGATACGCGACGAAGACGGGTTCACCCTCACTGTGCACCTCGAGCCGGGTGAGCAGCGCGGTCGCCGCACCGTGAAACGCAACGGGTGCGAGGCCGGGCAAGTACGGATCGGCGGGATGCAGCCAGATCCTCACCTCTGGGGCGACCGGGTTGCCGAGCACGAGCCCGGTCTCGTGAGCGACCGGTGACCCCGAGGTATCGACGCAATACCGCAGCGGAACGGCGCCCGCATGCTCGCACACGTCGAATGACGTTACGGATCCTGGCCCGAGCGGCTCCCTGCCGGCAAAAGTCACACGTTCAGATGGCACGCCCAGTGCATCGAGCAGCAGAGCCCGCTCATCGTGCGCCGTGTCTTCCACCATGTCATCCATTGCAGCACGAGGCCGGCCTGATCGCACCCCTGCACCAGTGAGATCTCTCTTATGTTTCCCATATTGGCCCCCGCAGCACCCGGTTCGGCCGGATACTGGAGGTGTGGAACACGAGAACGCCGCATCGAGACCGAGACGAGGTCTCTCGCTTTCAGTGCGCACTCGTATCGTCACCGTGATCACGATCGTCACCACACTGGGCTTGCTCGCGGTTGGCGTATCCGTCTACCTCGTTGAGCGCCACCGCATCCTTGAACAGGTCGATGACCGACTGAGCGCGAACCTCGAATCAGCCCGATACCTCATCGAAACGGGCCCCGACGAGAGAGGTGCCTGGACTTCCTCAACTGCGGCGTTAACCGCCGTCGTCGAACGCATGAGCCCCGACGACAACACCGGCGCACTGGGCATGGCCGAGGGCCGGATCACAACGGTGCCGGGGGTCGAACTCGACCTCGCGCTCGACGGCGAGCATGACTTCGCCGCACACGTCGAACGCACACGACACGACGATGGCCCCACCATCGGCACCTACGCGGAAGCGGGAGTGGTCTGGCGCTACCTCGCAGCCCCGATCGCTGTGCCCGGGTCCCCAGACCCGAGCGAAGTCGTCTTCGTGATGGTGTACGACGTCGAGGCGGAACTCGGTGAGTTCAACGCAGCAGCCCGCGCCTTCATCATCGCATCGGTCGCGGTCGTCGCGGTGGTGGCGGCGGCCGGCACCCTCGTCGCCACGAGGCTCCTCAGGCCGCTCCGACACATGCGTGAGATCGCCGAACGAGTGTCCGAGCGATCCCTCGACGAACGAATCCCCGCCGTCGGAAACGACGACGTCGCCGATCTTGCAGAAACCATGAATCGCATGCTCGATCGACTCGACAGTGCCCTCGACTCACAGCGTCAATTGCTCAGCGATGTTGGACATGAGCTGAAGACCCCCATCACGATCGTGCGCGGTCACGTCGAACTCATGGACCCGGAGAACCCCACGGACGCCCGCGATACCCAGGCGCTCGCCGCAGATGAGCTTGAACGCATGTCGCAGCTCATCGAGGATCTCTCGGCCGCAGCGGCACTCCACGGCCCACGCCCCGTGCAGACCGCACCTGTCGACGTCGCCGATCTGGTTGTACAGATCGAACGGAAGGCGAGCGCCCTGAGTGGCGCGCACGTGCGTCTCGGCAGCATCGCGCAGGGCGTTGTGGACCTCGACGCCGGACGAATCACGCAGGCCATGCTGCAGCTCGTGCAGAACGCCCTCACTCACGGAGGCGGGCAGATCGAGATCGGAAGCAGAACAATCCCGGGGCGCCTCGAACTGTGGGTGCGGGATTACGGCCCGGGTGTTCCCGATCATGTGAAACAACGCATCTTCGAGCGATTCACTCGGGGCGCCGACGCCCAGACCCGCACCGGGAGCGGCCTCGGTCTCAGCATCGTTCGCGTGATCGCCCGGGCCCACGGCGGCGACATTCGAGTCGTGGACGCCGAGGGCGGAGGCGCCCTGTTTATTATCACGGTGCCGAGAACCGACGACGCGGCGGATTCCTCCATATTCGTCTCGCCGCAGAACAAAGGAGATTGAGGCATGGCATCGATCCTGATCGCTGACGACGAGCCACGCATTGCGGGGTTCGTCGAGAAGGGCCTCAAGGCTGCGGGGTTCGCGACTCGCGTCGTGGCGAACGGGGATGACGCGCTGCAGTTCGCGCTGACCGATGAGTTCGATCTCATGGTGCTCGACGTCAATATGCCCGGCTTGAACGGCTTCGAGGTGTTGGAGCGGCTGCGCGGATCCGGTTCGACGCTTCCGGTCGTGATGCTCACTGCACGCACTGAACTCCAAGACACGATCACGGGTTTGGAGGGCGGGGCGGACGATTATCTTGGCAAGCCGTTCCATTTCGATGAGCTGCTCGCTCGCATTCGACTGCGGATCCGCTCGGAAGACACCGTCGCAGTTTCGGACCCCCAAGTCGGCGACCTGCGCCTTGATCTGCGCTCACGCCGAGCACATGTCGGTGACCGGGTGGTCGAACTCTCGGCGCGCGAATTCACGCTTGCTGAGGAGCTCATTCGCAATGCCGGTCAGGTGCTCAGCCGGGAGCAACTGCTCAGCAGGGTGTGGGGCTTCGATTTCGACCCGGGCTCGAACGTGGTGGACGTCTATATCGGGTACCTTCGGCAAAAACTCGGGCCCGAACGCATCGAAACGGTGCGCGGGATGGGGTACCGGCTCTCAGTTTGATGACGCCGCACGCGGCCTCCTATGTCTGACAGGTGGGGCACCAATAGAGTTTTCGGGCGCCAAACTCTTCCAGCAGAATGCTCGTGCCGCATCGTTTGCACGGCGTTCCCTCGAGTTTGTAGACCCAGTGCCGCTCATCCCGCTCGGTGAGAGCCCGGTCGTAGGCTTCTCCCGTCAACCCGTCGATCGTGATCATCTGTCCGACCGTGATCCCGGTGTGGAGCAGTTCGGCCCAATCGTCCCAGAGCGCCTCCAGCACCGTGCGTTCGAGCGCATTCGCAGGAGTGTGCGGGTCGATCCCCGCCCGGAAGAGCATCTCCGCACGATAGACGTTCCCGATCCCGGCGATCACGGACTGGTCCATGAGCACGAGCCCGATCGGCGTCCGTTTCGCGTGAGCACGGTCTACGAACCGTCGCCGTTCTGCGGGGGTGTTCGCATTCGCGGGATCTGGTCCGAGCCGCTGCACCACCGCATCGACTTCCGGGGGCGACAACACCTCGCACACCGTCGGTCCGCGCAGATCTGCGACCACCGTTTCTCCGAGCAGCCGTACCCGCACCTGGCCGACAGGCTCGGGCGGGAATGCACCGGTCACCGGGACCGCACGATCATGCTCCGCCATACGCACGCGGGTGCGCCGGGGCGCCCCGATCGATGCCACCGAGTCCTCGCCGTCTCGATCGACGACGCCAGCCATACCCGTCTGCCCGAGCCTGCCTCGGCCGAACTTCGTCGCGTGGATCTGGATCGACGGGTCGACGCGCACGTCGCCCGCGAAATCCCATGCACCGTAGATTCCGAGGTGAACGCGAAGCCAGTGATCGCCTTCGAACTCGAGAAACATCTGTTTCCCAACGGCACGCGCATCGAGCATCTGCCGTCCGCTGAGCAGAGCAGCACCCTGCGCGAATCGCCCCTGTGGGCTCGTCACCTGGGGCGCGATGCCCACAAAGTTGGTGCCGAACTGGCGGGCAATGCGATGGACGGAATGACCCTCGGGCATTACAGTGTGTCGACCTGCTTCCCAGCTATCGTGCCGGTGCGCTCGTACTCACCGAGCTGGCCGATGCGTCGTACGTGCCGATCATCCCCGGGGAAGGGTGTCGCGATGAAGAGGTCGATGAACCGCATCGCTTCCTCGACGGTGTGCTGGCGAGCACCGATCGAAATGACGTTTGCGTTGTTGTGCTCGCGGGCAAGCAGCGCCGTCGAGTCGTTCCACACAAGAGCCGCACGGATTCCTTCGACCTTGTTGGCGGCCATCTGTTCTCCATTACCCGAACCACCGAACACGACACCGAGGGCTTCCACCCCGGCTTTCGTGTCGCGGGCGACACCGACTGCGGCATTGATACAGAATGAGGGGTAGTCGTCGAGCGCATCGTATTCCGCGGGACCGTGATCGATCACCTCGTGCCCTTGCTCGCGCAGGTGCTGTTGCAACTGCTGACTGAATTCAAGGCCGGCATGGTCGGTGGCGACGTGGATACGCATGGCGTCGATCCTATCGGGATCAGAACTGTGGACCGACGGTGCGGCCTCGCTTGAGTTCAAAGAAGCCCGGCACGCTCGCCGCCTGCACGATCCCGTCCCAGAGGTTCAGCGCGTCCTGCCCGCTGGGGGCCGGCGTGACCACGGGCCCAAAGAAGGCGACACCATTCACGGAGATGATCGGCACTCCCACATCGGGCCCCGCAATTTCCAGCGCGTGGTCGGTGTTCGCGCGAAGCTGGGTGTCGCTCAGCTCCTCATCGGCAGCGGCGGCGAGGCCGCCCGGCAGGCCCGCAGCCTCGAGCGACTCAGCGATGATCGCGTCGTAGTCATCACGGGCACCAGGATGCAGCCGTGTGCCCAGCTGAGTGTAAAGCGTCCCAACGACTTCCTCACCATGTGCAACCCGGGCAGCCTCGATTACACGGCCCATACGCTGGCCCTGACGATGGCCTTCCGCGTGCGAACCCGCATCCTGACCCTCATTGATGATTGCGAGACTGATCGGGTGCCATGCAACCTCGAATCCGCGGGTCTCGGCGACCTCGGAGACCCATCGACTCGTCATCCAGCACCAGGGGCAGATGGGATCGAACCAGAATTCGACGTCAGGCTTACCGTGAGGGGTCGTTGCTTCGCTCATAGCTTCAGCGTAGCCATAGCTCCCCGGAATAGGCTTGAGGCTATTGGAGTGTTACCCCCGACCGTCAGGAGTGCGTCAGTGCCAGGAACGAATCTCACCCGCGTCGAATCCCGCGAGCGCGCGAGCGTCGTCCAGACCCACAGCTACGAGATCGACCTGGATCTCACGACGGGTCCGGACACCTTCGCGGCGCGCACCACCGTGAGGTTCTCAAGTAGTGAGGGTTCCGAAACCTTCATCGATCTGATCGCCGAGTCGGTCGAGCGGGTCGATCTGAACGGAGTCGCGCTCGACTCAGCGGC
Organism: Leucobacter sp.; assembly: GCA_041655455.1. Taxonomy (GTDB): domain Bacteria; phylum Actinomycetota; class Actinomycetes; order Actinomycetales; family Microbacteriaceae; genus Leucobacter. The sequence goes on along the minus strand of JBBAFK010000034.1, from coordinate 1,651 downwards.
AGTTTTCGACGACTCCCGGGTGCGACTTTCCGGGCTCGCGGCGGAGAACACGCTCACGATCGAGTCGACGCAGCAGTACACGAACACGGGCGAGGGGCTCCACCGCTTCGTCGACCCTGCAGACGGCGAAGTGTACCTGTACACCCAGTTCGAGGTGCCCGACGCGCGACGGGTGTTCCCCGTCTTCGAACAGCCCGATCTCAAGGCAACATTCCAGTTCACGGTCACCGCACCCGCACGGTGGGAGATCGTGAGCAATCAGCCGACACCAGAACCGAGCCTCATCGGCAACCGTGCGGGCGAGGCGCTTGCGACCTGGCGATTCGAGCCCACTCCGGTGATGTCGAGCTATATCACCGCGCTCATCGCCGGCCCGTACCACGTGGTGCGCTCAGAACTCACCAGCACGGACGGGCGTTCGATCCCGCTTGGACTCTTCTGCCGCGCCTCACTCGCCGAGCATCTCGACGCAGAGTACCTGTTCGAGAAGACGCGCCAGGGGTTCGCCTTCTTCGAGTCCGAGTTCGATTACCCTTACCCGTTCGAAAAGTACGACCAGCTCTTCGTTCCCGAGTTCAATGCCGGCGCGATGGAAAACATCGGTGCGGTCACCTTCACCGAGGCGTACGTGTTCCGCAGCCAGGTGACCGACGCGATGCGCGAGCGCCGCGTCATCACCATCCTGCACGAGCTCGCGCACATGTGGTTCGGCGACCTCGTCACGATGCGGTGGTGGAACGACCTGTGGCTCAACGAGTCGTTCGCCGAGTACATGTCTACCCTGGGCGTGGCCGAGGCGACCGAGTGGAACGACTGCTGGACCACGTTCGTCGCCAGCGAGAAGTCGTGGGCCTACCGGCAGGATCAGCTGCCTTCGACGCACCCGATCGTCGCCGAGATCCGAGACCTCGAAGACGTGCTCGTGAACTTCGACGGCATCACCTATGCGAAGGGCGCCTCGGTGCTGAAGCAGCTCGTCGCGTGGGTGGGGCGCGAGCCGTTCATGCGCGGCGTGCACGACTACTTCGTGAAGCACCACCACGACAACACCGAGCTGACAGACCTGCTCGCGGAGCTCGAGGCGCAGAGCGGCCGCGACCTGGCCGAGTGGTCGAAGCAGTGGCTCGAAACGGCCGGCGTCAACACCCTCCGACCGGTGTTCGAGCTCGACCCCGAGGGGCGCTACGCCTCCTTCGCCATCGAACAGACCGCGGTCGAGGATCATCCCACGCTGCGCCCGCACCGCATCGTGATCGGCCTGTACGAGGATCGCGACGGCGTGCTCGCACGCACCAGACGCGTCGAGCTCGACGTCGACGGCGCGAGCACGGAGGTGCCGGAGCTCGTCGGCATCGAGCAACCCGAGCTGCTGCTGCTTAACGACGAGGATCTGAGCTACGCGAAGATCCGCCTCGACGAGCGGTCACTGGGCACCGCGGCGGAGCGGCTCGGAGATCTCACCGATTCTCTGGCCCGCGCCCTGGTGTGGGGCACGCTGTGGGATCAGACTCGCGACGGCGAGCTCCCGGCATCGCGGTTCGTCGACATCGTGCTCGATCACGTCGCCATCGAGACGAACTCGACGACGCTGCGCACCCTGATCGCGCAACTGCTGCTCGCCGCGTCGTCGTACGTGGCTCCGCACCGGCGC
>JBBAFK010000033.1:0-28758 GCA_041655455.1 Leucobacter sp. | reverse complement strand
AGATCACGCCACCCACGTCGATGTCTACCTGAGTTTCGGTGACCCGTACTGGCCGGACGAGGAGGGTGCCCGCGCGGCCGAGGCCGGGATGGGTCCGATTACGAACGCTATCGGAATGCACCTCACGGCGGTAATCGTGCATCGCAGGGTTATCTCGCAGCCGGACCCGTGGGGCGACGTACGCGGCGACACGCCACTAGATGAGTGCAGCCGCGGCATGGCGGCCGCCGTCGATGAGACTGGTCTGCTCTGGCTCTGCGAAAAGTTGATTCCTCGCACCGAATTCCCGGCGGCGTAGTTCGTCTCATTTCTAGAGCTTGGCAACGAGGGTATCCATGGCCTTGACCATGTTGTCCTTGTACTCGGCGTCGATAATCACCCGACGACCCATCACCTGTCGTTTTCCAGGCTTCAGCGCATACAGAGGCGTGCCTTTCGCGAACGCCACCACACCGGTGGTTTGAAAGTCGCGAATGCTCACGAATCCGTCCTCCAAGTTTGAGAAGGTGAACATCTCGGGGTTGGAGGCCAGGAGGCCAGCAACATCGCTGTCGATCGATCGCAGGACCGCTGCGTACGCGGAGGCGTCGGTTATGTACTGAGTGATCCTGTTCTTCGTGATCAAATGAACCATTGGGAGCGTTCGGTTTTCAGCTCTCAGTCTGGTAGCGAAGGCATACTGTGAATAGATTTCCGAGGGCAGCTTCAGGCCGTACACCAACGAAAACGCATTCTGGATCGCGCGGCGTGACGAATCATCGGCCATGACGGGTAGCACCAGCCTGTCGACGACGGACAGAGCGATCTGTGTGTAGATCGAGAAGCTGGGGTTGCAGTCGATGAACGCGACGTCATATTGATCTGAGGCAAGGTCGAGAAGGTCTCTCAGCCAGTCGATAACGGCCATCCAGGCATTGGTTCCAGGGATAGTTGTGTTGGCGAGGGTAGATATTGCGTTGGACTGCAGTTCAAGCAATGGGTCGCCACAAATAAGTCTGACGTTCGACGGGATTTCATCATTGACCTCGGAGGGAGCGGTGATGTAGTCGTCGAATCGCACTCCCGGTGGGATGGTGAACGGCGAAGGCAACCGCTGCTGAAAGTAACCGCCGATAGTCGCTCTTGGGACCATCCCCTGAATCGCCAGCAACTTATCGCTTCCCTGGTTGTCCAGGCCGCCAAGGAGAAGTTCTGACAGGTTGGCCTGTGGGCAAACATCCACTACCAAGATCTGCTTATCGGGATTCTGCTCCGCGTAGAAGCAGATTGACTGGAAGCACAGGCTGGTCTTGCCCGTGCCGCCCTTGTTGTTCCAGTAGCCGTACACCAGCATGATTACTCCCCCGTCATTTTTGGACGTCAGAGCGTCCACGTTAGACAGTAGCACGTCCGCAATGGACGTCTTAAAACTAGAGAAACGAGACGACATGCTTAGGCGGCCCGCGCGGGTGCATAGTCCAAGGTCACGTCGTCCCATATCTTGTCTCATACGGCGTGTCTCGGATCTCATTAACCACGGGTCGTGAGACGGTGTGTGGATGACGACGATCTTGGGCTACGCGCGAGTTAGCACCTCTGCCCAGAACCTCGCCGCCCAACTGTCTGCCCTCAATGGCGCAGGGGTTGACTCACAGCGCTGTTTCACCGACCAACTCTCGGGCTCGGCCAAGTCTGATCGGCCGGGTTTGGCCGCGCTTCTGGACTATGCCCGCCCCGGTGACACCGTCGTCGTCACCGCCATCGACCGGATGGGCCGCTCCGTAGCTGAGGTCACTCGCACGATCGCCGATCTAGGGGACCGAGGAATTAAGTTGCGCGCGCTGAGAGAGGGTATCGACACCAGCACGCCCTCAGGCCGTGCGGTCGCCGCAATTATGGCCTCTCTTGCGGAGTTGGAGCTCGAACTCGGGCGCGAACGTCGTGCCGCATCGCGAGAGTCGCGTAGGGCGCGCCGTCTACCGGCCACAAAACCACCCAAGCTTCCTCCCGAGCGCCAGGAACAGTTGCGTCGGCTCGCCGCGACAGGGGAACCGGTCCGGGAACTAGCTGAAGCCTTCGGCATTGGCCGCGCTACCGCGTACCGCTACCTGTCGGTCGGCTCGTGATGATGATCAGACACGGCTACCACGGCGCTGCTTCCACAGCTTTTTCACGGCCGAGGCCGACCCGACTTGGTGACAAAACTTCTAGAGAGGCCAGGAAACGATGACCAGCGTTCGCACCGAGACGGAGACCGTTGTTAAACGGATTCTCCCGTACTTGCGCAGACGCGGGTACGACCCTGAAACCGACATCGACTTTGAAACGCCGGTTCAGAATCTCGAGCGATACACAAAGGGCTATGTGGATCTCCTGGTCAACTGCGGGAACAAAACCCCCTACTTCCTCATCGAGGCCAAACGCAACGGCCGTACCCTGACCAAGGCCGACGCCAAGCAAGCCCTGGACTACGGCAAAGCCGTGAAGGCCAGTTTTGTGGTCGTCACCAACGGCAACATCGTCCAGGTCTACAACACACAGACGGGCGAGGCGGTCCGCTGGAATGGCAAACTTGCCGACAAAATTCCCAGCAAAGATCAGGTGAAGGCAGTCGTCTCCTTCTTGCGGCGCAAGAAGGACGCGTCGGATGTTCCACTAGGAACCGGTGATGCCAGCCTGCCCTTCCGTCCATCGCTTCCCCTGAAGCAGCTCAACGAGTTGTTCGCACGATGCCATAACAAGATCAGGAACATCGAGAAGAACGAGGAAACCGCCTTCGCTGACTTCTCAAAGATACTGTTCCTCAAGCTTCTTGAGGAGAAAGACGACGCCGGTGACTTCCATCTCCCATACTCCTACCGCTTTTGGGAGCTAGCGGAACGACCCCCAGCTCAAGCGGACCAAGTGAAGTCCGCGATTAATCAAATGTTGGGTCAGATCAAGGCTATGGGTTTTGGAGACGTTCTCGCAGAAGACCTGCGTGTAAAGCAGCCAGCAACCTTCCGCCACATCGTCGGCGAACTCGCCAAGGTGTCGTTCACGGACAGTGACCACGACGTCAAAGGAACCGCGTTCGAGTACTTCGTCCGCGCGACCTTAAAAGGTAAAAAGCTTGGACAGTACTTCACCCCAAGGCCCGTCATTGACCTGATGACGGAACTAGTCGGCCGGGACGGCACGGTCGCCGCCCTCCGCTCAGGGACCGAGGTCCGGGTACTCGACCCCGCGTGCGGCACAGGTGGATTCCTGGTCTACATGCTCAAAGCGTCGCTGATGCAGCTCGACTCCCTCTATGCGGCCAGGAAAATCACCAAGGCCAACCGCGACGATCTGGCTAGAAGACTTATGAGAGACGTGTTTCACGGCTGCGATGCCAATGAGGGCGTCGCATCAGCCGCGAAGATGAACATGATCATCGCCGGCGACGGTCACACCAACATCCGATTCGAGAATTCACTCCTCCCAGATGCAGAAATCTGGCCGATGGAGCAGGCCACCTACGACTACATCCTGACGAACCCACCATTCGGAACAACCGAGGGCGACTCGCTCACCCGAGCACAGGCCGAGTCCTACCCGGTGCCAGGCGGCAAGGGCCAGCATATGTTCCTCCAGCGGATGGTGCTGGCGGCGAAGCCAGGCGGCCTGATCTGCACCGTGATCGACGAAGGATTGCTCAACACCAACACGGGCACCCAGCTTCGCCGATGGGTTATGCAACGGGCTGAAATCCTCGCCGTCCTGCGACTACCCGACGTCACCTTCAAGCCCAACAAGATCAATGTACGCAGCAGCGTGCTGTTGTTGCGGCGGCGCGACGCGATCGACGAGGATCTCCTTTCCACCTACCCCATCACCTTCGGCAGCGTCGACAGCCTCGGCTACCACGGAACTGGTGAACCCATCCGCGGGTTCGACTTCACTGCCGTCCGGGACTCACTTGTGAGCGGACTTATGGACCACGAGCGAGGGCCCACGCGCTCCGGCGATGCCTGGCAGTCGTTCGACGTCGAGTCGAACGACGTCGCAAACGACAGCACAAGCCGGTGGGACTATAAGTATTGGGAGCCCACCGTTCGCGCTAAGACAGCGGCACTTGTGGAGGCGGGCGCGTCAAATATCAAATCAATCAACACTATAGAGACGGACCGAGGACGCTCTCCACAGGCGGCTTCTTATGTAGATGAAGTCGACGGATATGCGGTAGTCATCAAAGCTGGTAGTTGCGTCACCCGCTACGGGCTCATCGACCTCGACGGCGCCGACTGGATCGAGAAACAAGTCTTCGATGAGATTCCGGAGTCGGCAAGACTCAAGAGCGGGGACGTGGTGCTGAGCTCAACTGGTGACGGGACCTTGGGAAAGGCGGCGGTTTGGGATCGAGATCAGCGAGCAATCGCTGAAGCTCACATCACCATCATCCGGCCAGATCCCGCCCAGATCAATCCGTACTATCTTGCCGACTACTTGCGGTCGGGATTCGGGCATGATCAAATTCTTCGTTTGTACACCGGCAGTACAGGTTTGATCGAACTCACCACCGATCACGTCGACTCGATAGTCGTTCCGTCAATCAGTGGAGTCACAGAGCAACTCGAGCTGTCAAAACAACTGCGAGCCGCCGAATCCGCATATTTGGGTTCGCTCGATCAAGCCAACGACTCGCTGACGTCGGCCCGCGCCCTGTTCGAGGAGAAAACCAGCGGTTAAGTTTCGGACACGAGTGTTCCAAAAGCCGTCATTTTTGACACAGGAACAGCGTGGGTACGCGCTGTCGCAGTCGCTGGCGATCATCCTTTCGGAGTGCACAACGCGATGTCGTAGCCCGATCGGACAGCATCGGCCACGACCTGTTGTGAATAGTCCCAGTCGTAGGTGGCCAGGCAGGTACGCCACAGGTGCAACAGAGTGTGGACCGACAATGGCAGCGCTGCGCCCTCGTATGTATCTGTCGGTCGGTCCCGGATGACCTTGACGTTGGGCTGTCCGTCTGGCTCCCGACCGACCGTCCGCCGGTAGAAGGGCACCAGCGTTAAGGCGTGGTAATCGAGCGCGGCTTCGAGAATCGCGAACGCCGGGGCTGCTGGAGACGGCCCGTCAAGGTCTGCCTCCTCCCACGTCACCAGCAGGTCGGTGCCCGCTACTGCGGCGGCGATTCTGCCCAGATGCGCCACCGCCTGAGCAGCGTCCGGTCCTCGTTCATACCCGCGGCAAATGATGTGCCCGACCAATTGCTGTTCACCGAAGCGGTCGAACACGAACACCTGCGGTATCGGGGTGGGGCCTTGCCCCCATGTAGTGGACACGGGATTTGTGGTTACGCCGCTTGGGGCAGCGTAGCGGTTGTGTGGTTGTTTTCGTATGTGGCCGGGCTGGAATAGGCGCATCGGGAGTGTCGTCGTGTGAGGTTGTAGCGGACCAGCCAGCGGAACACTTCACGGCGGCAGGTGGGGGCCTCAGGCCAATGGCTGCGGTCCTGCAGGATTTCGCGTTTGAGGGCAGCGTTGAATGATTCGGCCAGCGCGTTGTCGGCACTTGCCCCCACTTCACCCATAGACTGGGTGACACCGAGAGTCTTGCAGAGTTTTGCGAAATCCTTTGAGGTGTACTGACTTCCGTGATCGGAGTGGAATACTGCACCGGTAAGTGACCCGCGTAGCGACTCCGCGGCTTTGAGGGCATCTTCGACCAGTTCGGTGCGCATGTGATCGGCGATCGCCCAGCCCGCCACCCTTCCGGAGAAGCAGTCGATCACCGTCGCCAGGTAGAGATTTCCGCCGGTGGCCAACGGTAAGTAGGTGATGTCGCCGACGTACTTTTCGTTGGGAGCGGGCGCGGTGAAGTCCCGCTTGAGCAGGTCGGGGACCTTCTGGTTGGCCGGATCCGGTGTGGTGGTCTTCACCCGGCGGCGGCGTCGGTAGCCGACGATCCCGGCACTGCGCATCACCCGGGCCACCCGCTTGTGGTTGACCCGCTCACCCTCGGGCACACCGTCGTTGAGCTCGGCGGTGATCCGCGGCGCCCCGTAGGTGTTGTCCTCGTCGTGCACGGTGCGGATACGGGCCTCCAGCGCCTTGTCGGCGGCCTGGCGGGCAGCCCGGCCCTCGGCGCCGGCCAGCCAGGCATAAAACGAGGAACGCGCGACCTCGACGACCGCGCAGAGCCACTTCACCGGGTAGGCGTCGAGGTGGTCGGCGACGAACTGGAAGCGGCTCACCAGTTCGTCTCCCCGGCGAAATATTTGGCCGCCGACCGCAGAATGTCGCGCTCGGTGGACAACCGGGCCTCGGTGGCGCGTAACGCCTTGTTCTCGGCCCGCAACCGGGCCAGCTCTTGTTCCGGGGTTTCAACGCCGCGGGCCGGCTGCGCTGCTACAGCGGGGTTGCGGTGCCGGATCGGCACTCCGGCGGCCTTGCACCACGCCGAGAGCGTCACACCGCTGACCCCGAGTTCCTCGGCGATCTGGGTGATCGTCGCGCCCTCAGTGTCTCGGTACAGCGCCACCGCGTCCTGTTTGAACTCGTCGGGATAATTTTTCCTTGCCATCGTGCTGGATCATCTCGCTTCCCCCGCCAATCTTGCGGGATTGAGCGTGTCCAACACACGGGGTCAGGCCCCGTGACGCCCCTGGGAAGCATCTCGTCAAACGCGTTGTCCATTGCCGCAGTAGCTGTCGCCCGCATGGTCGCACCCAACTCGGTGGGCATGTCGTAAGCGACGTATTCCAAGAGGGGTGATCCCACCTGCTCGACCGTACTGGCCGCCGCCGACGAGAGAGCCCGTGCCGGACGTTGTGCGACGCCTCGGACTTACCGGCCGCGACTGGTGAGCTGGCCGCGGCGTTCGGCATCGGGCCGAGCGTAGTTTCTTGGATCAGATGTCCAGGCCGTAGTCGTTGTCGAGGTCTCGTCCGCGGTCGCGGTGACGCTCGGTGATGCGGGTGAGTTGGCGCCAGGCGCGTTGGTGGGTGTCTCGGCTGCGTTCGATCTCGGCGGCCAGCTCGGGGTCAGCGATGGTGAGCGCCGCGGCGCGGGCGGCTGGGTCGATGTCGTGTTGGTGGGCGGCCCAGGGCAGGTTGAGTCCGTCGAGGAGCCGACGGGAGGGTCCGGGTTGGTCGTCGTCGACGAGCAGCAGCCGGGCGTGATGGGCGGCGGCGTGTTCGGCGATGCGGGCCAGGTCGGCGGGGCGCGCGGCTGCGGCGTTGTCGATAATGAGGACTGCGTCGCGGGGCATCGGGGTGGTGGTGAGGCGGTCGGGGTTGTAGCGGGCGATGGTCCAGCCGCGCTCGGCTGTGTGTGGCGGCTGGGGTGTGGGGGAGACGACCACGACGGCGCGGCCTCGGTCGGCGGCGGCGGTGTGGGTGTCGGTGATGAGTTGGTCGAGGTCCTCCCGGTTGCGGGAGTGCGCCATGGTGACCGCGTGACCGTAGGGCACCGCCAGCGGCCCGGCGGGCAGGGGTTCGCCACCGTGGCGGCCAGCCACAGCCAGGACGTCGGCCAGGGCGCGGTCAGCGGTCTGCTGCTCTTCGCGATGTCGGTCGTCGGTGGCGTTGGCGCGGTCGTGCCGGTGGGCCCGTTGTAGGTGGGTGACGACTCGGCGGTGGTGGTCGAGGTGGTCGGTGACCTCGGCGGGAAGCTGGGTGTGTTCGGCTGCGGCAGCGGCGGTTTCGGCGATGGTGGCCGAGTCGCGGTCGCGTCCGAGGATGGTGCGTAGCGCGGCGGCGGCCTGCGCGGTGGTGCCGCGCACGCGGGTGTGGGTGTCGATATCGGTGGTGGGTGCGTGTTCGTGCTCGCGTTCCCCGGTGGGCTGCTCGTAGAGGTAGACATTGTTGGTGTGGCGGCCGCGGGTCATCGCGACGTAGGCGGTGCGCCGGTTGGCCAGCCGCGAGGCCACGCCAAGTAGCGCGTGGGTCGTGTCGGCGGTGGCTCCTTGGGCGGAGTGCACGGTCAGGACGTAGCCGAGATGTACCTGCTCGCGCAGGAAGTCGCCGCTGAACACCGCGATCGCGTGGTCCCCGATGCGGCGGGCCGCGAGCCGGTTGTTGTCGGGATCGACCTCGAGGACTTCCCAGCGGTTGCCGTTGCGGACCGGGGCGGGATCGGGTTGGCCGGCGCGGGCCGGGCGCATAGCGATGGTGGGGTCGCTGTCACGGGTGACGATGAGGTCACCGGCGGCGATGCGGTGTCCACGGGCGGCGGTGACGGTGGGGGCCTCGGTGTGGATGCGGTCGCGGTGGATGCGTTCGTTGAGCGGGTCGGCGACTTCCCAGCGGTCGGCGATGAGCAGGGCGTCGCGGCCGGCGTCGATATCGGCGCGCCATGCCGCCAGGGCGTCATCGGCCATGGTCACTTCGTCACCGACATTGAGACGGCCGCTGCGGCGATACCAGCCCACCGCGCGGCGTACCGCAGCCGCGCCGCCGTGCCGTACCGCCAGGGAGGCGGCGCGCTCGTCGGGGTCTCGCATCCGCCACACCTCGGACAGGTGTTGTGCCCAGGGCAGATCGGTGCAGAGTTGTTCGAAGGTGCCGGCGCGTGCTTTGACTGGTTCGAGCTGGCGGGCATCACCGACCAGGACCGTTTTGACCCCAGCCTCGGTGGTCGCGGTCAACAGCTCGCGCAGCTGCTGGGTGCCGACCATGCCGGCCTCGTCGACGACCACGAGGGTGGGTGCGGCAGTCAGCTGTAGGGTGCCGCGGCGGTGGCGCTCCAGTGCTGCGGCGATCGTCATGCCCGCGCCGCCGGCGTCCTCGCTCATCGCCTGATCGACGGCGCGGTGGGTGGGCGCGAGGACCAGCACATCGCCGCCGGTGCGGCGCATCGCCGCGCGCAGCGCTTTGAGGCTGTGCGTCTTGCCGGCGCCCGCCGGGGCGGACAGCGGCTGGATCAGCCACGGTGAGGCGGCGATGTTGGTGATGGCCGCTCGCTGATCCGGCGACAGCGCGGCAGTCTCATCACGGCGAACTGGGATCACCGCGCGCTGCGAGCGCGCCGGCGTCAGGTCGATGATGGCGCGTTCCTCGGCGAGCAGCTCGGCGGCGGTGTAGCGCACCGATCCCTCCCGCTGATGCGGCTCGCGTTCGGCGGTCACCGGAATCAACACCTCGTCGGCCAGCGTCTCCACCAGCTCGCGCGGCGACACGCCAGCAGTGGCGGCGGCATCGACCGGCAGTGCCGCGGTAATGGCCTCGATGAGATCAGCGCGGGTGAACGTCGCCGCCTTATGGATGCCCGCGACCGCCTGGCGCGCCACCTCCCGCACATCCACACCGGCCGCGGCCCGACGTAGCTGGCGGGCCTGCCGCTGCGCCTCGGCATCGACGTCGAACCCGCGCGCATCGCTGGCCCAGTCGGCGCGCAGCTGCGCCCACGACAGGCTCTCGGGTTTACGCGGTCGGGTCGCTTTCTGCGCTACGCCGAGCTGCGCGGCACTGGGCTGCTCGTCGGCTAGTACGAGGTTGCCGCGTGCCCATTCCCGCAGCTGTGACGAGCGTTGCGACCACGCGCGGATCGTGGACCGGTCCACGCCGGCCACTTCGGCCATGCCGGTATCGGGGTCAATCCGCCCCCACTCCACACCCAGCGACGTGCTCAACTCGGCGCGCAGCGTGGCCTGATAGATCATCCCGGCCGCGCGCGCTTCGTGAAACAACGACGTGCCATCCAGCGACACCAGCCGACCATCGGCGCGGGCTTGCCGGTTCGGCACGATCACGTGCGTATGCAGGTGTGGATCACCCGCGCGTGAGGTCTCGTGCTGAAACGCCGCGGCCACGATCCCCGGCAGCCGCACAAGATCCTTGCGGCCGGTGCGCGGGTTGTGCACCCGCGTGTAACCGGCGTGCGCGGCAAGATAGGTCATCGCTTCGCGCATCGCATGCGCGTGCGCATCAGCGACCGCTTTGACCGCGACATCATCACCGCGCGCGCGAATCAGCGACACCGACTTTGGCGCGCAAAAGGTCAAATCGAACCCGTGCACCGAGCCGTCACGGAAGGCCCGACCGACCTCACCGGAGGGCGCCATGCCCTCATCGAGCCACCGCGTCACCACGTCCAGATCGGCATCGCCGCCGAGCGCCTCGACACACGTCAACCCGACCCGTTCGGTCGCGCTCTGCACGTCCTCACCGACCACCAACCATGTCGGCAACCGGGTCTCCGACTCGCTGTAGTACTCGCCGAGGCCACCGTTTCGAGCACGATCATCACGCGCCGCCGCGGTCGCCTCACGGGCGGTGTCAACGTAATACGACACCGACCACCGGCCCAGCTTCGCGATCGTCAGCACCCGCGCCCAACCCCTCCCAACCCGGCCACCGCGTGGCCCAGGGAGCGCGCCGCCAGGCGCGCTCCCGCCATGCTCGCACAACTTGTGCAAATGTGCCAGATGATTTACGGGTACTGCGATCTGCGTGGGCACTGTGGGGCTGAACTGGTGTGGGGTAGTGGAGGTATCGAAGGCATGGGGTGGGGGCTTTTGGTTGTGGTGGGCAGAGAGAAGGTGTGGTTGGCAACAACGAGGTAAGGGTGAAGAGAACAGGGGTGGTGAAGAGGAGGAGAGGCGTGGGCCGGTGTCACCGACTGAAACTTAGGGCCACTAGTTAGGTTGGCTTGGAAGTGCGAGTGTGGGGTCGGCCGGGACAGTGGGGTGCGGGCGTCGTCGCCGTGCTGTCGGGCTGTGTGGGCGCTCATCCTGCTGAATCCGCGAGCTGTCATGTCGGCGTCGAGTGCACCGCAGGTGGCGCGGCCGGTCCTGAGCGTGTGCGGGTGCGGTGTTGTTGGAAGTAGGCCTTGGCGGCGGCGCGGGCGGCGGCGCTGGCCACCGGCTTGCGTTCAGGAATGCGCGCGACGGTGCCCGGGTGCGGTCGGGTGTGCGCTGCGTCGGTGAGCGCCGCCGGAGCTGGCGTCTGGTCGATGCGGGTGGCGGCGTAGCCGCCGCCTTTTGGCGGTGTTGGCGGTGTGGTCCACGAGAGCCGTCGTAGGCGGCTGGACAGAAACGCTGCGGGGTTGGTGATGTGGTCGGGCCAGTTCCATCCGCGGGTGCGCATGTCGGTGTCCAGGGCGTCGGTGATGGCGCGTGCCGACCAGACGGCGGGGTCGATGCCTGCGGCGGTAAGCGCGTCGCAGATGCCGCCGATGTGGCCGCGTCCCAGGCCGTGGGTACGTGCGACGAGTTGGGCGGCGAGCCGTTGGGTGGCCAACGGTCGTGGTGTGGTGCGCCAGCGCCGTGGTGGAGCGGGTTTTTGTTCGCGGTCATCGGTGGCGTGTGCGCGTGCGCGCACGCTTGGTGAGTTACTCCCTACGGGAGCTAAAAGACCATCACCGCCTGACGGCGGTAGGTGGAAATTGTGCACAGGCTGATCGTCGGCCGGATGGGGGTCGCGGCGCGGTACGAGGTGGTACACCGAGGGGCGGCGGCCGACGCTGGGTGTGGTTGGCGAGCCGTGGCCACGCTGCGCCTCTACGGCCCATCGCGCGGCCCTCAGTACGCGCCAGGCGGCGGTGACGGTGCGCACGTCACAGCCCACGGTGTCGGCGATGGTGGCGCGGGTGACCGCGACGTGGCGGCCGGTGGCGTGATCGGCGTGCTCGGCCATCACCGCCGCGATCGCCAACAGCGTGGCCGCGGTGATCGATACCCGCTGCTCCGCGCACAGCTGTCCGAACGCCGAGGAGTGCGCCCACCGAGACAACCCTTCAAACCAGCCGGCGCGACTGGTCCACATCGGCGCAGACGGCGCACAAGACCCGGCACGCTGCACCCACCCACGGCGACGCTCATTAGCGTGCGCACGCGCTACGTGAGGGCTGCCGGCGGGAGTGCCTGTGAGAGCGCCGCGCAGCGGCGCGGGGCACGCACCACTGGCGCGATGAGAACGGGTACGTAGTTGGTCACGATTTGCGCACTGAATGCGCGCCATTTCTGGAACGTCAGACAAGCGTGCGCTACCGTGAGAACTGTCCACCAAGACAGATCCCTTCGGGGAAACGGGTGCGGACCCGGACCTGAGTTGGCGCTCAGGTCGATACCTCAGACAAGGCCCCTACGGGGGCCTTCGTCATATCAGCGGGCGAATCCGCACACCAGCTATTGAGATGTCACGTCTGCCAAGGCCCGAAGCCGTCGCGCAATAACAAAGAACTGCTGGCCAGGCCCTAGCGGGGTCTCAGATCGCCAGCGGCAGCTCCCCTCGATCACGGCCCAGATCCCAGACGAGATCGGGCCGGCCAACGGATAGCGCCATCGAGTCGGCGATGTACTGCGAGGTCGACGTTCCGGCCTGGCGCGCTCGTCTGACCAGTTCTGCATAGACCTCTTCTGGGATCCGCGTCTGTACCAGGCGCCGCGGGCCTTTGTGTGGCTGAGCCATAGCTCATATGTTTATCGCTGATATCAGATAGCCGGTACCGACACGCCGAGGCTGCGTGAGGTTTCTTGGCGCGCGTGATCTCCTCGATCGAATCGGGCGCGGCGTGCTGACCTACGACGGGGCCATTGCCGAGGTCATCGCGGAGTTCGGGTAACCCGCACACTGACCCCGGCGCAATGTGGCTATCAGGGCAGCGCAGTGTGGGCTATCATGGGTGGTGCCTGTTGCGTTGAGCTTCAGGAAGTGAGCCCGAGACCCGGCCGGACGACCGTGGCGCTCGGGCTTTGCGATTTTAGGGGCCTGGTCACACGTCGCGGGTGACCGTGACGGCGGGGTTGATGAGCTTGCGCCAGTGCCCGCCTTTGGCCCAGCACCAGGCGATGGCGTCGGGGATGGCCAGCAGCGCGTCAGTGTGGGGGCGTTTGTGCTCGTAGTGCAGGGTGTCGCGGCAGCCGGCGGCGCGCGTGTATTCAATGAGTTTCTGGTTGTCGAACTTCACCATGGTTTCGTCCTCATCGAGCACGATGTGTGCGTCGCGGGCATTGGCGTGGTCTTCGATGAGGGCGCGTAGGCACGCTGAGCGGCGTTGGCGTTCGTTGCGGTGGTGGGCGCCAGCGCGGTAGATGGTGGCTTGTACGCCGGCGTCGACGAGGGCCTGGGCGATGGTGCGTTTGCGGCCGTCTTTTTCGTTCTTCATGTGCAGGTAGCGTTGTCCGGGCAGGAGCAGGCCTCGTATCAGATGACGCAGTGCGGCCAGCTCCGTCGTGACGTGGACGCTGGCCACGAGCAGATAGTCGCGTTGCTTGGTTTCATCGACGTAGATGTGGCGAGCGGTCACGACATGCTCCGGTCACCCGGGAGCTGCCTCGCGCGGCTGATCTGTATGGCGGCGGTGGGCCGGTCGTGGAGCGGCATTTGTACCTTCACACCGATTCTCGGCGCGACCCTGCCCGGTTGGCAGGTTCCACTGGATGACCGGCGTCTACGCGAGCGATTGAACGTGTCGATGCACATGCCCGGAGACGTTAACGAGCGGGCATGCAGACGCCCCGGCGATCAAGCGGGCATTTTCGGGATGAGCAGGGATTTTATGGCTCGAAGTGGGAGCGGAAGCCTTCGAGCCAATCCGCGCGGGCGAAGCTGTTGAGATCAGTCGGAACCCATACCTCGGCGTCGTCGGGACCGTTTGCGTCGCCGCTGGCCACCCGCTCCTGGGCTTCGAGACAGCCCGCCACATGCATGTCCTCATGCTGTGAAAAGACGGCTTGCATCTCGGCGAGGTTGGTCGTGAAGTCCTGGTAGGCGGCGCGGCGTTCGTTGTCGGTGGGGTAATCGTCGCCGTACCTGTCTAGCCATGCTGCCCAGTGCTCAACGGAACCCGGCTGCGGCGGCGTGTTCATGATTTCCACGGTATGACTCCCTGCTGACATCTGCTGGAGATCTCGCTGGATGCCCTTCCTCGTAGCGGACGCTGTTGTGCGTGGTGGTGGCTGTCAAGGCTCGACCGTGGTCGACCGCGCAAGCAGCGGCACGGCCTTGACAGCCACCACCACCACGTTCACCACAATTGCCCGGCGAGGAAGGGGGCACGTGCGAGCTCTCAAGGCATGCGGTCGTTGTGGTCTGGCCTGGGGATTCCGGCGTCGTCGAGGTAGCTGTTGATGTCGTCGTCGACGGTTTCGCTGCGGCGTTCATGCGGCTTGCCGCCTTGCGCCGGGGGTGCAGTCCCGCCTGACAAGGGACGCCGCCGCCTCTGTCACGACGCCTTTCTTAGGTGCGTTGGGCTGCGATGCTGCGGATGATCTGCTCGCTGAGATCGGCGTCGGCCAGGAGCTGGTCGACGAGGGCAGCGATCACGTCTTGGCCGGTGACGCGGGCAAGGCCGAGCCGGTCGGCGGCGCCGCGCTGCCAGGAGTCGAGGGCGCGGTGTGCGGTCGGAGATAGATCGACGGTGCGCCGCACGTTCTTCTGCCGGACAGCCATCGGAGCCGCCGCAGCTGGGGCCGGCGGCGCCGGATCACGTGAGGTCGCGGCTGGGGTTGTGCGCTTCAAGCGTTCAGCGTTGGCCTTGATCCTGTCGGCGGCTGTGCTCATCGTTTGGGGAATCCTCCCTGCTCTACACATATATCAGTATGTAAGTACATCCGTATTTCCTGATTTACGGATTTGCTGCGACAGCGAGGAGTTCGGCGGCTATGTCGCCGTAGGCGGTCGCGGCCGCGTTGGTGATCGGCAAGCCGAACGCTTGGGCGTAGCGCTCCAACCGCCCCACGGTCGGCCCCAGGACGCGCACGTCGTCACTGCCCAACATCTGCCGGTACACGTCGGTGCTGGCGGCGTTGGGCACGGTACGGGTGAGGGCAACGGCCAGTTGCGGCGGGTCGTCGGCCGCCAAGGCGGCCGCGTCGTCGACCAGCTCGCGGATGGCGGGCACACGCGCGTACTCCATGCCCGTGGGTGCCATCGGGACAAGGACGTGCGTCGCCAGCCGGATGGCCGAGGCGACGACGCCGCGGCGTTCCTTCATCGGCGGTGTGTCGATCACTACGGCGTCGTAGCGGTCGCCTGCGACGCCGGGCAGCTTGCGGTGCAGATCGGTGACCGGCATCCCGATTACCGGGATGCTCCACTCCCCTGCTTCCGACCATGACAGCAGCGATTCATTTTCGCCGTCCGCGTCGACGCCGAGAACAGACAGGCCGGATTCGGCCAGGGCGTGCAGGATGAACGCCGCAGTGGTGGTTTTGGCGGACCCGCCTTTGAGGTTGGCCACCACGATCGTCAGAACAGGCGACATCAGCCTTTACTCCGATTCAGTAGATACAGACTTACGGAGACCCGCATATCAGTAACCTCCGTACATGATCGCACGCGAGCGGTCGGAGCGCGCGCGGTGTCCGCACTTACGCATTTACTGATTTACGGAGATACGGACTCTAGGTTTAGGACGAACTCGCAGCTCCAGGAGCCCGGCTCCATTGCCGACCACATCCGGCACTTGGATGCACGCGTCCCTAGACCGCCTCGGGTCTCACGCGGTGGCGTTGTTCTTGCGCCACTGCCGTACCGCGGCGATCACCTCCGAACGGGTGATACGTCGATCGCGGAAGCGGACGTAGAGCGTGTCCATCCGTGGATCGATGCGCCCGCTGTATCCCAAGCGCAGAGCGGCCTCCTCAGGGGTGATGCCAGCGCTGGACAGTTCGGCGGCCAGGTGGGGCCGCTGCCCGCCGCTGAGCCGGATCCACGCGACGACGGTGGGGTCCTCTCCGGCGAGGCCGTCGAGACGTGCAGCCGTCCATTGCAGGTGCATCTTGTTGGCTTTCTTCGACTCCCACCCGAAGCACTCGCCGTTAGGGTGAAGGTGCTCAGGACGTTGTGCGATGACCTCGTCGAGCAGCGCTTGCAGGACCGGCGGACGCCACCGGCCGGTCTTCGACGTCGCGGACTTCTGGTGGAGTGGCGGTTCGGCCTTGACCCGTGCCAGGGCTTGGGCGAACGTCTCTCCGGGCGGCTCAGTGGGGAGGGCTAGGTCGGCGGAGTCTCCGTAGAGGGCCGGTTCCAGATAGTGCTCGGGATTGGCCGAGAGATCAGCGGCGGCGAAGTCGCGGCGGATGGCCCGCACCACCGGTGCCTCGATGGTGCTCATCGCCGACTTGACCCATTCGCCGCGTCGGCGTAGCTCGTCGACGAGCCGAGCAGGGGGCCAGCCCAGCTCCTTGGCGAGTTCATGGACGCGCATCGTGTGTTTGGGCCGAGGGTCTAACCTCATGGATGTTCCTGACTTTCAGACGCGGGGACACTTTCGCTGGCCTGCACCGCTGCAACGGTGTGGGCCAGCACCATTTTCTCCTCGGCCCCCGACGGGACGTTATGTTTGACAACACTTAAAAGTCTCTAGGCAACACTTAGAATCAGGCGGTGTCGCGGGGACCCGGAGCGCTGCAACGGCAGATTCTGGGTGCACTGTGGTCTCGCGGTGAATCCGACTGCTACGACATCAGTGCGCTGTTAGACCTGTTTCCTCGGCATTTCCTGGAGGAGTGCACCACGCTGCATGCGCGATGGCGGTGGTACACCATCGATCTCCTCGATGTGGTTGCCTTCGGAGATCCACGTAGTCACCGCGTCAGCGCCCACCGGGCGGTGCGCTCCCTGGCGCGAGCCCGCCGGGTGCAGATCATTGATCGATGCCCGTATGACGACCCCTTCCTTGCGCAAGTCGACTACTACGGCAACCGGTTCGGCGGCCTCGACCTCGCGGAGATCGGCCAGTACGCCGATCCGCGGTGGCCCGGCCGACAGGGTCGACACCTGTGGTTCCGTCTACCGCCTCCGATCACCGACCACGTTCCCGACGACGATCAGCTGATCCGGCTGCAGCTGCTGCAGGAGGGGTTCATCCCCGAGGCGCTCGACGAGTTCACGGGCACCACCGACCGGAGCGCGGCATGGCGCTCCGACACCGGCCAGTACCTGCGTTGGTTGTTCTGCGGACCGAGTGCGGGTGGCTAGTTGTAGCTCCTTGACAGGTTGTGAACGGCGTGGTGAGTGCTAACAGGTGAGGACCTCCGGTATCGGTGTGGTTACCACACACACATCGATCACCGGGAGGTCCTCATGGTCCACGCTAATGCCTGTTTGACTCCGAAGGGCCGGTTGCGGCTGGCGCGTTGTGTCGTCGATGACGGATGGACCTACGCGCGGGTCACGGGGGGTCGAGCAGCGCGAGGAAGTCGTTGAACACCAGCCGGTCGACGATCTCGGATTCGGGGGCCGGCCCCCGCCGGCCTCCGGCAGTGCTGGTATCGATGGCCTCAGTGAGGGAGCGCAGTTCGACGCCGCGGTCCTGGAGGTCACTGGCGACGGTGAGCAGGTGGGGGAGTGAGCGGCCGAGACGGTCGAGCCGCCAAGACGATGAGCACGTCACCGCGGCGGGGCGTAGTCCCAGCAGCGCGGCCAGCTCGGGGCGATCATCGCGAGCCCCGGACATGCGCTCGGTCCAGATTCGGTCGGCTCCTGCCTCCGTCAATGCCTTCGTTTGCATGTCGGGGGACTGGTGCAACGTCGAAACGCGGGCGTATCCGAGCAGCGCCACCGGTAGTCCTCTCAGGGTCAGTCGGGTACGAGTTTTCAGGCCCAACCGGGCCGCTTGCGGACCGGGCGGGAGCCCGTCTTGTGGTCTTTAAGGGTGTCCCCGTCCTCGTCGGTACGGGGGTGGCCCCGATGTGATCCACTCGAATGGCCCTGACCCCGAGAACCGTCATGATCGTTTCACGCTCTACTGCGAATTTCGCGGGCCACGCAGGGGGTGTGGCGGTATCACCTTGTTGTCCCCGCTTTCCACCCCGTTGTCCCGCTTCTCCACCCCGCCGATCAGCTCGACGGGTCCTGACGGAAGGTCGCCCGCGCTGCTGTCACCCACGATCGGATTACACCATCGTGGTCGCATCGCATCTGTCTCGTTTCTAAAGATTCGAGGTCGATCAGTTCTTGTCTCATTGTCGGGAGCTGAGTTCGGTTCAACGGAATGAGCCTGGGTCATGTGTGGTGGGTGGTGTTGCCGCCGTGGCGTTTGGCTTCGAACATGGCGCGGTCGGCTTGGGTGATCGCGGTGTGCAGCACTTGGTGCGGATCTGCGTCGGGTGCGAGGAATTGGGCACGGTTCATGGTGGTCACGCCGACACTTGCGGTGATTTCGGGTTGATGACTCGATGTTGTGATGGATTGTCTGATCTGCTCTGCGATCAGCCCGGCCTGATCGGGTGGGGCGAGATCGATAATGACGAACTCCTCACCGCCTACCCGTGCGACGAGCGCTGTCGGACTGGTGGTTTCCCTGATGTGTTGGGCGCAGCGCACCAGCACCTTGTCACCGACAGCATGGCCGAAAGTGTCGTTGATCTGCTTGAACCGGTCGATGTCAACCACGATCACCACAACTGCGTCCTCGCGGGATGTGGCCTGGTTGAGCAGATCACCAATGTTGAGGTGGAGGCCGCGGCGGTTCAGCGCGCCGGTGAGCGGATCGGTGGATGATTCGATGGCATCCATGCGCAGGGTGTGGATGCCGAATTGCACTCCCAACGATGTGGACACCACCGGTACCACTGCCCCAAGGATCCCGACGACAGCCCAGCTGTCGCTGCCGAGGCCGTTGTGCGCGCCGGTGAGGGCGATGAAGCTCAGTGTGGTCAGCAGGATCAGAGCCGAATGCAGCGCCAACGCTTTAGGTCCGTCGAAGAACACCAGATACACCGAGATCAGGGCGAAGAAGTTCAGTGCGAACAACCCGGTGAGCCAGTGGGAATCGATCAGCGCCAGCATGGTGATGCCGATATCGGCGGAGGTGATGAACATCCGGGATCGCCGCAGCGAAGGCCACGGGCGGGTGCACCAGCTCAGCGCCCAGAACACGTTGAGCGCGGCAAACAGGACCACCACGATCTGCGACGGCGCACTGGAGGTGGGCAGCAGCATCGCCACGGAAACGACGGCGGTCAGCCCGATCCCGGCCCCGATCATCAGCGCTATCGCGCCCGCCATCGCCCGTTGGGCGAAAAACTGGACGTATCCGGTGTAGTCGATGGGCTGGTGCCACCATTGGGCCATCAGCCGACAAAACGTCAGCAGGCTTCGGCGATTGGTGCGCACCCCCCGCCCCCCCTTGGTGTGATGAGCGCCCCCCGTCCGAGGGGTCCGCAAGTACCAAACCGACCATTCCGGCTATCACAAGGAGCCTAACCCGCCTCGGCAATGGGGCATGTCACCAATTACATCCGGCATGCTCCGCAGCGGGATCGGCAAACTCCACCTCTATGGCGTAGCGTGCCGCACTTCGTCGGTGGCGTTGAGCCGAGCCAGGTGCCGTGCGAACCCCATCGGCCTCACATGTTGAATGTGCCCTCGGCCGACTCGTTGCGTTTGCCTGCGAGGGGCTGCCCGTGACTGTTGCCGTCGAGGAGGGCGGCCAGTTGTGCGGCCAGGGTGAGCGCGGCGGTGTCGAGGCCCTCGCAGATGTCTCGGTGAATGTCTGAGTGTGAGCATCTCGCAAAAATGCTGCCCCACACCGCGGGAGCGGCGGCATCGGCGAGGTGCTCGCACGCGTAGCGCTCCACGCTCGCGGTGAGTTGGCCGTAACCGCAGCGCCGTAGGGCGGCGTTGATTTCGTCGCGCGCCCGAGCGTAGGTGTAGTGCGCGTAGATCTCGCCAGGGATCTGGTCGCCCCGGCAGTCGCCGAGATCCCAGCTGTCCGGGTCGTGCAACCCACGGGCGAGGCGGTGCGCGGTTGCGTAGCCGGCACCGACAACCACCGTGGTCGTCCAGGCAATAAGCCGGGCCCGCTCACGAGCACCGGGTCGTGGCGGCCCGATGGGAGACCGGTGTGGGCTGTGCGGGCTCGTCACTGGTGGCCTCCGCCCAGTGCTGCGCTCTCGACGCGCTCAGCGGTGTGGCTGTCGGCTGCCGCGCCGCCCAGGCGGCGTTGCAGGGCATCTCCTTCGATGTCGAGGTCGGGCAGCAGGCGATCCAGCCAGGCTGGGATCCACCAGGCTTTGTCGCCGAGGGCGGCCATGACAGCCGGCACCAGAGTCATGCGGACCAGGAAGGCATCGATGAGGATGCCGATGGCCAGGGTGAAGCCGACCTGGGCGATCATCGGTTCGGGGTTGAAGATGAACCCGGCGAAGACACTGGTCATGATGATCGCGGCCGCGGTCACGACTTTGCCGGCCATCCCGAAACCTTGTGTGACAGCGTGTGTTCCGTGGTGGCCGTGGGTGTGGGCTTCTTTCATCGACGAGACCAGGAAGACTTCGTAGTCCATGGCCAGGCCGTAGAGCACACCGGTGGCGATGATGGGCAGCAGACACAGCACCGGGGTGGTGGAATCCATACCAAGAAGCGGCTGCCCCCAGCCCCATTGAAACAGCGCGGTGGTCGCACCGAAGGCCGCACCGATGCTGAGCAGGAACCCCAGAGTGGCCTTCAGCGGGATCAGGATCGAACGGAACACCAGCAGCAGGATCACCAGGGACAGACCGACCACGATGGCCAGGTAGACCGGCAGTACGTCGGCGAGTTTGTCGGTCACGTCGATCCCCAGAGCGGTGAACCCGGTGACACCGATATCGGCCCCGGAGTGCGCGGCGATCATCGGGGCCTGCTCGCGTAGCGCGGTCACGATATCGGCGGTCGAGGTGTCGGTAGGCCCGGTCGCGGGAATGACGGAGAACAGCACAGTGTTTCCGTCCACGCCGGTTCCGGCGACCGATACTGCGGCGACCCCATCCACACGCTGGAGATCCTCGGCGATCACCCGGGTCGCCGTCGGCGGCAGTGGTGCGTCACCGCGATGGGTCGCCGTCACGACCAGCGGACCGTTGGAGCCGGGGCCGAACGCCTCGGCAACCACATCGAAGCTCTGCCGTTGCGCGGTGTCGGGGTGATAGCTCGCCCCTGAGGGCAGACCCAGATTCATATCCAGCGCGGGGACCGCGAGCAGACCGGCGATACCGACCGACGCGGCAATGGCGAGCAGTCGGTGCTTGGTCACGAATTGGGACCACCTATCGGCGACCCGGTGGGCTGAGCCGCTGGCCGCCGCTGTCGTCGCGGCCCGCGCGCGGGTTTTCGGTGAGCAGATGTTTTCCCCGACAAGCCCGAGCAGCGCGGGCAGCAGGGTGAGTGCGGCCAGGACCGCGATCCCGACGGTCGCCGCGGCTGCCAGCGCCATCGTGGTCAGGATCGTGATGTCAACGATGATCAAAGCCAGCAGCGCGATGATGACCGTGGCACCGGCAAAAAACACCGCACTACCGGCCGTTCCGACCGCTCGTGCGGCGGCCTGGTGCGCCGTGAGTTGGCTGTCGAGGATGAAGCGGCGCTGCCGATTCACGATGAACAGGGCATAGTCGATCCCGACAGCAAGACCGATCATCAACCCGAGCACCACCGTCAGCGAATGCATCGCCACCAGATGCGAGAGCGCCAGCGTCCCACCGACACCTGCCGCCACCCCGGCCAGCGCGCTGGCCAGCGGCAGCCCAGCAGCCACCAACGACCCCAGGGTCAGTGTCAAGACCACTGCGGCGACACCCACCCCGATCACCTCCGCGACCCCGATGATCTCCGGGATCTGGAACATCGCCGCCGAGGGCAACACGGTGATGTCCTGGCCGGCGACCGCATCCTCGGTCACAGCGATGACGTGTTCGATCGTTCCCTGCGGCAACTCGAAAGTCTGCACATCGAACGCGAACTGGAACAGCGCAGTCCGGCCATCGGCGGAAATACTCACCCCGGGGACCGGGGCGCCGTCCACCACCAACGGTCGTGGACCCGACCCCGATTGTGCGCCAGCAGGATTGGCCACCGCCGCAGTGGCCTGCAACAGATGGCTCTGCGGCCCCTTAGCGACCTCGCGTGCCAGCACCGCCCGCGCATCGAGCACATGCGGGCTGGTATACACGCCGTCGACCGCCGACAACAGCGCGCTTAACCGGGCACCCTCATCGATGCGGCCCCCGCTCGACTGCAACGCGATAATGCCCTGCCCACCCGCGGCTTCGGGCACCTTCACCGCAAGATCGTCGAGCACCTCCTGCGCCGGGGTGCCATCGATCCGGATCTCATTGCTCAACGCGGGCGGGGCGACCACCAAAATCGTGGCGACAGCAGAAATCAGCACCAACCACGCGGCGATCACGACCCATCGCTGCCGGTAGCACCAGTCACCGACCCGATACAGAAGAAACGACACCAGCACCCCTCACGACCCACACCCACAACAATTGATAGCGACTTATCACTTAACTTTGCATAAGTGATAAGTGAATATCAATTAAGGTGATGGACTACAACCTACCCCAGGAGGCCCTGTGGCCGAGCGCACACTGCGCGCCGACGCGTCCGCCAGCATCACACGGATCCTCGCCGCGGCCCGCACCGTCTTCGCCGACGAAGACGGCACCGGAACCCTCAACCGCATCGCCAAAGAGGCCCGCGTCGGCATCGCCACCGTCTACCGGCATTTCCCCACCCGCGAAGTACTCGCCCGGGCCGTCTACGACAACCTGATTACCGCCGAGGTAGCGCCACTGATCAGCGAATTCGCACGTAGCGACACGCCCCGCGATGTCCTACTGGACATGTGTGAGAATCTGCTCGACGTCCTCGACCAGCAACGCGGCCTCGTACTCTCGCTGACCAACCTGGCCCAGATCACCGCCGAACTGTTGACCCGCGACCTCGACACCATCGCCGATGCGGTCACCCGAGCCCAACGCGCCGGCAACCTTCGCCCCGACCTCACCGCCACCGATATCCCCAACCTTCTCGCCATGGTGATCAGCGGACTTCAAGGCACCAACCTCGACCGCACCACACGACGCCGCTACCTCAGCCTCCTCCTCGACGGCCTCAACCCCACCCACGCCCAACAACTCCCGCAGTAACTGCCCCATTCGGCACCTACGGCCGCAGAACCGCGCCGACTCATTGTTGTTGTCTCGTTTCTAGACAAACGAGACAGGTTCCAAACCACCGCTCCTCCGGCGCATCCCACCAGGTCGCGGTGTCTCGTTTCTTGTCTCACACCGCGTGTCTCAGATCTTCGTTGTCAGGGGTCGATGAGACCGTGGTGGCGTGACAACGATCCTTGGGTATGCGCGGGTGAGCACCGCGGGTCAAGACCTCGATGGACAGCTGGTCGCACTTGCTGCCCATGGCGTCGAATCCGGCCAGATTTTCACCGACAAGCTCTCGGGTGCGGTCAACACCGACCGGCCGGGCCTGGCGGCCCTGCTGCACTACGCCCGCGAGGGCGACACCGTGGTCGTGACCGCCATCGATCGTCTCGGGCGTTCCGTCGCCGAAGTAACTCGCACTATCGCCGAGCTCGGTGAACGTCGAATCCTGTTGCGCGCCTTACGTGAAGGCATAGATACCGGCACGCCGACAGGCCGCGCGGTGGCCGCCATCATGGCCACCCTGGCTGAACTCGAACTCGAACTCGGCCGCGAGCGCCGCGCTGCGTCTCGTGATTCCAGGCGAGCGCGCGGTCTACCGGCCACCAAGCCCGCCAAACTGCCCTTTGAGCGACAGCAACAGCTCCGTCGTCTTGCCAAGACCGGAGAACCCGTTCCCGAACTCGCTAAAGCGTTCGGCATCAGCCGAGCGACGGCATACCGGTACCTCTCTGCACCCGTGAACAACCCAGTACTGGAGTCGAGGCAGCCGTGAATCTCACCGAGCTGGGCGCGGCCCTTGGCCCCTTTTTCGATATCCCAGGCAGCCCTTCACACCACCAGCTCCGCGATGCATTCGTACGCCACGGCCTCGGTCATCTCGACCCGGCACCGGGGGGGAAAACATCGAACGGGTCCCACCTGGGCAAGATGAAGCGAATCCGACAGGTCTTCGCCTCACCGGCAGCGCACAACGCGACTGCGGGGCTGCCTTTGGCCCGAGAACTTGTGGCGCTGTGTCGGGCGCACGGAGGTTTCAACCCTGACAGCGAGAGCTATGCCGGCAGTGGGAGAGTGGCCCAGCTCGTCCAGGCCTTCGCTCCGCTCGGCATCACTCTCGAACCCGACGGCTCCACACGGCCGACCGTCATCGACAACCTCAGCGGTACAGAACTCACAGTGACGCTGCGCAGCTACGTCGACAGAATCAACTCCAGCCCCGACGACGCACCTCTACAGGTAGGCGCGGGAAAGGAACTCGACGAAGCCGCCGCCCGCCACGTTCTGACAGAACTCCTGGGTGACTACCCAGTGTCGGGCAACTTCCCGGTCACATTGACCAGTGCTTTCACCGCTGTCGGTATGGCGACCCCTACGGAGCTGCCGAAGCTCGATCCCGACCCGCACCGTGCCGTGCATCAATGCTTGTTCCTACTGGCCACCGCAGTCAATCGACTCCGAAACGACGCTGGCACCGGCCACGGACGACCCGGACCTCCACGCAAGACCGCCGAATTGACCCCAGCAGAAGCCCGCCTTGTCGCTCGCGCAACCGCACTCGTCGCAGGAGCGCTGCTCGACAAACTCGACAGTGGCTGAGGTGCTACCGGGGCGTGTCCAAAACTTCGTTTCTGGGACGTCGGCGCGCACACAACTCTACCCAAGAAAATCGTTGGGCAGGAGATGTCTGCAGGTTCACAGGGAGGTGATCCTCTCGGCGTATCGCTCAAACAGCAACTGCTGTCGGCCAACCTCGTCCACCGGTCCGGTGATGCCGAAGATCGAGTCGATCACTTTGTCGAGTGCGTCGTGCGCGGCGAGGACATCGGACGGTGTTCGGTCGGGGTCGTAGAGGTCCGCCAGAGACATTCCGGGGTGGTTGTCGCGGCTGGCGATGATCTGAGCAGCTGCTTCCGTAACCGCCTTGCGCTGTGCCGCAGTGATAGGTGGGAACGGGAATGTGTTGTATACGAACGTGTTCGAGAAACGCAGGTCCGACTTGATCCGTCCGCCGATCGCCCGCATCCACGCGATGAACATTGTGGACGACAGGACCCCGAGGATGAATCCGTCAGGGTCGGGCGCCAGGAAGTTCGCATCGCTACAGATCACGTCGGGAGTGAGTCTGCGAGTGGTGAAGTACCGCCGTTGCTCGCCGACGTGTCGGGGAATTGCGAGGTAGTCAACATCTGGGTGTCGGCGTTCGTCGAACAGGTGTGGTGTGGCTGCCTTCTTCACTGTCGCTGCCTTCTTGCTGTGCTCGCGCATCTCCCGGACAGCGGCCACTCTCTCGCGGAGTGCCGGGCTCATCTCGATGTCCTCTGCTGGAGCCCCTTCCAGCCACAGGCACCACCGGGGTAGGTCGTGGATCAGTTCGCGTGCCCCTACAAAGCGGCGCAGATAGCGAGCGGCGATCGGATCACCGGCGACGTCGTCGTACTGCTCTGCGGATACGAGCAGGTTGCCGCCGTCCGTGGGTTGGTTCCCCTTGGTGACGGGTGGAATCGAGCTGAGCGGCGTAGTCCGGCTGCTCACCAACACGGTGACCGCGTTGCACAGATACGGGTTGATGTTCGGAACTTGATGCCGCTCGGCCGCACCCCTGCCCCCGTCGGGATAGGTCCACAGCACCGGGGCTGGGTCGGTGTGTTTGTCGAAGCCCACGATGGATACGTGGACTGCTGCGCCTCCGGTGGCCTCGGTTACCCATTGGAATGAGCGGTGGGCGAATCGGCACCGCCACCCGGTTTCGAGGATGGGGCGCCAGAGGAATTCGACGGCCTCGCCTTGGCAGATTGAGTTCGTGGAGACGTAGGCCCATCGGCCGGCGTGGGTGCCGTAGTAGTCGATCGCTTTGGCGTACCAGCAGGTCACGTAGTCGAGGTAGCCGTTGTACCGGGCTCCCCAGATGGCTTTGGTGTCCGCGGTCTGTGCGGCGGTCTTTGTGTACTGCCCGATGAACGGCGGATTGCCGAGGATCACAACGTGCTTCGACGGGGCGACCACTGTGGTCCAGTCCGTGTGCAGGGCGTTGGCGTGGACGATGGTCGGTGCGATAGCGATTGGCAGCCGGTCGGGGGCGACGCCGAACTCCTCGGCCATCTGTTGGTTGGCGAGGTGGTCCACCAGCAGCATGGCGGTCTCGGCGATGCGGGCTGGCCACTCCTCGATTTCGATGCCGAAGAAGTGGTCCAGGGTGATCTTGACTTCCGTGGTGACATCGAGTGAGAGCTGCGCGCGTTCAACCTTTTTCCCTCGGGCGATCGCCTTCATGTCGAGGTCGCGGCGGCGTTTGAGGATCTCGAGTTCAAGCGCTCGCAACTCGCGGTACGCCACGATCAGGAAGTTGCCGCAGCCGCAGGCGGGGTCGAGGAACCTGAGTTTGGCCAGGTCGTTGTGCAGCTTGGTGAGTTGGCCTTTGTCGTCCCAGGCCCGGTCCAGCCTCTCCCGGTACTCGTCGAGGAACAGCGGCTCGATCGTCTTGAGGATGTTCTCCTCGGTGGTGTAGTGCTCCCCTCCGCGCCGGCGAGCCTCCTTGCTCTTGACCGTCTGGAACATTGACCCGAACACCGCCGGCGAGATCACCGACCAGTTGAACTCGCACGCTTCAATCAGCGCGTCTCTGAACCCTGCGGGTAGCTGCGGCAGTCGAAGAGCGCCGTGGAACAGCCCGCCGTTGATGTACCGGAATCGGGCGAGCGGTGATTCCGCTGGAAGATCGCGTTTCTTCTCCTCGACGTCGAGGATGCCGAACAACTTGATGAGCTGCTGGTGCAGGTCCTCGGCAGTGGTGTGGTCCCGGAGGAACGACTCGAACAGCCCTGCCGGCTTCCACATGTCGGCGTCGTCACCGAAGAACAGGAACAGCAGCCGTGCCAGCAGCAGAGTGGCATCGTGTTCACCGACGCCGGCGTCCTCGAGATGGGTGTACAGCGTGCCCATGAGCCGAGCCGCCGCGACAGATGCGGATTCTGCTTCGCGGTCGAACGCGTCGCGCATCCGCTCCAGCAGAGTGACGAGGGGGAGGTCCTCGTCGAAGTCGAGCTCGATGGCGCGCAGGCGCTCGGTGAGATGAGTGGCTCGGTCACCCACGATGTGCTGGTGGACAACGAGCTTGGCGTTGGTGGAGCCGAGCTGTTTCCGGCGTGGCCACCTCCACTCCTGCCGTTGCTTGTCGGTGAAGATCACCAGCCGTTCCAGGTTGTCCTTCCCGACCAGGACATCGATCTCGCGCTGGATCGGACGTGGGGGCAGTGTGGGGCAGTGCCAGATGCGCAGGCCCTTGTATCCGGCCACTTGGGTGAGTGTGTAGGTGCAGCCGTCCACCTCGAAGGTCAGCGGTGGTCGGTCGGGGTTCTGCCAGCCGAGTTCGTCGATGAACAGGGTGCGGAAGTCGCAGGCATCGACGAGGTCGAGCAGTCGGGTTTCGGTCATTCGGAGATTCCCATGGTGGAGACGATGCGGATCGGGTCCTTGCCGCTGTGGGTGGTGACGGTGAGGTCGCCATCGCGGTGCAGCGCGGTGATGAGGGTCGCGAGTTCGTCGTCGGTCGCTCCATTGCGCACGGCTCGCCGCAGGCGGTTCTCGGCGTCCTTGGCCAGCGGATGCTGATACAGGTCGTCGAGTGCCGACGAGGTGTCGGCGTTGTGACTGTGCAGCGTTGCGCCTAGGCGGTTCCACAACGTACGGCGAACGCCGCGTAGCCGCCCGGCGGTGAGGCTCGGGGTGGCCAGGGGGCCACGCACCAGTTTCTCGATGAGGTCGTCGTGGTCCGCAGCCGGTTCCAGACCCGGTTCCTCCGGATTGGCTTCGAGGGTCTTGAGGACCTCGTGCCCGGTGAGCAGCGTCATGGTTCCGTCGGAGTTGGCGCGACCGAAGCCGTCGACACCGGAGTCGGTGCGCACGTAGCAGACCACGCCAGTGTCGCTGTCGGTGAGCCGCTTTCGACGCGTAGCGGACACCATGTCGGGCAGGCCCGCGATCTTGGCGGCCAGAGCGGCGTCTTCACTGACTGCGCGGGTCCAGTGCTGGTAGGCGAGGCTGGACGCATCGACGTCCTCGGGGGAGTCGTTGTCGTCGAGGGTTCCGTTGTACAGGTCGACGATCGCCTTCGTCTCGCCGTCGGATCCGAAGAACGACTCGTCGGAGCCGAAGGCCTCGGCGTTGGCTTGCAGGCGTTGGCTGATGCGGCGCCGCAGATCGATCACCGTGTCGACTGACTCGTGGAAGAACGAGTACAGCAGCACGGTGTCGGCCTTCTGGCCGACGCGGTCGACGCGGCCGGCACGCTGGATGAGCCGGATGATCGCCCACGGCAGGTCGTAGTTGACGACGATGTGCGCGTCCTGCAGGTTCTGGCCCTCGCTGAGCACGTCGGTCGCGATCAGGACCCGAAGCTCGTCCTCGGCGGCGACTTCCACCGGGTGGTCTGGAAGAGTGTTGGATTGCGGGGAGAACAGTTGCGCGAGCCGGGTCGGGTTCTCGCTGTCACCGGTGGCCACCCCGACACCTTCGATACCGGCTGCCCGTAATGCCCCGCCGATGTACTCAGCGGTGTCCTTGTATTCAGTGAACACCAGGACCTTGTCAGCTGGGTGGTCGGCCTGCAGCAGGTGGATCAGGGCCTGCAGCTTGGAGTCGGTCTCCGGCTTCCAGTCGCCGTACAGATTGAGGAGTGCGCGCAATGCGACGGTGTCATCGGCCAGCGCTTGACGGAGCTCCGGCTTGAACAACTCCGGTCGGATCCAGGTGAGCCCTGCGGGGTTGGTCTCCTGCAGTGTTGCGTAGCGGGCCTCAGCGCTCGCCAAGGCATCCTCGCCGTCTTCGTTGTTGGGGTCGTCGTCTTCGCCGAATCGGTTCTCGGTGATCGTGCCGGCAGGGATCGCCAGCCCGTTGTCGATGGCGTAGAGGAACAGTTCGTTGCGGGCCACGTGTCGTTTC
>JBBAFK010000032.1:0-29792 GCA_041655455.1 Leucobacter sp. | reverse complement strand
GCAACCCAACCGGCTTCGCCCGTGAGAACGCCCTTGTTACTAGGTGAGGGACTAGCGGCGGTTATCAACGCCTCAAAACTATCGGCACGCAACACATTCGGCCTTAACCTGACATAAGAGAGCTTATCGGCCTAAATCCGTTGCAGCACAACGTAGTTGGATCATTCACTTCTCATAAACATGCCAGAGTCGCCATGTCGTTTTGCAGTTGATCTCCGACTTTTTCACAACTGCGCCGACCGAGCGCACACGGTTTTCAGTCGTTCGCCTATCGGGCTGTGCGTCTCGTGATGCTTCCGCGCTGGTCGTGTGATCGGACCTCGCGCCGAGTCCGCCAATCGAGCTCACTGACGGCACACTTACCCCACCTGCGCCACCTGGGCACCCCCACCGTTTTTCGTCACTGTGACGAATTAAGGCCATGCGGGCCCCTGAGGTGCCCAACTGTCGCGTGCGTTTAAGTCGAATCAATCTGCTGAATCGGCTTCCCAGACAGCGTTTTCCGCGTCTGTTAGCGGTTCGTCAAAGTCTTCTGGAACATGCAGATCTGGGAGCTGTCCAAATGTTCGCGCCGGCAGCTTGGAGGCCGACACTGGCTCATCCATGGCTGCCCCGATCAGTGCAGAGTCGCCGAGATCCGCGCTGCGCGGATCATCCATCCTCATCCCCTGGCATTCGGATGAGTCCGAGAATTCATGGTTCATTGCCGGCGGTTGGTTGCACATCTGCGAAACCCGAAATTCTTTCCTATTACGTCGATGCCCCAGCCTAACCTTTTTGTCACAGTGACGCTTTTGGAATTGTGGTGTCGTCCTGCCCTCGCGTAGCTCCGCCCGATTCCTTAATCGTGGCGGAGGGCGACCTTTCGGCCCTGATTGAAGTAGGCCATCTCCACCGCGTCCGCGCGCACACCCTCTGCGGCCGCGACGCGGTGTGCGTGGTCGATCCACTTCGCATAGGTGGATGGGTCCCATGGGCCGTACCGCGAGATATCCCAACCATCAATGTCTTTCAGCGCCACTGCCACGAACTGGTCCAGGATCAGTGCTCGTCCGGGTTGACGGTCACAGGCGTCTGCGGCATAGAGAAACTTGGTGAAGAACGACGGGCCGAGATGTTTGAGGTAGTGCGGCTGCCCCCGCAGCATCGCGGTGTAGGCCTCGACGGTGTTGCCGCGCTGCAGCATATCTGCGGTCGCGTGCAGGGCCTCGTCCACACGCCGCGAGTCGTTGTCCCGGAACACACGTGCGCGGCGCCCGACGAGGAACGCCGAGCCACCGGTCCCCCAGACGTAGCCAGCGAGCAGTGACTGAGGCAGACCGTGGGTGGTCGCAGTGTAGAGCAGATCAGCCCTTGTGATCCTGCGGTAGCCGCGGTCGCCGGCGGGCAGCTGTTCGAGGAAGGCACCCCACCCCTCTGCGACCCTAGGAACCCACCATGTCGGCCGGAACCAGAAGCCGTGAGCGAGGACGTCATCGTCTGCGGGGAATTTCACGGCGCCTATTCGGCTTCTTCGCGAGCGTCACCGAAGCTCCACCGGATGGCCGCGGCCAGATTGGACACGTACTCGTCCTCCAGTTCGTCGTCGTGCTGGCGCTGGATCCACGACGGGTGCTTCGCGTTGACGATGTACGGCGCACCCTTAGGAAGCCGTCCACGAGGAGCCTCGAAGGGCGGTACCGACACCCGGGCCCGCGGATAGAAAAACCTCAGTACGCGTTCGGCGTCGCGGCCCAGCGTGATGACCAGCCGCGGCCGGACGATCTCAAGTTCGCGGTGCAGGTACGGGGAGCAGTTGACGATCTCGGGCTGGTGGGACGCGCGGTTCTTCGGCGGGTGGCAGTGCACCGCGTTGCTGATGAAGAGATTCTTCTTCTCGCGGCCCGCGCGCTTAATGCCCTCGTCGATCAGGTCGCCGCTGCCCTCGGTGAACGGAATCTGGGTCTTCATGCACTTCTCGCACAGGCTCTGCCCAACCAGCGCCACCGGCGAGGTCAAGCAGCCGTAGCCAGGAGCGGACGCGGTGACGCCGTCGATATTCATCCCGTCGCAGCGCCTACAGCTTCTGATCTCGTCGTCGAGGGCGAGCTTGCGAAGCCGCCGCGAAGCGGCGGTGTCGTCCTCTGCGGCGTTCGAACCCACCGACGGAGTGTATTTGGCCGAGGCGCGCGGTGGTCGGGATCAAGGGCCATTTCATCGGTTCCGACGCAGACCTACTCGTCCACGGCCGTGGTGTCGGGTGGACAGCCATCCATGGCGTTGGTGGCATGAACCGGCGGCGCATGTCGCGCATACCAAAGTTGGAGAGCAACGGCACAACGCAGCTCACGGAGACCTCTCGTCAAGGTCGAACCCATGGTGGCGCGGATGTCCTTCTTATCGCAGGTTGTCACATGACAAGGTATTCGACTTGGCGGGCGTGTCCAGCAGGGGCATCCCGAACGGGGGCCATACGATCAACAACGTGCCCACTCACGGGCGCGCGGCGGCGCAGATTCGTAACAGCGAGCTGATTGACTACCGGCCCGCTGAAGGTGAACTTGTCGCTCAAATTCCGGTCGATGAGCTGTGGTCAGTGCCGCTGGAGAAATGTGCGCCGGTCCGCAAAGCGTCGTCGTACAAGAGCCAAAAGAACTTCACCGGCGAGTGGTGGTGCTCGACGACAGAGTCGCATATCTCATTCGAATCGTGGGTTGAACGTGATTTCCTGATCGCCGCGGACTTCGATCCGCACATCGTTGGAATTTCCGTACAGCCCTTTACTTTTCGCTTCATTTCAACTGCAGGCAAGCAGCGTCAGCACACACCTGACGTATTCCTCCGGACAAGATCCGGCGACGGCGTAGTTGTCGATGTTCGACCGGATCGGCTGGTCGATGACGAGGCACGCGAGGCGTTCGATGCGACCAATGAGCTATGCGGTCGCGTTGGGTGGACTTACCGTCGCGCTGGAGATCAGCCTGCCATTCGAGCCGCGAACTTGCGTTGGCTCGCAGGCTACCGAAACCCGCGAAATCGACGCCAGGAGGTCGGTACCGACCTGATCTCGCTGCTGACCCTCAGCCCAAAGATAATCGGCGATGCGGCCCTCGCAGTCGGCGAACCGATACTGGTCCTGCCGACTCTCTACCACCTCCTCTGGGCGCACGAGATCGACGCCGATGTCGACTCGGCGCCGATCGGTGAACAAACGCTGATCCGGCTGGCCGCGCGATGACTGCTGAGCCCGCCAAGATCGCCATCGGCGACTTCTGCCGCTACGACAGCACGTTCTGCGAGCTGGTGGCGATCGACGGAGTGATAGCGAAGCTACGTCGTGAAGACGGTCAGCTCACCGCAGTCAAGATTTCGGACTTATTCGCGGACAGTTCATTCGACGTCCTATCCCCCAGCGTTCGTCGCCGCCCGATCCCTCCCGACTACTTCTCCACGCTGCCGAGCCGGGTCCAGGAGCGTGTCCTCTGGCTCGAGCACCACATCTCTGAAGTCGTCGATGGCATACCTGTCGACTCTCCCCTGCAGACGATGCCGCGCAACGGATACGACATTCGATCGACCTCACTCGGGCAGCGTGAACGCAACAAATGCTCCGAACTCCACGCTGCTGGAACACCTTTAAGCCTTAAGCATCTGCAGGAACTCCGCCGCCGCTACGAACGGTCCGGCGTCGCCGGACTCATCGACGGCCGTCTTCACCGCCGACGATCGCCAACCCGGCGCGTCGATGCTCGCTACATCGGCGTGTTGTTAGAGGTGCTGAACGAGAACGAACTGCAGTCGACGCGGACAGAGATCGCCTTGAAATGGCACGTGGACCGGCGAGTAGTCGAAAGGTTCGGCGACGGTGTGAAAGTTCCTTCTCACACCACTTTTCACCGCCTTATGAAGCAACTCCCCCAGGCGCGGCATGCGACTGGATCCGCTCGAACCCGGCAGACGAAGAACCATCAGCCCGAGGGCGTGTTCGGCAGGGTCGTCGCAAGCCGTCCCGGTGAGTGGATGCAGATCGACACGACACCCTTCGACGTCGGTATCCGACTCGATGAGTCCGTGAAGGGCCGGGTGGAGTTGACTGGCCTCGTCGACGCTGCGACGCGCACCATCGTCGCCGCAGTGCTGCGCCCGACGACGAAGGCAGTCGACGCATCCCTGCTCGTCGCGAGATCAATGACGCCGGAACCGATGCGCCCAGGATGGGTCGACGCTGTCCGAATGTCGAACTCCGTCCTGCCCTACCACGTAATGCGGTCTGTCGACGACAGACTGGAGCACGCTGCTGCGCGTCCCATCATCGTTCCCGAGAACATCGTGTACGACAACGGTGCCGTCTACCTGTCGACCACATTCCGCTCCGCATGCCGATCGCTGGGGATCAGCATGCAGCCTGCACACAAAGACGAGCCCACCGACAAGCCGATCGTCGAACGTACGTTGGGATCGGTCAAAACACTCTTCGCACAATACGTCACCGGCTACCTGGGATCTTCCGTTGAGAACCGAGGTAAGAACGCCGAGCAGAATGCTGTGTTCTCCCTCCAAGAGGTCCAGGACCTCCTGGACGAATGGATCGTCGTCGCCTGGCAAAACCGACCCCACGACGGACTGCGCGACCCCCTTAACCCGCAACGAAAACTGACCCCGAACGAGAAGTACGCATCCATGCTCGCCGTCAGCGGTTACATCCCTGCCCCGCTGAGCTCCGACCAATACATCGGGCTGCTGCCCAGCCTCTATCGAACAGTCACAGCCGCCGGCGTCACCATCGACTACCGGACCTACGACAGCGACGCCCTGGACGCTGCACGGGGCGAAATCTCCGGCGTACCCGGCAAAGGCGTGCAATGGCAGGTCCACTACGACCCCTACGACGTCAGCCGCATCTGGGTCCGTAACCATCACGGCGAGGGGTACCTGATGGCAACCTGGACGCAGCTCCATACCTCACCGCAACCGTTCGGATCGGCACTGTGGGAGCATGCGCGTCAACTCGAGACAAGTCGAGGCGAGCGCCGAACATCCCAAGAGGCAATCACCGCCGCAGTCGAGGACCTCTTGGGACGTGCGTCCGTAACGCCGGAGTCACCGCGCCAGCGTCGTAAGACCGCGAAGGACCGCCGAGCTGTGGCACGTACGCGGGCCGCAGCGAAACTACCGCCGACGGTGCCGCCGGCGGCGGAGCCATCTGCGCACCGCCTATCCCCAGAAGAAGACCTCGAAGACATCGCCGACGTCATCCCACTACCTGTATTCGACGCCGAGAGGGAATCCGACACATGGTAATTCGGAAATGATCGTCGATGACCAGGCGGCCGAACCTGACCTCGACCCGCGCCAGCTGCCGTCGGTCACGCTTGATGGCTGGCGCAGATTCGTCGACGCCAAACCCGCAACATTTGATCTCCTCGATCACGAGGCCTACAGCACCCTTACCGGCGCAGAGAAGCTCACCTTCGACGACCGACGCATGGCCTACCACTCGGAGTTGGTCATCATCGAGACCTCGACGGTCCGCCACATCACCCGCCAGGGACGGCTGCTGACCCTGCTCAACCAACGCGAATGCGGCGCCCGCCGATCCATGATCGTGTCAGGGCCGTGGGCGAGCGGAAAAACCACCACCATCAAGCTGCTCGGAAAGATCCACGAGCAGAACGTGCGCCGGCGATATCCCGGTCAGGACCGGATACCTGTCGTCTACATCACGACGCCACCGAAAGGCTCTCCACGCAAGCTCGCATCAGAGTTCGCCAACTTTCTCGGACTGCCCACGCGTCAACGCCACAACACCACCGACATCGCCGATGCCGTGTGCCACGTGCTCACCGAGGCCCGGACCGAGCTCGTCATTGTCGACGAGATCCACAACCTCAACCTTGCCAGCGCCGCCGGCGAGGACATGTCGGATCATCTGAAGTACTTCAGCGAGCACATGCCCGCCACATTCGTCTACGCGGGCATCAACGTAGAGCGCTCAGGGCTGTTCACCGGAGTCCGCGGCCGGCAAATATCGGGAAGGTCCGTCCTCATCAAGACCGGCAACTTCCCGTTCAACGACGAATGGAAATCGCTAGTGGCATCGATGGAATCGGCCCTGCGCCTCTACAAACACCGAGACGGGACTTTAACGCGCAACTCCAAGTACCTCCATCAACGAACAGGTGGATCGATCAGCAGCCTGAGCCATCTCATCCGTGTAGCCGCGATCACGGCCATCCTCGGCGGTGACGATGCGGTCACCCGCGAATCGCTCGACGCCGCCATCATCGACCACGCCGCCGAGTCGGCAACCAGTCACCCAATCGCACCCAAGGCCGGGTAGGTCGAAGCATGACAACGGTCACCGCCAGCGTCGGAAATCAAACTCTTCCACGCCCGGTGAGGCCACTTCCTAACGAAGTCCTAGCCGATTACCTTGCCCGCCTGGCGAAAGCGAACGGCATCAGCCGTGCTCGGCTGGAGGCACTGCTGACCCGGCGCGGGCCAACGATACGGACCGCTCTGGCCACTGCCGTGTCGATGAGCGACCGTGCCCTCGCCTTCGCGCTGCCCGAGTTACGAGTCGAGGCCGATTCCGGCGCCTACCCCGATCTGGTTAAGCGCGAAGTCGAATCGATCGGGCCCGGATGTCCTCTGTGCGCGTCCAAACACGGAGAACGAATATCCTTCCCGCAGGTGTGGTCCACGCATGACAACGTGGTGTGCGTCGACCACAACGTGTGGATCAACGGCCCGGCGTTTCGCGTCGATCCCACGCGACCGGTCATCAAGATTGTTGGCGCCTCACGTGCTGACATACTGCTTGCGCACCGACGGCACCACCGCCTCATCCGTCATCACGGTCGGCCGTCGATCCGGCAAGCCATTACGGACGCGTACGACATCGTGGAGCGGTGGAACTACTGGCGGCCGTTGGAAGCCGTCGGATTCCGTCTGATCGAGCTACAACCCGAAGAGGCCGAGCGAGGCGCGGGCACTGCCTGCCGCAACGCAGCCATGTATCCCGAGATCGTCCGGCTGGCCACCGTGCTCAGCGACACGGCGTGGCGCAGGCGGCTGCTCGCGAAAGACAGAGCAAGACGTGGCAAGGCCATGCTCGACCTCTTTGGACTCGTCCTGGATGGCGACACGCCCTACCGTGCCGCGGACCCGATCTACGAATGGAGGCTGCGCCAACTAGCGGCCACGGATGTCAAGAAGCTTGAGCGCAAAGGCAATAGAGAGAACACGAAGGGATGACGATGACGACCGCCCATCAGGTTAGACCTGCGCTGCCCCAGGGCGCGGCAGGATGCACCGACTGGCAGCTGGATGGCGACGAGGTCTACAGGATCGTCTACACCGAAGATAAGACGATCACGGGTTACGACGCCGCCGTGCACCTGTCCGCCATTCAGCATCCGGATGGCAACCTCAGCGACCATGACCAGATTGAGATCTACCTCGATATCGCTGGTAACGGTCCGCTGTCCGCTGACCAATCGCGTGCGCTGGCTCGAATTCTGCTCGACGCCGCTGACCGAGCCGAGCACTGGGAAGTGCTCCAGGTGCGCTGAGAATTGAGGGCAGTCAGGCGCACTCGCCAGCGTGGATCGTGAAGCACGACGGACACACAGCTGCCTTCGTGACTATGCCAGCGGACTTCCCGTCCATGCGCTGGGCCGCGAGCACCGCTTTCTGAAGTTCGCTCATGACCTGCTTGTTGCGGAGCAGCCTGCCCACCCGTTCCACAAGTTCGCTAGCGGATAGCGATTGGCCGGCGGACACTGTGCGGCAGTACTGCTGCACCTCACTCGGGGGCACAATATCTATGGTCCGCGGACCGAGTTCACGTGCAACGGTTGATGACTGGTTCCGAAGTCTGAAAGTCCGTGGTTTGTTGCCGGACTGACTCATTGGGTTTTCCGAAACGATGCGCTGGTGTCGCTCGGCGGCCGAAATAGCACGATTGAGCAGCCGAGAGAACTCATCGTGTGACTCTCGTCCCGTCGCGCATTTTCGGTAGACCTGGTGCAATCGCCACCCTGTCAGGGGACCCTCCGTACCCACGATGCGAACGATGTTGTCGATGATGCGGTCGGCTGGTGTCTGCGAGATCGGTGATAACGATTCAGAGAAAACGGGATAGGGCTGTAGTGTAAGAGGTGCAGAGCTGGAAGTCTGCGGCCGCACATCGCTCGTGGGAACCGGTGAGTGAAGGCGTTGTGGGACCACGCGCCGCGGCCGGTCTGGGAAGGTCTCCGAACGATTCGAGTTCTGCACTGGCGGTTCAGGTGTCACAACACGGTGATGAGTCGCCGGTGCAGTCTGTCTGACAGGTTCTGCCTTCGTCGGTGCCGGTCGAGATGCCCTGGGCCTTTCTTTCGCGGGCGACGTCTTCGGTGGCTCAGATGCCGCTGTCGAGGACGCGGCGTTCATTGGTTGACCGAAAAGCCGTTCGCGCTCAGCGGCAATGATGTCCCGTGCGAGCTCAGCTTCGGTGACATCGTAGGCTTCTGGAGCGCTTGCAGCAGTTTCGCTTTCGCGCGCGAAACTTTCGAACAGCGCCTTCTTCGTCGCGAGGATCTCCCGGAGCCTTTGATCCACACCTTCTTCGGACAGCAGCCGATGAACCTGCACAGATTCCAGCTGTCCCATGCGGTGTGCACGGGCGATGGCTTGCCACTCGGTGGTGGGCTTGAGTTGTGGTTCGCAGATCACGACGACAGATGCCGCTTGAATATTCAGACCCACGCCGCCAGCGACGATCTGGGCGACCAGCACCGCACCCTTCTTGGCAGCGGAGAAGTCGTCCACCAGTACCTGTCGCTGGCTGGCTGCGACTGACCCGGTTAAAGGGCCGAAGACCCTTCCGGGCATCTGCCGTGCAATGTCGCTCAGCACGTCGAGGAAGTGTGAGAAGACGACAACACGGCGCCCATTTGCTTCCGCCTCCTGAACGATCTCGACCAGGCGCTGCATTTTGGTCGACTTGAGTCCCTGCTTCATCGTGGCTTGCCGCATCGCCATGAAGTTCCGCTGCTCTACGGCAGCGCGGTAGGCGGCGACGTCCTCGCCCGACATCGGCATCCACTCGTCGACCTCGACGAGTTCCGGCAGCTCGGTGAGGACATCTTCTTGGTTGCGTCGCAGGTACGCCGGCGCGACCTGGCGACGAAACTTCTTCGGAGCGAACTCGTTTGCATCCAACACAAGGTCTGGGCGCAGATAACCGACGAGATTGCGAAACTCGTCCAACCGATTCTCCAGCGGTGTGCCGGTCAGGAGAATCGCTCGTTCACAGGAGCCAATGAGCTGCGACGTCCGCTGCGTACGAAGCGCGTCGGGGTTCTTGATGTAGTGCGCTTCATCGACGACCACGCAGCTGAGTGCCGGTGTGGAGACCTCGTCGTTGAGCCAACGCAGGGTCTCGAAGGTAGTGACGCCGACGCCGCCGTTACGCTCCCAATTCTTGGCCGCCCATTGCCGGTCGGGCCCATGTAGGCGGTGCGCGGGCAGTTTCGATTTGGCGGTGACTTCGCGGACCCAGTTCGTCACTACTGCTGCGGGGCACACGACGAGGAAGTTGTGCTCGCCTTTCGCGCGAAGGTGCGCCAAAGCTGCGATGGCTTCGACGGTCTTACCCAGGCCCATCTCGTCGCCGATAATGACTTTCCGCTGGACCAGAGCGAAGCGTGCAGCGAAGCTTTGATATCCGCGTAGCGACGCGGTGAGGTAGTCGCCTTTCAGCTCGAAATCACGGACCGCTTCAATGATTTCGGTGGGCAGATCACCGTGGGTCTTCTCGTCATCCTCAGTGATGAAGCCCAGCTCGGCTAGGAGCGCGAAATAGTCGGCAGGCCGGGTGAGGAAGTCCTCCCACGGGTCCCCGCTTGTTGCCGCGTCTTGCGCATCGGCGATCGCGCGCGCGGACCGGGCCACAATTTTAATGGCGTCGCGGAAGTCCTCGACGGTCGACAAGGCGGTCGGAATAACGATGGCATGGGTGACCGTATTATCGATGGCTGCCGCAACGGGTGCCAGTTCCTCGACGATCACCATGTCCGCCGACGACGTGGAAGCACGACGTGCCGCATCCCAGGCGCGGAGGCGGCGCAGGAATTCAGTGTGTTCTGGGGTTCGGTTCTTAATGTCGATGCGCATCGGCATCTCATCGAAGGTGTTCTGTCTCAGCGTCCGAGCGGCAGCTCGGATGCGGGTCGCGGAGGTCTCCCCGATGCCGTCGAAGTACTCGAGTATGCCCTCGTTGTTCAGGACGGCGAGCACGTTGGTGATGCCGTTGTCCGTCAGAGCCCCGACGCGGATCTTGTCGCGGGTGGCTTCCCGGAGCCGTTCGACGGACATGTCGGCCAGCATCCGGTCGGTCTCTTTGCTTCGGACCTTGTTGCCGGCCTCGACTGCAGACCTGCGCAGCTTGGACTCTTCGGCGGCTGCGCGCCGGATGACAGCTGTGGCGTTCGGGAGAATCGCGAAGGTCGTCGAGTCGTCCAGCGCGGCGGTTTGGCCGTGGTCGGGTAGCTGCTGTTTGAACCCCACCCAGTCGGCCAGCGCGTCGCGCACGGTCAGCGCGCGGATCCGTTGATCGTCCACCGGCCTGGCCTGGTCGATAGCCTGGCCGATACCGCTGGTGAGAAACCACCGCCGGTAGTCGGTGAGGAACTGTGCTGCCTGGTTGGCTTTGTCCCGTGTGCCCCCGAACATCAGCAGGCGGCCGAACCCCGTGACTTTTCTCAAGTCCTCCGTCGCCGCTGCGACCTCGGTGGTGAGCCGGTCGAGTTCTCGTTGAACGTCGGGGTGTATCGGCGGGAGGCAGGCCGAACGCGCCGCGGCTTGAAAGACGGCTTGGTCGGTGGAGCGCAACGGGATGACGTGCCAGAGGTAGCGGTTGTTTCGTCGGGCCTTCACAGTCCGCGCTCGCAGTGCTGCGGACTGTGCGACGGCCGCTTTAGCAATCTCGTGGCGGGCCGCGGTCACTGCTGTGGCGGCGTCGACCCAGCCTCGTATTTCGTCACCAATTGCCGATGTTGACGGCTGTTCGTCGCTGCCCATGGTCCCCGTTGATCGACTCGCTCCCTTGCGGGAGATTAGCGGACCTAGCGACGATTCGCGGACTACCCCCGATACTGTCGGAGGGGTCGACTAGCGTGGGCCGGCTATCGACGGGGAGGACAAACAGTGCTGCTGGAAGAGCTGAAGCCTGGCTTGCGCATCGACGGGCTGATCCCGTCCCAGGTAATCACGGTGATCTTTGCCCAATGGCACGGCACCGACGCGCTGGAGCTGACTTACAAGACCAACGACGGCGCACTCGGTCAGCAGGTCGTGTTTCGCAAGGACCAGGACATCCTCACCGTCGCCCAGACCGGCAGCCGCGCGTTCGATGCCAACGCCACCGACTTCAAGATGGTTGCGGAGGCGCAGCGGATCACGCTGGCGGGCCTGTTTGACCCCATGCTGGCCGTGGCGACCAGCGATGTCCGGCCGCTCCCCCATCAGATCCGTGCGGTCTACGGCGAGCTTCTCCCCCGCACTCCGCTGCGCTTCCTGCTCGCCGATGACCCCGGCGCCGGCAAGACCATCATGGCCGGCCTCTACATCAAAGAGCTGCTGCTGCGCGACGACGTGCGTCAATGCCTCATCGTCGCCCCGGGCGGCTTGGTCGAGCAGTGGCAGGACGAGCTGTTCTTCAAGTTCGGGCTGCGGTTCGACCTGCTGACCAACCAGCTCATCGACGCCAACGTCAACTTGAACGTCTTCGAGACGAACCCGCTATTGATAGCGCGAATGGATCAGCTTTCGCGCAACGAGGAGCTACAGGCCCAACTCAAAGAAACCGAGTGGGATCTGATCATCGTCGACGAGGCCCACCGCATGGGCGCCCACTACTTCGGCGGCAAGCTGGAGAAGACGAAACGGTTCCTGCTCGGTGAAATGCTCGGGCGCATCACCCGGCACCTGCTGCTGATGACCGCGACGCCGCACTCCGGCAAAGAAGAAGACTTCCAGCTCTTCCTCACGTTGCTCGACCGCGACCGCTTCGAGGGTAAGAACACCAAGACCGCCAACACCGACGGCATCATGCGTCGGATGGTCAAGGAAGACCTTCTGACGTTCGAGGGCAAAAAGCTGTTTCCCGAACGCCGCGCCGAAACCGTGCCCTACGAGCTCACCGAGCTGG
This sequence comes from Leucobacter sp., assembly GCA_041655455.1. Taxonomy (GTDB): domain Bacteria; phylum Actinomycetota; class Actinomycetes; order Actinomycetales; family Microbacteriaceae; genus Leucobacter. Next base: position 17,617 of record JBBAFK010000032.1, on the reverse strand, counting down.
AGTACTCGCTGTATGCAGAGGTCACCGACTACGTGCGCGAAGGCATGAACCGGGCCGACCGGGTGGGCGGCAAACGAAAGAACACCGTCGGGTTCGCATTGACCGTGCTGCAGCGTCGCCTGGCATCTAGCCCCGAAGCCATCTTTAGGAGCCTCGTTCGGCGCACCGAGCGCCTGGAGCGCAAAAAGCTGGAAATCCTCAACGGCACCTACACCGATAGAGAACCCACCATCGACTTCGAGGGCCTGGACGCCGACGACTACAACTCCGAACAGATCGAGGAACTCGAAGAGGAACTGCTCGACGCTGCCACCGCTGCTCAAACCGTCGAGGAACTCGACGCCGAACTCCTCGAACTCGCAGATCTGACGACCGTTGCCAAGCAGGTCCGCGACTCCGGCACCGATCGCAAGTGGACGGAGCTCAGCCGCATCTTGCAAGACGAAGCGCTGACCGTCGACGCCAACGGGTGGCCTCGCAAGCTCATCATCTTCACTGAACACCGCGACACTCTTGATTACCTCGCTGGCCGCATCCGGACCTTGATCGGCAAGCCCAACGCCGTGCAAGCCATCCACGGCGGTGTGCGCCGCAAGGAACGGCGCATGATCACCGAAGAGTTCACCAAGAACCGCGACTGCCAGATCCTGCTGGCCACTGATGCCGCCGGCGAGGGTCTCAACCTGCAAGCCGCCCACCTGATGGTCAACTACGACCTACCGTGGAACCCCAACCGCATCGAACAACGCTTCGGCCGCATCCACCGCATCGGCCAAGAAGAAGTCTGCCGGCTGTGGAATCTTGTCGCCAGCAACACCCGCGAAGGCGCGGTCTTCGAACGCCTGCTGGAAAAGATCGAAGAACAGCGAAAGGCATACGGCGGAAAGGTATTCGACGTTCTCGGCGAAGCATTCTCCGAGACACCGCTCCGGGACCTGCTGCTGGAAGCGATCCGCTACGGCGACTTGCCCGAAGTGAGGGCGAAGAGAGACGAAGTAATCGACCACACCGTGGGCGACGGACTCAAGGACCTGCTCGACGAACGCGCCCTGGCGTCGGATCATCTCGCCGACGCCGATCTGGCCAAGCTCCGCGCCGCCATGGACGAAGCCCGAGCCCGCCGTCTACAACCGCACTACATCGAGCTCGCGTTCAAAACCGCGTTCACCCGACTTGGTGGACGTATCGCCAAACGCGAACGTGGTCGCTACGAGATCGCCAACGTCCCAGCGCAAATCAGAGCCAGTAAGTACCAACCGATCGCGACCAAGTACGACCGAGTCGCCTTCGACCTGGAACACGTACACCCGGAGGAACTGACACGCGCCGACTTGCTCGCACCAGGACACCCGCTGCACGACGCGGTAATGGACGAGGCGATCCGGCATTTCGGCGGCACGCTCCACAGCGGCACGGTGCTCGTGTCGGCGGCGCTGGACGAGCCCCATTTGCTGGTCGGTGTCGTCGAAGAGGTCGCCGACGCTACCGGTGCCGCAGTGTCCAGACGATTCGGCTACGCCTATGTCGACAGCCTGGGCACCGTGGCGCCCGCCGGCCCGGCACCGTACCTGGACTGTGTCGCTGCCCCTGACATCCCGGCCGTGGCGGCGGCACGACGATATCCTTGGCTTGCCGACGCCGAGGATCGCGCAACCAGCTGGATTATCACCACGCAACTGCCCGAATACCTCGCCGAGGTGCAACCACGTCGTGCGGCCGAACTCGCCAAGGCTCGGGAGCTTGTCGTGAACCGGCTTGAAGGAGAACGTGACCGGCTTCTTCTGGACGCTGCCGTTGCAGCCGAGAAGGAACGTGCGGGCGAAAAGCCGAAAGAGTCAGCCGAAAGCCTTAACCGGAAGGCCGTCGAGCTTGACGCTCGTCTGCGCAAACGCCTCGAGCTGCTCGACAAGCAGGCCTTGATGTCGACCAAGCCGCCGCGCATCATCACTGCCGCGCTCATACTCCCGGTTTCCTTAGTGGAAGGCGAGTTGCCAACCTCAGCGCCAATTCACGCCAAAGAGACCAAAGAGGTCGAACGCCGAGGTGTCGACCTAGTGATGGCGACGGAACGAATGCTTGGCCGGACACCGGTCGAACAAGCATTCAACAACAAGGGATTCGACATCCTGTCCTCAGATGCCGGCGGTGACACCTACCGCATCGAGGTCAAAGCCCGACTCGACGGTGCCACCGACTTCTTCGTCACGCACAACGAAGTGATGGTCGGCAAGAACGCAGTACCGCGGTATCGGCTGGCGCTGGTCAAGGTGGATCCACGAGGATCAGCCCATGACGAGCTCCGATACCTCGACAACCCGTTCGCCTCGACAGACCTCGGTGACTTTGATGCCACCGGAGTCCGCGGCGACTGGAACAAAATGTGGAACAAGGGAACTGAGCCATTCTGATGACTTCCAAGAGTCAAGTACCAAAGCGCAAGCTGATCGAGGTCGCGTTGCCTCTGGAAGTGATCAACCGGGAATCGGCCCGAGAAAAATCAATCCGCCATGGCCACCCCTCCACACTGCATCTGTGGTGGGCGCGCCGTCCGCTCGCCGCGGCGCGCGCGGTCTTATTCGCCCAACTCGTTGATGATCCCTCCTCGCATCCCGAGGAATTCCCCACCGAGGAATTGCAACGAAAAGAACGTGAGCGCCTCCACAAGGTCATCGAGCGCCTGGTCGTCTGGGAGAACATCCAGGACGAGAAATTGCTCGCCGAAGCACACGCGGAAATTTTGAAGTCCACCGACGGCAATCCCCCGCCGATCCTCGACCCCTTCGCCGGCGGCGGCACGATACCGTTGGAGGCTCAGCGACTCGGACTCGAAGCCCATGCGTCAGACCTGAATCCCGTCGCAGTACTGATCAATAAGGCGCTTATAGAGATTCCGCCGAAATTCGCCGGGCAGCCACCAGTTCACCCTGATATTGCCCGTGATCAGCTCGGACACCCGTGGCCCCGCGCCACTGGACTGGCAGAGGATGTACGCCGCTACGGCCAATGGATGCGCGACGAAGCCGAGAAGCGCATCGGCCACCTATATCCCAAAGCCGTCCTCCCCGATGGATCTCAGGCAACGGTGATTGCCTGGATCTGGGCTCGAACGGTCACCTGCCCGAACCCCGCTTGCGGTATCGCGATGCCATTGGTGCGCTCATGGTGGCTCGGCAAGAAGAAGGGCAAAGAAGCCTACGTCGTACCGTCCGTTGTTGACGGCAAAGTCCAGTTCACGATCGGCCACGACCCGAAACGCGCACCCGCCTCAGAGAGCGACGGCACCGTGCACCGCACCGGCGCGACCTGCATTGGGTGCGCGGCCACTGTAGAACGCGAACACATCAAGGCCGAGGGCCGAGCAGGGAGTATGGGCGCCCAACTCATGGCCACCGTTGCCGAAGGACACCGCACGCGGATCTACCTCGCGCCCACAACCGAACACGAAGCCGCAGCACAGGTGTCGCGTCCAATCGACGTACCAGATCAGCAACTTGGCTACCACCCCAAAGACATCTGGACACCACCGTATGGGCTGACAACGTTCGCTGATCTATTCACGGCGCGGCAGCTCACCGCGCTCACCACATTCAGTGACCTCGTCACGGACGCCCACGATCGCGTGCTCACCGACGCCTTCGCAGCAGGCCTGCCCGAAGGTGACCGCCTCGAGGCCGGCGGCACCGGCGCGACCGCCTACGCCGACGCCGTCGCAACATACTTGGGGTTGGGCGTTAGCCGTACCACAGACCTTGGTAACTCCCTTGTTACCTGGTCAAACAGCCGAGACCAAGCGCGGAACCTCTTCGCTAGACAGGCGATCCCCATGGCCTGGGACTTCGTTGAAATATCGCCGTTCGCTGGCGCAGCGGGCGATATCGTCATCGCCACAAGGTCTATGGGTGAAGCACTAGATCGTTTGTGTACCGGTCTACCTGGTGTAGCAGAACAGGCTAGCGCCAGCGATCGACCCCTCAGTGGTCAGTTGATTTCGACGGACCCGCCGTATTACGACAATATCGGTTACTCGGATCTTTCAGATTTCTTCTATGTGTGGTTGCGCCGCTCACTGCGGGCAATCCACCCAGGCCTACTGAGCACAATGTTGGTGCCCAAGGCCGAAGAACTCGTTGCTAACCCATACCGGCATGACGGCAGGGGCGGTGCCCACACCTTTTTTGAGGAGGGGTTTAGGGAGGTTTTCCGAAAGGCAAGAGAGTCAGCTTTGCCGGACTTTCCGATCACAGTCTATTACGCATTCAAGCAATCCGAGACCAGCGACGCCGGAGAGGCGTCTTCTGGTTGGGAAACATTGCTAGAAGGCATGATTCGTTCAGATTGGGCAGTAACTGCGACTTGGCCGCTGCGGAGTGAGCGGGGTGGGCGGATGATCAGCATCGGAACCAATGCGCTGGCGTCAGCGATCGTATTGGCGCTCCGGCCACGTCCACAGGATGCATCCCGGACTGATCGTCGTCAGTTTGTCGCAGCACTACAGTCCGAACTTCCGGCCGCACTCAAGGAGCTCCAGCATGGCGCTGTTGCTCCAGTTGACTTGCCACAGGCGGCGATCGGGCCCGGTATGGCAGTGTTCTCCCGCTATGCAGCAGTGCTCGAACCCGACGGCTCAAGAATGTCGGTGCGTTCCGCGCTGGCCCGGATCAATGAGGTCCTCGACCAAGTGCTCAACGAGCAGGAAGGCGACTTCGATCCGACGAGCCGGTTTGCCATTGCGTGGTATCGCCAACACGGCTATGGCACCGGCACTTTCGGGGACGCTAATAATCTCGCCAACGCGCGAAACACCACCGTCAACGCAATGGACCGTGGGGGCATCCTGGCGAGTCGGGCCGGCAAGGTCCAACTCATCAAGCCGTCAGATCTAAGCACGGACTACAACATTCTCGCAGACCTCCACACCAGTAATTGGGAGGCACTGCACCACCTGATCAAGACACTCGAAGGCGAAGGTATCGGTCCAGCGGGTGATTTCTTGCGCACTGCTCTGAGCCGCCCCGACGGTGCTGTCGACGCTGACCTCATCAAAGAGCTGGCGCACCTCTTGTTCCGCATCGCAGAGAGCAACGGCTGGACGAAAGACGCACTGAGTTTCAACACTCTGGTCACCAGTTGGCCCGAGATATCCGATGCGGCACGTTCCGACATGTCTGCAGCCAGTTCGCAAAGTGCATTCGACTTCGATGGGGGGGACGACTGACATGGGCTTCCTGACACCGATGTACGAGTTGGGTGAGTATCTGAAATGGACTCGTTCCGGTGAGATCCAGTTGCCGGACTTCCAGCGCGGATACAAATGGGAAGACGAACGCATTCGTCAGCTCTTGGTGACGGTGTTGCGCGGACACCCGATGGGTGCGGTCATGCTGCTGAAGACCGGCAACTCACAGGTGCGGTTCAAGCCGCGGGCCATCGAGGGTGTCGACCTCACCCCAGGCACCGACGCGAAGTACCTGCTTTTGGACGGGCAGCAGCGTCTGACATCGCTGACGCAAGCCCTCAGCGGGAATGGTTTGGTCGCAACGAAAGATAGCCGCGGACGATTGCTCGATCGGCGCTACTTCGTCCACATGGAAACCGGTCTCAGCGACCCGAACCGCGTTGATGATGCGGTGATTTCGGTACCGGCTGACGGCGTCGTTCGGTCGAACTTCGGCAAAGACGTGGTGCTCGACCTCAGCGATCAGGACAAGCAACACGAGCATGGCTACTTCCCGCTGAACCTGCTCTACGGCGACTACATGAGCTGGATCCTGGAACTACAGAACCCGGCGCTAGGCAAGCACTTTCATGACAAGTTCATCAAGCAGTCAGCCACCTACGACATCCCCGCGATCATCTTGGACGAGGACACCGACAAGGCGGCCGTGGCCACCGTGTTCGAAAAGGTGAACATTGGCGGCCTGTCTCTCAACGTGTTCGAATTGCTCACCGCAGTCTTTGCCGGCGACGCCGACTACTACGCCAAGTCAGGCGAAGACTTCCGGCTCAACGACGACTGGCGGGAAACCCAACTCAAGTGGTCGTCCTACCCGGTGCTGGCGGCCGTCGAGAATACCGACTTCCTCCAAGCGGTCACCATGCTCACCACCCGCCAACGCCACCTCGCCGACACCTCCGACCGGCCGCCGGCCATCTCGGCCAAGCGCGAGGACGTACTGAAGCTGACCCTGAGCGACTATCTGCAGTGGCGTGAACCTTTGCGCGAGGCGTTCATCTGGGCGTCAACATTCCTGGCCGACCGCCACATCTTCGCTCCACGAGACGTGCCCTACCCCAAACAGCTGGTTCCGCTGGCCACCATCAAGGTGGTGCTAGGCAAGCAAGCAGATCTGATCAGTGTGAGTGAACGTCTCGTCCGCTGGTATTGGTGTGGCGTGCTCGGCGAACTCTACGGCTCGGCAATCGAATCACGGTTCGCCCGTGACATCGAGATGGTTCCGCCCTGGGCCACCGACGGCTCCGCGCCGGTGCCGAGGACCGTACAGGACAGCAGCTTCACCGAATCCCGTCTGCACTCGCTGCGAACACGAAACGCCGCCGCCTACAAGGGTATTGCCGCGCTCATCCTCGCCGGAGGTGCGCGGGACTGGATGGAAGACAAAGCCCTGGACAAGGTTCAGTACGTCGACCTCGCCGTCGACATCCATCACATCTTCCCCCAGAAGTGGTGCGACACTAACGGCATCGATGCCGAACACCGGGAGAGCATCGTCAACAAGACGACGATCAGCGCGCGAACCAACCGCACAATCGGCGGTGTCGCCCCGTCGTCGTACCTTCCGGTCATCGAAACCCGAGCGCAGATCGACTCGACGCATCTCGACGGCCTGGTGGCCACTCACCTGATTCCGGCCGAGTTCCTCCGCCAGGACCACTTCGAGAATTTTTTCCGCACGCGGCGCGAATCGCTGTGCGAGCTGGTCGAAAATGCGATCGGTAAGGCAGTGCAACGAGACATCGACTTGGGATTCGCGGACGAAGATTCGGCACAGTTCGAGCCCGAGGCGTTTCCCCACGACGTAGGCATGGAGAACGACTGATGGCACTGAGCAATCGTGACCGAATCGATCGCATGTTCCAGACGATGGCGCCCCCGCTCGATGACTTCATCGCCTCGGTTATCGGGCAGGGCGATCCAGCGCTCGGAGCTGCCTGGACAAAATTGGTTCAACACAAGGACGGGAAGAAGGGTGCGCCGTCCGACAAAACGTACAACCCGCTCGACCCGCAGGTCCAGTTCCGCATCCTCACCGAAACGAACATCACCAACGGTTTCAAGCCGGGCTGGTACCCGTTCAGCAAAACACTGGGCAAAGCCGGGGAGTCCTTCGCCATCGAACTCCGCGCAGTCCGTAACACGTGGGCCCACAACGGCACCTTCAGCGATGACGACGCCTACCGCGCGCTGGACACCGGCGAGCGACTGCTCAAGCTCATCGGAGCGGCCAAGGAGGCCGACGAGGTTCACGCCATCCGCCTCAACCTACGCCGTGTCACCGCCGACAAAGACGACAAGAAGACACTCAAAGCCGCCGTCGACAACCCCGAGGCTGCGGGCCTCAAACCCTGGCGCGAAGTACTGCCACCCCACCACGACGTCGCTACCGGAAACTTCGCCGCCTCCGAATTTGCCGCCGACCTTTATAAAGTCGCCTTCGGCGGCGAGAAGGATTCCGGCTATGCCGACGCGGTTGAGTTCTTTCGCCGCACCTACCTCACCGAAGGCCTGACCGACCTCGTCGGCCGCGCAGTCCGCCGGCTCTCCGCCGACGACAACGCACCGCCTGTTATCAACCTGCAGACCAACTTCGGTGGCGGCAAGACACATTCGATGCTCGCACTGTGGCACGTCGCCGCAGGACTGCCCGTTGGGCAGTTCCCCCAGGACACCCAGGAACTGCTGACCAAGAACGGCTACACCGGTGCCAAGGTCAACCGGGTCGCCATCGTCGGCAACCACTTCAGCCCGGCCGGCACGACCAAGGACGACGGCACCCACGTCAACACCATCTGGGGCGAGCTCGCCTGGCAACTCGGAGGCGCCGAGGCCTACGCCCTGGTCGCCAAGGCCGACGGAGATCGCACCACACCCGGGGAGGCGCTCCACGACCTGCTCGCGAAGTACTCCCCCGCGGTCATCCTGATCGACGAATGGGTCGCCTACGCCCGCTCACTCGTCGGCCGCGACGACCTGGCCGGCGGTACCTTCGACGACCAGTTCACCTTCGCCCAATCCCTCACCGAGGCGGCAAAGGGCACTTCCGGTGTTCTGCTGGTCATTTCCATCCCCGCGTCGGAAACCGGGGACGATTCGGACAAGATCGTCGCCGGCAATGCCGAAGAAGTCGGCGGCGCGCACGGCCTCGAAGCGCTCAAACGACTGCAGAACGTCGTGCGTCGCGTCGCCGAACAATGGCGGCCAGCGTCCTCGGCAGAGGCCTACCAGATCGTCCGACAACGCCTCTTCGTCCAACCTGACGGTGCTGCACTCGCCTCCATCGGAGCCACCGCGCGCGCCTACGTCGACATGTACCGCAAGTACGCCGATGACTTCCCGCGTGAATCCCGCGACACCGCATACGAAGACCGCATCAAGAGGACCTACCCCATCCATCCTGAGTTGTTCGACCGACTCTACGAAGAATGGTCCTCGCTGGAACGCTTCCAGCGCACCCGCGGGGTCCTGCGGTTGATGAGCACCGTTATTCACGCGTTGTGGGCCGGTGAGGACGCCTCGCCCTTGATCATGCCCGGGTCCATCCCGCTGGCCACATCCAACGTCAACGCCGAACTCACGTCCTACCTGCAAGATTCGTGGAAAGCGATCATCGACGCCGATGTCGACGGGCCAACCTCCGAGCCTGCGCGGATCGACAAGGAGAAGCCCGTCTTCGGTCAGCGGTCGCTGACCAAGCGGCTGGCCCGCACGGTGTTCTTTGGCGCCACTCCGACTATAGGGTCCGCGCACAAGGGCCTCGAAACCCAGCGGGTTTTCCTGGGCACTGCTGTCCCGGGTGATGTTCCGGGGAACTTCCATTCCGCGCTGACCCAGCTTGGTGACCGGGCCACCTACTTCTACTCCGGATCTGGGAAGTACTGGTATGACCTGCAGGCCAACATCACCCGCACCGCCAAGGATCAAGCCGAGCGGCTTCACAAGGAAGACGTTTCGGCCGAGATCGCCCGCCGCCTGCAAGGACAGGCGAAGACTCGTGGGGACTTCGCGGGTGTGCACGTGTGCCCTGAATCGAACGCGGATATACCCGACACCGACGAAGCCCGACTGGTCGTCCTGCATCCGAAGGTTGCGCACAAGCGCGGATCGGACTCACCTGCCAAAGCGTTCGCGCAGAAGGCGACCGAGCAGCGTGGCACCGCCAACCGATCCAACCGCAACATGCTGGTGTTTCTAGCAGCCGACGAAGCACGACTCGAGGAACTCGACGCCGCCACGCGGGACTACCTCGGCTGGTCACACGTGCTGGCCAACGAGGCCGACCTGGATCTCACCCAGAACCAAAAGAATCAAGCGTCCACCCGGCAAGCGCACGCCGACCAGACGGTGAAGTCTCGTCTGCTGCAGACGTTCACGTGGGCACTCGTCCCGTCACAGCCTGATGCGAGCGCTCCGTTCGTTGTGCGGGAAACAAAGGTCGAAGGCCAGGCGGAGTCGCTGGCTGAGCGGGTCTCCCGCCGGCTCGGCAACGACGGCGATCTGTCAGTTCGCCAAGCCGCGGTGACGATTCGCCTCGCCATCAATAAGGTGCCCCAAATCTGGAAGGACGGGCACGTCACCCTCGGCGCGCTGTGGGGGCTGTACTGCCAGTACCCGTACATGCCGCGGCTGCGGGATCGGCGCGTTCTGGAGGAGGGCGTGCTCGATCTTCCAATGATTTGGGAGACCGACGCGTTTGCCCTGGCAACCGGCATCGACGCTGCCACAGGACGGTTTGTCGGACTTTGGATCCCCGAAGACAGCAATTCAGCTCCTGCTCCGGTGGACTCGCTGCTCTTGGTGCGTCCCGACGTCGCGATCCATCAACGAGAGCACGAGAAACCAACTGAAACGGGTTCCGACACCGACACTGAAACCGGAGAGGGCACCGGGACGGGAAGTGGGACTGGGACAAGCGCCGGAATTGGCACCGGCCCCGGCCCTATCGATATCGCGTTCACGCGGTTCTACGGAGTCAAGACGCTCAGCTCGGACAAGATCGCGATGGACTTCAAGAACATCGCCGATGAGGTGATCGCCAACCTTCGGGAACAGGGCATCAACCTGATCGTGAAGATCGAGATCGAAGCGGTGGACGCAACAGGCTTTGATGAGAACAAGATTCGCACGGTGTCGGAGAACGCGAAGACCTTGAAGTTTGACCAGTCGGGGTTCGAGAAAGAATGACCACCGACAAGCTTGCAGAGTGGAGATGATGAGTTGTCCCGATTCGCACCACGGATACAGTCGACGCCGCTTCTTGGCCGAATATTCGGGTCCGGCGTGCGAACACCGCACCGACGAACTCGACAAGTGGCTCGAGGAGACACTCAAGCGCGAGTTCAAGCTTGACGCCATCGAGCGTGACGAGGACGGCGACATCCCCATCTCCCGCGGAAGCGCGGTTGTGTACGTACACACTGCGGATGACGATCCACCGCGCATCGAGATCTTTTCCCCGCTGCTGGAGGAGTTCACCATGCGCCCCGAGGTGTTCGCGGCAGTCAACTCCATCAATCGAAATACACCGCTCGCCAAGGCATACGTCGACCCAGACAACGCACAAATCGTGCTGACCGCGGAGTTGTACATCTTCAACGAACTCTCCCCCGACCAGTTATTGGCAACTATCGACCTTGTGGCCGACCGAGCGGACCACTACGACAGCCTTCTTCAGAAACGGTTCGGCGGCAGAACCATGCTCGACGACGATGAACGCGACGAGTTCGATGTCTAACACACCGGGGCGGTTGCTCCGACAGTTCAGTGACGAGATCATCGATCTGGCCGAGCGGGTTGTGCTCTCCACGGCCATCGTCAAGGGACAGACCCACGATTTCGAGGAAGGCAGCGGGTCCGCGTTCCTCTACGACGTCGAACACCTCGTCACAAACAATCACGTAGTGCAAGACCTTGTCGAACCCATCTATGTTCAGCTTCCCGGCGCACAGCAGGCCGAGGGACGGGTAGTCGGTCGCGACCCTTTGACCGATCTGGCGGTCCTTCGCGTGGACCCGCAATCTGCTCAGCCACTGATGATTTCACCCATGGGGGCTCGACTGGGTGAACTCTGCTTCGCATTCGGCAGCCCTTTGGGTGAGTTCCCGGAGAGCATCAGCATCGGCATCGTGAGCGGACTGAAGCGGAGCCTTCCCACCGGCGACAAGCAAGCGATCTTTGACGTCATCCAGACGGACGCGGCGATCAACCCGGGGAACTCCGGGGGGCCGTTGGTGAACGTCGACGGTCAAGTAATCGGTGTGAACACGGCAGCTATTCCCGAGGCAGACGGCATCAGCTTCGCCGTTCCCGCCGACACCGTCGCCGAGGTCGTCCATGAACTCATCACGTACGGAGCGGTTGAACGCGCATCGCTCGGAGTGAGCGTCGCGCGTCGGGCGATCGACCGAGCACCTGGTGGCCATGCTCTCGTCGTGACCGCTGTTCGCGATTATTCAGCTGGCCCGTTCGAGCGCGGCGATGCCATCATCGCTGTCGGCGATCGAGACATCCACTCCCAGAATGACTTACTGCGCGCATTGCGGCGAGATGCCGCCAACCGAAGGGTTACAGTCGTGGTCCTGCGTGGCGACCACGAAGTCTCGGTTGAGTGTCGGCCTCGCAGCGTGCGAACTTTCGGCTGAGCACGGCATTTCGGCGAGCATAAGGACGAGACGTCTGAGAAAGCCCGGTTCTGGATCAGGGGGGACGACCGGACGCCCGGTCGGAAAAGAATGCACGCCCGTCAGTCGTAACCCGCGCGTACCCGACAATTGACATATTTATCCAAGTGGCACAGCTGATGTGAAAGTCTGAAGCCACACGATCCGAAATTCGCCTGGCTCGCTCGTCTCGTTTCCAGAATCGTCGGACAAAAAACTGAGCCTGGATCTCGATCTCGATGTCCCCGAGCATGTGCTCCCGACGCGATTTCATCGTTCGCACTGAAATATGGTGGCGGTCCAGGTAGCGGGCGCCCGAAGTGAGTTCTTTAGCGACGATGTCTCGGATGGCATTGATGCTTTCGCTATTCAGCTCATTTATCTCCTCCGACAAGATCAAGAAGCAGGTTGGCATGTTCCACCGTTCTTGAGACTTATCCGGAAAACTTGTGCCTCTTGACCGAAGTGGAGGATGCGATCGAGGGCCTGCGCCTCCAAGTTAGCCATAAGTGCGAGCCCTTCCGGGTTGTCAACTCGAACCACGCCGAATAGTTCTGTCATCCCAACGCTTCTGCATCGCTCCATCAAATAGCGCGCGAGGCAAGTGCCCAATCCGTGCCCTTTGTAGAGCTGACTCAAGAACACTACGAACTCGATTTGATCGTTGTCTTCGCTCAGAACCTGGAGCCCGACCTGACCTACCATCGAGGAGCCTTGCCAAATTCCGTGGACACCAAAACTGTAACGCCAATAGTGTCCCAGCCGAAATTGCAATAAGCCTGAATAGTAGTCACCAGACTTCCGCTCCCGCTCCCAGGCAAACGTGACGTCATCCCGGCCCAAGGCAATAAGATCATCAAGGTCGGCAGGTTCTAGTTGGCGTCCCTGCACGCCACACGCCGTCCAACCACTGGGCGGTAGTACCGTTCGAGCACGGGTGATGTTCTGGATCATCCAGCACCTGGCATGAAAAACGCAGGGAGTCCATCGTCGAAAGACACCCGTATCACGGTGGAGTGGTCGGCAAGTGCGAAGAAGGGTGAAACTTTGACGTCGTCAATCGTACGTGGCCACGAATTCGACACCGCAACTCCATTCCAAGCATATGCACCACCCGATCCCGCCAATGCGAACTGTCCAGGCTTGGGGTGCACCGTCCCGCGGATAGCGCCGGGAAAGTGAGCTGTAATCACATCCAGCCATCTGATCGAAAGATTGACTGCTGAGTATCGATATGCGGCGTCCTCGCAGAGTGCTTCGAATTCATACCACCGCTCTGCGAGCGCGCTATTGGCCGGAACCACCGTGGAGTAGATCATTTGGCGTGCCTCGTCGTCGTCGAGGTCAGCAAGCAGAAGCTTCGAGTTTATATTTCGCTTCATCCCAGCCGTGAGGTCCGCAAACACCTCTTTGAGAACGACGGTCGACTGCGCTAATGATCGGAGTCGTCTCTCAATCCCGCTGGCAACATCCAGTGGCAGCAGCCCTTGGGCGTCAGATCTCGCCAGTAGGTCTCTGAGAGGGATCACGGAGATCGTGCCCTGCAGGTTCAACTGGTTCCTATAGGCTTTGATACGTCTTAAGTACCGTTCGGCGGAATCCATTGATATCTTGAATAGTTCGGCGTATAGCGAGCCATCGCTGAGGATGAGAACATCCGCACCGTATGGGTGTACCTGATAAAGAGCCTGCGTCAGCCTATGCAGACGAATAAGAAACGAGATGTCAGCGAGGTCGGGTTCTTCAGCGCTATAGGGCACTCGGAAGCGATTCTGGTCCTTGAAGGGGAATCCAGGCAACACGAACAACAGCCGACTCTGGCGCTCGATCGTTTCAACGAGTTCGTCCACAAACTGATTGGGGTCATTGTTCGCGCGATTTCTTGTAGAGCCTATGCGCGGGTCACACAACAATCGGTAGATGCTGGTGGCCATCGCGCGCACATCGTCGCTACTATCCCCGCCGGGTTTGAGTACCTGGTCGAGCTTTTCGCTGGCGTACAGGAACTCTTGCAAGAACTCGGCGCCCACTTCCTGATGCGTCAACTTCGGACGCCCAGGCGGCTCTGGTCTCGACGTCCTTGCCGGAAACTCATTTCGCACGAACGTCAGCAGGCTTTCGACAAGCCAGTCGTCACTCGGCACGTCAGATCGGAACGTCAACGGTTCGGTCACGTATCGCATTGGTGCCATAGACATGCACGCGTCCGTATCAAAGACCGACGTTCTATGCCGTTCCAGCGACTGGGGATCCGCCACAGTGCACCAGTAGCGCTCTAGCTTGCTGTCGGCTGAACGGTGTCCAAGAGGTTCGAGCATACCGCTACGTTTTCCAAACACGGGGCCTTCCCAAGTCCATCAAACGACGTGTTGGCGTGCGCTCAAGCAAGCTCAGGACCTGGCCAGGATAAAAGGTTACGCTGCTGAGCCGTCCCCGCTCGCTGAGCCGTTCGATGGCCCCCTCAGCGATTAACGTCCCACGGTCTGCGACGATCTGAACCCATCGGTGCAGCCTCACGGGCCGGACCTCAGACGCCAGAACAGACTCCGTATCGCGTTCAACCAACCGAAGCCCGCGACCGTCTCGACTCACAACCGCATCTGTGTAGCCAACAGTGGACAGCGCCTTCTGAACCAGGGTCTCGAGAAGCCTCTCATGGTCGTCGTCGGACATATCGAGCGCCAATCCCATAACGACTCGGGCTTCGTTTCCGGCGTTCGGTGAGCGAAATGTAGTCGAGAACGATGTGCCAACAGTGAAAGCTCGTGAATGCCCTGTCACTAGCAGGAACTCACGAATCTGGCTTGCCGGTGACGTGACAAGCGCCACCGCACTGCCAAAACCCGGATACAAGACCTGCATGCCCTCAAGTCCATGGTCAGACAGCGACGTTGAGATTACTTTCGAGTCGAACGGGGTGAATCTCAGGTCTTCCATTTCGTCAGATAACACGCGGATCGTCTTACTTAGAAGGACTCGAGCCGCCTGCTCCTGCATGTCAATATCAAGGTCACCGTACGGCGTATCCAGGTCTGCGACCGGTTCCGGGTGCATGGAGCAATCCAGCGTCACCGCCTCTGCATTTCTGGTGTTTACTCGCAGGCTCCCGGTCACTCGGATTCGTTTGCCGCGTGAGACAGCTGCCCCCTTGGGAACTCGGATCCATACCGTCCCGGTGGCGTCCTTCAGTTCAACGTCCACCGTGTCCCGATGAGTCTTATGTCTCACAATCCAGCCCGTGACCGTAAATACCCGACCACACCCGTCCAGGTTTAGGTCGTTGACGAAGACCTGACGAGCCTTATCCGAACTGCTCAAGTACGTGCCCCGCGAGTTCAATTGTTTCAGCACTGGTTTGGAAGTGCGGTGACAGCCGAAAAATGCGAGTTGCCCCGTTCGTCGGAAAATGTAGCGGGCAATCCCAGTCAGCCATCGTCGAGATCACGAGACCTGCTTGGTCAAAGGCAGCCTGTAGGTCGGCCTCTCGATCGGGATCAGAAAGGTAGAAACCGACGATCCCCGTGCGGGCGTCGACATGGCCGATCAAACGCATTAGTGGGTTCGACAGAACAGCAGCCCGGAGGCGAGTTGCCTGAGCCGCTAAGTCCTCGGATACATTCTGCTGGTCTACATTTCGGTATTGGGACAACGCGACGCCTAGCCCCATGAAGCTGGCGACACTGCGTTCCCAAAGTTCAAACTGTCGGCCGTCAGTACGCACATCAACGCCGGTAACCACGCCGTCCCGAATAGCGAGATCCGCGGAAGCGAGGTCTACTTGTGGCGTGTGAACATCTGACCCCTGCCTCACGTAGAGGAACGCGGTTCCTCGTGGACCTCGCAGCCACTTCCGTCCACTACCTGTATAGACATCACAGTGCAAAGTAGAAACGTTCACCGGAATTTGCCCGACTGCCTGGCAGCCATCAACTAAATATGTAGCGCCGTACCTCGCCGCAATACCGCCAATCTTCTCGACCGGGTTCACAATGGAACCATGAGCTGCGGCATGACTGACCGCGACTAGCTTCGCACCGTCCGCAACATAGCGCTCGAACTGCGTTAGATCGAAGTCGCCCCGAGGATCGCAGGGAACTACCTTCACGGCTGCGCCAACCTGGCGTGCGTAGTGATAAAGGGTAACTAGGTTGGTGCCGAATTCTGAAGACAGCGTGACTATCCTGTCTCCTCGTTTGAGGCCGCATCCGTAGAGTGCCATGTTCCACGCCCGAGAAGCACTGTCGTGGAGCGATATGGCTTCAGTCGGCGCACCCAGGATTGCAGCTGCGCTCGCGTAGCACTCGGCCATTTCGTCCGCAACTTGCCGAGCCGCCGCATACGGACCGACTTTTTGCTCAAGGCTGAAATGTTGCACGACAGCATGGAGAGTTTCGTCTGCCACGATCCCCGCACCCGCGTTATTTAGATAGTGCACGCTGTTCCCTATCGCTCCGGTCCAGAAGCGAGACGAACAACGCCCTCGCCAAGTTCCCGAATGCGCCAATGGACGGGGCGCACATCCATGTCTTTGATCATGCCTCTCGCCTCGAGATTCCGCACCGCACCACGAAGCTCTACCTCGGGGATGCCGACCGCAGCGGCGATTTCGCTTGCCGATAGTTGTCCGCCATTGCGCTCGATGGTTTGAAGGATGCGCAACTGGGTCGCGTTTAAGCCTCGCAAGGAGTCAGCGATCATCACCGCGCGCTCGACCTCGACGGTGTCGCCCTTCACGACCTCGCCCAGAAGGGCCCCGAACAAAGCGTCGAGCGCCTCATCGGAATCAACAACGTCTCTTAGCAGCCGCAGGAAGGTGTCCGCGAGCTGTGGCTCTTCATCGAGACGTTGGACGCCCGACTCAATTTGTCCGTCAATGCTCGTTAGCGCCGCGGTAGCGACTCGCTCAGCCCGGGCGGCACGCCGCGCAATCGCACGAGTCGTGATCCTGCCAACGCGCGCAATCACGGGTGGTGCGGCGCCACCCACTGCTGCTCCGATGGGACCGCCTACGGCGAACCCGACTAGAGCGCCTACGACTGAACTTGTCGTGTCTATTGCTAGCTCAGCAACACCATCTCCGGGCGCAGCTTCGTCCCCCATATAGTCGACGCTAGCAGGCGAAGCGGCGTCACAAGCGCTAAGCAACGCGTAACATTAGCGATTCCTTGTCCCCCCGTCGGCGAATGCGGCGCTGGCATACAGCCCGTATGGATCTGGGCGCCGCCGTAAACGGGACGTCTGGCAACGGCACGCTTCGGATTGGGCTTAATTCCGGACCTGTTGCTCCAACGAGCCAGAATCCATGCAATAGCCGGCACCGGACAACAGGGCTCCCCTTAATCATGCGCGTCGACCAAGCGACACCGTCGCACCGCCGTTCGTGTCCGTAACCATCCCGGCACCATTTCGCTACATTCAGCAACTCGCAACCGCGCTAGAGCGCAAATTCGCACGCGACCAGATTTCGCACTACCTCTGCCACGCAGGTCAGCAGCCGCCACGGGAGTCGGTCGTCTGCAAACCGACACGCCACGCCTACATGCGCCTCCCGAACTGCCTTTGTGGGCCCTGAATAGTTCCCACCATCTGCGTCATGCCAGGCGCAACAATGTCGGCGGCACATCCTCAGAACCCGCTCCGGCACTCTCAGGTTGTCGCGGACTCTGCCCGGCACTCTCAGGTTGTCGCGGATTCCGTCCGGCACTCCCATGTTGCCTCGGAC
>JBBAFK010000031.1:0-30678 GCA_041655455.1 Leucobacter sp. | reverse complement strand
TCTCAGTGCAGCGGCGTCGGAGGGGAGGTGAGTTTTGCCCCTCGCGAGGGTGGTTTTGGGTGTGAACGACGGGGGCCTCATGCCTGCCGGAATACGCTGAGGTTTTGACTGCTGTTTCGCGTGGCGTTCACGTGTTGCCGGTCGATTTCATGCCGCCCCGTGAGGGTGGCATAGAAGCATGGTGGCGGAGGCCTTCCCCCTAGGCTTGCTGGGTCTCCGCCACCACCTGCTTCATCACCCCGAGCCCGCGCCCGAGCCCGAGCGTCAGCTGGTGAACCAGTGCTCGGCGAGCAGCCGGAGCGAGTGCTCCCGCACCGCGGGGTCGAACGCGTAGGTTGTGATGATGAGTTCGTCGGCTCCCGTGCGCTCGACAAACCGGTGCAGCTGATCGACGACGGTCGCGGGCGATCCGACGGCCTGGATCTGCAGCATGGGGTTGCGGCCGCCGTGCGTTTCGAGCTCCGCAGGGTCGGCGGGCGGCTGCAGTTTGCGGCGCGACCCGCGCACCACGTCGAGAAACATCTGCTCGACGACGGTGAACTCGCGGCGGGCGGCATCGTCGGTGTCGGCGACCATCACGTTGATGCCGGCCATCACGCGCGGCTTCTCGATCTGCGCGGTCGGTGCGTCGGTGGTGAAGGCGTCGCGGTAGACGCGAATTGCGTCGTCGAGCTGGTCGGGCGCGAAGTGTGAGGCGACCGAGAAGGGCAGGCCGAGCTGACCCGCGATCGAGGCGCCGTTCACGGTGGAACCGAGCACCCAGATGGGCACGTCGGTGCCGGCGGAGACGGCTGACATGACGGGCATGCTGTGCGCTGTGCCGGTCTCGCTGAACCAGCCCTGCAGGTCGTAGATGTGCTGCGCGAACACCTGCGGTTCGGCGGAGGATCTGCTGAGCGCCTGCGCGGTCAACCCGTCGGTGCCGGGCGCCCTGCCGAGCCCGAGGTCGATGCGGTCGCCGTGCAGGTTGGCGAGCGTGCCGTACTGTTCCGCAACCATGAGCGGGGCGTGGTTCGGCAGCATGACGCCGCCAGATCCGACCCGGATCCGCTCGGTCACGGAGGCGGCCTGCGAGATGAGCAGCGACGTGGCGCTCGCGGCGAGGCCGGGGGTGTTGTGGTGTTCGGCGAACCACAGTCGGTGGTAGCCGAGTTCGTCGGCGAGGGTGGCGTGGCGCATCGAGGTGGCGATCGCTTCTCGTGCGGTCGACCCTTCGGGGATCGAGACCAGGTCGAGAATGCTGAGCGGCACAGCCATCGTGTGTCGGTTTCCTTTCGTGAAGGGTGGCCCCGTTTTCGTGCGGGGCTACCCGGTGAGGTGCGCTGCCGCTTGGCGGCGGAGCATGCGTGCGTCGATGATCGCGAGTGTGATGACGACGGCGAAGCCGGCGAGGAAGAGGAGGAGGGCGACGGGCCAGTTGTCGCCGGGCGCGTGGAGTTCCCGCTGCTCGCCCTGCCACGGCCAGAGGGTGCGCATCGCGCCGAGCATCACGCCGGTGAGGATGACGAGGGTGATGCGGCGGCGGTGCTGCAGCAGCCACTGCAGGCTCTTGATGAGGGAGGCGACGCCGATGACCATGCCGAGCGCGAACAGCCCGAGATACCCGAAGTCGCGCTCGCTGACGGCGCGCATCGTCGGTTCGTACAGGCCGAACGTGAGGAGCAGGAACGACCCGGAGAGGCCGGGGAGGAGGAGCGCGCACACTGCGACCGCGGCGGCGACGACGATCACGATCGGGGTCGGGGTGGTCTCGGTGGGCGGCAGCGAGACGAGCCAGAAGGTGATGCCGCCCGCGACGAGGCCGAAGAGGACCTGGTGCCAGCGGATGCCGCGCACCCCGGCCATGCTGAGCGGGATGCTCACGGAGGCGAGCACCATGCCGAAGAACGCGGCCCGCGTGAGCTCGGGGTAGGTGTCGACGAGGTCGGCCATGGGGCCCGCGACGGTGACGATCGCGATGAGCATGCCGATGAAGACGGGGATGATGAGCCGCCAGCGCACCTGCCGCAGTTCGGCGAGCGCGGAACGGCCGCGGTCGGGGCCGGAGATGAGGCGGCGCGCGGCGGAGACGACGTGCGAGGCGGAGTCGATGAGTTGCGTGTAGATGCCGACGACGAGGGCGACGGTGCCGCCGGATACGCCGGGCACGGTCTCGACGGCGCCCATGAGTGCGCCCCGGACGAGGTCGCCCACGATCGAGGTCTTGCGCTCGGGCACCGCGGGTACGACCGTGACGTCGGTTGCTTCCTCGGCGGCCGGGGTGGTGCCCGGCTGTTCGCCTGACCGCGGGGTCTTGGGGGTCGATGCCATTCGATCAGTCTAAAGGGATCCCGGTGCGAGAACCCCGCTACGCGAACGAGGCGCCTCGGCCACGGCTACACGAAGGTGACAAAGCGGCTGAGCGCGTCGATGAGCACGTCGGAGAGACCCGTCTCCTGCTGCATTTCCCCGCGAAGCTCGACGACCTGGTCGGGGTGGTCGGTGATGATGCCGTCGGTGCCGCGCCGCAGGTGCTCCCGCATGCCCGGCGCGTCGTTTAGCGTCCACGCCATGAAGCCGAGGCCCGCACGTTCGGCTGCGGCCTGCATTTGCTCGGTGGCAGTCCACTCTTCGATCACGATGAAGTCGGCGGTCGTATCGGGCACGTCGACGGCGGCGAACGCCATCGTGTATCCGACGGTGAGGTCGGGGCGGATCAGCTTCAGCCGCTCCACGCTCGGCGCGTCGAGGGAGTGGTAGATGTTCGCGTGCAGCAGGTCGAGCTCTTCGAGCTCCGCGACGAGCATATCGACGTGGTCGTCGGTTTCCGCGCCCGAGAGTTTGATTTCGATGAGCAGCGGCATGCCGATCTCGTGGGCGTGGGTGGCGTATTCGGCGAGCGAAGGGATCGCGTCTTCGTGCCCCTCGAGGTCGTGCACCGTCATCGCGGTGATCTCGTCGAGTGTGAGGTCTTTCACGTCGACGTTTTCGCCGGTGAGGCGCTCGAGGTTCGCGTCGTGCATCACGACGAACCCGCCGTCCTTCGTCTGCATGATGTCCATCTCGACGAGGTCGGCCTCCACCTCGGCTGCCGCATCGAGGCTGCTGATCGTGTTCTCGACGCCGCCTTCGGGGAAGCCGCGGTGCCCGAGCACGAGCGTTTCCGGGGTGTTCGACAGCCGCTGCATCGTGTCGAGCCCGAGCGAGCCGAACACCGCGGCCGCGACGAGTGCTCCGACGGCGACGAGCACGGGCGTGCTGCGGTGGTGCTGCGGGGCGGGGGATCCCGCGCCGCCGGTGGCGGTGACCCCGGCACCCTCAGCGGGTTCGATGAGCGCGACGTCGTCGGGGAGCCGGTCGGACCAGCGGCGCACCCCGGTGATGAGCACGCCGGCGACGAGCGCGGTGAACACGCCGGTGATCATGAACCCTGCGACCTGAGCCGCGCCGAGCGAGTAGGCCGCGACTACGTGCGAGGCGCCGGGCGCGACGAGGTCGAAGAACACGGTTGGCATGATCGCGATGAGCACTAGGGCGAACCCGACGAGACCGCCGACGAAGAGCACCGCGACGACTGCGAGCACGAGCGGAACCGAGTGGCGCAGCGTGCGGGTGAGCCGCCAGCTCGACCGGGCCGGGCGGCGGGTCGTGGTGAGCACGAACGCGGGCACGGTGAGCGCGAGGCGAATGTTGAGGAGCACCAGCGCGAGCACGAACACGGCGAGTGCGACCGCCGACGAGACGGTCTTCATGAGTTCGCCCGAGATGAATGCGGGAATCGCGATGCCGCGCGTGAAGGTCGAGGCGAACCCGAACCCCGTGAGCGGGAGAAGGAGGAACAGGTAGAGGAGGAGCGTGACCGAGCCAGGCCGCGCGAGCTTCCGGGTGACCCGGCCGAGCTCACGCATGAACCCGCGCCCCGTCATGCGCGGCCAGCGCAGCAGCACGACGAGCGCCGTGAACTGCAGCGCGAGCAACCAGAACGCGAGCAGAATGATGACCACGATGAGCGCGGCGGTGAGCGGGAAGCCGGCGCCGGGCCTGAAGTTGCCGAGGTCGAGGCCGTGAATGCCGCCGGCGCGCAGCGCCTCGCGGAAGGTCCACCCCATGACGGGCAGCGCGACACCGAGGATGAGCAACTGGCTCACCAGGATCAGCGCCGCGAGCCGGGCCCCGCCCGCGCGCACGCTCACCATCGCGCCGCGCAGGAGGGCGCCGGTCTCCCGCCAGATGCCCGGGCGGCGATGCTCGGTGTTCGACATGCTCTCAGTGTATGGGGGACCCGTGACACTGGCGCGGCGCGGTCCACCCATCACGCTGCCCACACATCACGCCCCGGCGCGCGGGCGCCGCACCTTCTGATACGGGTGCGTCTCCACGCGCGAGGTCACCTCGCTAATGAGGTCGGCGGCGGAGCGGCCGGCCCGGGCCTGCGCGATGAGACGGCGCGTGACGCGGGTCGCGGCGCGCATGTTCATCGGGCGGCCCTCGATACCGAAGAGGAGGAGCGCCCAGTCGGGGAGGAGGCCGAGAGTCGCATCCTGCACGTTCAGGCCGAGCCACACCTTGACCGGGTTGCCCTTGAGTGCAGGCTTGCGGAGGCTCCGTGAGATCTCCGCGGCGGGCAGCGTGAGCGACATCCAGCTCTTGTTGTCGTCGAGGTATTCCTCGAGTTCTCCGCGCGTCCTCGGGAGCAGCTCCTCTTCCGTCACCCCGACGATTCGGGCGGCTTCGTGCTGCTCGAGCACGAAACGATCCTGCTCGGCGGCCGTCAGCTTCGGCCCGAACTCGTCGGCGGCGCGAAGCAGACCAAAAACGAGCGCGTTGTGGGTCCACGCGAGCCACTCCTGCGTGTCGGCGCGCAGCTCCTCGCCGGTCTTCGGGTCGGTCCACATGCTCGCCGCGTGCAGCCGCTGCACGGCCTCGCCCGCGGCGTCCGCGTGCTCGCGATCCCCGAAGATCGTCGTGTCGAGGTAGCGGCCGGTTCGCTCGCTGCGCCCCTCAACGTCGGCTGCGTAGCCGCTCGTCGCGTCGAACAGACGCATCATATTGGGGTTCAGGGACTGCAGCAGCAGCGCCGCGAACCCGCCGAGCTTCGATGAGGGATCCGAAAACACCCGCCAGCTCACACTGTCCGGGCCGAAGTATCCCTCGTCTGTCGCGGTCTGCGCGGCTCCCTCCGACGGTGTGCTCTGCGCGGCCGTTGTCGACAGTGCTGTTATCGACGGTGCTGTTTTCGATCGTGCCGTTGTCGATCGTGCCGCTTCTGCTGCCGTTGTCATGCTGTTCCCCGATCCCCCATTATTGAACTTGCACCGCCAACGATGGACGGTGTGCAAGTTGTATTCGGTCCAACGTTATCGGTGCGGGGTGACATGCAGGTAACCGAAAAGATGAGAAACTCGGGTGAGCTCGTAAAGAATCCGCGGAGAGCCTCTTGGCAGCCGGCTGTCGCAGTGCCACGCTGAACACATGGACGCACTGAAGAAGTTGGGAAGCGCGGCCGCAGCCGCGGCACTGCTCGTCGCCCTCACCGGATGCGGCGGCACCACCGACACCGGCGGCACCGCAGACAATGGCGGCTCGACGGACAACGGCTCGAGCACCGAAGAGGCGATCGGCGGCGACATCATCGCCCCCGTCACGATGGGCGTGAATGACCTCCAGGGGGCGGAGGTCGAGCTTCTCGTCGGCCAGGTGCTCAACATCGACACCGAAAGCCTCGACGTCGACAGTTACACCGGCGAGGTCGCCGATCCCTCGATCGCTGAATTCACGCCCGGTTCCGCAGACGGCAACGACGCCTTCAACCCCGGGGTCACGGCGCTCGCCGCAGGCACCACCGAGGTCACGATGACGAACGAGCAGGGCGGTATCCAGCCGCTCACGTTCACCGTCGTCGTCACCGAACGCGAGTAGTGCAGGGCCCGGCCCCGTTTTCTCAGGCAGAGCGCGGGGTGCCCGGGTATTCTGAGCGACTGTGGTGGCAGAGCTGGAAACATACTCGACGATCGCGCTCTATTCGGCAATGATCGTGTACTCGATCGCGTTCGTCTTTTACGTGATCGATCTCGCGAACCGCAGCGGTGACGCCGCGGCCGCGGCACGCTCCGGGGCGGCGACCGCCCAGAGCGGGCAGTCGGCACAGGCCGGGCAGGCAGCACAGGCCGGGCAGTCCGGGGGAGTGGCGACACTCACGCGCGCGCCCGAGGCGGTGACGCCGGCGAAGCGGTCACGATCCCTGCGCATCGGTTTCTCGCTCACCGTGCTCGGCTTCCTGCTTCACCTCGTGGCGACCGTGCTGCGCGGTATCGGCGCCGAGCGGCTGCCGTGGGCGAACATGTACGAGTTCGCGCTCACCGCGACGCTCGCGATCGTGCTCATGTTCATCGTCGTGCAGTTCTTCATCGACATCCGCTTCCTCGGCGCCCTCGTGACCGGCCTCGCCGTGATTTTCCTCGGCGTCACGAAGGTGAACTACTACGTCGAGATTGTGCCGCTCCAGCCAGCGCTCGACTCGTACTGGCTGATCATCCACATTCTCGTCGCGGTGCTCGCCGTCGCGTTCTTCACCCTCTCGTTCGGCCTGTCACTCTTGCAGCTGATGCAGACGAAGCGTGAGGCCTCCGAGGGTGGCGCGCTGCGGTTCATTACGACGTTCCCGACCGCGGTGCGGCTCGAGGATCTCGCCTACCGGCTCGCGATCATCGGTTTCGTGTTCTGGACGTTCACGCTCATCGCCGGTTCGATCTGGGCCGAGGCGGCCTGGAGCCGCTACTGGGGATGGGATGTCAAGGAGGTCTGGACCTTCGTCATCTGGGTGCTCTACGCCGGCTTCATCCACGCGCGCGCGACCCGCGGGTGGCGCGGCAGCCGCTCGGCGTGGCTGAACATCATCGCCTACGCCGCGGTCATCTTCAACTTCACGATCGTCAACGTCTTCTTCAAGGGCCTGCACGCCTACTCCGGCCTGTAGCCGGGGGCCGCGCAGCATTTCGAGAGGGATCGAGGAGCCATGACCTGGGAGATCGTTCCGGACGGGCCCCGCTCCGTGCCGCCGCCGCGCAGGTTCCCGTGGTGGACGCTGATCGTCGTCGGTATTCTCGTGATCGCGGCGGGTCTCGGCCTCATGCTGTGGCCGTTTATCGCCGCCTCGTGGGTGCTCGTGCTGCTGTTCGGTTCCGCGCTGATCGCGAACGGGCTCGCCCTGCTCGTGGGTCGGCGCGGGGGAGGGGGCGGAGTCGCCGCCGGGGTCGTGCTCGTCGTGGCGGGGGCGCTCGCGATCGTGTTCTCCGAGTTCACGGTCAACGCGCTCGTCACCTTCTTCGGTGTGGCCGTCATCTTCATCGGCGTGCTGTGGCTTGTGATCGGGGCCAGGCTTGGCGCGGCGATGGTGTTGCCCGCGGTGCTGCTCATCGCTGCGGGGGCTGCCGCGCTCGTGTGGCCCGCCGTCGCGCTCGCCTTCGTCGCCGTGCTCGTCGGGATCTTCACGCTGATCGTGGGCGCGTCGCTCATCTGGTCGGGGCTTGCGATCCGCCGCACTCTCGGCCTCTGACGCCGCTCTCGCCGCGCGCCCTCGTCCAACACTGGGCGCAGTAGACCACTCGCGAGTGACGAGGGAACGGCTTGACATGATTCACCGTGTCATAGAACGATCGCGCGGAGAAGCGTCAGCGCCTCGTGAACATCACCTGTAGCCCTTCACTCGGGGGTCGGCTTCTGTATGGTGGAAAGGGATTGACGCCGTGGTCCTTCCGCTCAGGGGACGAGGAGCACTGCGGAATCAGTCACGTATGGAGCGAAACCAGCGCTGAGATAGGGGACTCATGCACGTGCAGGCTCGACCGAACCGACGACGATCACGGCTGCTCGCGCTGCTCCTCGCACCATTACTCGCTGCGTCAGGGATCCTGCTCGTACCCGCGGCCGCGAACGCCGCGCCCGTGATCACCCACATCGACGGCATACAGTTCGAGGCTGACGATGCGAATTCGGCCGCGGGCGCGGCGGTTACCGGATACGACTGGACAGCTGGTGGGTTGGACCCCGTGATCCCGGCATCTGTCGACATTTCAGGGCAAACGTATGAGGTGAAGAGTATTGGAATCTTCGCATTCTCCAGCCAGAACCTGAACTCGGTCGAGATCCCTGACTCGGTTGAAACGATCGCCCAAGCCGCGTTCCGTAACAATAACCTCACAACGGTGTCGCTTCCGAGTTCGCTCACAACTGTTGGGAACGACGCCTTCCGGAACAATTATCTTGAGTCGGTCACGATTCCAAACTTGGTGACGTCGATCGGGATTTCGGCGTTTCGGGACAATGCCCTCACTGCGGTGACACTCCCTGATTCGATCACCACGATTGAGGAAGATGTCTTCCGGAACAATAATCTTGCGTCGGTGTCGATTCCAAACTCGGTGACGTCGATCGGGATTTCGGCGTTCCGTGACAATGCGCTCACTACGTTGTCTATTCCAAACTCGGTCACGACGGTCGGCAACGACGCCTTTCGAAACAATCAACTTGAGTCAGTCACGATTCCGAACTCGGTGACGTCGATCGGTATTGCTGCGTTTTGGGACAACTCGCTTACGACGGTGACGATTCCTGATTCGATCACCACGATTGAGAACGACGTATTCCGGAACAATAATCTCGAGTCGGTGTCGATCCCGAACTCGGTGACGTCCATCGGGATTTCGGCGTTCCGTTACAATGCGCTCACTGCGCTGTCGATTTCGAGCTCGGTTACGACGATCGGCAACGACGCGTTTCGGAATAATCAGCTTGAGTCGGTGTCGATCCCTGACTCGGTGACATCCATTGGGATTTCGGCGTTCCGAGACAATGCGCTCACTGCCGTGTCGCTCCCTGATTCGATCACCACGATTGAGGACGATGTCTTCCGGAACAATAATCTTGAGTCGGTGTCGATCCCGAACTCGGTGACATCCATTGGGTATTCGACGTTTCGTGACAATGCGCTCACTGCGGTGACATTCTCGAGTTCGGTCGCGACGATCGAGAATGATGCGTTTCGGAACAATAATCTTGAGTCGGTAGTGTTTCCAGACTCGGTCACTTCGATCGGGTACGCTGCGTTCCGTGAGAATGCGCTCACTAGTGTGACGCTTCCTGAATCGATCACGATGATCTCGGGCGATTCGTTCAGGGACAACAGCCTCACTTCGCTCGTCATTCCTGACTCGGTGACGTCGATCGAGTACGCCGCGTTTCGGAACAATGCGCTCACCGAGGTGACGATTCCAGACTCCGTCATCGAGATCGAGGTCGATGCGTTTCGGGAAAACCAATTGGTCTCGGTGATACTCCCCGACTCGCTGACGACGCTCCGTTCCAATGTATTCGGAAGTAATCCGCTCACTCAGGTGCGCTTCCTCGGTACCGCTCCGACGACCATCACAGATGGGGATATGTGGAATGCGTCGCTGGGGACGGCGCCGGGCCTCGTCGTCTACTACGAATCCGAGCACGGAGAACCCGCAACCCCTGGCGGCTTCACGACACCGCTCTGGCACGGCTATGCGACCTACCCGTATTCGACCACCTACACTGTGTCGTTCGAGAGTGGCGGAGGGACCGCAGTACCCTCAGCGACGGTGCGCGTGATGCAGCCGGTGGCGGAACCCGCAGCTCCGACGCGTGAGGGGCACACCTTCACGGGATGGTTCACTGACGCGGCGCTCACGACTCCGTACGATTTTTCAACCGCGGTGACGTCGGATGTCACGCTCTACGCGGGCTGGGAGATTCTGGTGCTGACAGTTTCGTTCGACAGTGGTGGCGGGACTGCGATCGATCCGGTGTCGGTGAACTATGGTGACACCGCCGCGGAGCCCGCGGACCCGACGCGCGAGGGGTTTACGTTCGCGGGCTGGTTCACGGATGCCGATGCGACTGATTCGTACGATTTCGATGCTCCGGTGACGGATGATCTCACCCTCTACGCGGGCTGGGATGTCGTCGTGCTGACGGTGTCGTTCGACTCTGACGGCGGAAGTCCTGTTGCGCCGCAGTCGGTGAACTACGGCGACATTGCCGCGGAGCCCGCCGAGCCGACGCGCGAGGGGTTCACGTTCGCGGGCTGGTTCACGGACGCGGCGCTCACGACTCCGTACGATTTTTCAACCGCGGTGACGTCCGATGTCACGCTCTACGCGGGCTGGGAGATTCTGGTGCTGACAGTTTCGTTCGACAGTGGTGGCGGGACTGCGATCGATCCGGTGTCGGTGAACTACGGTGACCCGGTTGCGGAACCGGGGGACCCGACGCGCGAGGGTTACACGTTCGCGGGTTGGTTTAAGGACGCTGACGCGACCGACGCTTACGATTTCGATGCTCCGGTGACGGAGGTCCTCACCCTCTACGCGGGCTGGGATGCCGTCGTTCTCACTGTCACGTTCGATACTGGCGGTGGCAGTGCGATTGATCCGGTGTCGGTGAGCTACGGTGACCCGGTTGCGGAGCCCGCCGAGCCGACGCGCGAGGGTTACTCGTTTGCTGGCTGGTTCGTGGATTTCGGTGCGACTGAATCGTACGACTTCGCTAATCCGGTGACCAATGGCATCACGCTCTACGCGGGCTGGGACGTCGCACCGGCGCCGACTCCGGTGCCTGATGAGGGGACCGACGGGGATTCTGATGTGCGCCCAACACCTGTACGCGATGGTGGTCTCCCGGAAACGGGAGACAACTCAGATGTCGGTCTCCTGCTCGGCAGCGGTGCGTTACTTCTCATCGGTGCAGGTCTGCTCTTGGCTCGTCGCCTGATGCGGAACTCAAACGGCCGTTAAGTGTCGTAGCGGTGGAATGATATAAGGCCATTCGCCTACCTGCCTGGGGTTCTCCGCCAGAAACCAGCAACTGGAACGCCATTTCTGAGGTGTGGTTTCACCCAAACAAGGTCTTCGCCATGCTCGCTCTTCTGCGGTTTGGTTGGCACTGATTGAATCTTCGAATTTGCCTGTAGGTCTATGGTCCTGGGACCAACGCCGAGCCTCTCGATCTCACTCTCCGCGTATCCTTGCTGTTCGAGTGAAAACGCAGGAGACATGCTGGTGATCTCGCCGCCGCTAATTTTCAGTTCTCTGGCGATCTTGGGCCACAGACGGACTGCATTGAGTACCACTGAGAGTGCTGATGCGGCGTCATCTCTGGTCAGCGCATACGAGCTTGCCGTGCGCGTGAGGTTTCGTATATCGCGATTTCGAGGGTCGTCCGCAGACGAGATCTGACGTGACGTCACGACCCCTCTGCTGATCAAAGGATTGATGTCGTAGGCAGGGGAAAGGGCCCAACGTTCACCGAGCCGGAGGAACCCATGATTCTTCCAGTGGTCGTCGACGTTGTTGATCAAGACAGTGAGCGCGACGCGTTTGAAGAGGTCCTTGAGCTGTTGTCTGTCTCCACCGGAGAGGGAATCCACCGTGTCAGCCAGGTCTTCATAGGTGAGGTGCTGCGGGTGGCCCTGGTCTGAGATTTCTAGCGCTGTTCGTGCTGACATGAAACCGATGCGATCGCCTGCCCGTGTGCGATCAAATCGCTTGAGTGACAGGCTGGACATCCCGTCTGTGGTGCGGAGGAGTTCTCCTGTCTGGACGTCAATCCCTGCCCGACGTGCGATATCGATGGCCAAGAATTCCCAGGCCTCACCATCGCGGCCCCTGTCACGCTCTGATGGAAGCTTGATGAGGCGGAGTTCTCCGTTGACCCGCACCGTGACCTTGGGTCGAGCGCCTCCAGCCGATGTGCCGGGGGTACGGAGTAGCTCAAGGTCCTCTGAGGTTGCCTCGTGGGCCTCGAACCGTGCAGCGGCAGATGCGTAAGTGTCGAGGTCCGTGACTCGAATCTCTGGGACGCTGTCGGTGCCGAGCCACCTATCGTCTTCCGATGCGCGGATACGGAGGGAGCCAGGGCGGGCTTCATCGCTCGAGAGTGCAAGGTAGTCGAAGGCCCCAATCGAAGTTGTGGTGCCCGGCCCGTGGCCGCGCGACTCTGCGAGATTTGCTTCGATGATGCGTTTTCCCCAGTCGTCTGGAGCGAGGTCCTGGAACGTTCCAAACATGTGAGAATCTGCGCCGGAGTATATGCGGCCCTTCGTGAGGGGGAGCGCCGGATCCAAACTATACGCGCTGTGCGAGTTGAGGTATGAGGGACTGTATTCGAACCAGGTTCCTGCGAGCACTCGGCCGCCTAGAAAGGACGCGCCCAAGGTGCCAGCGCGGAGTGTCTGTGGTTCACTCTCCTGCGAACAGACTTCAACGTACACTTCGAGGGTGTCGTGGAACTTCATCGTTGACTCTTGCCGAAATTGAGTGCGAGGGACCTGCCCTGGTCGGTGAGCAAGGGGTCGGATGCAGAAATGAAGTGATCAGCGAATCCAAGTGCTGACACCACTGACATCACAGAGTCAAGCCTCGGTGAACCGAGCCCACGCTCGATCGCTCGGAGCGTGTCACGTGTTACGTGCGCCCGTCGAGCGAGTTCGGAAGCGCTCAAACCCTGAAGCTTTCTCCAGGCTTGGATGTTCTCGCCGAGCCGCTCGAGCTGTCTTCTTCTGCCGGGAGAAGTTCTCTGGACCATCCGACCACCCACAATCTGACATCTATAACATGCAATTAATCTTAAATCTGACATTTATAGATGTCAAGTAGGTAGATGCTCGCCTAGTCGTCTGGCTTGTGGCGTACGTGGCCTTATTGTCGCCCGGTGCAGACGGGTGTCTCGAGGCCGACGAAGTGGCGCAGCGGTGAACTGAGCTCGTGTTTGCTTCTGGGTTGCGTGCTCTGCCGTCAATTGCGGCGCAGGCCTGCAGCGCAATTGACGGCAGAGGGCGCATTCGTTGCAGCGCATTTGTTGCAGTGTGGCACTGCGAGTGTGTGCACTGACGGTAACCTTCTCGGATTTCGTCGCAGACACGGCCGCGTCTCGGGTCCTCAGCGATGCGCTCAATTGCGGCTCTGATCTCGGAAAAGTACGTTACAGCCTGGTCTGCGTCCCAGTGTGTCACAGTGAAGTCCCAAATCGACGACAGGTCACGCCGAGCCGCCGAGGTGAGGCGATACCCTGTTACGACTTCTTGGGAGCGATGAACGCATCGAGATCGAAGGGCTCTGACTCGCCGTTTTCTTCACCTTCAATAGGTGCTGCTCGCAAGGCAAACATTCTGGCTTCTTCATCTTCGAGCAGCCTTAACCCTGCACGCACGACTTCGCTCGCCGAACGGTATCGCCCCGAGGCGACCGAGCGGGCCAGGAAATCAGCGAAGTGATCGTCCAGGCTGACCGAGGTGTTGATGCTCATGCCAACGCGGTACCAATCTTTGGTAGTGCGCGTGCAAAATCTGCTGCCGCCACTGGCGTTGCCGGCATATGTGCGAGCCGTGCTTCGCGAACGCAATCCGTTTGATCAACGGTAGATACTGTCGCGTTTATCGACATCTAACGCAAGGACAACGAGTTCCTCGTCGAGAATGTCGCAGATGATTCGGTAGTCGCCAACTCTGTATCGCCACAACCCGGCCAGGTTCCCTGTGAGCATCTTTCCTCGGTCCCGCGGATTCTCTAGCGATCCAATCGCGCGTAAGACGTCACGGATTCGTTTTGCGACCTGAGGATCGGACTTCCGAAGCCACTTCGCGACTTGCGGCGACAAACTTACTTGCCAGCTCACTCAATGTCACCCAAGATTCGTGGGTCCACTGGGCTATCTGTGAGTCCGAGTTCACGCTCGAGTTCTTCGAGAGGTACGGCCTGCACGCGCCCTGCCCGTAGGTCTGCAGCATCCGCAACTAAGCGATGCTCCCACTCCAATTTGTCGAGGTCTCGCTCGAGTACTTCTCGCACGACATCTCCCTGGCTGCGTCTGGTTGCTGCCGCAAGTGTTTCTATGCGCTTGCGAAGGTCTTCCGGTAGACGCACCGAAACGGGTCGACCGAGCGGTGAGGCAATCTTCATGTAAACATTGTAATCAAAGTTTACAGAAGTAGCCAGGGCGGGCAGTCAGTGTGGAAATTCACACCCGGGCTTCCGATCGACGCCGGGCTGTGGCGGGGCATCTCCGACTGCAGCAGTCTGGGACGAGACGCTGCTCAATTCACAGCCTTGCCCCGCGGGCGGGACGTTGACATTGACGCAGCGTCAACGTTTAACGTGGAATCTCGAGCAGGGGAGGATCCATGGACTGGTCAATTCAAGACGTCGCGAATATGGCCGGCACGACGAGCCGCACGCTGCGTCACTACGACGACATCGGGCTCCTCAAGCCGACCCGAATCGGTAGCAATGGATACCGCCGGTATGACGAGGGCGCGCTTGTGCGCTTGCAACGGATCCTGCTGCTCAGAGAGCTCGGTCTCGGGCTGTCGACGATTGCGGAGGCGTTAGAGGGGGAGCGTGAGAACGGGGAAGCCCTGCGCGTCCACCTGCACTGGCTCCGTAAGGAGAAGGAAAGGCTCGAACGGCAGATCACTGCCGTGGAGCACACGATCATGAAGTTAGAACGAGGAGAACTGCTGATGGCAGAGGAGATGTTCGACGGGTTTGACCACACCCAGCACAAGGATGAAGTCATCGCACGGTGGGGCACGGACGCCTACGTGAAGAGCAACGAGTGGTGGAACTCGCAGACGGACGCGGAACAGCGGGCGTGGAAGCAGCAGTCTGAAGATCTGTGTCGGGCATGGATTGACGCCTCGCGGCGAGGGATCACCCCGGCAAGCGACGAGGCGCAGTCACTCTCGCAGCGGCAGTTTGAGTGGCTCCGCGGCGTGCCGGGAACACCGGGCGGAGGCGCCGCAGGCCCGACGAAAGAGTACTTTGTGGGTCTCGCCGAAATGTATGTCGCGGATGAGCGCTTTGCGGCGAACTACGGCGGGCTTGAGGGCGCGACGTTTGTGCGTGACGCGATGCAGGTCTACGCCGAGCGTAACCTCTAGCGCCCGAGGCGAGACCGTAGCGGCGCAGCGGTGAACTGAGTTCGTGTTCTACTTCTGGGTTGCGTGCTCTGCCGTCAATTGCGGCGCAGGCCTGCAGCGCAATCGACGGCAGAGGGCGCAATCGTGGTGAATTGACTACTGCCTGAACGTAAGCGTCGAAAGGCTGATTCCTCCGAATGCAGCAAAAATTCTGAGCGGAAGATGCATCCAGAACCGCTGCAAACGACGTTGAGTGTGTCTCAGATGCTTCAGTAACTGGTGGGTTTGGGGCGAGTCAAAACTTGTTCTGTGTCCATGTATAGTTTCCCTGGGGGCTCAATGGCCTTTGCTGGGGCTGGTTGCCTGCCAGCGCATAGATCACACAAGGGGAAGTGGATGAGTCGAGGTCATCGCAGGCTGCGGCAAGGGCGCGCAGCTATCGGAAAGCCAGTTAGGGCGGTCATGAAGTTGGGTGCGGTGATGGCATTCGTCACGGCATCGCTCTTCGCGGGGGGAGCTGCCATGGCTGCAGAGCCCAGCGGGTCGGCTGAAGTGTCGATTAGCACGGCAGCAGAGACGGGCGCTGCACGCGCAGTGATCGATCTCGAGACCGTGGACCTCACCCCGGCAGACCTCTCGCTGCAGGTCGATGGTTCCCCGGTTACAGCGGGTCCAACACCGTTTGGGCAAGGCGTGGTTGTGCCGGTCGGCGCCGAAAATATCAACGTATCTATCAGCGGTGCTGCTGGTCTTGACGTGCGATTTGTCGTCAGCTTCGTTGATAGCAATGACGTGGTCATCGCGTACGCTGCGCAGACCGTCACATTGACCGAGTCTGAGACTGAAACTCCCATAGACATTACGCCTGAGCCCATCGAAACAAGTAGCGATACGGGAACCACCACGGGCTCGATGCCGGTGACGGGTGGAACCATCGCGCTGTGGCTCGTGATCGCGGCGCTTCTCGCGGTCGCAGTCGGCGCGACCACGATTGTGATTTCGCGAAAGAGGGTACAGCGATGAAACTGCGTTCACTTCTTTCTGCGGCAGCAGTTTCCGCGCTCATCGTGTCACTGGTCAGCACGACTCCCGCACTTGCAGCGGAGCATGCGGGCTACCCTGACGACGGGGCGGGGAGCCTCGCGAAGGCCACCCCGGTGCTTCCGATGCTGGAACCCGCTCTCGAGATTGGTGCTGATCTCGCTGCTGGTGTGCCGGTGACTGTCGCGGTGCCTGGGCTCGAGTCAGGCGCACACAGCGCACTCGTCAGAATCACGTTGACGCGCCCGGCACAGGCAACAACGGTTAGCGTGGCAGGGTTCCCGGCGCTGGTCGTCGAAGCGGGTGGAGCGCAGTCGACCACTGTGCTGGCCCCTGTCGTTGACGGGCAGATTTCGATCCAATCCGATCAAAACGCGCTCGTTCGCGTCGAGCGGGTTGCGACCTTTGACGCTGAAACAGAGGCGCCCGGCAGCGTCCAAGCTTTGGGTGCTCCTGTCGTACGTGCCGATAGCGCGAACGGTACTGGGGTTGCATCTGAAGCACTGGCCGATGGATCGGGTTCGCAGATCGGTGTGCTCGGTGCCGACGGCATCCCCGAGTCCGGCGTGCGCGCTGTGTTCGTTTCTTTGGACGCGGAGACGATGTCCGGAGCGGCGGTCGACTTCGGCGGTCAGCAGCTTGAGTTCTCGGCAGGTCCTTCTGTCGTGAGTACGGTTGTGCCGCTCGACAGTGACGGCACCCTTGACTACACCGTGACCGACGGCGAGTTTTCGAACCTCCGTGCGGCAGTCACCGGATACGTCGTCGAGGCGACGGACAACCCGGTGGCGTTGCAAGGTGCGGGCGCTTTCGTTCCCGAGGGATCAGCCGAGGCCTTCGACATTTCGGCTGTTCCGTGGGAACTCGCCGATATCGATGTCCCCTCTCCGATGGGCACCGCCGCGGTGCTGGCGCTGGTGGATAGCGCCCAGGCAGACACGCTCGGCGTGCTTGACACGGGTGACGCCGTGGGCGGGCGTGCCTCAGGTGTGGTCATTGACGGGCCGCGAGGTGCGAATCAGCAGCTGGTGCTGCTCTCGCCTGACGCTCTGGCGACCGCGCACGGCTCAGCTGTCGATGCGGAAGTGACTCCCGTCGGCTACCTGCTCGGTGAGCGTGAAGAATCGGCGAGTGAACCGCAGATCACACTGACCTCGCCGACAACCTCGACGGTTGATGCGACGGACACCTGGATGGTGAACTTCGAAGGCACGCTCAGCACGCCGAACGATTTCGCGCAGCGCATCGAGGTAACGCTAGACGGCGACGCCTATGGCAGCGCGCACCTCACCGCGAGCGGTGAGTGGGCGTTCGACGCCGCGCTTCAGGACGCCGGAGAGTACGAGTTCGAGTTCACACTGGTCGCGCGAGGTGGCAGTAGCGCCTCGACAAGCTGGTCGGGCTCGGTGATTGTTCCGGACGAGGATGACGTGGTCATCACGGATGACACGGTGGTACTTGACGAATCCGCGCAGATCACCGATGTTGCCGAAGACAGCATCACCTTTGCGGTCGACCCGGGCGTTGTGCCCGGCGATGTGCTCGTCAGTGGCGTGCTGCCGGCGGCACCGAACGGACTGCTCGCCCGCGTGGTGTCGGTGAATGTCGTGAACGGGCAGTGGGTCGCCCAGACGGAGCCGGCATCGCTGACTGATATGTTCCTGCAGGCACAGGTCGACGAACTGCTCCCTGTTGGAGCTGACGGAGCGGTCGAGCCGGTTGCGGGCGAGACGTCAGAGACGGTGGATGGTGAGCCGGTTGCGGACCCTGAACCCGTCGTCTTGGAGTGGGAGACCGCGCCGGGTGATGGAAACGTACCCGATAAGTCCGTCGACGCGATCGAGGATGGCCCGATTTCAGAGGGCGATGAGGGTGAGTCAGTTGGCACGCTCGGGGTCCTCCCGTCGCTCGCAACGACGCTCACTGCGTTCGTCGCGCCGGCTCCTGTGGCACCCGCATCGTCGTTTGATGTGGCGTCCATCAGTCACACGCTCAACGCCGAGTTCTCGGGCGGACCGGTAAAGGTTGTCACCGAGGGTGAACTCAAGCTCGCGTTGAAGGTGACGATCGACATTCAGGTGGCGTGGACGGACGGTTCGCTGTGGCCGCCGGTGCCACCGCTCCCGTATCCAAATCTGAAGGAGTTCTCGACGGTCCTAGAATCGAGTGCGACCGCAGAAGCGACCGCGACGGCGAGCGTGTCGAAGAACTATAAGTGGGCAAAGAGCCGAACCTTTACGAGGGAGTTCGCGCCGCTCGTGTTCTCGATCGGTCCCGTGCCGCTCGTGATCACCTCTGAGGTGGGGCTCAAGCTTGAGGCCTCGCTCGAGGCAAAGGGCTCTGCAAAGGTCGAGGTCAGCACGAGCTATGCGCGCACACAGCAGTTGGGCTTTGCGTTCAAGAACGGCAAGCCTCAGCTGGTTGATCCCGCCCCGAAGACGACCGTGGAACCGCTCGCATTCAGCGACGACACCGGTCTCGCCGCGTCGGTCTCTGCTCAGGCCGGGCCGACGCTGACCTATACCGCGAAGCTGTGGGATCTTGCTGGACCACAGATCGGGCTTTCGCTCAAGGCCGCGGTCGACGCCAGTGGTTCGGCGACCGTCGCAGAACCGTTCTTCAAAGCGTCGGCCGAGGTGTCGATCATCGGCGGCTTCTTCGTAAAGCTGCTGGTGACCGTTCCCGTGATCGATAAGGAGCTCCTCAACCTCACGCTCTTGGAGAAGCAGAAGAAGTGGTCGCTCTGGAAGGGTGAGTTCAATCTCGAGAACCTGCTGAATAATCCTGGGCCTCCGACTCCCGGTGACGGAGAGCCCGACACCGACTACGGTGACGGTGAATTGATTCCCGCGGATGAGGTGCTCGATGCAATCGAGATCGTCGGGGCGGATGCCTCTGCCGCATACTTTGTGGAGGGACCGCCGCACCCGAGCGCGTTCGGAATACTTTCCGACCCGATCGGTGCCATGCCGACATTCGGCAGCGACTACATTGCGATGTCGACCGGGCCTCTCGCGTCGTTTGTGAATCCTGGCGAATGGGCCGCCCCGTTCGACGCGGTTCGTTCCTCCCGACTCGGGGAGGTTTACGACGCAACGACCCTGCGGATCGATCTCACCATTCCGCAAGGAACGAACTGCCTCGTGGGTCTTGATTTCCAGTTCTTCTCGGACGAGTACCCGGACTTTGTGGGTTCCCAGTACAATGACGCGTTCATTGCGGAGTTCGGGAAGACGACCTGGGAGATTGACGGCTACGATGTGATCGCGCCGCGCAACTTCGCGTTCGACGAGTTGGGCAACCCGATTACGATCAACGCAGCCGGACCATTCACGATCAACGAGGAGAATGCGGGCGGTCACGCCGGGGGAGCGACGAGCCTGCTTCGTGCGACGACTCCGGTGCTGAGCGGAGACACGTCGCTCTACCTGTCGATCTTCGACCAGGGCGACGGGATCCTTGATTCGACGGTGCTGATCGACCGGATCGAGTTCTCGTCGGTGTCGAACCCTGCGGCGCAGTGCGCTGCGGGCGTGCAGTAGGCCTGACCGCACGCGACGTATAGCGTGAGGGGGTGTGAAGCAAAAGCCTCACACCCCCTCACCTGCTTCTGGTGCTCGTGAAGAGCGGCGCTACTGCAGCACCTCGATGATCTCGGCGGGCAGGATCCGTCGCCCGGTGTAGAACGGCGTCTCGAGGTCGACGAAGCGGCGCGCATCGACGGCGCGCAGGTCGCGCATCATGTCGACGAGTTCTGTGAGCTCATCGGACTCCATGGGCAGCAGCCACTCGTAGTCTCCAAGCGCGAACGCCGAGACGGTGTTCGCGACCACACCGGCGTGGGCGGCGCCCGCGCGGCCGTGCTCTGCGAGCATCCGGGAACGCTCCTCGGATTCGAGCAGGTACCACTCAGATGACCGCACGAACGGGTAGATGGTGAGCCACTGGCGGGGGTCTTCGCCGCGGATGAAGCCGGGCACGTGTGAACGGTTGAACTCTGCGTCGCGGTGCACGCCGACGGCGCCCCAAGAGCGGATGAGTGGCTTGAGCAGTTCGGTGCGGCGGAGTTCACGCAGCGACCACTGCAGGTTTTCGGCGGAGGGACCGTGCATCCACACCATGAGGTCCGCGTCGGAGCGCATGCCGCTCACGTCGTACCAGCCGCGCACGGTGACGCCCTGATCGGCGATGACGCCGTTCACGATGTCTTCCAGCTCCTGCACTACGCTCGTCACGCCGCGCCCGCTGAGCACGACGGGGTGTGAGGAGCTGACGCGGAACACCGCAAAGAGGGTAAATGCGTTCTGGGAGATGTCGACATCGGTTGCAGTCATGCTCTCATCGTCCCGCGTGCACCGGTCGGTGCGCAAGCGTGGTCTCCACGCGGGCCCGCGGCGTCGTGAAGTCATTAACTAGCGTTGTTGCAGAGTTACTAATCGAGGCGCAGAATTGAGGTGTGTACGTGACTCCTGATGTGATCGGTGTGATCGTCGCCCTGATCGGCGCGGTCGGCACGATTCTTGGGGGTTTCTACCTGATGCTTCGACGCTTTGAATCACGGATGCATGCACGTTTCGATCGGATCGATCGACGTTTTGATCAAGTCGACGCCCGTTTCGACCGGATCGGCGATAGATTTGCAGCGCAGGAGAATGGCTTCTAGTTGAAACTGCTGCGATGCGCCTGCGATGAGCTAGTGAACCTCGCGGCGCGCGTGCCCACTCCAGGGTCGACGCAGGCGCCCCCGTTACGCTGTGCGAATGACGACACGAGCACGCATCGGAGCCATCGGGCTCGTCGTGATTGCGTGCGTCGTGTTCTGGATCACCCTCACCCCGACCACGGTCGACTCGGGCTACTGGGCTGAGGTCCAGTGGGTGTTGAACGCCCTGCACAGCATCGGCGTGCCGGAGGGGTTCCAGTACCGCGAGCTCGAGTTCACCGCAAACATCGTCATGTTCATGCCGCTCGGTTTCTTCCTCGGGCTCCTGTTGGGGCGGGGTTGGGCGCTCGGTTTGTTGCTGCTGCCGGCGCTCTCGGTGCTGATCGAGGGATCGCAGCTCTTCTTCCTCCCGGGCCGCGTGGCCGCCATGAGTGACGTGGTTGCCAATTCAACGGGCGGCTGGATCGGCCTGCTCGTTGCGCTCCCGTTCGTGCTGACAACCCTCCCGAGGCCTGCGCCGGCTCCCGTACCCCGCTGGGAGTGACAACCCGCCCTGCCGCTTGTCGTCAAGTTCGCGCTGCGGTGCAGAGAGCTTGCATTCGGCTGAGTAGCGGAGTGTCCAGCAACCGGTCGCGGGCCTCGCCCGGAATGTCTCCGTTTAGCAGCGTTCTGAAGGTGTCTGGGAGCGCTTCGGCGATTCGGTCCAGTAGTGCACGGATCACGTCAACCGGCAGATCTAGATCTCGAGCAAACTGTGACCAATCGGCCTCGGTGACACGAGCAAACTGTTCGTGATGCCCGATCTTCATCGCGCTTTTCCCGAATCGCTGTTTCCCAGTATCGGCCCATGAGTAGCCAAGGCCTGAAGCAGCGTCGTACATGGGTGCCAGCTGGCTGGTCGCATCTGGGAGAATTAGGATGGAGTAATTCTTGGCGTGGGCGTCCGGGCTGCCGGTGAGATGGTTGAAGATCACCATCGAGGCGAAGAGGAAGCGGAATTCGATCGATTGTTCTGCAGATTCTGCTATCTCTTTGAGAAAGGACGCCACGGATGCAACTCCGGGCCCCCCTTGGTCTTCATATTTTTGTTCGGGCCCAAATCGAAGTGCCTGACAGAGGTCTTCCTGATGCACCCGCTCAACCTTGCCGTCGCCCCACACCCGATCGTATCGCTTCACAATGACAGCAGGCACGCCATTGAACTCGTGGAATTGGGTTTCGACGGCGGGGACGCCAAGCGCGCGAGCGGCAGACAGGGTGAGGTGTTCTGTGAGGGCTTGATCTTGAATGGAGTCTCGCCCGGCAAAAGTGATCCCAGGCTTGATGATGTGCGTCGTGGGGAGACCTCCGATTGCTTTTCCCCACGTTCCGCTTTGATCTTGATGCAGGGCGAGCTTGCCCTGTTGCCCGGCAACTGACCATCGTTCACTTCGGTCCGCGACTGGTTGTCCGAGGTTCGCCGCGAGCAGTCGTTCCCCAATGCTCTCCTCGCTGATGGCTTCAAACGACATCTCGCGAATCGGGAGCTGCTCACCGCGGAGGAGTTGCACGGCGCCTGCGCAGTCAAGCCCGGCCTGCTCAAGCAAGCCGATCGGAGTGGTATCGCGCCCGCCATGAGCTTCTGCCATGGCGCGTCGGAGCTCCTCACCTTCGGGTAGCAACCCGCTGAAGCAGTTGGACGCGTGTATGCGCCCGACACTGCGAGAGATGACTGGCATAGATTTTGAAAGCATAGGGCCGTCATATCCGCTTTGATATTTGAACCCAGAGATGAGCGTGCCGGAGCCTGTCAGGGTTCCGATGCGTGCGCCGTAGAGGAAGACGTCGAGTTCACACTTTATCACCGTTATCCTCCTCATCCTTCTGGAAAGTGGGCTGCCGCTCAGCCGTGCTGCGTCCGATCATTTCCAGCATGGATTGCATCGTCTTCATCTGGTCACCAGCGGTGACAGCCATCTGTGCGAGCGCTGGTGAAGTCGTCGTTGACGGGAGACTTTTTCGGATGGTGGTGAGGAGCCGTTGTTGAGTCTCGCTGAGTGAGGGAGTCGTTTCTTCGGAGAGCGTGAAGTGTAGACCTAGCGCACGAGCGACGTGTACCACTTTGATGAGTTCTGCTCGTGGTGATTTGCCGCGTTCGAAGTTGGAGAGCCATCGAATGGAGACGTCGGCGCGTGCTGCAAGCGCCGCCTGTGTGATCCCCTGCCGTTCGCGTTCTGCGCGCACTTGGTACCCAAAGTCGGCTGCGGTTCGCATGGGTGCTCGTGCGTTCATAACTTGATGGTACCGTCAATAGTTACAACCGGCAAGAGCCGTCAACTCATGCATATTGACTGCTCGGTCAAGGGATCGGAGTAGGGCCCGCCGGCGCCGACTACGGCTGCGATAGACACCGCACTCGTCACTGTGCACGGTTTCGGTAACTTCCTGAAGGGATATCTGCGGGTCTTCCGTCAAGCCAGGGGTCAAGAATATCTGGGTGCTCGCTCATGTCAGCTCATCAAACAGGGCGTCTAGATGAGAGGCGCTCTGCATCGGTTCCAAGTGCAGCTCGTAGCCAAACGTGCAGCAGGCCCGACCGTGCGATGACGCGCGCTTCGAGCAGGATCGCGAGCGCGAGCACCGGTATGACTTGAGTGCTGACCGTCCAGAATGGAACCAGGTCTTCAATCGTCATACGTTGAAGCGTAGCGGCTCAACAATCACCCGCGCACGGCGCCAGCCGCCGCCCGAGGCTTACGGTGCTTCTGACCCCGGCGCTCGGGTTTCCGCGTACTGCCACAGCGTCCCATCGCGGAACGCAGTCTGCACGTTCTTCATCTCTTCCCAGTTGGGGAGGATGATGGATTGCCCGTCTGCGGAGGTGCTGACGCCGTTGGTGGGGCTGGTGAAGAATTCGATGTCGCCGCTGCGGAGGCTGCGCATGTCGAACCCGAGACCGACGGCGGTGCTGAGGTCGAGGCTCTCGTCCAGGATCAGGTACGGCTTAAGTGCCTGGAACGTGCCGCTCATCTTGTCGACGCTGGTGATGGTTTCGGTGCTGAGCAGCTTGCTCATGAGGCCCTTGAGGTAGGCCTGCTGGTTGCGTGCGCGCTGGTAGTCGCCGTCGGTGAAGGCGTAGCGTTCGCGCACGAACCCGAGGGCCTCTTCACCGTTGAGGGTGACCTCTCCCTGGGCGAAGTCGAAGTTGCCGTGGTGTGAAGTGAACGGGATGGCGTTGTTGACGGTGACGCCGCCGACGGCGTCGGTGAGGCCCTTGAATGATTCGAAGTCGACGAGTGCGACGTGATCGATACGGGCGTCGATGAAGTTCTCGATCGTATTCACGGCGAGGGGGAGGCCGCCGTATGAGAATGCGGCGTTGATCTTGGCTTCGCCGTGACCCTGGATCTCGACCCAGTTGTCGCGCATGATCGACATGATGGTGAGGTGTTCACGGTCGGGGGAGACCTGTGCGACGAGGATCGCGTCACTGCGGAACCCGGTGAGGTCTTCCGCGGATGCGGTGCGGTCGGTGGACTGTCGGGAGTCAGATCCGAGGAGAAGGATGTTGATCGGGGCGTTCTCGCCCGCAACTACCTCAACCTCTGCGGGGCGTGTGAGCTCCTTCGGCTGCTCGATGCTGACACGGCTGATGTCGTTGTACATGTTCGCGATGAGCGCCCACGCGATACCGCCCCCAATCGCGAGAAGCGCGATGAGCGACCCGACAATGATGAGGGTGTTGCGGAGGCCTTTCCGCTTGCGCCGCTTGCGCCTCGGAGTTTCAGGTGTCGATTCGCTCTCACTCTCGGCGAGGAGTCGCTCGAGATTCGAAGGGGTGTCGTTCATACTGATTTTCTCCTGAAAACGCTAGGGCGCTGGAACGATGTTGCAAGCAAATGCCCATTCGGGGCTAAACACATTGGTAACGATGCGCCCAATATAAGACTCTGGTAACAGTACCTGTGTTTAAACATCGAAGAATGACGCAATGCACATGCTGCACATGCTGCACGTGGTGATTCAGGGCGCAGTGTCTCCGGCTACATGCAAAAGATAATGCGTCTGAGGACCATCGTTCTTAATGATCCCAAATGTGCTTCTCCTGGCGCTCTTTAACGTAATCAGAGTATCGATAGTAGTAAATAGCCGCGAGCAAATGATAGGTTCTCGGAAAGAAGTTGGTGGCAGATGCCCGCCGAATCCGATGAATTGACAGCCGAAGCTGACGTAGATCGTCTCTTTGGAGATGAGTTCGATGCTTCTTGATGTATGCCTCAGTACCGAGCGCTCTGCGCTCGTTTTTTGATGTCAGCTGTCCTAAGCCATGCTTTCTCTGCCGGACAAGGACGGACGGCACGACGCTGTATGAGAAGCCTTGAAGCAAGAAGCGGAAAAAAAAGTCGCTGTCGTTCTTAACAGGCAAATCAGCATCAAATCCATTGATCGCTTTAAATGCGTCCCGGGTTAGGATCATGTTGCTACCGGTAGTCCCCATGCTCATCGCAGCGACATCCGAAGCTCCGAGACCTTCGATCATTGGGGGACCTGGGTGGCATTTGTATTCTGAGAATATTTCTCGACATACAACGACCATGTCAGTACCAGTGTCCTCAAATTTCTGAACGGCCTCTTCCAGCAAAGTTGGCTTCCAAAGATCGTCGTCATCAAGAAAGGCCACATATTGGGCTTCCGTTTCTGACGCGCCACGGTTTCTTGATGCTGAGGCGCCGTTACCAGCAGACGGATCGTGAACGAACTTAATTCGGGGGGCGTCCAATCTCGACGACAGGTTGAGGCAGATCTCCTCTGCCGTCGGATCTTCAACATCCGACACAACAATGATTTCGGTAAGCGGATATGTCTGACTCAGAAGAGAATCCAATGATTCTGAGAGAAAATCATGTCTCTTATGAGTTGGCACAACGCAAGCAACGCTAGGATTCAATCGATTCCTTCACCAGTCTAGTTCTCGGAAGTATAACGCAAATAATCGATAGCATACTTAGCGCGACAAGGTCGCGTTCATTTGCGACTTTCTTAGGTTGACCTGCCTAAAAGCATCTTTGATGTTGCGCATCAACGTCGCTTGTTTGCCCGCTAAGGAAAGAATGGATTCCACGGCAGTTTCGCTGTCTTGTATTGCGGGATCGGTAGCAAATTGATCCAGGCCTACAGGCGCTAGGGTTCTTGGGATTTTACATGAAGGATCAGTGGGCAGGTAGATTGGAGTCGCGCCTTCAATCGCGGCTAGGATCAGGACATGCAGGCGATCGCTGATCACTATTCTTGATCGCCTATAGATGGAACGGAGTCGGGCTTCTTCGTATAAATGATCGTCCCCCAGCCAGGGGGTGTCCTTTGCGTTCAACTCCTTAGCAATCTCCTGGTTTCGCAGGTGATCTCGCCCGACCTGAGTCGCGGTCAATAACTGGCACGAGGATTGGGTTGCCAATGTCCTTACTACCCGCATCCATTTGTCGCTTGGTATCGAATTATCGCCACGCATTGAAAGAACGATGCTGTCGCGTTCGGTCTCGCAAGCTTGGTCATCGTTATACAACCCGAAGGCCCAATCAGGCCCGACCTCGCCAGCTCCACAGAAATCTCTCGATGGTTGGTCCCGCCAGACGGCCATGTCCGAAAGGCTCGCGATCGCACGTAGGGTGGGCGACGGCTTGTCTTCGGGGTTCCTAATACCTACGCCGGTGAACAAAGTTGCGCCGCGACCACGGAGCCGGATCAGCCTGATTAAGGCAAGATCCGCGCGATTGATTCTATGCCGACGAGCATGTAGCTGCATCTCGCCAGAATTGGACGCGTAGGATGCTCGTCCTAGGCTGGCCTTCCGGAGAGCTGCTTTCTGCCAATCCTTACGCTTCGTGTAAATTAGGTCATCGTCTCGTAAAGCCAAGGCCTTTAAATACGCTGGTGAGGCAGCGCCGACGAGCACGTGTCGTTGTAGGTCGCGTCCCAAATCTTGAATCATTGCGCGTCTAAGCGCGGGATCGCCGACGTTGTCGTCCTGCCCGTGTACGGCAACGAAGAGATGATGCGTTGTCATGTCAACCGAGTTTTCTCTGCGGGGTGTTCTGCTGTTTTGAGAAGGCCGTCTTCAGGGTGAAGGGATTCTTGGCATTCTTAATATTGACTGGATACGAGTTTCGGGTCAATTCGGCTAAGTTTCCGCAGCTACTTCAGGGAGCCTGGAA
Organism: Leucobacter sp.; assembly: GCA_041655455.1. GTDB lineage: Bacteria > Actinomycetota > Actinomycetes > Actinomycetales > Microbacteriaceae > Leucobacter. The sequence continues at coordinate 3,866 of JBBAFK010000031.1, read as the reverse complement.
AGGCCAGAGCATCTATGAATTACGATGATCTGTGCGACCAACATTTTCCGCTGCTTCCTGGGGTCGTGAGAAGGAAGCGCATATTTGTATGGCAAAGAAGCGCGCCTTACGTGCGAGTCCAAACTAGCCATTAGCGAACGAGCCAAGTCCGATACCGAGCTTGAGTTCAGTGTCCAGAAAGGTATGCCTTGACTTCACTCGCATCTAAGGCGGCCCGCGGTGGCGCCGTAACCTTGATATCGCAGGTGCTGAAAGTCGCGGTCATGTTTGTTTCAACTGTGATCCTTGCGCGCTTGCTTTCACCGGAGGAGTTCGGGTTGGTAGCGATGGTGTTGGCTATCTTCGGAGTGGGCGAGATTTTCCGCGACTTTGGGCTCTCGATGGCTGCCTTACAAGCCAAGAAATTGTCACACGCGCAGCAGTCAAACTTGTTCTGGATTAACGCGATTGTTGGGCTTTGTCTGTCTTTGATATTTTTCTTAGCAGCCGCGCCAATCTCGATCTTTTTTGAGAGGCCGGAGCTTGTAGAAGCTGGTCAGGTGCTTTGTCTAACCTTCTTGCTGGGTGGACTTACCACTCAGTTCAAGGTGGTCATTAATCGCCAGTTGAGATTCGTCAGTCTTGCCATCACCGACTTGGTGCCGTACGTTTCAGGTGCGGCCGCAGCTATCGTTGTTGGGGCGTTGACGGCTTCTTACTGGGCCCTTGTTGCGCAGCAACTAATCATCGCCGCAGGTACTCTGATCTTAGCTGTTTGCCTCAGTGGTTGGCGGCCGTCGTTGCCCTCGAAAGCTCCGATGCGTGAACTCGTGTCCTTTGGCGCTAGTTTCGCGGGGACCCAATTTGTGTCTTACATCTCACGGAACGTAGACAGCGTAATGATTGGAAAGTTCTGGGGAAGTGTTTCACTGGGGTATTATGACCGCGCATATAATCTCGTGGTCCTGCCCCTAACGCAAATTAACACACCTATGTCCAGGGTCGCAGTCCCCGTCTTGGCTCGGACGCAGACAGAAGATGAAAGATATGTTGCGTATCTGAGGAGGGCACAGCTTGTAGCTCTATATGTGACAAGTACTATTTTTGCCCTTCTCGCTGGGTTAGCGGAGCCACTTGTTCTTTTGTTGCTGGGACCTCAGTGGCAGGCTTCAGCAATGCTTTTAAGTATTCTCGCAATTAGCGGAGTGTTTCGATCTCTGGTGCAAGTTGCATATTGGGTGTATGTGTCCCGAGGTCTGGCTGCGGTGCAGTTTAGATTTTATCTTGTAGCTCAGCCGATATTGGTCTGCATTATTCTTGCAGGAGTACCCTTTGGTGCCGTAGGAGTTGCGACCGCCGTTGCAATTGGTTATGCACTCTTCTGGGTTGCGTCCCTCGCCTGGGTGAAACGAGCATCGGGCCTTCCGCTTGGTGTCCTGTACCTTGACGCGTTTCGAGCGATATTTCTTCTAGCTGCTCCAATAGCTGGTGTATCGGCGTTGGCGAGCCACATGAAAGTGGTTGGGGGGCTGCCTGAAGTTATTCAGCTGATTGCGGGTCTCGGGGCAGCATTAGTTTGGTGCATAGGAGTTACCCTGGCTTCGAGGCGCGTTCGAGGAGACCTGAAAATGTTGGTTGATTTTTTGAAGCGGGCCGTAGTGCGCAACAAGTGAGTTATGTCGTTGTGAGTGGCTTCTGTACATTCCAGAAGCCTGTTCGACTGACTATAGTGTTCTGGGAAAATTTCAGATTGAGCGGGAATGGACTTGGGGCGACCATGAAGACGACTGCTCCACAAATAAGTGGGCCGAAGTGACGGATCAGCCCCACACGCATTGAGCTAAGCAAAAATATCGGTGTGATTCTGATTCCGGAGCCCGGCAGCTCTAGCTGATGATCATAATTCGATCAGCGCCGTTTGTACTCTTGGTGACCTCCGACTGTGGCAGCTTCAATGAAGCCGATACCGCGGAAGAAGCGTCTAAACGCACCAACATTTAGCGTCCGACGGAAATATCGATCGAGCATCAGCGGCACGATGCTGCTCATAACGCGTGTTATGCCAACGCTAACTCCCCAGACTCGCTTGCACGCTCTCTGTCGTGAAAGTCGGTAGTCAATCGATCCTGTCCGGCGCAGTCGTCGAGCTAACCATGCTTCGCTTGCGCGCTCCAGGGGGATGCGTTCGCGGACAACTGCTTTCTCGGACCAAACGATCTTTGCGCCGCAGTTGTGTAGACGACGCGTCAACTCAGCGTCACTGCCTCCCGAGAGGCCGAAAGCTAGATTAAACCAAGCCGATTCGTCCCTGGACGAGAATAAGCTGTACTTGCAAAGTAAGTTGTTTGTTGCAGCTTCCTTTAGCGCTGTCCCTTCCGCTCTGGTCTCGCGATCAAAAATGCCGGAGTCCCGAATTGTTTTTGGAGTCCCTGACGGCAGCAGAGAGTGCACTGGCCCGGTAACCATGTCTGCGCCACTGGTTTCTTGGGTTTGTAATAGGCTGGCCAACCAGTCTGGAGTCACAGTCTCGTCATCATCGACAAAGACTATAAAATCTGAGTCGGCTGCCTCATGCACTGCCAAATTTCTTGTTGCCGCAATTCCAGCTATTGGTTGAACCCTGTAAACCAGTGAGGCTGAAGTCTCGGCTCTAACGCACACCGCGCGCGCGCTGTGTTCTGGATCATTGTCTACAACAATGATGGACGTCTCGGCTTTTGGGCAGCGCGATATTGCTTCGTTGAGAGAGCCGAGCAATTCTCTAAGGCTCGCTGGGCGAGCATAGGTCGCGATTGCGATGGCCACCTTTGGGCGCAGCGGAGTTTCCATCAATTCTCTCTTATTATCGGTTGAGGCCTAGTCCAGCGATGAGTCGACCAAGTGCTGCCAAATGAGGGGGCTTTAAGCTTTTGGCCTCCCAAGAGGCGATAACTCCTTCGCGAGACTTGCGTCTTATCGCATGGAGAAGGATGTGCTGAAGTATAAAGTCGTTTCGAGCGCGGCCAGAGATCCGCTCATCGTGCTTTTCTAGCCATTGTGCGCTCTCTTGCCAATTGTTCCGCTTGGAAATTGAGCCCACTGAGCCCTGGTTTACTTGTACCAATGGCTCATTTACGGTTACAAACTCGACGTTCTCCACTTCGAAAAGCCTAATTAGCAGGTCCCAGTCCTGGTGCTTCTTGAGGGAGATGTCCCATGTAATCTCGCGCATTAGGGACTGCGGGCCCAACAGTGACGGGGTGTTAAAAAGCACCGAGCCGTACCTTAAGCGTCTTCTGGAGACGAGGAAATTTGGGAAGCTCTCGCGCAGGGGATCAAAGTGCCGTGGTGCAGACTTACGTGAGCGTCCTCTGGAATCGATAAATTCGCTCGCAACTACAGAAAAAGTAGTTAGTGGGTTTGGCGAACTCTTAATTGATGCTAGTTGCTTCCTGGCTTTATCTGGCATCCAGAGGTCGTCATCGTCAAGGTACCCTATGAAGTCACCGCTAGCCAGCTGTAGGCCGAGGTTCCTCGCCGCAGGCGCTCCGTGTCTTTGAGAGGTGGCAAAAACGTAAGGGAGACCCATGAGCAAGCTGTGGATCTCGTCTTCCTTTTCTGGGTGATCGAGAATAACGACGGCCTCGGGTTCGCAGTCCTCCTGCGCAACCACCGACTCGACTGCGGCTCGTAGCGAATCCCTGCCAATGGTGGGGACTATGACAGATACTTTATCCATTCACGATGATTTTCTGCTCAGCAATGTTCTTATTCGTACGCCTTGGCGAGTCGCCTCATCGGGTAGCGCTGTTCTGACGACCCGGTAGCGCTCTTCTGTGGAAGTGGTAGCGGCCCGGACTGTTTGCCCGGGCCGCTGCGGTTTCACTCCCAGTAGGTGTCGTGGCTGC
>JBBAFK010000030.1:0-33775 GCA_041655455.1 Leucobacter sp. | reverse complement strand
GTTCCTCGAGATGCTCGATGAATCGCTCTGCGGTGATCGACCGCTCCACAAGACCACCCAAACACACGCGGGTGTGCTCATCCACGATGGAGCAGATCTTGATCGCTTTGCCGCGCTCATCGACATCAAATTGGAAATCAACCGCCCACACCACGCCCGGCGCAGCCGCCTTGGGGGCGTCAGCAGTTGATGACCCCACCCGCTTCCGCCGACGTTTCTGCGGCACCCGGAGCCCTTCTTCACGCCACAAGCGTTGTACCTTCTTGTGGTTCACATTCCAACCCTCAGCACGCGCGTCATGGTACGCACGTCGGTACCCCCAACGTGGGTGGTTCTTCGCAAACTTCCGGAGCCAGTCGCGCAGCGCCTGGTCAGGGTCTGCCGGGGTGTCGCCTCGGAGCGGCCGCCGCCATGCGGAGCGGGAAAGCCCGGCCAGGCGGCACGCCATGCGCTCACTGATCTGCAAGGTGCGAATCAGGTGCGTGATAGCGGCGCGACGCCTACCCGGGCCTAGAAGTTTCCCTCAGCCAACTCCTTCAAAGCAGCCTTCTCGAGCTCTGCTTCGGCAAGCAACCGCTTCAGGGTCGCGTTCTGCTTCTCGAGCTCCTTGAGCCGTTTCGCGTCGTCGGCTTTCATGCCGCCGTACTGGTTTCGCCACCGATAATAGGTCTGCTCGGTAACCCCGAGCTCGCGGCACACATCAGTGACGGTATTGCCCTCGCCGAGCAGCCGATCGGCTTGCCCGAGTTTCCGGACGATCTGCTCCGGGGTGTGGCGTTTTCTTTGCTTGCTCATCGTGTGATCCATTCTCCCCGCGAGCGCGGGGATCTGGACTTACATAACGAATGGACCTAGAAAACGGGGTCAGCCCACGAGGACTTCTGAGGGCCCTGGCTCGTCAAGCTCGACTTCTTCAAGGACCCATTTCCCCGGCACCTCTCGGAGAACAGCAGCGCGTGTCTTCAATTTAGTTCACCTTCGTTTCAGCTCCAGCTCGACGGGGCAGTTCGCCCGCATGAGTTCGAGTTTCTCAGTACTCAACTGCGCCCCAACCCTACGACTACTTCGCTTCAATCTGTTGAATCTTTATCAATCATGCAGCGCCAGTCAAGCATCCGTGACACACGGTCAAGCAGGAACTCCACGCGAACTCGACTGCCAGTGTCCATCACTTGATTTATTGCGCACGAGCCGCCCATGAGCATCCGTTTTCCTGGTCATTTTCGTGAATACTGTGAAGAGATACCCCGAACAAGCCCTCATCTACTCTCGCGAAGCGAGATCTCAGCGCAACAAAACCATGGTGTTCGCTGGACCGTATTTATTTATACATTCAACGTTCATCGAGCACGAAGAGAAAATGGAGCCCCAGTGAATACCTATGACAGCCTGCTTGCCGCGGTCACTGCCGCACAAGGCGAGACCCGCGACGTCATCGACCCCGCGACCGGTGATCTCATTGGCCGCGCTCCGGTGCAGGACGTCGCCGCGCTCGAAGCCGCGATCGATAGCGCCGAGACCGCGCAGACCACGTGGGCGGCGTTGTCAGACGCTGAGCGCGTTGCGTACCTCCACCAAGCCGCCGACAAGATTGAAGAGTCCGCTGAAGCACTCGCGGAACTGCTGTCTCGTGAGCAAGGTAAGCCCTTGAACGGGCCAAACGCTCGCTTCGAGGTCGGCGGTTGTGTGGCATGGACACGCGCCGCGGCCGACACTCAGCTGCCCGTCGAGGTGATCATCGACGACGAATCGGGCTACGCGGAAATGCACTACCGCCCGATCGGCGTCGTCGGCGCGATCTCCCCCTGGAACTGGCCCATGATGATCTCCATCTGGCAGATCGCCCCGTCACTCCGGATGGGCAACACCGTCGTGATCAAGCCGGCGGAAACCACGACGCTCTCGGTACTCGCGCTCGTCGCCGTCATGAACCAGGTACTTCCGGACGGCGTGCTCACGGCCGTCGCAGGCCCCGGCCGCACCGTCGGCGACGCTCTCACGCGCAGCCCCAAGGTGGGCAAGATCATGTTCACCGGTTCGACGCCCGTCGGCAAGCAGATCATCGAAGCCTCGGCCGGAAACGTCACACGACTCACCCTCGAGCTCGGCGGTAATGACGCGGGCATCGTGCTCCCCGACGTCGACCCCGCGGCCATCGCCGAGGACCTCTTCTGGGGCGCCTTCATCAACACCGGCCAGACCTGTGCTGCGCTGAAGCGCCTCTACGTGCACGACTCGATCTACGACCAGGTGGTTGAGGAGGTTGCGAAGGTGGCGGCCGGAGTGCCGATGGGTGTCGGCCTCGACGAGCAGAACGTGCTCGGTCCGCTCCAGAACCGTGCGCAATACGAGATCGTGGATCGCCTGGTGGAGTCCGCGAAGGCCTCGGGCGCGCGCGTCGTGCTCGGCGGGGACCCGGATCATGACGCCCCGGGGAACTTCTACCCCGCCACAATTGTGGCCGACATCGACCCGCATAACGACCTCGTGCTGGAGGAACAGTTCGGCCCAGCACTGCCCATCGTTCGCTACACCGATCTGGATGAGGCGATCCGACTCGCAAACGAACTCGAGGTCGGTCTCGGCTCGTCTGTCTGGACGACAGATCGCGAGCAGGCCATGCAGGTGGCGTCGAAGCTGCAGGCAGGCACCACATGGATCAACTCACACGGTGGGCTGCATCCGATGGTGCCGTTCGGTGGCGCAAAGCAGTCGGGCTACGGCCGTGAGTTCGGCGTCGAAGGCCTCAAGTCGGTCTCCGTGCCGCACGTGATCAGCGGGCGATAGGGCCCCGCAGAAAGGCCGTGCTGGCGAGAATATCCTCCTCGCCAGCACGGCCTCTTTGTCTGCAGTGCGGTGCCTCACACTCTGCGAGGCACCCCGTTACCAGCGCGGCTTACGCTTACGGTCGCCGCGATCGTCGAACCGACTCCGGTCATTCCAGTCGTTACGGTCATTACGATCGTTGCGGTCGCCTCGTCCGCCGCGATCGTTGCGGTGTCCTCCGCGACCACGGTCGTTCCGATCATTCCGGTCGTTCCGGTCTTTCCAGCCGCCACGATCGCCTCGGTCATCTCGACCCCGGCCACCGCGGTCCTCGCGCGACCGGTAGTCGTCCCGCGGGCGGCGCTCCTCCCACCCCTTGCCTCGCGGCGCTGGGCCGCGATCCTCACGCAACTCGATGAGCTTGCCGCTGATGCGCGTCTGCGAGAGTGCCTTGAGCGCCTCGGGAGAGAGGTTCGCGGGCAGTTCCACGAGCGAGAAATCATCGCGAACCTGGATTCGGCCGAAATCGTCACGGGCGAGACCACCCTCGTTCGCAATCGCGCCGACGATCTGTCCGGGGTTAATCTTCTGACGGCGACCGACCTCGATCCGATACATCCGCAGGTCATCTCGACGAGGCCTCGGCCCCCGGTCCGCCCGTTCGCGCCCACCATGATCCGCGCGACCGCCCGTCGATCCCTCTTCGAGGAATCGCGCGGCCTGCTTACGATCACGCTCGAATTTGCGATCGTCCTCCTCGGAAAGAAGCAGCGGCGTATCCCCCTGCGCGACGACGGCGAGCGCCGCAGCGACATCAGCCTCAGGAACGTCGTGGTGCCGCACGTAGTGGTCGATGATGTCGCGGAAGCGGTCGATACGTTCGGTCTCGGCGAGCGCCGCGGTAATGGCGTCATCGAAGCGGGAGAGCCGCGTCGCGTTGACCTCGTCGATCATCGGGAGTGGCATCTGCGTGAGCGGCTGCTTCGTCGCACGCTCAATCGCGTTCAGGAGTCGACGTTCGCGCGGCGTAACGAAGCTGATCGCGTCACCCGTGCGACCTGCGCGGCCGGTCCGGCCGATGCGGTGCACATAGCTTTCGGTGTCGATGGGCAGGTCGAAATTGATGACGTGGCTGATCCGCTCGACGTCGAGCCCGCGTGCGGCAACATCCGTCGCAACGAGAATGTCGAGCCGGCCGTCTTTCAGGGACTGGACGGTCCGTTCGCGCTGCACCTGCGGGATATCGCCGTTGATCGCGGCCGCCGAGTAGCCGCGCGCACGCAGTTTCTCTGCGACCTGCTCGGAGTCGCCGCGAGTACGCGTGAACACGATGAGCCCGTCGAAATCTTCGACCTCGAGAACCCGAGTGAGCGCATCGAGCTTCTGCGTGTACGAGACGACGATGTACCGCTGAGCGATGCTCGAGCTCGTCTGCGTCTTGCCGGCAATCTTAATTTCTTGCGGATCATTCAGATGCTGCTGCGAGATACGGCGGATCTGCGCGGGCATCGTCGCCGAGAACAGCGCGACCTGCTTCTCTTCAGGGGTATCGGCGAGGATCGTCTCCACGTCCTCCGCGAAGCCCATCTTCAGCATCTCGTCGGCCTCGTCGAGCACGAGGTAGCGGATCTGCGAGAGGTCGAGCGACCCCCGGTTCATGTGGTCCATGATGCGCCCGGGCGTGCCCACGACGATGTCGACGCCGCGTCGGAGCGCCGACAGCTGCTGGCCGTACGCCTGCCCGCCGTAGACCGGCAGCAGGTGCACCTCGGGCAGGTGCGCAGCGTAGCTCTCGAAGGCCTCGCAGACCTGCAGCGCGAGCTCGCGGGTGGGCGCGAGGACGAGCGCCTGCGGAACGCCGTTGCCCGGCTCGATGCGCGACAGGATCGGCAGCGCGAACGCCGCAGTCTTCCCGGTGCCCGTTTGCGCGAGCCCGACGACATCGCGGCCCTGCAGCAGGACGGGAATGGTGGCGGCCTGGATTGCAGAGGGAGTCTCGTACCCGACCTCGGTCACTGCACGGAGCACCTCGGGCGCGAGGCCCAGGCTCGAGAACTGGATTCGCTCCTCGAGTTCGGCGTCGGATGAGTTGGGCGCCGACGTGTCGACGTCGGGGGCCACGGGATCGCCTGCGGACGGGGCGGAGTTCTCGGAAGAGGGCATCGTATCATTCTACACCCGCTGTTCGCGCGTGTCCCTCCTGATCCGGAGGGTTCATCGAATCTTCGCTTCGCTCTGGCGTGACCCTCGCGGATCGTATACGATCGGAGCACGGCCGCCAGTGCGGCCACTTCCGGACACAGTGGAGGTCAGATGCTGGAGCAGTCGCAGATCGAGTCCATCGCGGACGAGCTGGTGCAGGCGGACAAGGATCGAACGATCCTTCCCAAGCTCACCTCTAGATACCCCGACATGGTGATTGAAGACTCGTACGCGATCCAAAAGGTCTGGTCGGACCGACGGATCGCGGAGGGCGCGCGCCTCGTCGGCCACAAGATCGGACTGACCTCGAAGGTCATGCAGGTGGCGACCGGCATCTCCGAACCCGACTACGGCGTGATCCACGATGACATGGTGTACGAATCGGGATCCGTGCTGGAGTTCGACCGATTTTCCAACGTCCGAATCGAGGTCGAGCTCGCGTTCGTGCTGTCGAAGCCCCTTGCAGGGCCGAACGTGACCCTCTTCGACGTGCTGAATGCCACCGACTACGTCGTCCCCGCGCTCGAGATCCTCAATTCGCACCTCGAACTCGAAGGGCGCACGATCGTCGACACCATCAGCGACAACGCCGCGATGGGTGCAATGGTGATCGGAGGCCGGCCGGTGCGGGTCGAAGAGATCGACCTGACGTGGGCGAAAGCTCTGCTGTATCGGAACGAGACGATCGAGGATTCTGGTGTCGCCGGCGCCGTGCTCGGCCACCCGGCGATGGGCGTCGCCTGGCTCGCGAACAAGCTCGCGCAGCACGGCCAGACGCTCGACGCCGGAGAAATCATTCTTGCCGGGTCGTTCACCAAGCCGATGTGGGTGGAACGCGGCGACACAGTGCACGCCGACTACGCAGAACTGGGTTCGGTGACATGCCGGTTCATCTGACACTTCCCCCCACACTGCGCGACCGACTGGCAGCCTCGGCGAACCCGCTCATCGGCCTCTGGGCCTGCGCAGGAAGCCCGGTCACCGCCGAGATCGTCGCCGGCAGCGGCTGCGACTGGGTGCTCCTCGACGGCGAGCACTCCCCCAACGGGCTCGAATCGATCCTCGCGCAGCTCTACGCCATGAGCGCCTACCCGGTCGCGCCGGTCGTGCGGCCGCCGTTCGGAGACACCGTCACGATCAAGCAGTACCTCGACCTCGGGGTCCAGAACCTGTTGATCCCCATGGTCGATTCGGCGGCGCAGGCCGAGCAGATCGTTCGCGCGGTGCGCTACCCCGATGGGACCGCATCGGGAGGGGTGCGCGGCGTGGGCTCGGCCCTCGCCCGCTCAGCACGCTGGAACCGGGTGGAGGGGTACCTGAACCGCGCTGCCGAGACGATCAGCCTCACGGTGCAGATCGAATCGGCAGCAGCCGTCGCCGAGGTTGACCGGATCGTCGCGGTTGACGGAGTGGATGCCCTCTTCGTCGGACCTTCGGATCTCGCGGCCTCGATGGGGCTGCTCGGACAGCAGAATCACCCGGACGTGGTCGACGCGGTACTACGCGCCATCGCCGCCGGAGTCGCGGCCGGAAAGCCGGTCGGTGTCAACACATTCGTTCCTGCCGACGCCGACCGATATCTCGAGGCCGGCGCCTCGTTTGTCGCGATCGGTGCCGACGTCGCGATTCTTGCGCGGCAGACCGAGGCGCTCGTGGACCGCTTCCGCCCGGATCAAGACGGCGGGGCCGCGCCGCGTGCGAGCTACTGACGTACGAGCGGAATTGACATGCAGCCGAACGGACACCAGCCCCGCGGGGTCACGGTGTCCGTTCGCTGTTTCGCCCGGCAGTCGCCCCCACCTGCGGAGAGGACTGGCCACATTGAGGGCTTCACAAACCCCGAGAGATCGTATACGATAAGAGATACAACACGCGACTGCCCGTAGATTCGCGGTCGCGGAGGAGATGAGCGAGGTAGCAATGACGTACGGACCTGAGCAGTTGGGCATCGAACTCCCCGGCAAGATCATCGCCGTGCACCTGAACTATGCGTCGCGAATCGCGCAGCGCGGTCGGGAGCCGCAGTTCGCCTCCTACTTCTTCAAGCCCGCTTCTTCGCTCGCCCCCACGGGCGGCACCGTCGAGCGCCCCGCCGGCACCGAACTTCTCGCGTTCGAGGGAGAAATCGCTCTCGTCATCGGCGAACCCGCGCGCTGGGTGTCACCGGAAGATGGCTGGAAGCACGTGGCGAAAGTCACCGCCGCGAATGACCTCGGCCTCTACGACCTCCGCGCCGCGGACAAGGGATCCAACGTGCGCAACAAGGGCGGCGACGGCTACACGCCGATCGGCCCCGTCGCGCTCCGCACTGAGGGCCTCGGCGAGGGCGACTTCCGAGTACGCACCTGGGTCAACGGTGAGATCGTCCAGGAAGATTCGAGCGACACGCTCAAGTTCTCGTTCGGCACCCTCGTTGCCGATCTCTCTCAGCACATGACCCTCGAAACCGGAGACGTGATTCTCACCGGCACCCCCGCGGGCTCGTCCGTGCTCGTCCCCGGCGACGTCGTCGAGGTCGAAGTCGACGCCCCGAATGCACCGGGCGCTCCGTCGACCGGTCGCCTCACAACGACGGTCACTCAGGGCACAGAAACCTTCGGCGCATTCGGCAACACGCCCCGCGTCGACGATCTGCAACGCGTCGAGGCCTGGGGCGACGAGGCTCAGCACGCCGCCGCGGTTGCCGCAGGCCGTGCCACCCCGCTCGAGGGTTCCAGCACCGCGGTTCTGACCGATGAGATCCGCGATCTCCTGGATGGCGTCGCGGTCGCCACCGTTTCCGCTGCGCTTCGCAAGCGCGGCTACGTAGACATCTTCATCGACGGCGTGACCCCAAACCACGAGGGCGACCGCATCCTTGGACCGGCGAAGACGTTGCGCTTCATCCCGTTCCGCCCGGATCTCTTCAAGAAGTACGGTGGCGGTTTCAACGCGCAGAAGCGCGCATTCGACACGGTCGAATCCGGTGAGGTGCTGGTCGTCGAGGCCCGCGGCGTTCCCTCGACTGGCACCGTCGGCGACGTGCTCGCCCTCCGCGCCCAGGTGCGCGGGGCCGTCGGCGTCGTCACCGACGGTGGGGTCCGCGACTACGCGGCCGTGCAGGAATTCGACATCCCGGTCTTCTCGCAGGGCGCGCACCCGAGCGTGCTCGGACGCCGCCACGTGCCGTGGGAGACCGATGTCACCATCGCATGCGGCGGTGCCGCGGTGCAGCCCGGAGACATCATCATGGGCGACCGCGACGGGGTCATCGTGATCCCTCCGTTCCTGCTCGAAGAGGTGGCGCGTGAAGCCGCCGAGCAGGAGACCGCCGACGCATGGGTGGCAGAGCAGGTCGCTGCCGGCCACGCGGTCGACGGACTCTTCCCGATGAACGCCGAGTGGCGCAAGAAGTACGAGGCAGCGCGCGCCGCAGGAGAACTGGCCTGATCATGGCGACCGAGTCGAAATCAGAGCGCGCCTACCGCGTGATCCGCGAGCGGATCAACAGCGGCCAGTACGTGCCCGGGTATCGACTCGTCCTCGCCACAATCGCCTCAGAGCTCGACATGTCCGTCGTGCCGGTGCGTGAGGCGATCCGCCGGCTCGAGGCCGAAGAACTCGTCACCTTCGAGCGAAACGTTGGCGCGCAGGTCTCACTCATCAAGGAGGCCGAATACCAGCACACGATGGAGACGCTCGCCCTCGTCGAGGGGGCGGCAACCGCGCTCGGTGCTCCCGAGATCACGGCAGACCAGCTGGCGCGCGCTGCCGAGATCAACGAGCGGCTGCGTCAGAGCCTCGACCACTTCGACCCGCACCGCTTCACCGAACTCAACCTCGAATTCCACAGCGTGCTCTTCGAGACGTGCCCGAACCCGCACATCCTCGACCTCGTGCATCGCGGCTGGGGACGGATGCGGGCACTGCGCGACTCCTCCTTCAGTTTCGTTCCGGGGCGCGCTCGCGCCTCGGTCGAAGAGCACGATCGCATCCTGCAGCTCGTCACCGACCGCGCACCGGTGATCGAGATCGAGGTCGCCGCCCGTGAGCATCGCCTCGCCACGCTCGATGCCGTCCTCGCACGACAGCGGGATTCGAAGCAGTCGGCCTCGAGCTCCGCCTCCTGACTCGACGCACCACTAACACGACCACACCGAAATTTCACCAGAAAGGCAGATCATCATGACGTATCAGAAGCCCGAAGGATTGCCCGAGAAGCTTCAGCTCTTTATCGACGGCGAGTTCGTCGACGCCCGCGACGGCGCGACGTTCGACGTCTTGGAGCCCGTCTCGAACGAGAACTACATCACCGCAGCCTCCGCGAGCAAGGAAGACGTGGATCTCGCCGTCATCGCAGCGAAGCGCGCGTTCGACGAGGGCCCGTGGCCGAAGATGCTCCCCCGCGAGCGCTCACGCATCCTCCACAAGGTGGCCGATATCGTGGAGTCCCGCGATGACCGTCTCGCACTCATCGAGAGCTGGGATTCCGGTCTTCCGATCACCCAGGCCAAGGGGCAGGCTCGCCGCGCCGCCGAGAACTTCCGCTTCTTCGCCGACCTCATCGTCGCGCAGCACGACAACGTCACCAAGGTTCCGGGTCGCCAGATCAACTACGTGAACCGCAAGCCGATCGGCGTCGCCGGGCTCATCACCCCCTGGAACGTTCCGTTCATGCAGGAGTCCTGGAAGCTCGCCCCGGCGCTCGCCACCGGCAACACGGTCGTGCTCAAGCCCGCGAGCTACACTCCGCTGTCCGCAGCACTGTGGCCCGAGATCTTCCGCGAGGCCGGCGTGCCCGACGGCGTCTTTAACCTCATCTTCGGCTCCGGCGGAGTCGCTGGCGACGCACTCGTCAAGCACCCCGACGTGCCCCTCATCTCCTTCACTGGCGACAGCTCTACCGGCGCGATGCTGTCGACGAACGCCGCACCCTTCCTCAAGGGGCTGTCGCTGGAACTCGGCGGCAAGAGCCCCTCGGTCGTCTTCGCGGATGCGGATCTCGACGAGGCGCTTGACGCCACAGTCTTCAGCGTCTTCAGCCTGAACGGCGAGCGCTGCACCGCAGGCTCCCGCGTGCTCGTCGAGCGCTCGATCTACGACGACTTCGTCGCACGGTACGCGGAGCGCGCAAAGAACATCGTGGTGGGCCTGCCTTCCGATCCCGCAACCGAGGTCGGTGCTCTGGTGCACCCGAGCCACTTCGAGAAGGTCATGAGCTACGTCGAGATCGGCAAGACCGAGGGCCGTCTCGTCGCCGGCGGTGGCCGCCCCGAGAACTTTCCCGAGGGCAACTACGTCGCACCCACCGTGTTTGCCGACGTGAAGTCTGACGCCCGGATCTTCCAGGAGGAGATCTTCGGCCCCGTCGTCGCCATCACCCCCTTCGACACGGACGAGGAAGCACTCCAGCTCGCGAACGACACGAAGTACGGCCTCGCCGCCTACGTGTGGACGTCGAACCTGAAGCGCGCCCACAACTTCGCGCACGGGATCGAGTCGGGCATGGTCTGGCTGAACTCCAACAACGTCCGCGATCTCCGCACCCCGTTTGGCGGCGTCAAGGCCTCCGGGCTCGGCCGTGAGGGCGGTTACCGCTCGGTGGACTTCTACACCACCTCGCAGTCGATCCAGATCACGCTGAACGAAGCCCACTCGCCCCGCTTCGGCGCCGGCAACAAGTAAGTTTCTCCCCCCGAGAAGTTAGGAAATTATCATGGCAAAACTGAACGAGGCTGACAAGACATCGTCGGGTTTCTGGGTCACCAAGGAGGCCCCGATCCAGTCGGATAACCCGGTCGCGACGCCCAAGAGCGAGGCACCCGACATCCTCCGCTGCGCCTACATGGAGCTCGTCGTCACCGATCTCGCGAAGTCGCGCGAGTTCTACGTCGACGTCCTCGGCCTGTACGTGACCGCGGAAGACGATGAGGCGATCTACCTCCGTTCGACGGAGGAGTTCATCCACCACAACCTCGTGCTCCGCAAGGGCCCCGTGGCAGCCGTCGCCGCGTTCTCGTACCGCGTTCGCACCCCCGAAGACCTTGATAAGGCCGTCGCCTTCTACACCGAGCTCGGCTGCGACGTGCGCCGCAACGAGAACGGCTTCACCAAGGGCATCGGCGATTCGGTGCGCGTGGTCGATCCGCTCGGCTTCCCCTACGAGTTCTTCTACCAGACCGAGCACCAGGAACGCCTCGCATGGCGCTACGACCTGCAGATCCCGGGCGAACTCGTGCGCCTGGACCACTTCAACCAGGTCACCCCCGACGTGCCCCGCGCGGTGCGCCACTACCAGGATCTCGGCTTCCGCGTGACCGAGGACATCCAGGACAACGAGGGCACCGTCTACGCCGCGTGGCTGCGCCGCAAGCCCACCGTGCACGACACGGCAGCAACGGGTGGCGACGGCCCCCGCATGCACCACGTCGCGTTCGCAACCCACGAGAAGCACAACATTCTCGCGATCTGCGACAAGCTCGGCGCGCTCCGCCTCAGCGACCACATCGAGCGCGGCCCCGGCCGTCACGGCGTGTCGAACGCGTTCTACCTGTACCTGCGCGATCCCGACGGCCACCGCGTCGAGATCTACACGCAGGACTACTACACGGGCGACCCCGACAACCCGGTCGTCACCTGGGATGTGCACGACAACCAGCGCCGTGACTGGTGGGGCAACCCGGTCGTCCCGTCATGGTACACGGATGCTTCGCTCGTGCTCGACCTCGACGGCAACCCGCAGCCGGTCGTCGCACGCACCGACAGCAGCGAGATGGCCGTGACCATCGGCGCCGACGGGTTCTCCTACACCCGTGAGGGCGACGACGTGAAGGGCTTCAAACTCGGCGAGACGCTGTAAGTTCGTTTCGATAGGGATCGGCCGGGGCGCTCATGCGTCCCGGCCGATCCATGTCCGCCGCGAAGTCGGCCTCGCTCCGCTCGACGGTGCCCGCACACACGCACGCACGCACGCACGCACTCGAACGTCACGAATCGCCGGAGGCTCCGGAGGACATTTCGAGCCGCCAGTCGATGGGAGCCGCCCCCTGTTCTTCGAGGGCGGTGTTTGCGCGGCTGAACGGGCGCGACCCGAAGAACCCTCGAGAGGCGGAGAGCGGCGAGGGGTGCGGGCTCTCGATTCTCGGCACGGCTTCGAGCATCGGCCCGAGTGCCCGCGCGTCATTCCCCCACAGGATCGCAACAAGCGGGCCGCCCCGAGCCGCGAGGGCCCGGATCGCCTGCTCGGTGACAGCTTCCCAGCCTTTCCGCCGGTGCGACGCCGGCGCACCCGCCCGCACCGTGAGGACTCGGTTGAGCAGCAGCACTCCGCGATCGGCCCACGCCGTCAGGTCGCCGTGGTCGACCGGAGAAATTCCGAGGTCGTCGTGGAGCTCTCGGTAGATGTTCTGCAGGCTGCGCGGGATCGGCCGCACGTCTGCGGCCGTCGCGAACGATAATCCGATCGGGTGTCCGGGCGTCGGGTAGGGATCCTGCCCCACGATCAGCACCCGGATGTCGGCGAGCGGCCGAGCAAACGCCGCGAGAATGCGGTCTCCCGCGGGCAGCACGCGCTGCCCGGCTGCGCGCTCATCGTTCAGGAATCTGCCGAGTTCAGCGAGCTGACCGCCCACCGGCGCAAGCGCTTCGGCCCAGTCCGGGGCGATATGGCCGTGCTCTGCGAGCTCGGTCAACGTCTGTGCCATCTCGGTGCTCCACCCTGTTGCTACGGCAAATCCATCAGCGCGGCGCTCAGGTCAGTGCGACCGTGCCTCGGCTCCGAAGGTTACACCCCGTGTCCTGGCCGGTTGCGGCGCCGTCCCGCACTGCCTACGCTCGACACCAGTGCCGAACACTGCACGTACCGACCAGCACTTCACCGGACCGAGGAGCAGCGATGACCGACCAGAACGCCTGGGGTTTCGAGACCAAACAGATCCACGCGGGCCAGCAGCCCGACCCAACCTCGGGCGCACGGGCGCTCCCGATCCAGCAGACGACCGCGTTCGTCTTCGAAAACACTGAGCAGGCCGCCAATCGATTCGCACTCGCCGAGCTGGGGCCGATCTACACGCGCATCACAAACCCGACGCAGGATGTCGCTGAGCAGCGCGTCGCGGCCCTCGAGGGCGGAGTGGCGGCACTCTTCCTCGCGAGCGGCCAGGCTGCGTCGACGTTCGCCGTGCTGAACATCGCGAACTCGGGCGACCACATCGTCTCGTCGAGCTCCATCTACGGCGGCACCTACAACCTCTTCAAATATTCGCTCGCAAAGCTCGGCATCGAGGTCACTTTCGTCGAGGATCAGGACGATCCGGCAGCCTGGCAGCGCGCGGTTCGCCCGAACACCAAGCTGTTCTTCGCGGAGTCCATCGCGAACCCGCGTTCCAACGTGCTCGACATTCGCGCGATCGCAGACGTGGCTCACGAGAACGGTCTGCCGCTCATCATCGATAACACGGTTGCGAGCCCGTATCTCGTCCGTCCGCTCGAGTACGGGGCTGACATCGTTCTGCACTCGGCTACCAAGTTCCTCGGCGGCCACGGCACCACCATGGGCGGCGTCATCGTCGACGGCGGCACGTTCCCCTGGTCCGAGCACGCAGAACGCTTCCCCGGCCTCAACACGCCCGACGACTCCTACCACGGGGTCGTGTACACCCAGGCCGTGGGCGACGCGATCGCCTTCATCATCAAGGCGCGCGTGCAGCTGCTGCGCGACTTCGGTTCGGCGATCGCTCCGCAGAGCGCCTGGCAGCTGCTGCAGGGCATCGAGACCCTCTCGCTGCGCATGGAGCGTCACGTGCAGAACGCCCAGGAGGTCGCAGAGTGGCTCGAAGCCCACGATGACGTCGCCACCGTCTACTACTCGGGCCTGCCTAGCTCGCCCTGGTACGCGGCTGCGAACACGTACGCTCCCAAGGGCGTCGGCGCGGTGCTCTCCTTCGAACTCAAGGGCGGAGTTGAAGCTGGCAAGGCCTTCGTCGATTCGCTCCAGCTCTTCAGCCACGTCGCAAACATCGGCGACGTGCGATCCCTCATCATCCACCCCGCTTCGACGACGCACTCGCAGCTCACGCCTGAGCAGCAGCTGACCGCCGGGGTCACTCCGGGCCTCGTGCGCCTCTCCGTGGGCCTCGAGCACATCACCGACATCAAGGCGGACCTGGAGCTCGGTTTCGCCGCGGCCCGCAAGGTCGTCGCGGAGTCCGCAGCGAACGCGTAACACCGCGTTCCTCCCTCCCACTGTGCACGGCGGGGGTGACGCTCGTGTCACCCCCGCCGTGTTCGTGCGCGCCGAAACCCGCTGGGCGGGCGAGGGATCCCGATCCCGAACCCATCCAGCATTCTCGCGAATGCTCCTTCTGAACTTATTTCCCGCCACCCCCAACGCACGATGCGCTTGTTCGTCACGCCCTCGATGAGATCCCTTCGGCGCTTTTCGCGATACACGACCTCCTCGGCGGATTTACCGCCACGCAACCCCGAGTCCACATACTTCAGCTTCCCATCGCACTCCCCGAACCGATCACGCCCAAGGAATTCAAAGTCCGCATAGTAGGTCTGCCCGCCAGGAATTACGACCGGCACCTGCAGCTCGATCTCGAATCCAAATCGCCTGAGGTACAGGTGACTCACGCTCTCGAGTACGGAATCAGTTCGTGGATCGCTCACCTTCAGCAGATCCCTCGCACGGGCAATTCCTCGCTCGCCGCAGTGACGCCTGATGCGCAACTTCATGTCTTCCCGCCACCTGCCCAAGAATTCCTCATCGATGTGTCTGCCTACTCGGAACCGGGCCCGCAAGTACGCATCCGCGCACGCAATCGCCGTTTCCGGCGCCATGAAGCGCGCAATGTCCAAGATCGTGCGATCCGGTGCAGTGCACAGCAGGCCACCGACCGTGACGACGTCACCCGGCCCCAGCGCTGCTCTATGGCGGACGAGACCAGCCCGACGCCGACTCGCACCGTTGCTGGCGGCCGTCACATGCACCGGCTGCACCGATGCGTCTCGCAGCGGAAGCCCGAACAGCACCGCTGCTGAGATGTGAGAGAAGACCGGTCCGTGTGCCGTCCGGGATCCGAACGCAAGCATCTGTGCCAGGTGCCGTTGCTCGGGCGACAAGGTGTTCCATAGATCGGCTGGAATATAACGTCCGCGCCCGAGCCTCACTACCCCGATGCGAGGCGGTCGGTCATCACGTCCGGTCTGAATCAGCATGGCCTCGATCCCTGCAAGCGTCGAATCCAGACTGAGATCAACCGGAGGCGAGGTTCCGGCTGCAGCAAAGTTCAGGGCAAGCATCTGCAGATCATCTCTCGGTAGCGAACGAGGCGCAGCCAAGTTCGAGCAGAGACGCACAGATTGCCGCCGGAATCGCACGAATGCAGATTGGGGAGGAAGAGTGGTGTGAGCGCGCAAGCGAGCGTGCGGCCTCCCGAAAACCTTCACCCATGATCGCTCTCCCTGTCTTCATACCTCCCCAAGTCACACCGGGGCGAGGCGCCTGCCGGTGAGCGTGCACCTGGGGATCGAACGTGCACTCCGGGGGCCGTCCCCGAGGTGCACACTCGCCCCCAAGGTGCACGTTGGTGGGTGGAGCGCGCGGGTGGAACGGGTGGGTGGAGCGCGCGGAGCCCGCGGGCGAGGGATCGTAACAATGCCGCACTGCGCCGCGATCCCGGGCAGAATGGGGAGCTATGGACTGGCAGACCCCCGAGGACTCGTTCCCCACCGACTTCATCACCGACGCGCAGCTGCGCGCACTGATGGGACGCCCGCCGATCTCTGGCGGGTGGCGGGACGGCGACCCCGTCGGAGATCGAAAGTTCGCCGCCATCGGCACGGTCACGACAGAGGCGGGCGCCGAGATCCCGAACGTTCGGATCGCCTACGAAACGTTCGGCGAACTGAATGAGTCGCGCGACAATGTGATCCTCGTGTTCCACGCGCTGACGGGCGACAGCCATCTCGTGGGCCCGGCCGCACCTGGCCATCCGACTGACGGATGGTGGTCGGAAATTGTGGGCCCAGGGAAGCCGCTCGACACAACGAAGTACTGCATCATCGCGCCGAATGTTCTCGGCGGCTGCCAGGGATCGACGGGGCCCGGCTCACTCGATCCGACTGGCCATGAGTGGGGAGGACGCTTCCCCTACCTGACGATCCGAGACCAGGTCGCGGCGACCGCCCGTTTCGCCGACGAGATCGGCGTCGACCGGTTCTTCGCGGTCATCGGGGGGTCAATGGGGGGCATGCACGCCCTCGAGTGGGCGATCACTCACCGAGACCGCGTCGACCGGCTTGCAGTGATCGCCGCACCGCCAGTGACAACGGCCGACCAGATCGGGTTGAACCTCGTACAGCTCGAAGCCATCAGGTCAGACCCCTTCTACCGTGACGGCAACTACTACGACGCACCCGACGGTGTCGGCCCGCACCACGGTCTCGCAACGGCCCGCCGGCTGGCTCTGCTGAACTACCGCAGCAACACGGAGCTCGACGAGCGCTTCGGCCGCGCATGGCAATCCGCCGTGAGCCCCCTCGGCGGTGGCGGCCGCTTCGCCGTCGAGTCGTACCTGGACTTTCACGGCAACAAATTCACGCGACGCTTCGACGCGAACAGCTACGTCACGCTCGTGCAGTCGATGAACTCCCACGACGTCGGCCGCGGGCGCGGGGGCGTGCGGGCGGCCCTCTCAACGCTGGATCTCCCCACGCTCATCCTCGGTATCCCCAGCGATCGCTTGTTCACTCTGGCCGGTCAGGAGGAGATCGCGCAGCACACGCCCGGAAGCTTGGACGGAGATCGCGCGACCCAGATCGACTCGCCGTTCGGGCACGATGCGTTCCTGATCGAGTTCGAGATGGTGGGCGCTCAACTGGAGCGGCTGCTCGAGCGCTGATCGTCTCTCAGCTCCCACCGTTCTCCCAAGAGGCTCCCACGTTGCCGACGTAGGCTCGGCACGTCGGCAACCACTCGAGAACAGGAGCAACCTTGATCGTCTCCCGCGTGCGCCGAGTCATCTCTGCTGCAGCCCTGGTCACGATCGCCGTGCCGCTGTGCACGACAGGTTGCGGCTCCGTCGCGGAACTCGGAACACGGGCTGCGGAACTGCGCGCCGCGAACGACTCTGATCTCCTGGAGATGCCGACCGAACGCCTCTACCAGCTCGCAACATTCGAGATCACGGCTCCCGAGGAGCTCGGCTCGATCGGGCGCGTCGCCGAATCACAGCTGCGCTTCGACGGCTTCATCCTCATCACCGACGATCTCATCACTGCGGCAGAGTTCGAGTTCGGTCTGGTCGACTGGCAGCAGGTCAGATTCACCCTCACCGAGCCGGCAGTGCTCCGGCGCGCTGAGGGTGAGGTCATGCTGGGCAACCCCCTCCACGCGGTCGGCCGGCTCACCGTCGGCGAAGGCGCCCCCCAGCACACCACCGTCACGATCGCTCCCGTGATCGTCGACGACGAGCATGTCGAACTCGAGGCGGCGTTCAGCCTCCCGACAGGCCTGATCCCACCCGCCATCACGGTCGCGCCGGCGGAGGTTACCGCGCGCGTCAGCATGGTCGCCGTGCCCTGACGGGCGCGTCGCGGCTGCCCGAGCCCCGTCGACCCTCAAACGGCCGTCGGCCCGCGAGGGTTCAGGTTAGTCGAACCGCCGGCGTCGTGTGGCGTCGTGCACCTCACCGACGAGCACCTCGATGATGTCCTCAAGAAAGACGACGCCGAGTTCAGCCCCGGTCGAATCGAGGATGCGTGCAAGGTGGATCCCTCGCGCCTGCATCCTCGCCAGCACATCTTCGAGCTCGGTTGCGGCGTGTACCGATTCCATCTCACGGATGCGTTTGGCTGCGATCGGCTCCGCCATGCGATCCTCGCCGAGGCGCACGAGATCCTTGATGTGCACATAGCCGGCGAGACCGGAGTCCTCCCCACGGATCGGGTACCGTGAGAACCCGTGCTTCGCGACGGCCGCTTCCACGTCGTCGGGGGTCGCACCGGCCGGCAGCACGACGAGGTCTTCTGAGGGGATGATGAGATCCTTCGCCTGCTTCGTCGTGAATTCGAACGCCGCTAACAGGGTCCCCGTCCGGTCATCGAGCACGCCCTCGCGCGTGGAGTGGCTGACGATGCTCGCGACCTCCTCGAGGGTGTAAGTGCTGGTCGTCTCAGACTTCGGCTCCACTTTAAAGAGCCGAAGCGTGCCGTTCGCGATCGCATTCAACGCGCCGATGACCGGTTTGAGCACGCGTGAGATCGCGACAAGGGGCGGCGCAAGCAGCAGCACTGCACGGTCAGGGATCGAGAAGGCCGCATTCTTCGGCACCATCTCCCCCAGCACGACGTGCAGATACGAAACGATGAGCAGCGTGAGCACGAAGCCGACAACGCTCACCACCTCGGGAGCGAGTCCAGTCCACGACAGCGGCCCCTCGAGCAGGTGATGGATCGCCGGCTCCGAAACGTTGAGAATGAGCAGCGAACACACCGTGATACCCAACTGACTGGTCGCAAGCATGAGCGTCGCGTGCTCCATCGCAAACAGCGCGGTCTTCGCGCGCTTCGACCCGGCCTCCGCACGGGGCTCGATCTGCGACCGTCGCGCCGAAATCACCGCGAACTCTGCACCGACGAAGAAGGCGTTCGCCGCGAGCAAGACGACGAGCCAGAAGATGCCCCACCAGTCGCTCATCGGGTTGTCTCCTCGTCGTCACTGCCGCGGTGATCGACGCCGTCTACGGCGCTGAATGGCGGGGCGCATAAGTACCGCAACCGAGAGATACGGTGGCCCTCCATCCGTTCCACGCGGAGCCTCGCCCCGTCAGGAAGCTGAACCTCTTCGCCGACCTTGGGAATCCTGCCGAGCTCGTGGAGCACATAGCCCGCCGCGGTGTCGTAGTCATCGCTGTCCGGCACCTCGACGCCGGTCTGCTCGAGCACCTCATCTGGGCGTAAATCAGCGGGAAACGTCATCTCATCCGCAGTGCCAACGACGCCGGCGGCGGCTCGATCGTGCTCATCCGCGACCTCACCCACAATTTCTTCGACGAGGTCTTCGAGCGTCACAATCCCCGCGGTGCCACCGTATTCATCGACCACGATCGCGAGTTGGAAACCCGTTCCGCGAAGCTCCTCCAGCAACTGGTCCAGCCGCATGGTTTCGGGCACCCGCACGACTTCCTCCGCGAGCGCCGCGACGGGAACCTCGTGACGTTTCGAACGGGGAACTGCCACAGCCTGCTTCACGTGCACGAGACCGACGACATCGTCGCGATCCTCATCGATCACGGGAAAACGTGAGAAGCCGCTGCGGCCGGACAGCTCGAGTACGGCCTGCGCCGGTTCGAGGCGCTGCAGGCTCTCGACTTTCAAGCGCGGAGTCATCACGTCTGCGGCGGTGAGTTCCGCGAACCTGAGCGTGCGGTCGAGCAGGGTCGCGGTGTCGGCCTCGAGCAGACCGGCGCTCGCCGAGTGGCGCACGAGCGATGAGAGTTCCTCCGCCGACCTCGCACCCGAGAGCTCCTCCTTGGGTTCGATGCCGATCGCGCGCAGCAACCCGTTCGCGCTGCCATTGAGCATCAGGATCGCCGGTTTGAACGTGGTCGTGAACGCCGCCTGGGCGGGCATGACGACGCGTGCGGTTGCGAGCGGTCTCGCGAGCGCGAAGTTCTTCGGCACGAGTTCGCCGACGATCATTGAGAACACCGTAGCGAGTGCCACCGCGATGGGAGCGCTGATGGTGCGCCGCAGATCCTCGGGTACTCCGAGGGCGCCGAGCGGACCGTCGAGAAAACCGCTGAGGGCCGGCTCCAGCGTGTAACCCGCCAAGAGCGTCGTCAAGGTGATGCCGAGCTGCGCACTCGAGAGGTGCGTAGAGGTACGCGACAGGCCGGAGATCACGCGGTCCAGGCCGCGTTCCCCGGAGTTGCGGCGACGCTCGAGGTCTTGCCTGTCAAGCGCGACGAGCGAGAATTCCGCTGCGACGAAGATTCCGGTCCCCACGGTGAGGAGGATGCCGATCGCCAGGAGGATCCAGTCGTTCACCACCGGCACCCGGGCAGATGCTGGGTCCGCGCTTCAGCGCGGCCGATACTCGGGGGGTCTGCCGGTCTTCGAGGGTCTGCGTCCATAGCCTTCCCAACTCTACCAGTCGAGACGTGTGCCGCGCTGGGAGAATCCGCCCGTGATCCGGCAGAAAGGGCGTAGGCTTGTGTATCGGCATGGCTCTGGCGCCGACGACCTGAAACGACCCGGCTCCGCAAGCCACACCGTCTGATGACACGAACGAGAGGACGTCGCTTTGGCGGAGCGTACGGAGACCACCGGGCAGGCTGGTCCCGCAGAAGAGTTCGGAGCCAATGCTTGGCTCGTCGAGGAGATGTGGAAGAAATTCCAGGTCGACAAGAACTCGGTAGATCGGTCTTGGTGGCCGGTCCTGGAACGCATTGGTGCGGGTGAAACACCGGCACCTGCCGGGGCGGCCCCAGCGGGCACACAGAGCGCACCGCCGACCGCGCCGATCAGCACCGCGAAGCAGCAGGCTCGCACGACGAACGCCGCCCCGCGCTCTGCCCCCATTCCGGCTGACGCTCCCCGCACGAGCGCAAGCAGCGACGAGGACGACAAGGCCGTCGACAGTGTCTCCCCGCTCAAGGGCATGGCGCGCACGCTCTCGAAGAACATGGATCAGAGCCTCAGCGTGCCAACCGCGACGAGCGTGCGCACTATCCCTGCGAAGCTCCTGATCGACAACCGGATCGTGATCAATAACCACCTGCGCCGGAGCCGCGGCGGCAAGGTATCGTTCACGCACCTCATCGGCTGGGCACTCATTCAGACGCTCAAGGAGTTCCCGAGCCAGAACGTCGCGTACGCCGAGGTCGACGGTAAGCCCTCGATCGTCGTGCCCGCACACATCGGGCTCGGCATCGCGATCGACGTGCCCCGCCCTGACGGCAGCCGATCCCTCTTGGTGCCGTCGATCAAACGCGCCGAGACCCTCGACTTCAATACCTACCTCGCCGATTACGAAGACCTCGTGAAGCGCACTCGGGCCGGCAAGCTCGAGGCTGCAGATTTCCAGGGGACGACGATCTCACTCACGAACCCGGGCGGGATCGGCACCGTGCACTCGGTGCCCCGGCTCATGCAGGGACAGGGATCGATCATCGGCGCGGGCGCACTCGAATACCCGGCCGAGTTCCAGGGCGCCTCCGAAGAGGTGCTCGTAAACCTCGGCATCTCGAAGACGATCACGCTCACGAGCACGTACGATCACCGCGTCATTCAGGGTGCAGGCTCGGGCGAGTTCCTCAAGAAGGTGCATGAGCGCCTCATCGGCGGCCACGAGTTCTATGAGGAAATCTTCGCCGCCCTGCGCATCCCGTACAAGCCGGTGCAGTGGGCCTCCGACATCCACGTCGACATCTCGGGTGCCGTCGATAAGTCGGCTCGCGTGCAGGAACTCATTAACTCCTTCCGCGTGCGCGGTCACCTGATGGCCGACGTCGACCCGCTCGAATACAAGCAACGCACCCACCCCGACCTCGAGATCGAATCGCACGGCCTCACATTCTGGGATCTCGACCGTGAATTCGTCACCGGAGGGATCGGCGGGAAGCGCGCGATGAAGCTGCGCGACATTCTCGGCGTGCTGCGCGACTCGTACTGTCGCAAGATCGGCATCGAGTACATGCACATTCAGGACCCGGAGCAGCGGATGTGGCTGCGGGAGCAGCTCGAGGTTCCGTACGCGAAGCCGAGCAATGACGAGCAGATGCGCATCCTCGAGAAGCTCAACGAGGCCGAAGCCTTCGAGACCTTCCTGCAGACGAAGTACGTGGGCCAGAAGCGGTTCAGCCTCGAGGGCGGCGAGTCGGTCATCCCTCTGCTCGACGCGATGCTCATCGACGCGGCGGAGGACGGCGTCGACAGCGTGGACGTCGGCATGGCCCACCGTGGCCGCCTGAACGTTCTCTCGAACATTGCCGGTAAGACGTACGGTCAGATCTTCCGCGAGTTCGAGGGCGCGCTCAACCAGAAGGCCGGTTCGGGCGACGTCAAGTACCACCTCGGCACTTCAGGCGTGTTCACCGCACCCAACGGCACCCAGGTGCCGATCCACCTCGCCGCCAACCCTTCTCACCTCGAGACGGTCGACGGCGTGCTCGAGGGGATCGTGCGCGCAAAGCAAGACCTCAAGCCGATCGGCTCGTTCACGACGCTGCCAATCCTGATCCACGGCGATGCCGCGATGGCGGGCCAGGGCGTCGTATACGAGACACTGCAGATGTCTCAGCTGCGCGGGTACCGCACCGGCGGCACCATCCACATCATCATCAACAACCAGGTCGGCTTCACGACACTCCCGGTCGATTCGCGCTCCGCCGTCTACTCCTCGGACGTCGGCAAGGTCGTGCAGGCCCCCATCTTCCACGTGAACGGTGACGACCCCGAGTCGGTCGTGCGGGTGGCGCGTCTCGCCTACGAGTTCCGCCAGCGCTTCCATATCGACGTCATCGTCGATCTGGTGTGCTACCGCCGACGGGGCCATAACGAGGGCGACGATCCCTCGATGACCCAGCCGCTCATGTACGACCTCATCGAGGCCAAGCGGTCCACACGCCGCCTGTACACGAGCGCGCTCGTCGGTCGTGGCGACATCACCGAGGAGCAGTACGAGAAGGCGAAGCAAGACTTCCAGAACCGGCTCGAGCTCGCGTTCCAGGAGACGCACGCCGCGCAGACCGGGGCGATCCCGATCATCGATCAGAGTGGGATCGCTGAGATCCCCGGTGTGGGCGGACCTGCGCCCACGAAGCTTGACACCGCGGTCGACCGCAGCGTGATCGAGCAGATCGGCGACGCGCACCTGAACAAACCCGAGGGTTTCAAGGTGCATCGCAAGCTCGAGCAGCTGCTGCAAAAGCGCGGGCAGATGAGCCGCGACGGCGGCATCGACTGGGGCTTCGGCGAACTCCTCGCTCTGGGATCGCTCCTCATGGAGGGCACTGCGGTCAGGTTCGCGGGGCAGGACGCCCGGCGGGGAACCTTCGCCCAGCGGCACGCCGTATTCCACGACCGGGCGAACGGCCAGGAGTGGATCCCGCTGCTCAACCTGTCGGAGGAGCAGGCACGCTTCTGGATCTACGACTCCCTGCTGTCGGAGTACGCCGCGCTCGCGTACGAGTACGGTTACTCGCTGCAGCGTGAGGATGCGCTCGTGCTGTGGGAGGCGCAGTTCGGAGACTTCGCAAACGGCGCGCAGAGCGTCATCGACGAGTACATCGCAGCTGCCGAGCAGAAGTGGGGGCAGCAGTCCTCAGTCGTGATGCTTCTCCCCCACGGCTACGAGGGCCAGGGCCCCGATCACTCTTCGGCTCGCATCGAGCGGTACCTGCAGCTGTGCGCCGAAGACAACATGATCGTCGCGCGCCCGTCAACGCCTGCGAACCACTTCCACCTGCTGCGCAGGCAGGCGTACGCCCGCCCGCGGAAGCCGCTCATTGTCTTCACCCCGAAGTCGATGCTGCGTCTGCGCGGCGCGACCTCGAGCGTCGAAGACTTCACGACCGGCCACTTCGAGCCGGTGCTGGACGACCCGGCAATCGCGGCCGCAGAGGCGGTCGAACGCGTCGTGCTCCTCTCCGGGAAGATCTATTACGATCTCAAGACGGCGCTCGAAAAGAACCCTGACCCGCGCATCGCGCTCGTACGTGTCGAGCAGTTCTATCCGATGCCGACGACGGAGCTCGGCCGCGTGCTCGCGCGCTACCCGAAGGCGGAGCTTGTCTGGGCGCAGGAGGAACCGGAGAACCAGGGCGCGTGGCCCTTCATCTCGCTGGTCCTCGCAAAGCACCTGGCGAACGACCGCATCCGCGTCGTCTCCCGCCCGGCCTCTGCCGCACCGTCGACGGGTTCCGCGAAGGTGCACGCCATCGAGCAGGAGGAGCTGATCCGGACTATCCTGGGCTTCACCGACGAGTAGACCGAGATGAGTGTTCGATGACCACCTGGCGGATGCCCATCGAGGGCCACGAGCAGGAGCGACTGTGGCTCGCCTGGCCAACGGGCGGGTACACGCTCGGTGACACGGATGCCGAAGCCGAGGAGGCTCGTCGAACCTGGGCGAGCGTCGCGAATGCCGCGAGCGAGTTCCAGCCCGTCACGGTGGTCGTGAATCCGGGGGACGAAGCGACGGCGACCAGGTACCTCTCCGGCCAGGTCGAGCAGCTTGTCGCCCCGCTCGATGACGCTTGGATTCGAGACATCGGGCCGAGCTTCGTGATCGGGTCCGACGGCACCCTCGGCGCGGTGAACTTCGTCTTCAACGGTTGGGGCGCACAGGACTGGGCAAGCTGGGAGCACGACCAGCACATCGGCAGGATCGTCGCCGAGGCGGCCGGGGCAACGCTCATCGACTCGGAGATGACGAACGAGGGCGGCGGGATCCAGGTCGATGGAACCGGACGTGTGGTTGTGACGCGCACGGTGCAGCTCGACCCGGGCCGTAACCCCGGGTGGACGGCCGAGCGCGTCGAGGCGGAACTCGAGCGGACGATCGGTGCGACGAGCGCGCTGTGGCTCCCCCGCGGTCTCACCCGCGACCACGACACGTTCGGAACGCGCGGCCACGCCGACATTCTCGCGGCGTTCCCCTCCCCCCATGCGCTGCTGATGCACGCGCAGCTGGATGCCGGGCACCCCGATCACCTCATCGCCCAGACGAACCGGACCGTCGCCGAGCAATATCGATCGAATACCTCCGGTGATTTTGCGATCGTCGATCTCCCCGCCCCGGAGGTGCTGCGCGACGCGGAAGGGTACGTCGATTACAGCTACGTCAACCACGTCGTGATCAACGGTGCGGTGCTCGCCTGCGCGTTCGACGACCCGGCGGACGACCGTGCACTGGGCATCCTTCGTGAGCACTACCCCGGCCGCGAAGTGATCGCGATCGACGCTCGGCCGCTATTCGCTCGCGGCGGCGGCATCCACTGCATCACGCAGCAGCAGCCACGCATTCGCTGATCTGCGGGAGTTGCCCGTTCGGCCTCGACCCTGGCAGCCTCGAAGCCCTATTCTGGATGCATGAAACGAATCTTCTGGACCATCGGTGCCGCAGCTGCCCTTGCGCTCAGCCTCTCCGCGTGCTCGGCCGCGGGATCATCAGTCGTCGGAACCTGGGGCGACCCAGGCGCGGCTGAAGAGCCGTCGCTCGAATTCACCGGAACAGAGACCGAGGGCGAGTACTCGGGCACCGACGGCTGCAACAACATCGGCGGTTCGTACACGGTCGATGGCGACGAAGTCGACCTCGGTGTCATGCGGGCGACGATGATGTTCTGCGAGGGCGTCGACACGTGGCTGTCGCAGGCCGCACGAGCCACAATCTCCGGAAGCACGATGACGTTCCTCGATCAGTCCGGTGCCACGGTCGGCACGCTCGAGCGGGGAGCGGAGTAACGGTTCGCTCTTCCTGCTGAAACGGTGAGGGGGCGAGTGATCCACAGATCCCTCGCCCCCTCACCGTTGTGAGCTGGAGCTCAGCGCCAGAGCACCGCGAGCACCACGTTGAGCGCAGACAGTCCCGCGATCGCGCCGAGCACTCCGCCCGAGACGCCCTGCTTCTTGCGGTTCACGAGGATGAGCACGATCATGACGATGAGAACGAGGGTCTTCACACCGATCTTCATGTTGTTCGGTTCGCCACCGAGCATGTAGAGGGAGCCGACGAGCAGCAGACCCGTGATCAGCAGCAGCCATGCGCCGTGCATGATTCCCGGGGTGATCCGGGCGGTCCCTGACTTCAGCGATGAGAGCTGAGCAAGAGTACTGCCGAAGACGGCACCGAACCCGACGATGTGCAGTACGACCAGAATGCCCTTGACAATTTCCATGCCCCCATTCTCCCGGGGTGCTCACGGAGGCGCAAAGAAGGCAAGGCTTACTCACCTCAGATGTATGGGGCGAGTAAGCCTTGCTGAACGACCAGCTCTAGTGGAAGAAGTGACGTTCACCCGTGAAGTACATCGTGACCCCCGCGGCCTTCGCTGCCTCGATCACCTCGGCGTCTCGCACGGAACCGCCGGGCTGCACGACCGCGCGCACACCGGCGTCGAGCAGCACCTGGAGGCCATCGGCGAACGGGAAGAAGGCGTCTGACGCTGCGACGGATCCCTTCGCGCGTTCCCCGGCCCGCGTGACGGCGAGTCGGCAGGAATCCACCCGGTTGACTTGTCCCATGCCGACGCCGACGGAAGCACCGGCCGAGGCGAGCAGAATCGCATTCGACTTCACGGCCCGACAGGCGCGCCAGGCGAATTCGAGGTCCGCGAGCGTTTCAGCGTCCGCTGCCTCACCGGTCGCGAGTTCCCACTCCGAGGCCGGGGCGAAGGCGTGGTCGGAGTCCTGCAGCAGGAACCCGCCGGACACCTGACGGAACTCGATCGGGTTCGCCTCGAAATCGGCGGGAAGAGCGAGAAGCCGCACGTTCTTCTTCTGCGTGAGGATCGCAAGCGCCTCGGGGTCGAAGCCAGGAGCGATGATCACCTCGGTGAAGATCTCCGACACGGCCTTCGCCATCCCGGCTGTCACCACGCGGTTCGCAGCGATCACGCCGCCGAACGCGGAGACCGGGTCGCACGCGTGCGCGAGTTCGTGTGCGACCGCGATCGGGTCTGCGGCACCCTCGGGTGCGACAGCGATCCCGCACGGGTTTGCGTGCTTGATGATGGCGACCGCCGGCCGCTCGTGGTCGTAGGCGGCCCGCAGTGCGGCGTCGGCGTCGACATAGTTGTTGTACGACATCTCCTTGCCGTGCAGCTGCTCAGCCTGCGCGATGCCGGATCCCTCGTTCTCGGTGAAGAGCGCGGACCGCTGGTGGCTGTTCTCGCCGTAGCGCAGCACCGCCTCGCGCAGCCCGAAGGTCTCGAAGCCGACGAAGCCGTCGGTGTTCTCGAACAGGCTGTCGATGTCGCCTTCGCCATCCGCAGCGGGGGCTTCACCTGCAGGCTCGTCACTCCAGTCTGCGTCCTCCTGATCGAGGAACCAGTTGGCGACCGCCGCATCGTACTGGGCGGTGTGCACGAACGCCTCGGTCGCGAGGGATCGCCGCAGTTCGAGCGTCGTCCCGCCCTGTTGCACGGCGTCGATGATCTCGTCGTAGCGACCCGGTGACACGACGATCGCCGCGTTGGCGTGGTTCTTTGCCGTCGCGCGCACCATGGCCGGGCCGCCGATGTCGACGTTTTCGATGACGTCTGCGGCCGGCTTTCCGGAGGCAACGGTCTCCTCGAACGGGTACAGGTTGACGACGACGAGTTCGAACGGCGCAAAGCCGAGCTGCTCGAGCTGCGCCCGGTGGTCCGCGAGACGCAGGTCGGCGAGGAGACCCGAGTGCACGGCCGGGTGCAGCGTCTTCACGCGACCGTCGAGGGCCTCGGCGAATCCGGTCACCTCGGAAACGTCGGTGACGGGGTGGCCCGCGTCACGGATCGTGGCCGCGGTGGAGCCGGTCGAGACGATCTCGACGCCGGCCGCGGCGAGAGCGGCGGCGAGGTCGAGCAGGCGCGTCTTGTCACTCACGGAGATGAGTGCGCGGCGCACGGGGATCAGGTCGCGGTGCTCGTAGAGGCTGGGGTCGTGGCTGTGGACTGCCATGTGTTCCTTCGGGTTCGGGGCGGTGCTCGGGCTCGATGCCGGCGGCGAACGGTATGTGATCGTCCGAGGATATGCGACTTCGAGTCGAAACCGGCATATCTTTTGCAGATTACATATTTCTTGCGGGGTCAGGGATCAAGTAGCGAGGGGTCGGAGGTTGAGAGATCAGGTAGGTCAACCGTGCAGCGAGGGATCGGCGGTCACGAGGGTGGCGCGAGGTCGAGCCGCCCGAGAGCGATATCGCGGACAACCTGCACGAGGAGTGGCCGTTCGACCTCCTTGATGCGCTCGTGCAGGTCGGCCTCCGACTCGTTCGGTCGGACCTCGACGCGTGTCTGCCGCAGCACGGGACCGGTATCGACGCCCTCGTCGATGACGTGCACGGTGGCTCCAGTCTCGGTGGCTCCGGCGGCGAGCGCGTCGCGCACCGCGTGGGCGCCCGGGAACAGCGGCAGCAGAGCCGGGTGGGTGTTGATGAGTCGGGGTGAAAAGACGCGCACGAATCCGGCCGGGAGGATGCGCATGAGGCCCGCGCTCACGACAAGCCCCGGGTTCGCCGAGGTTCCGACGCCGTGCTCCTGGATGGCCGCGGCGAGCACCTGACCCCATTCTTCTCGGGTCCGGGAGTCTTGCGGGCGGACGACGAAGGTGGGCACTCCGGCGGCTTCGGCGTGCGCGAGGCCTGCGGCGTCGGTGTCGGAGCCGACGGCGACGATTCGGGCGGGGTATTCGGGGTCGGCCGCAGCGTCGAGCAGGGCCTTCAGATTGCTGCCCCCACCGGATATGAGTACCACGACATTCAGCACCGTCACAGTCTACCGCCCCGCCGGGTCGCTTCAGCCCCGTCAGGTGAGATCGGTCACTGAGGTCACGGTGACGGGTGAGCGGCCGCCGAGCATGCGGGAGACCGGGCAGCGGGCGTGCGCGGCCTGGGCGAGGGCATCGGACTCCGCAGCGGATTTTCCTTCGAAGAACAAGTGGGCATGCGCGGAGAATTCGAAGCCTTCGCCGTCGAGTCGCGGGTGCAGGGCGACCGTTGCGCGCGCAACGACCTCTACTTCGGGGCCCGCGACGACCCGTGCGGCGGCGTTCAGGCAGGTCGCCCAGGAGAGCGCGAGGAGTTCTTCGGGGTTCGTGGCGTCACCGCGGTTCAGCGATGTCGGAGCGTGCACGTCGACAAGGATCCCTCCTTCGATCCAGCTCGTACCGGTGCTGCCGGTCCGGTTCTCGGCGGTCGTCGTGAAGACCGGCGCACCGAGCCCCGCATGCGCACTGCTCGCGCTTTCGATTTCAGCCACTGTCTGCTCCCTATATGTTCGGCGTCAACTTGCAAGTTCCGCCCCCGTGCCATATGTTATACCGAGTCTAACAACTCACTTTCGCCGCGGGATCAATCAGGCCCTGAAGCCGCGAACCCGCCACTAACAACGATTGCCCCACACGTGAACGATCCCCACGCAGCCGCAACGAGCAGGGTCGCAACCAATGCGATCGACTTCCACGGCGTGACCCGCCGCTACGGCGCGGGCGAGTCGGCCGTCACGGCGCTCGACGACATCGAGTTCTCCATTCCGAACGGCACGATCTTCGGGATTCTGGGTGAGAGCGGCGCTGGCAAGTCCACACTGCTGCGCATGATGAACGGCCTCGACCATCCGACGTCGGGTCGCGTACTCGTCGAGGGCACCGACCTTGCGACGCTTTCGAAGCAGCAGATGAATCACATGCGGCACCGCATTGGCGTGGTCTTCCAGTCCTACAACCTGGTCGGCAATCTCACGGTTCGCCAGAACGTCGAGATGCCCCTGCGGTTGCAGCGGCGCAGGGATCCCGCGCGGGTCCGCGAGATGACCGACTTCGTTGGCCTCGGCCACCGCCTCGACCACTATCCCGCAGAGCTGTCGGGTGGGGAGAAGCAGCGCGTCGCCATCGCGCGGGCCCTCGTCGCCGACCCGTGGCTGCTGCTCTGCGACGAGCCGACGTCGGCGCTCGATTCGCACACGACCGCCGAGATCCTCGATCTGCTCGTCGCAACCCGGGAGCGGTTCGGCACCACGATCGTGCTCGTCACCCACGAACTCGAAGCCGTGAAGACCATCTGCGACCGCGCCGCCGTGTTCGAGGACGGTCGCCTCCGTGCCATCGTCGATGTCGCGGCAGTGCGAACCGACAAGGGGCAGAGCTACCTCGAGCACGTGCGGGAGGTGCTCGGCGAGTGATCATCATCGATGAGCTGCAGCGCGTCTTCGGCGAATACGGCGGGGAGATCTGGGTCGCGATGGCCGAGACCGGGTACATGGTGCTCGTGTCGATCGTGGTGTCGGTGGTCATCGGGCTACCGCTCGGCACGCTCATCTACCTCACTCGTGAGGGCGGCATGATGCCGAACCGGACCGTCTGGAACATCGCAAACCTCTACGTCACGATCGTGCGTTCGTTCCCCTTCCTGTTGTTCGTGGTGTTCATGATCCCGGTGACCCGACTCGTCTTCGGCACGAGTTTCGGTACCGTCGCCGCTACCTTCCCGCTCGGCTTTGTTGCCGTGGCGATCTATGCGCGCTTCACCGAGCAGATCCTCCTCGAGCTGCCGAGCGGACTGTCGCAGGCCGCGGAGTCGATGGGGGCGTCCATCCCGCAGACGGTGTTCCGTTTTCTCCTCGTTGACGGCCGCTCCGGCCTCGTCTACGCACTCACCTCAGCGACGATCAGCTTCGTCTCCTACTCGACGGTGCTTGGCGTGGTCGGCGGAGGCGGCGTCGGCGATTTCGCGATGCGCTACGGATACCACCAGTACGACTTCACCCTCATGTACGTGACGATCGCGCTGATCATCGCCTGCGTGGTGGTGCTGCAGAGCCTCGGCCACCGAATCTCTCGGGCGCTCGACAAGCGCTGAACCCAAAACCACACCAATAACTCCACACGCAAAGGAACTTCCGATGAAACGACGTCTGCTCGCTCCCCTCGCCGCTGCCGCGGCCCTCGCACTGCTGACCGGCTGCGCCGGCTCATCCGGCGGCTCGAGCGATGGAGCAGGCGGGTCCGAGGACATCACACTGAAGGTGGCCGCGACCACGACACCCATGACCGATGTTGTTCTCGCCGCGGCCGAGGCCATCGAGGCCCCGTACAGCATCGAAATGGTCGAGGTCGCCGACTACGTGCAGCCCAACTCGATGCTGCAGCACGGCGAGCTCGACGCAAACTTCGTGCAGCATCCCCCGTTCATGGAGGAGTTCAACGTCGCAAACGACGCGTCGCTCGTCGTGATCGAGCCCGTCTACCTCACGGTCGTCGGCATGTACTCGTCGAAGCATGCAAGCTTCGACGATGTGCCCGAGGGCGGGAAGATCGTGATTCCGCAGGATCTCTCGAACGCCGCGCGATCCCTGCAGATGGTCGCGAGCGCCGGGCTCATCGAGTTCGATCCGGCGGTCGACAAGTGGGAGGTAACGATCGATGACATCGTCTCGAATCCGAAGGATCTCGAGTTCACCGAGATCGACATCATGCAATTGACCGCTGCTTACCCTGAGGCCGACGCCGTGTTCCTGCACGGCACCTTTGCCCGCCAGCTGGGCCTCACCCCCGAGGACGACGCCATCGCGGTCGAGCAGGACGAACAGTTCGCGGTCTCGCTCGTGTCACGCGAAGACAACGCCGACTCACCGGAGGTCGCAGCGCTCGCGAAGGCGTTCCACAGCGAGACAGTGCGCGCGAAGATCGAGGAGCTCGAGGTGCCCGCGGCCTTCTGAGTCACGCAGCGGGTGAGGGATCCGCGAGCCGCCAGGGCTCGTGCACGGCATAGTGCGCGTCCTCCTGCGCGGCCCAGCGCTCCCAGTGGGGGGCGAAGACGGCGCCGTCGCGGTCGAGTGCGCGACGGCGCCGCTCGGCGGCCGGCAGTTCGAGCCAGCGTGCTCGCACCCGGCCGGCCGGACCTGCCCAGCGCTGGGCCGCCGCAAGGTTCGCGGCCGTGAGCGCCCCGCAGCCCTCGATCACGAGCGGCGGGCGCCGCTCGACCAGAACTTCTTCCACGAAACGCCCCACGCTCCAGTCGTATCTGCGGTAGCTTCCGCGGTCGAGTGCGGTGGCCACCGCGAGGGATCCCTCGGTGAGGCCATCCCAGCCCGGATAGAGGTCTTCGAGGCGCAGCGCCTGCGGTTCGCGGCCGGATGCGCGCAGCCGTTCGAGGGTCTCGTCTGCGAGCGAGGTCTTTCCAGACCCGGAGCGGCCGTCGATGACCAGCACGTCGAACTCTAATCCTGCATGGGATTGTCTGGCTTCTCCCATCAGAACTCAGCTCTCTGGTCGCTGCGAAGCCGCTCGGCGACGAGCATGACGCCCGCGGTGAGAACACCCAGCACGACGGCTGCCGCGAGGCCCGCGCCGTAGGAGCCCGGAGACTGATCGGCGATGAGCCGGGCCACGACCACCGGCAGCGTCTGCAATTCCGGCCGCACGAGGAACGAGGTCGCACCGAATTCGCCCAGCGACACGGCAAATGCGAAGCCGAGTGCGAGCCCGACCGATCGCCCCAGCATCGGCAGGTCGACCGTGAGGAGCACCGCGAGCGGCCGAGCGCCAAGCGACGCCGCGGCGAAGTGGAGCTGCGGATCGATGCCGCGCAGCACGGGGAGCAGCACGCGAACGACGAGCGGCAACGCGACAAGCGCCTGCGCGATTGGAATGAGCACCGCGGAACTGCGCAGGTCGAACCCGATTCCGAGCGGGCGATGCATGGTGATCAGCAGGCCGAACCCCAGCGTCACCGCGGAGACGCCGAGCGGCAGCATCACCGCACCGTCGAGAAGCGCGATGCCTCGCCGCAGCGCCCGGTGACGGGGCCGCCGAGACAGCACGAGTGCCAGAAGAACACCGAGCACCATGGCGATCACGGCCGCCGCGACCGCCATGCGCAGTGAGAGCCCGATCGCCGCGGTGACCGGCTCGTCGAGCCTGATTGTGTCGGGGGGTGACACCAGCGCGGCATAGTTGTCGATCCCCCACCCTCCGCCGTGGATCTGCAGCGACCGGGCCACGAGGGCCGCGATCGGCAGCGCGTGGAGCAGGAGCAGCGTCGCCCCAAACAGTGCGAACATCGGGATATCTGCGGGCCGCGGGCGGCGCGAGGTTGCTTCGTCCTCCTCGCGCAGTTCCACCGCGCGCTCCCCCGCGCGCCTGAGCCGAGCCGAAACGACGAGCGTGACCCCGACGATCGCGAACTGCGCGAGTGACAGCACCGCAGCCCCACGCAGGTCGAGGTAGTGCACGGTGAGCCGATAGATCTCCGTCTCCACGTTGCTGTATGCGCTGCCCCCCAGCACGAGCACGATCCCGAACGCAGTCGAACAGAAGAGAAACACGAGCGCTGCAGCCGAGGCGAGCGCCGGCGCGAGCGCGGGGAGCACCACCGTCCGCCAGGCGGCGAAACGACCCGCGCCGAGGGATCGGGCGACGCGCTCCGGGCGGTCGTCGAGCCTCGCCCAGAACCCGCCGACCATCCGTGCGACGACCGCGATGTTCGGGAAGGTGAGCGCGAGCACGACGATCGTGAGGGTCCGGTCGAGGCCGAGCCACTCGAGCGGGCCGCCCGGCCCGAGGAGCGCGGAGAAGGCCACACCCACCACCACGGTCGGCAGCACGAACGGAACGGTGAGGATCCCTCGCAGGACCCGCTGCCCCCGAAATCGCAGCCGATAGAGCACGTACGCGGCCGGCACCCCGAGCAGCATTGAGCACCCGGTTGCGAGACCGGCCTGCGCGAGCGTATTGCCGATCACCCGCCAGGTGCGCGGCGCCCCGAAGACCTCCGGGATGCCCCCGAGGTCGAGTTCCCCGTCTTCCCAGAAGCCGGTCGCAATAAGCGAGACCACCGGCCACAGGAAGAAGACGACGAGGAACGCGAGCGGAAGTGCGACTGCCGCGGTCCAGCCCGCAACTGCCCAGGGGCTCCGCCTCATCCCGCTCGCCTCATCGGGTCATCGGCGCATCGGTTCAGAGGCCGATCTGCGCGCCGAGGTCCTTGAGCCATCGCTCGCGACCCTCGTCAACCACGGCGGGTTCGAGGTCGCGCAGCTGTTCGCGGCTCGGCAGCGGAGCGAACAGTTCCCATGCCTCGGGCAGCGCGACCGTGTCGTCAACCGGGTACATGTACATG
>JBBAFK010000029.1:0-36076 GCA_041655455.1 Leucobacter sp. | reverse complement strand
GCTCACGCTCGTCTTCATCGCCCAGGTTGTGGATCGACGCAGACTCGCGGTGCTCACGTCCCGCTACTCGACGCTCGCGCTGTTCGCCTTCATTGGGGTGGCCGCTTCGGGAGTGGTGAGTGCGTGGCTGCGCGTGGGATCCCTCGCCCAGCTGTTCGAGACCGGCTACGGCCAGCTTGTGCTAATCAAGACCGCGGCGCTCGTGGTGCTCGGCATCTTCGGGGCGGTGCAGCGCACGCGACTCATTCCGCGCATCGCCGCGGCGCGAGAGCGTGCGTTCCTGTGGTTCGTGCTCGCCGAGCTCGCCGTGATGGGCGTCGCGAGCGGTATCGCGGGAGCCCTCGGCCGCACCGCGACCCCGGTCGCGCTCGAACCGCTGCGCGACCAGGGCGGCAGCATCAGCCCGGCCGAGTGGCTCACGGGAGATCCGCTGCCACCCGAGCTCACCGTCGAGCGGTACTTCACCGAGTGGCGGTTCGACCTCGCCTGGGTGCTCGTGTGCGCGTTCGGTGCGGTGCTCTATCTTGGCGGCGTGATTCGGCTCGCACGCCGGGGCGACCGCTGGCCGATCGGCCGCACCATCGCGTGGCTCGTGGGGCTCGCGCTCCTCTTCTACTCGACGAATGGCGCGCTCAACGCCTACGAGCAGTACTTGTTCAGCATGCATATGCTCGCGCACATGATGCTCGCGATGCTCATCCCGCTCGTCCTCGTGCTCGGCGCCCCGGTGACGCTCGCGCTGCGTGCGACGGAGAAGCGCGACGACGGGTCGTGGGGCGGCCGCGAGTGGATCCTGTGGGCGGTGCAGACCCCGTATTCGAAGGTGATCACGCACCCGGCGGTGGCGGCGGTGATCTTCGTGGGATCCCTCTGGATCTTCTATTTCACCCCCATCGCACGCTGGGCGGCTTCCGAGCACCTGGGGCACCAGTGGATGATCATCCACTTCCTGATCGGCGGCTACCTCTTCAGCCTGTCGATGGTCGGGATCGACCCGGTGCCGTACCGATTCCCTTACCCGCTTCGGCTCGTCACGCTGTTCGCGACGATGGCCTCGCACGCGTTCTTCGGCGTGACGGTGATGACGGGCGACGGCCTGCTCATGGCGGACTGGTACGGCGCGATGGGGCGCGAGTGGGGGGCGACTCCGCTCGAGGACCAGCGCATTGGCGGAGGGATCGCGTGGGGCATCGGCGAACTGCCGACGCTCGCTCTCGCCCTCGTCGTCGCGGTGCAGTGGTCGCGGAGCGACACGAAGGAGCAGAAGCGCAAGGATCGCTACGCGGAGCGGTCGGGTGAGGCCGAGCTCGAGGCCTACAACCAGATGCTCGCGAAGCAGGCCGAGCGGGACGCGCGCCAGGCGGGAAAGCGCTAAGGTCCCGACGAGGGATTGGCCCGCGTCTAGACACCGGCGAGTTCTCTTGATTGCCGTATGGCGTCCAATTATGTACCCTAAGAAAGTCCGTGTCTCGTCCGAGTGTGCTGGGTAACATCGTTTGCTGGGCAACATCGCGGACCGTCCTTTGGTGTTCGGCTGAGTTCAGTAAGGAAATCAGTGAAGAAAAGTATCCGCTTCATGACGGCGGCAGGAGCTGCGGCGGCATTGGTGCTTGCCCCGGCTGCGGCAGCGTCAGCTCTGACCATCGAATCTCCTGGCCCGCTTGTCAGGGTCGACATCTCGGAGACCCTGAACTGCGCGGTCAACCACGCCGGTGACACCGCAGGAGAGTTCTTCCTCGATACAGCCTGTGGCACATTTGTCGCGGTGAATGATGAAGTCTTCGGGCCCGAGAACATTCCGGCGGGTAGCGTGGGCCAGACCGCGTGGACCCCCGTCTCCCAAGCCCAGCACGGCGTCGGTACGGCGGCGGATCCCTTTGCGATCGTGACCGAGGTCACCGGCGGTGGGCTGAGCGTTCTCCAGACCGACACCTACGTGACCGGCGATCACCACTACATGACCGAGTCCGTGGTGACGAACAACGGAGACGAGGACGTCGAAGTTATCCTGTACCACGCGGCCGACTGCTATCTCGGAGATGATGACTCCGGCTTCGGCGCGTACGACCCCGCGACGGGTGCGGTGAGCTGTGTCGCGCCCGACAGCGACGGAGAGGCCTCGGCGGCGAGTCGCATCGAGCAGTTCATTCCCCTCAGTGCTGGCAGCAACTACCTGTACGCCGGGTACTCAGCGGTTTGGGCGGCTGTGAGGTCAGGGCAGCCGCTTCCCGATGAACTTCAGAA
The DNA here is from genome assembly GCA_041655455.1 of Leucobacter sp. GTDB lineage: Bacteria > Actinomycetota > Actinomycetes > Actinomycetales > Microbacteriaceae > Leucobacter. The sequence continues at coordinate 33,832 of JBBAFK010000029.1, read as the reverse complement.
CCCCGATGCGCGCCGAGACAACGGCATGGGTTTGAGCTGGACCGTAACGATTCCGGCCGGCGAGTCGGTGCCCCTCTCCATGCAGACGAACTTCTCCCCGTTCGACGTGGAAACGCTCACGACGAGTCTCTCGGTCGTTCCGGCAGCAGTGCTCGTCGATGACGAGGCCACGGTGACGGCACGAATCGAGAACCCGAACGACACGGCGCAGGACTTCAGCAGCGCCACCATCACACTGCCCGCTGGCGTGGAGTACGTCGCCGGTACGGCTGCCGGCATCGACGAGCCCGTCTTTGACGCCGGGCAGCTGCTCTTCGACGGCGCCGGGGCAGAAATCGCTGCCGACGGCTCAATCGAGTTCACCTTCAATGTGACGTCCGCGGCCGTGGGCGTGTACACGCTCGCAATGTCGGCCGCGGTCGAGAGCCGCATCGACGTCACCCCGTCGAGCGCCCAGCTGACCGTGGGAATCCCTGAACTGCCGACAATCCTCAGCTTCGACCCGGAAACGGTGACGGTGGGTGACCGGAGCACCCTCGTCGGCGGAGTCATCAACGAGCACGGTGTTGACTTCACGCTCGATGAGCTCGTTGTGACGCTGCCCGAGGGCGCCACCTACGTCGCAGGATCGGCAGACGGCATCGCCGAGCCCGTGGTCGACGGAGCGAATCTCGTGTTCGCTGGCCCGATTCTCGTCGAAGCGGACAGCATGCTCCCCTTCATCGTTGAGATCGAGACCGCTGTGACCGGCGCGCAGGTATTCACGTTGTCGGGCACCTCGCAGGGTGCCACCGTACTCGCCTCCGAGGCCACACTGACCGTCGAGGCTGTCGTGGTGCCCCCGGTGCAGCCGGACGCCCCGAAGCCTACGGCTGATCCGGCCGTGCTCGCGAACACGGGTGCGGACGCGACGAGCCAGATCGCGCTCGGCACGATCGCCGGCGTGCTCGTGCTGGGCGCCGCAGCCGCGCTGGGTGCTGCGGCCATCCGCCGCAACGCACTCAAGTAAGCGAACGACATAAAAGTAATTGGGGGTCGGCGATGCCGGCCCCCAATTACTTTTGCCTCCGCCTGTCTGTTGATTGCATCAGCTCCTCGCCGCACCTGTTTCAGCGGGTGGTGAGCGCGTACGCCGCCGAGGCAGCACGATCACCCATCCGGGGCACTCTCTGCGGTGGGGTGCAAAACTCCGGCGTCAAACTCCGGGTCGCGCCCAGAGCGCAGACGTGGAGCGGTTCAGGCTCCGGGTGCGCCGGCCTCAGTCTCGGTGACGTCCACGACGTGGAAGTTCAGGTGCGAGCGTGACGCGGTCGGACCGCGCTGCCCAAGGTAGCGCGAGAACGTCGCACCGGCCCCGTAGGGGCGCTCCGCGGGTGACGTGAGTCTGAAGAAGCACAGCTGCCCGATCTTCATCCCGGGCCACAGGCGGATCGGCAGGGTCGCGACGTTCGACAGTTCGAGCGTGACGTGCCCCTCGAAGCCCGGGTCGATGAATCCGGCCGTGGAGTGGGTGAGCAGGCCTAAGCGGCCAAGCGAGCTCTTCCCCTCGAGGCGGGCGGCCACGTCGTCGGGCAGCCGCACCTGTTCAAAGGTTGACCCCAGCACGAACTCGCCCGGGTGCAGGATAAACCCCTCATCGGGATCGACCTCGAGGAGTCGCGTGAGCTCCGGCTGATCCTGCGAAGGATCGATCACCGGATACTTGTGGTTATCGAACAGTCGGAAGTACCGGTCGAGGCGCACATCGACACTCGACGGTTGCACCATCGACGGGTCGCTCGGGGTGAGCCCAATCCGTCCCGAGGCGAGTTCGGCATTGATATCGCGGTCTGAAAGGAGCACGACTCCGATCATATCGGGGAGAGGGATCCCTCACCGTGGCAAGAACCAGCAAGATCGCCTTAGAAGGGGCTGCGCGGACACGCTCCGGCCCGATAGTGTCGAGGCATGCCGAAACTTTTGGTGATCGAGTCAGCGATTGAAGATGATGCCTCGAAGACCCGCGCGCTCGCGGGCGTGTTCGTCGATGCGTGGCGGTCGCGCGGCCCGGAGTTCGAGGTCGTCACCCGCGACCTCGCCGCCGAACCGCTGCCGCACCTCACGCAGCGCGCGCAGCACTGGCCTGAGCGGCTCCGCGGCGGCGCAAAGCTCGACCCGTCAGTGGACGAGCTGCAGCAGCAACTCATCAACGAGCTCGTCTCGGCCGACGCGCTCCTCATCGGCGCGCCCATGTACAACTACAGCATGGCTGCGACACTCAAGACGTGGATCGACCTCATCCACGTTCCGGGCGTGACCACACCGTTCGACATCTCGACACAGCCGCTCGCCGGCCGCCCCGCCGTGATCATCACCGCTCAGGGCGCACCGACGGAGGAGCGCACGAGCGAGTTCGTTACGGGTCCGCTTCGCGAAATCTTCGGCGAGGCGCTCGGCATGGAGGTCAGCGTTGTCGGCGTGGCACGCACCCTCGCCGACATGGTTCCCGAACTCGGGGTGGAGGAGGCGAACGCGGAATTCGCGTGGGCAGAAGCGGAAGCGCGGCGCCTCGCCACCGCGCTCCCCGGCTCCTAGCCCGTTAGGGTCTGCGGCGCTCGACTGCTCGAGCGCTCCGACCTGGCCGGCCGACACCGCCAAAGCGCTACCGGCCGGTATCGCCAACGCGGCGCCGGCCGGATTACGACTGCCCGATCAGGGAATGTTGCCCGGCAGCTTCACGAAGCCGTAGGCCTCGGGCCATTCGAGGTGTCCACCGAGCTCGGCCGCGAAGTGCAGCGGGAGCGTCGGCATGCGCAGGAAGGGGCGCCCGAGCAGCACTACGTCCGCCGCGTCGTCGACGATCGCGCTCTCGGCCTGCTTCGCGGTCTCGATGAGCCCCACGGTCGCGACCGGGATCGACACGACCTGGCGAACGGCGCGCGAGAAGCGGAGCTGGTAGCCGGGGCCGACGGGGATCTGCTGGTCCGGGTGCAGGCCGGCGCTCGAGATGTCGAGCAGGTCGACGCCACGCTCCTCGAGCCAGGGTGCGACCTGCGTGAGTTCGTCGACGTTCCATCCGCCCTCGACCCAGTCGGTGCCGGAGAGTCGCACGAAGAGCGGCATTCCCTCGGGGATGGTCGCGCGCACGGCATCGACGACCTCGAGGAGGAAGCGGGCGCGATTCTCGAGGGATCCGCCGTACTGATCCTCCCGCACGTTCGAGAGCGGCGACAGGAACTCGTGGATGAGGTAGCCGTGAGCGGCGTGGATCTCCACGGCCGAGAATCCGGCCCAGACCGCACGCCGCGCAGCGGCCGCGAAATCTTCGACGACCTCGGCGATTTCGTCGACCGAAAGTGCCTTGGGCGTGGGGAAGTCGGCGTAGGGCAGCGCGGACGGAGCGATGGTCTCCCACGCGCCCTCGTCCGGCTTCAAAGGTCCATCGCCGTGGTGAGGTGAACGCGTCGATCCCTTGCGACCCGCGTGTGCGATCTGCAGCGCCATGGGCACCCCGAGGGAGGTCGCGAAACTGACGATCTCCTTCCACTCGGCGGCCTGCTCGTCGTTCCAGATGCCGGTGCAGCGGTCGGTGATGCGCCCGTCTGCGCGCACGCCGGTCGCCTCGGCGATGATGAGGCCGGGGTTGCCGATCGCGAGCGCGCCGAGGTGTGCGCGATGCCAGGGCTGCGGCATGCCGTCGTTCGCCTGGTACTGGCACATCGGTGCAACCCACAGGCGATGCTTCACCTCCAGATCGCGGAGCGTGATCGGGGAGAAGAGCTGGGAGGGGAGTTTCGCCATCGAGATCCACCTTCACTTGGAGTCGAACGAGTGTACGTCGCGCAGGCCTGGCCCGCGCCTTTCCCAGACTCCCGCACTTTGGGCGGTGAGTGAAGTCTCATTGTGAGACGCGGGGACCGAGCCCATCAGTCGGTGATAGGTTCCGTGATCGCGAAGAGGAGGTCGCTGATGAGGCCGGGCAGGTCTTGCAGACCCCCAGGCGCGGACGGGCCGCCGATCACGGTCGCGCGGAGGGCGCGCTCGTACTCGCCGGTGAGGATCGAGACCGCGTGCTCGGGGCTCAGGACGAACCGCCGCCCGGCGGCACCGATCGCGGCGTCGACGAGGGCCGCCATGCCCGCGGTGGAGCGCGCGAGCAGGTCGCTGTACCCGGGCGCGCTCGAGGGATCCCTCATCGCGTGGAGCGCGAACTCCGTCTCGAGCACGTACCAGTCGGCGGTGTCGCCGGCCGGTGCGAGAAACTCGGTGATGTACTGCGCGGCGAGCGCGGGGTCGATGGGACGGTCGTGGCTCCGCAGCGTTGGAGAGAGCGCGGCGGTCTTTGTCTCGAGGTCTGTCGCGCGGCGTGCGAACTCGCGCTCGAGCAGGGAGAGGAACAGCTCTTCCTTAGTCGCGAAGTTCGAGTAGAACGCGCCGCGCGTAAATCCCGCCCGGCTGCAGATCGCCTCGACGGAGGCGCCCTGGAGCCCCTCCTCGGCGAACACCTCGGCGGCCGCGCTCAGCAGGCGCTCACGCGTCGCTTGCCGCCGGGCGCTCGGCGCAATCGCGGCTTCTCGGCTGTTGTTCATACACCGCAGGATACACTCCTGTATCGGAATGGATACACAACTGTATCCGGTCGCGATCGAAAGGCCACGCACCCGCATGTCGACAATGCTCTACGCGCTCGGTCGGTGGGCGACCCGCGCGAAGTTCCTCGTGCTCGCCATCTGGATTGCGATTCTCGCGATCCTGGGCGTGGCTGCGGGGCTGTTCTCGCAGGGGGCGAACGCGCCGATCTCGATTCCCGGCACCGAATCGCAGGCGGCGATCGACACGCTCGGCCGCACCTTCCCCGAGGTGAGCGGCACGAGCGCCACGATCATCGTCGTCGCGGCCGACGGCGACAGCGTCGAGAGCGCCGCTTACGAACGCGAGATTACAGACCTCGCGACCGAACTCGCGGAGCTCCCGCAGGTCAACGCCGTCTCGCACCCCTTCCTCGAACTCGGGGCGACGGGCCTGAACAACGACGGCACCGCCGCCCTCGTCACGATTCAGATCGATGCGACCCAAAGCGACGTCCCCGAGCGCACCGCCGACGGCATCATCGCGGGCGCCGACGAACTGCGCGGGCTGCTCCCCGATGGTGCACAGGTCTCGTACGGCGGCGACGTGTTCTCGGTCGCGATCCCGGGCGTCACCGCGACCGAGGCGATCGGCGTACTCATCGCGTTCATCGTGCTGATGTTCACGCTGGGATCCCTCGTCGCCGCCGGCATGCCGCTCCTCATCGCGATCCTCGGCGTGGGCGTCACGATCGCCGGGCTCTTCGTCACCACGGCGTTCGCCGAGATGACGTCGACGACCCCGATGCTCGCCCTCATGCTCGGCCTCGCCGTCGGCATCGACTACACCCTCTTCATCGTGAGCCGACATCAGGAGCAGCTGCGCGCCGGCGTGCCGCTCGCGGACTCCATCGCTCGGGCAACGGCCACGAGCGGCTCGGCGGTCGTGTTCGCGGGCCTCACCGTCATCATCGCGCTGCTCGGCCTCGCCGTCGCCGGTATCCCGTTCCTTACCGCGCTTGGCGTCGCGGCGGCGGCTGGGGTCGGCGTCGCGGTGCTCATCGGCGTCACCCTCACGCCCGCGATTCTCGCGATGGCGGGCATGAAGATCCTGCCGAAGCGGCAGCGGAACGCGCTCGCCGCGGCACACGCGGCGGATGAGGGATCCGCGGCCGCAGTCGATGCCGCAGCCGACGCGGATGACACCGCCTCGGCCGGATCCCTCGCGACGACCTCTGTAACGACCTCCGCAACGGCCCGACCGAGCCGCGCCGATCGCTTCTTCGGCGGCTGGGTGCGCGCCGTCACCGCGAAACCGATCATCACGATCCTCGTGGTGCTCGTCGGACTGTGTGCCGCCGCGCTCCCCGCGCTCGACCTGCGGCTCGCGCTGCCCGGCGCCGAAACGCTCGAAGAGTCGAACCCCGCCCGCGTCACCTACGAACTCACGGGTGAGCAGTTCGGCGAGGGCGCGAACGGGCCGCTCATTCTGACCGGATCCATCATCGGGAGCGACGACCCGCTCGGCCTTATGGAAGACCTGGCCGATGAGGTGCGCGCGCTCCCCGGCGTTGCCGACGTGCCCATGGCGACCCCGAACCAGGGCGCCGACACCGGCATCATCCAGGTGGTCCCCGAGGAGGGGCCGCAGGCCGAAAGTACCGAGGCGCTCGTCGCAGAGATCCGCGCCCACCACGACGAGTGGGAGGAGCGCTACGGGGTGAGCCTCGCCGTGACGGGCTTCACCGCCGTCGGCATCGACGTGTCGCACCTCCTCGGCGAGGCACTGCTGCCGTTCGGCATCCTCGTCGTTGGGCTGTCGCTCGTGCTGCTCGCGATGGTGTTCCGTTCGGTGTGGGTGCCGATCAAGGCGACCCTCGGGTTCCTGTTATCGGTGGGCGCCGCATTCGGCGCGGTCGTCGCCGTCTTCCAGTGGGGCTGGTTCGGCGACCTGCTGAACGTGCACTCCGCCGGGCCGATCCTGAGCTTCATGCCGATCATTCTGATGGGCGTGCTCTTCGGCCTCGCCATGGACTACGAAGTGTTCCTCGTGTCCCGCATTCGCGAGGAATACGTACACGGTGCCAACGCGCAGGACGCGATCCGTCACGGCTTCGTGGGCAGCGCGAAGGTCGTGACCGCCGCCGCGCTCATCATGTTCGCCGTGTTCGCCGCGTTCGTGCCCGAGGGGGACCCGTCAATCAAGGTGATCGCGCTCGGACTCGCGGTCGGCGTGTTCGTCGACGCCTTCATCGTGCGCATGACGCTCGTGCCCGCCGTGCTCGCGCTGCTTGGCGACCGGGCCTGGTGGATGCCGCGCTGGCTCGCCAAAGTGCTCCCCTCCTTCGACGTCGAGGGTGAGGGGCTCGCGCGCGAACTCGCCCACGCAGACTGGCCGAGCGATCAGCCCGACGCCGTGATCGCGGCCGAAGACCTGCGACTGCCGGGCCAGGTGCTCGTGCCCCGGCTGCGCGTCGCCGCCGGGGAGGTGCTGCTGCTCGACCCGCGCGATCCCTCGTCACTGCCGCTCGCCGCGGCGATCACGGGCCGCGGCCCGATCATCGCCGGAACGCTCAAGGTTGCGGGGCTCCTCCTGCCCGAACGCGCCGGCTCGCTGCGCGCCCGCTCCGCCTGGGCCGATGCGGCCGGAGCCCGTGAGGCGGTGAGGGATCGCCCCGCCCTCCTCCTGCTCGACCTGCGGTCGGCGGCCGAGGCCCCCCTCCGCCTCGAACGCGTGGAGGAGCTGCGTTCGGCGCTCGCCGCCTGGCACGTCGTCGCCTCCGGCAGAACCGGGGCCGCGCCGACGACCGTCGTGCTCGGAGACCGCGCCCTCGCCGCCCGGCTGCTGCCCGGCGACCCCCGGTTCGTCGACCCGCGCTCCACCCTCCCCGCTGCACTCGCCGCCGACCTCGTGACCGAAGGAGTCTCCCGATGAGCCTCGACCTGCCCTCGCTACGCAGCGGCCGCCGCGTGACCTGGAGCCGGGTGCTCGGGCTCATCCTGGTGCCGCTCACCGTCGCGGGAGTGCTGCTGTGGGGTCTGTGGAACCCGCAGGAGCGGCTCGACAGCGTGACGGCAGCGGTCGTGAACCTCGATGAACCCGTCGAGCTCGACGGGCAGCTCGTCCCACTCGGCCGCGTGCTGGCGGGCGAGCTCATCGCCGGTGACGCTGAACAGAACTTCACCTGGGTGCTCACCGACGCGCCGGACGCGGAGGCCGGGCTCGCGGACGGCCGGTACGCCACCGTCGTCACGATCCCGGAGAATTTCTCCGCAGCCGCCACCTCACTTTCCGACGACCCCGCGGCAGCCGAACGCGCGACTATCGACATCGCCGAAAGCACCGACGGGCGCCTCATCGACGCCGCGCTCTCAAACATCGTCACGACCACCGCGACGAACGTGCTCAACCAGCAGCTTGGCGAACAGTTCGTCGGCGGAGTGTTCGTCGGAATGGGTGAACTCGGGCGAGGGATCGGCGAGGCCGCCCACGGCGCCACGCAGCTCGCCGACGGCACCGGTCAGCTCGCCACGGGCACCCGGGAACTCGCCGACGGCACGACCCAGCTCGCCGACGGCACGGCAGAACTCGCGGGCGGCACACACGAACTCGCCGGGGGCGCCGGTCAGCTCGCCACAGGCGCACAGGAGCTCGCAGGCGGTGCCGGGGGGCTCGCAGGGGGCGCGTCAGAGCTCGCGGGCGGCGCCTCACAGCTCGCCACCGGTGCCGACGGGCTCGCGCAGGGCCTCTCCCTGTTCGTGGTCGGCGACGGCACTCCGGAAAACCCGGGCGTGCGCGGCTACGCGTCGGGCGTGCGCACGTTCGTGTCCGGCGACGGCGGCTCAAACCCTGGGCTCGTGAACTACCTCGCCGGGGTCGACCAGTACGCGACGGGCATCGGCGGTGGGTTCAGCGAGGTGCGGGCAGGGATCACGCAGGGCGCCGCAGACCTCACCGCCTACCGCGACGGCATCGCCGACGGCTCGATCGCCCCGCCCGCGGGCGTCGACCCCGCGGGTCTCGTCCAGGTACTCGACGAGGTCATCGCGATGACCAACTCGCCCGAGGTGCAGGAGCAACTCGGGAAGCTCGACGAGCTGATCGTCGCGAGCAATGGCATCGCTGAGGGCGCGCGCGGATACGCCGCGGGCGCCGAAGGGATCGCGTCGGGGGCAGAGCAGATCGCCGCAGGCGCCGAGGGGCTCACCGCCGGCGCCACCGAACTCGCGGGCGGAGCGCGCGGCCTGTCGGCCGGCGCCGGCGAGCTCGCCGGGGGAGCCTCGCACCTCGCCGATGGCACCGCGCAGCTCGCCGGGGGGACCTCCGAACTCGCCGCCGGCACCTCGCAGCTCGCGGCCGGCACGTCGGGCCTCGCGAGCGGGGCCTCCGAACTCGCGGCCGGCACCGAGGAACTCGCGGACGGCACGACCGAACTCGCTGAAGGGACGGGATCCCTCGCCGACGGCCTCGACGAGGCGGCAACCGGCATCCCGAACTACACCGAGACCGAACGCGAACACATCGCCTCGACCGCGCTCGCCCCGGTCGAAGCGCAGGGCGGAAGCGACGAACTCTTCAACGCATCAGGGGTGCCCCTCTTCGCGGGCATTGCGCTGTGGGCGGGGGCACTCGCCTCATTCCTGCTGCTCGCCCCGCTGTGGCGGCGCACCCGCGACGCGGCCCTCGGCGTCGGTGGCATCACCGTGCGCAGCGCCGTGCCCGCCGTGCTCATCGGTGGGGTGCAGGGAGCACTCGCAGGAATCATCCTGCCCATCGCCCTCGGTTACGGCTTTGCGCAGGGTGCCCGCTTCTTCGTCATCGCGCTCCTCGCAGGCATCGCTTTCTCGCTCGTCGTGCAGGGGCTCTCCGCCCTCGCGGGTGGGTTCGGGCGCTTCGCCGCTTTCGCCCTCCTCGTCGTCGCCTTCGCCACCGGCATCGTCTCCACCGCACCCGCAGCGCTCGCCGCGATCGGAGACGCGAGCCCGGTCGGCGCCGCGCTCGCGGGGTTCCAGGCCGTCGCAGCCGGCGGCTCCGGCGGCGGCACGGTGGTCGCACTCGTGCTGTGGGGACTTGGCGGGTTTGCGCTCACCGCGCTCGCCGTGGCGCGGGCCCGGCGCGCCCGGTAAGTATCGCTTGCCCGGCGCGCCGGAGGTTCAGCGCGCCGGGCGAGGTGTGCCGTCGGGCGCTCCTTCGAGTATCGACAGATGCCTCCGCACAGTGGTGCCGCGTATGCTCGACGCATGAGCGTACGGGCGATCACGGTGGAAGCTGCGGGCGGGCCAGAGGTGCTCGTGATGCGGGAGACGGCTGAGCTCAGCCCCGGGCCGGGGGAGCTGCTCGTGCAGACGGCGGCCGTCGGCGTCAACTTCATCGAGACGTATCAGCGCTCGGGCGTCTATCCGGTCGACCTGCCGTTCGTGCCGGGCACCGAAGCCGCGGGCACCGTGCTCGAGGTCGGCCCCGGCGTGACCGACTTCGCGTCGGGCGACCTCGTCACGACAGCGCAGGGTATCGCCACCTATGCGACACGGTTCCTCGTCGACGCCGACCGCGTCGCACGCGTCCCTGCAGGGATCGACACAGAGACCGCCGCGGCGCTCCCGATGCAGGGGCTCACCGCCCACTACCTCTCCACCTCCTCCTCCCACCCCGAGCCCGGCGACACCGTGCTCGTGCACGCGGGCGCGGGCGGGGTGGGGCTCCTGCTCACCCAACTCCTCACGGCCCGTGGAGTGCGCGTCATCTCCACCGCGTCGACGCCCGAGAAGCGAGAACTCAGCCGCGCTGCCGGCGCGACCGAGGCGCTGGCCTACGACGGGTTCCTCGCGCGCGTGCGCGACCTCACCGACGGTGACGGGGTCGCCGTGGTGTATGACGGGGTGGGGCGCGCCACGTTCGACGATTCGTTGCGCGCCCTCCGAGTGCGCGGCGAGTTGGTGCTTTTTGGGGGGTCCAGCGGCCAGGTGCCGCCGTTCGACCTGCAGCGGCTCAACGCCGGCGGGTCCCTGTCGGTCACGCGGCCCTTCCTCGGCCACTTCCTGCGCACTCCCGATGAGCGGGCGTGGCGGTTCGGTGAGCTGTTCGACGCGATCTCGCGGGGTGACCTCGACGTGCGCATCGGCGCCCGGTTCCCCCTCGCCGATGCTGCCGACGCGCACCGCGCGCTTGAGGGGCGTGCCACGACCGGCAAGGTGCTGCTCATTCCATAGTCGGCGCCACAGCCGGCGGTCGACGCTGCAGCCCTCAGCGGTGGTTGGCGCGGTACAGATCGCTCATGGCGTCCGCGAGCGCCCGGGTGCGCTCCACCCCGAGCACATCGATGACGTAGCTGCGATTCGACTCGGCGACGAAAGTGGTCAGTTTCGCGGCGAGCTCGGCCCCGATCTTGGTTAGTTGGAGGTAGATCACCCGTCGATCTTCACTGCAACCGGAGCGCTCCGCCAGCCCGCGAGCCACGAGCTTGTCCGCGATCTTCGTGAACCCGCCCGTCGAGAACGCCGCGGCTTTCGACAGTGCGCTCAGTCGTGCCCGGTGCTCGGGGCGGCGGTGCAGGGTCAACAGGGTTTCGGCCTCGGCGTCGCTGAGGTCGAACTCTGCGCGCGTCCGTTCCTGCAGCAGCCGGTTCGTGAAGTGGAAGCCGCGAATGATTCGCCCCCAGAGTTCGACGGCCGTGTCGTCGTCGACCTCACCGCTGAAGGTGCCCGCCGCGGGGTGCGGGTTGCTGTCAGCGTTGACGGTGGCTTGAGCCCCCGTACCTTTCGGGGCGTGTGGTGTGCCTGACATGTGACCTCCTGCTGTGCTGCACGGGCATTCGGTGAGGGAGGGGCCAGGCTGCGGCGTGGCTGCGTCGCCTCGCGCGAAGCTGGTCGTGAATCGAGGGGCCTTGCGGGTGGACCCCGATCCCTCGCGAAATCTTTCAAGACAGTTTACCAGCTGAAAGCTTTCTGGGAAATAGTTTGCAAGAAAGGTAAATCCGTGTGAGGATTGGAATCACCACGAAGACTTCCGCAACTCACGCAAGGAGCAGCATGACCAAGATCGCCATCATCACCGGTTCGACCCGCCCCGGCCGCATCAACCTCGGCGTCGCCGAGTGGGTTCTCGAGCAGGCCAAGCAGCGCGGCGGCGCGGAGTACGAGCTCGTCGACATCGCCGATTACGACCTGCCCGTTCTCGACGAGGGGATGCCCGCGGCGTACGGTCAGTACGAGAAGGCCCACACCCAGAAGTGGGCGGAGAAGATTGCTGAGTTCGACGGCTTCATCTTCATCACCGGCGAGTACAACCACTCGGTGCCCCCGGCTCTCGCAAACGCGATCACTTACCTGAACCGCGAATGGGCGAACAAGGCCGCCGGCATCGTCGGCTACGGCTCGGTCATGGGCGTGCGCGCGGTCGAGCACCTGCGCGGCATCCTGTCGGAGCTGCAGGTCGCCCACGTGCAGAAGCAGGGTCTCTTCTCGCTCTTCACCGACTTCGAGAACTTCTCGACCTTCAAGCCGACCGAGCTGCAGGCAGCCTCCGTCGAGCCGATGTTCGAGCAGCTCCTCGCCTGGACCAAGGCCATGCAGAGCGTGCGCAGCGAGGCCGCGATCGCCGCGTAACTCGTCTCAGAACAATCGCCGTCTCCCAATGATCCGGGAGGCGGCGATTGTCGGTTCCGGAGGCATCGCCTGCGAAGCGTCCGAGCTTACGGCACCCGGTGAATCCACTCGTCGGTCGCGAACTTCTGCTCCACGAGCCGCTCCGCCGCATCCCACTCGCCGTCGGTGACCTCGCCCATGACTCCGCCGTGGCGGCGCTGAAACACCTCGATCATCCTCTCGATGATCTCCTCCCGGCTCAGCCCCGTCTGGCTGCGCAGCGGATCGACACGCTTCTGCGCGCTCGCGGTGCCCTTGTCTGAGAGCTTCTCGCGGCCGATCCGCAGCACCTGGGCCATGACCTCTGTATCCATGTCGTAGGCCATGGTCACGTGGTGCAGCACCGCGCCCGAGCCGAGTCGCTTCTGCGCTGCGCCGCCGATCTTGCCCTGGGGGCTCGTGATGTCGTTCAGCGGCTTGTAGTGCGCGTCGATACCGAGCGACTGCAACGCCTCAAGCACCCACTCGTCGAGAAAGGCGTAGGAATCGGCGAAACTCATGCCGCGCACCAGCTCGCCCGGAACGTAGAGCGCGTAGGTGATGCTCTCCCGCGGCACCATGTACATCGCTCCGCCGCCCGAAATGCGGCGCACGATCTGGACGCCGCGCGCTTCGGCCTCCGCCTCGTCCACCTCGTTTTTCACGGATTGGAAGCTGCCGATGAACACCGCGGGTTCCGTCCACTCCCAGATGCGCAGGGTGGGGCCGCGCAGGCCTTCGCCGACGGCGGCCGTCAACACCTCGTCGAGCGCCGCGTTGAGCCACGGTGCGACCGGTGGTTCGTGAATGATCTGCCAGTCGTAGTCGCGCCAGTGCGCGGCCCCCGTGATCGCCCGCCGGATCGCGACGCCGACCGACTCCGGCGTGAACCCGAGAAGGTGCACCTCGCTCGGCAGCTCGTCGCGGATCGCCCGACCGAAATCCTCGATCGTGCTGTTCGGCGACAGACCGTTCACCGCGCGGTCGATATCGGCGAGCGCCTCATCGGGTTCGAGGAAGAAATCGCCCGAGAGCTGGAACTCTGAGATGACGCCGTCGATCACCTCGAAATCTACGACGACCAGTTTGCCGCCCGGAACCTTGTACTCACCGTGCATGCTCATGGCTTCAGCCTACGCCGAAGCGAGCGCGCGGGGGGAGAGGTCTTGTCATCACCTTGATGCGAGGCCGCGTGAGGGTGTGGGCGCTGCCGTTTCGCTCCTGACTGGCCGCTCGAATTCACGGCGCTCCTCCCCGCTCCTTTCGTCGCCCGTTAGGTATCCGACTTCGATGGGAGGGCTTCGGCGGTTTCCCAGTCACCGAAGCCGGTTCCCTCACCGAAGCGGGGCGCGATGGAGCTGCTGCCGGATCGACGGTCAATCGTCCCTGATGCGCGACTAGTTCCCTTCGGGAGTGTTCGCGAGGTGAATTCCCGCGAGATACCCGACGGTGATGATGGGACCGAGGGTTGCGCCGGCCCCGGGATAGCCTGCCGCATACGCACTCTGGCTGACGTTCCCCACGGCATACAGGCCCTCGATCGCGTTGTCGTCGACATCCCGGACGACGCCGTTGCCGTCAGTGGCGACGCCGCCGTTCGTGCCGAACGCACCGTTGATCACGGGCAGCGCATAGTACGGAGCTTCCTCGAGCGGAGCGAGCGATGAATTGGGCCAGGGGTTGTCGTTGTCTCCCCAGTACTTGTCGTAAGCGCTCTCGCCCCGCTGGAAGTCCGGGTCTTCACCGGCGATGGCGTGAGCATTGAAGCGCTGTACCGTGGCATTCAGCGCAGCGGCATTGATCCCGAGCTCGGCCGCGAGTGCATCGAGCGTCGGCGCTTCGGTCACGTAGTCGGGCGTCGGTTCACCGTGACGGTGCGAGAAGAGGCCGTAGAGACGCAGGTAGCGGGAGTCGACGACGATATACGCCGGAGAGTTGAGGGGCTGATTGTTGGCCGGGTCCCAGGAGTGCAGGGCGCGGGCGAGGTCGTTGTAGTTCTGGGATTCATTCGCGAAGCGTTCGCCGTGCCTATTCACCATGATCGATCCGGGACCTTGGCGTTCGAAGCGCAATAGGGTTCCGATCTCCTGGCCGTCGCGGGTGTCTCCGGCGAGTGACATCGGTGCCCACCATGCTTCGCGGGTGCCGCGGGTCTTCGCGCCGATGCGCTGCGCCATTCGGAGACCGTCGCCGGTGTTGCTGGGAGGGGAGCAGACGGCGTAGAGACGTGAGGCGAGAAGCGAATCCGTGAGCTCGCGGTCCCACTCGAAGCCGCCGGTCGCGAGTACGACACCGCGGCGAGCGGCGATCTCAGTGCCATCCTCGAGCTCGACACCCGCCACCCGACTGTCGTCGTCGGTGCGTAGCGTTGCGACGCGTGCGTCGAGTGCGATCGCGACCGCATCGCGGACGCACGAGGCGGTGAGGCCCCCGATGAGTGCGTGCCCTTTGGCCGAGATGCCGCTGCGGGCACGCTCATCGAGTTCCTCCCAGGGGAAGTTCGTGAACGCTCCCCACCGTTCGTACTCTTGCATGGTGAACGGGGCGCGGCCATCGGTTCTGATGCTGTCGACGAGTCCGCCCAGGACGCTCGTGTCCCACAATCTCGGTTCCAGCGTACGTCCGCCGATCGCCGCCCCGGGGAGATCCTGTCGATAATCCGGGAAGTCATCGAGCGCGGCGAAATCGAGTCCGCATTCGTCTTCGAGGTAGGCGAGTGCGGTACGTCCCGATTCGACGACCGATTCCATCAGCTCCGAGTTTCCTCGGCCTCGTGCCACTGCCTGGACGTACTCGTGCGCCCGCGCGACGGAGCCCGAATCGGACGTCGGATGCGTCTGTCGTGAGTTGGGAACCCACACCATTCCGCCCGAAACTGCAGACGTCCCTCCGATGAGGCTGCTTTTCTCGAGCACGATCACCGACAGGCCGGAGCGTGCTGCGACCGCCGCAGTGGTGAGACCGGATGCCCCGGAACCGACGACGACGACATCGTACTCGGCGTGGTGTTCTCCGCTGATGAGACGCAATTCAGACCTCCTTGGTAGTGAACTGATAGTGAAGTGTGGCAGTGAAGATGTCGCGGGCCAAGAAAGTTTCTGTTGATCGGATGCGACCCTCGCCGCGGACAGAATTGTGGTAATGGGAAGATTGCGGAACAATGAGCCTGAGCAGGTTGACTGCCGCCCGACGACGGTGCGCTGACAGCTAGGGGGTCCTATGGCGAACTCGCCCTCCGGAGAATCCGTGATCGAGCGCTTCTTGCGGATCCTCGAGGCGTTTGATGCACATCATCGGGTCCTCTCTCTGACGGAGATCGCCGATCGCGCCCGTCTACCCGTTTCCACGGCGCACCGATTAACAGCAGAAATGGTGAGAGTCGGGTCTCTGCGCCGGTCAGACGTCGGAGGCTTTGAGATCGGAATCCGGATCTGGGAGCTGAGCAACCGGAGTTCCGAGACGCAGCGGCTTCGTGAAGCCGCGTTGCCGGCAATGCTGAACGTGCAGAAGGTCGTCGGCCAGCACACGAATCTCGCGGTCCGGGACGGCGACCATGTCGTCTATTTGGAACGGCTGAGCGCACCGACCGCAACCCGAAGCATCGCGCTGACGGCGTCGCGTCTCCCGCTGAATCTGACGTCGAGCGGCCTGGTGTTGATCGCCTTCAGCCCTCCGAGGGATCTCGAGGTTTTCCTCTCGACCGCCCACCCGAAGGCGACCGCGGACTCCCCGGCGGCGACGAACGAACTGGTGCGACGTATCCGGCAGGTGAGGGCAGACGGGTACTGCATCGCCGATGGCTATTCCTTACCTGACTCGACAGGGATCGCTGTGCCGGTATTTCATCCGCGGGAGCGTGTTGTGGCCGCGCTGAATGTGATCGTGCCGCGCGGAGATGACCGGTCACCCTCGCTCGTCCCGCTCCTTCGTGGCGCCGCTCGTGGCATCGCTCGTGCCCTGGCTGCGGCATGACTCGTGCGGCACTCGCACAGCAGTGGGGACGCAGGGGTCAAATCGCAGGGACCCACGCGTCGTTGAACTTCGCAGGATCCTGACCCACTCGACCACGCCCGTCGGAGAGGTTCATCGCATGGATGCTCTGCATTTCCGCCGGAGTGAGTTCGAAGTCAAAGACGTCGATATTCTCCTTCATGCGAGATTTCTTGCTTGATTTGGGCGTCAAAATGAAGCCCTGCTGAACATGCCACCGGATGACGATCTGCGCCGGGCTCTTCCCATGGTGCCGCGCGGCCTCCACGATGGGGGGCGTGTCAAGGAGCGGGTACTGCCCCTGTCCAAGCGGACCCCACGAGGCGACCTTCGTATCGTGCGAGGCGGCCCACGCCTGCAGTTCGCGCTGTTGATGTGCGGGATGCAGTTCCACTTGGTTGAGAGCCGGCTGCCGGCCACTCGTGGTGATTATGCGGTCGAGATGGTCGACGTTGTGATTCGACACCCCGATGGACTTCACGAGTCCGGCTTCCTGCAATTCCACGAGCTTCTCCCAGGCGTGCAGATAGAGGTCCTGTGCCGGCACCGGCCAGTGAATGAGGAAGAGGTCGACGTACTCGAGAGAAAGCTCGTCGAGGCTTCGGAGAAGTGATTCCCGCGGTTTGTCGCCGCCTTGCTGGTCGTTCCAGAGCTTCGTCGTCACGAAGATCTCGTCGCGTGGAATGTCACTGTGTCGAATGGCGTCCCCGACACCCCGCTCATTGTTGTATACCGGAGCTGTATCGAAGTGCCGGTAGCCGACTTCGAGCGCCTCCGACACGCGGTTCGAGGTGTCCGAGGGATCGATGAGCCACACGCCGAATCCGAGCTGCGGTATGGAGAAACCCGAGTTCAATCGAATTGATGGGACAGGCCCCGGAGGGGTCGGCGGGTGATGCATTAGATGAGCGCCACGCCGCCGTTGACATCGAGTGTCGCACCGGTCATGTACTCGGACTTCTCCGAGGCGAGGAATGCGATGGCGTTGATGATGTCTTCGGGCTCACCGGGACGATTCATCGGGATGTCCGCGTTCTCCTCGGCCATGATCTCGTCGTACGTGATGCCGCGTTCCTTCGCGTACGTCTCCATCACGGACTGGAGCATTCGAGTATTGATGTTGCCGGGCGCGACGGCGTTCACGCGAATTCCATCCGCGGCGAGCTCCAGGGCGAGGCTCTGCGTGAAGACGATGACGCCGGCTTTGGAGGTGCAGTACGCGGAGTACAGGCCATGCGCTCGGCGACCCCACCAGGAGGCGATATTCACCATCGATGCGCCCGAGTGCTTGGGCATGAGAGGGACGAACTCGCGGGACATGAAGAACAGGCCGCGGAGGTTGATGCTGTGTACTCGATCCCACTCTTCGGTAGACATGTCGACGACGGCGACACCGCTTTGCTCGGTACCCGCGATGTTCGCGAGAACGTCGACACGACCCGACCAGTCGCGCACCGCCTGGGCAGCTGCCTTCACGGACTGCTCATCTGAGATGTTGAGTTCGATGGGGAGCACCTCGGTGTCTGGGTGCTCCTTCCGGAGCTCGGCAACGGCCTCATCGAGACTCGCGCGATTCACATCTGCGAGAGCAAGCCTGGCTCCCTCCGCGGCGAACGTTCGAGCGGCGGTGCGTCCCATTCCGCCGGCTGCTCCAGTGATGACGACTACACGGTTCGACATTGCGAAGTACTCTCCTTCGAGTTCAAATCTCAACCTTCTGACATGACATTGTTACCATAGATCCCATGTTTGTGGAACAGTCATTTCGCATCAGGTGGAGTTCTGGTGCTGAGATTGCCGCCGCAAAACGACCTCGGCGGTGGGAATGTGCGGGTGTGACATGTCGATAAATCGATGATATAGACGCTCGAGTCCCGCATGTTGGTGGTGATTCGCGGCCCGAAGATGTGATTCTGCGGTATCGCCGGTGTGTGGTGAAGGGGATCGTTAAGGGTTGTCAGTTCCTCAGGAGTGGGCGAATCGACACAGAATTCGCGTCTACACGAATGTTCTGGGCTCAAATTGTTGTACAATCAAACGTCGTTGGGTAACCTGGCGCTAGCGCTGTTCGTTGTTGGGTAATGCCGCGTCGCGCAGTGTGGGGTTAAGTTCTCGAGCATCTCCGAGACGGATGGCTCATCGGCCTCCCCCATCCTGCAGTCAAGTTGTCGAATGAAGGGAGTTTAGTAATGGTGCAGCTCGCCGAGGTACCCGCGCGGCACAAGCCGTCTTATGCCAATACCGCGCATTGGCGTTCGCAGGCGCAAATGCCGAGTGTCATCGAGGATTCGGTGACGATCGTCCGTGGAGACGGTGTGTATCTGTTCGATAGCGAAGGAAATCGCCTGCTCGACGGTACGGCGGCGCTATTCCTCGCCAACGTGGGTCACGCACAGCCGAAGATCATCGACGCCGCGCGACGCCAGATGGAGCAGCTGGAGTTTTACCATAATCACGGCAACTTCGTCGGAGAGCCCGCAGAGCAGCTTGCCAGCCGACTTCGTGACCTGAGTCCGATTCCGGATGCCAAGGTTTTCTTCACCAGCGGCGGCTCAGATTCCGTCGACACAGCACTCAAGCTCGCGCGCGTGCACTGGCAGCACGAGGGGAAACCCTCGAAGAAGCACGTCCTATACCGAGACCGCGCTTATCACGGCCTCCATGCGTTCGGTACGAGCGTAGCCGGAATCAATTTCAACCGACGGGACTTCGGTGTGGACTCGCTCATTCCGGAGACTCTGCGGGTCCCTTGGGACGATATCGCCGAAACCGAGCGACTTATTCTCGAACTGGGCCCCGAGAATGTCGGTGCCTTCATCACCGAACCCATCATCGGGTCCGGCGGTGTACTCCCGCCGCCCGAGGGGTACATTGCGGCGTTGAACGCGCTCGCGAAGAAGTATGAGTTCCTGATCATCGTCGATGAGGTGATCACCGGGTTTGGTCGCACCGGGTCGTATTGGGGAAGTGAGCGCTTTGACATCGAGCCCGACATGATCGTGGTGGCCAAGGGAATCACCTCAGGGTATTTCCCGCTCGGGGGCGTCCAAGTGCACCCGCGGATCTGGGAGCGCTTCTTTGCGGGCCCGGAATCCCCGATCTTCCGGCACGGGCTCACGTACGCCGGACACAACACGGGGTGCGTCGTCGCCCAGGCAAATCTGGATCTCATTGACGAGCTGGACCTGGTCTCTCATGTGCGCGATATGGGAGCAGAGCTCTCGCGGGCGCTGCAATCTCTCGAGGGAGCGCGAGGGGTCGTGGAGATCCGATCCGGACACGGGTTGCTCGCGGGCGTACAGTTCGAGAGTGACGTTGACCTCACCTCGGTGGTCATCGCGGCGCGTCAGAAGGGCGTCCTGATCCGAGAGCTGTCGAATAAGGTTCTCGCCCTCTCGCCGCCCTTCACTATTGAGACCGAGCACGTGGAAGAAATTGTGGACTCGATTCACTACGGGCTCTCACGCCTCTAGGAGCGTGATGCTTCGGTGACGAAGCTGCGACGGTTGTGCGTTCAATAACGACACACCCGCCACTGCATGCTCCGGTCCGAGCTACAAGTTCTCAGGGGAAACCCCGCATCCGTGCGGGGTTTCTTCATGTCCGGATAGCGGGACAATTGAGCTGTTACGGCGTGGGATGACATATGCCCGCCGCCGCGGGACGCACATAAGAGGCCGGGGCGGACCCTCGCATGTGAGAGTCCGCCCCGGCCTGATCCCTGAACCCGACGGTTCAGGCGTCCGCCGAAGACAGGCTAGGCGGCTTGGCGTAGACGCTGCGTTTCGTCCTCGTCGATTCGCAGCGTATCGTCATGCACTTCACCCGTGAGGGCCACGCGATACACGGCGCGTGCGCGCTCGAGGGTCTCGTATCCGGCGAGAACATCTGCGAGCACCCGCTCGGGTTCGCGTTCCGTCGGTTCGCCGTAGCCGCCGCCGCCATTATCAATCGACCGAACACGATACCCAGCGGGAATCTCGGTGATGGACAACCCGGGCAGCACCTGCTCCTCCCCGTCCGGGGCGACAATGAACATCTCTGCACTGCCACCCGGCTGACCTCCGTTGACTCCGGCAGGCGGGTGCACGATGCCGTCCGCAGAAACGGCGAGCTCCATCTCGGAGAATCGGGGGCCGTAGATGATCTCTTGCCCGGGAGCCCCGCGGTTCTTGCCCGCACCGCCCGAGCCCGGGACGATACGCAGCGATTCGACCTGAACGGGGTACTTGCTCTCGACGACCTCGACGCTGTCGCGCAGGAGCATGCCGTTCACGCCGCCTCCGCCGTAGTTGATCCAGCCGTCGACCTGTGCTGTAGCCGGTCCGCCGCCGAAGGCGGAGAAGAGCTGATTCACGTAGTAGCGGTCGCCGAAGCGGGGATCCTTACCCGAGATGACGCCCCAGGCCGCGGACATGCCCGAGGCTCCGGCACCGGAACCGAGACCGTGGGCAACCTCGGCGAAAGCGCACTGGATCGCGCCGATGAGCCGATACAGCAGATTCGTTGTCGCGAGCGACGCGCTGTAGGGGAAAGCGACCTTTCCGACCGCGGCGCCTTCACGCATTTTCACCTCGACACGACGATACGTGCCGCCCGTGATGGGAACGTGCTGTGGCATCGCGGTGGTGACGGCAATCAGGGATCCGGCGAGCGTCGTGGCCTCAGAGAGGTTGAGGCCGTTCGGCATGCAGTCGTCATTGTCGGTGAGGTCGACGATGATCCTGGCGTTCTCCGGGTCGATCTCGACCGCCGCATGGATGCGGAATCCATCGGGCATCAGGCCCTCAGCCGGATCGTGCCATACCTCGGCCTCCGCGCGACCCGCAGGGAGTTCACGGATCGCCGCAGCCATCATCTGCTCGCCGTAGTCCGCCATCCACTTGAGGTGGCGCAGGATCGTCTTCGCGCCAAAGCGCTCGCACGCCTCGCGAAGTCGCTGCTCACCGAGTCGAATGGCGCCAATCATCGCGCGGTAGTCGGAGAACCACTGATCCGAGGCGCGGATACGCTTCTTGCACATCCGGATGATGTCATCGATGTCCTCGTAATCGCGCTGGATCTGCGTCGCGGTGAAAATGAGCGCGCCCTCGTTGTACACGTCCTTCGCATCGAACATGTAGGTCGTCGGCTGGCTATTGCCGATGTCTGCCTGGTGCGCGAGCAGGGTCAGGGTGAAGGAGTGCTCTCCATCGACGACGACCGGAACCATGAGGGTGAAGTCAGCCGGGTGCGTGCACCCCTCATAGGGGTCGTTATGGAGGTAGGCGTCTCCATTGCGCAGATCGGGCTGGTGGGTCAGCAGCGAATTCGATTGGAGGTGTGAGCCGAGCATGTGGATCGGCAGCGAGTTTGCCAACGAGATCAGGGTGCCGTCGGCCGTCATGAGCGCGCCGGACATGTCGCGTGCGACTGCGATGAGCGCGGACCGCGCCGAGCGCATGAGCGCGTCGTTCATCTCTCGGTTGATGGCGTTCAATCGATTGGAGATGACCGCTGCGAGGATCGGATCGATCTCGGTGTCGTCTTCCTCAATCGAGGGCTGGAGTGTCTGAGTGTTAGACATGCGTCAGGTTTCCTTTCGCTTCGTCGCGGGAAGAGTCGCTTGCTGGCTGGGTGAGCGTGATCACGAAGTCACGATGCGGAGTGACCTCGGCGATGCTTTCTGGGTATACGACCAGGGTGGTCGTCGGGCTGACGATGGTGGCGGGTCCGACGACCTGCGCGCCGGCCGGAAGCTCATCCATCTCGTAAATGGGGGATTGGTGCTCGACCGACGTGAAATACGTCGAGCGGGTGTCGAGCGGAGCCGGGAGTGCTCCGCGCTCCGAGAGCGCTTCCGCGGTCGTGGACTGCGAGAAGATGCCTCGTGTGACGCCGATCCAGTTGATGAATTCGACCGGACTGTCCGGGTCGGTGAACGTGTACTGCTTGCGGTGCTCATCGTGGAAGGCCTGAACCAGCTGTTCCACGTGCTCCTCGGTGATCCGCGATGTGTCAGCAGGAAGCTTGAATTCAACCTCCCATACCTGACCCGCGTAGCGACCCTCTGCTCGGTACTCGCGCTCCCACACTGCCGAGTGCTCGCCGCTGGCTTTCTCAGCGAACTCACTGAGCTTCTCGTCGATCTCGTCGAGAGCAGCGTTCACGGCATCGACGTTGAAGTGGTTCGACACCGTGATCTGCGACTTCTCGCTGCGGAACTTCAGATCCGAGTACTGCATGCCCACAGCACTGAGCACGCCAGCGTGCTGAGGAACGATCACCTTCTGCACTCCGAGTTCGCGGGCGATAGGAACGATATTGATGCCGGCTGCGCCACCGCCGGCAACGAGCACGCTCGACCGAGGGTCGATCCCTACGCGGACCGTCAGGCCATGGATCGCGTCAATCATCGATTCGCTTGCGAGACGCATGATGCCCTCGGCGGTCTCATACAGTCCCGTACCAAGCTTCTTGCCCAGCTCGAGAATTGCCTGCCGGGCCGGCTCCACGTCGAGTGTCATTCTGCCGCCGAAGAAGTAGTCGGGCTGCAAGTAGCCGAGCACAGCCGCGGCGTCGGTCACGGTCGGCTCTGTTCCGCCATTGCCGTAGCAGATCGGCCCGGGTTCGGAACCCGCGCTTCGAGGCCCCACACTCAGGAGCCTGCCTTCATCCACGCTGGCGATCGATCCGCCGCCGGCTCCGATGCTCTTGATATTGACGGTCGACATCGCAATGAGGTCGCCGATTCCCTCCTGGCCCATCCAGGTGATTCGCGACTGCGAGATCTCTCCGTCCTGGATCATTCCGAGGTCGAATGTCGTCCCGCCCGTATCGACGACTACGACGTCACCGTGGAAGTTCTCGAGTTCGGAGTACCGCTTCGCAGCTACCGGCGCCATCGCCGGCCCGGACTTCATCAGGTATATCGGGTGTGAAATAGCGTGATCGATGGGCACCACGCCACCGGCAGACGTGCACAGGAGGATGGGTCCGGTGTACCCCGTCTTCCTGACTTCGGACTCCACCGCACCCAGGCTCTCCTCGACGAGAGGCTTGAGGGACGCGTCGAGTGACGTGACGGATGCGCGGCGGTACTCGCGGATGATCGGCAAGAGCTGGTGGGACAGCGTGTACGGCGTTCCCGGCAGCATTTCCTCGATGAGCTCGCCTACGCGGCGTTCGTGAGCCGAGTTTGCCGGAGCCCAGAGAAGCGATACGGCGACGGCTTCGAAGCCCCCGTTCTTGAGCTGCTCGAGCGTGCTGCGCACCTCAGCCTCATCGAGGGGGTGGACGACGCCGCCTTCGGCATCGATTCTCTCGGTGATCTCGAAGGTGTGCCGTCGAGGTATGTACGGCTCGGGGAAAGGCACGTTGAACTCGAGAATCTGCTCTTCGGGCCTGCCGCCCTCTCGGAAGAGCAGGGTGTCCGCAAAGCCCCGCGTGGTGAGCAGGGCCGTCTTCGCCGTCTTACCCTGAACGTACGCATTGACCGTGTGAGTGGTGCCGTAAACGAGTCGGTCGGCGCGTTGAAAAAGCTCGTCGCGACTCAACCCCATTCCTTCAGCGGCGTTCTCCACGGCTCCGAAAAATCCATCTACGAGTCCACCGTAAGTCGTCGGCGCTTTACCCACCGACGCAATGCGTCCGCCCACCGTAACTACGGCATCTGTGAACGTTCCTCCGGTATCCACCGAGATGCATACGCTGTCTTCACTGACGTTCATATGCGAACAGTCTCCATCCTGTAACAATCTTGATCCAACCGCTTGATTTCGCGGCACTGAGCACCTCAGGGCTGCTGGTCCCAGAGTACAGCGTTGCAGATTGTTCAACAACCCTATAGTCTCGGATCGGCTCGTATTCGATGGAGAAATCGTGGAGGAGCTGAAGTGAGGAAGCACAAGCACTGACGCTTGTGTCAGACCAAAGGAACTGAGGTTTCGGATGCATACAAAGAAGTACGTTGGACTGGTGGGAATCGCAGCCGCGATGAGCCTCGTGCTCGCCGGCTGCGCAGGCTCGGGCGGAGGCTCGGCCGACGCCGGTGAGGATGGTGGCACCGCCAGCAGCACGGGGCCGTGGAGCTACGAGGTCACCACGCAGGCGGAATGGGACGGAGAGACCACCGAGGGTGAGTGGACCTCCGTGGACGACGGCGCGGGCGAGGGCATCAGCATGTGCGCGCTCTTCCCCCACCTCAAGGATCAGACGTGGGTCGCTCAGGCAGAGGCGCTCTACGACGAGGCGGTTCGTACGGGAATCTCGTACGACCTCTACGAGGCGGGCGGCTATGAGAACCTCTCCACGCAGCTGTCGCAGATGGAGGATTGCATCAGCGCCGGAACCTACGACGTGATCACTCTGCACGCCGTGTCCGGTGACGGCGTGTGCTCGACGATCGAGACGGCGCTTGAGGCAGGTATCGCCGTTGTCGATGCGATCAATGGCACACTGTGTGACGAAGCGGTCACGGAGAGCCCGCTCTTCCACCAGGTAGCTGCGAAGTACTACCAGGTCGCGAAGACTCTCGGCGACTACATCGTCGAGCAGCCGGGGGAGAAGAAGATCCTGCTCCTTGCGGGCCCTGAGGGAGTGACCTGGTCGGATGACTCCGTGGTCGCGTTTGAAGACGCGTTCGCAGCCGACCCAGAGAACAATGAGATCGTGGCGGCGCCCCGGGGCGATAGCGACGTAGCTTTGCAGCTGTCACTCGCGACCGACGCCCTGACTGCCAACCCTGACATCACGGACATCGTCTCGATCGCTGCCGGTTCGAGTGCCGCGCTTGTCGCCGTCCGTGACGCCGGACGAGAGGGTGACATCAATCTGTACTCCTGGTCGCCGGCTGAGGATGCCTACCTGGGCGTAGGGGATGGTCTCGTGCAGGCCGTCGCATCCGATGTCGTGCCCATTCAGCAGAGGATGGTCGTGAACGAGGGAATTCGCCTGGTCAACGGCGAGCTCGATTACAAGGCGATCGCAGCTAACGGCCTGATCATCACCGGTGACAACTTCGATGAGATCCCGCGCGGTGATGTCACCACCTCTGGCCCCGGTGTCAAGCCGGTGTTCAACTACGCTCCGTGAGCCGCTGAGAACTAGGGAGAAATGAGATGGTCCCCACGACGCGGACTTCGGCCGAGTCAACCCACCAGCCGTCAGGTGACGATGGGCGAGGTGAGGCCGTACTCGAACTGAAAAACGCCACGAAGCGTTTCGGTGCTGTGACCGCATTGGAGGACGTGTCGCTCAGCCTGCGTGCGGGTGAGTGCCTCGTGTTGCTCGGCGAGAACGGCGCCGGCAAGTCCACGCTCGTGGGGGCCATCCTCGGCCGGCACCGGCTGTCCGAGGGTGAACTGATTATCCGAGGAGAGACGGTCGAGCAGTATTCGCCGCTGGAAGCCCGCGAACGGGGAGTCCGTGCGGTGACACAGGAATTCAGCCTGTGTGAGAACCTCAACGTCTACGAGAACCTTTTCGTCGGTCAAGAGCCTCACCGGGCAGGGATCCGGCGGAAGAGGGTAATGCAGGAGGAGGCACGGCAGCGCTTGCGCGAAGTCGAGGCGTCTTTCTTGCCGACGGACACCGTGTCGACGCTCACGCGTGCCGAGCAACAGCTGGTGGAGATCTGCAAGGCAGTGACGCAGCGGGGCGACCCCGGTGTCATCCTCTTCGACGAGCCCACGGCCGCGATCAGTGTGAGCGAGGCCGAGAAGCTGTTCGGCATTATCGATCGGCTGAAGGCAGCGGGCTGGGCCATTGTCTATATCAGCCACCGAATGGAAGAGCTGCGCCGCGTGGGCGATGACGTCGCAGTGCTTCGGGACGGCAAGCTCATCGACACGCACCGGCTGGAATCGGTGTCGGATCAGCAGCTCGTCAATGAGATGGCGGGGCGCGAGCTGGATACCGTGTTCCCGGCCAAGGCGCAGGAGCACGAGGTCGGAGACGTGGTGTTGCGCGTCGACGGCATGGTCACGCGCAACGGTAAGGTCCGGGAGGCGTCGTTCGAGCTGAGGAAGGGTGAGGTGCTCGGTATTGGCGGCCTGGTGGGATCCGGGAAGGGCGATATCGCGAGTGCGCTCTTCGGGCTGTCACCGATGTCGAGCGGAACGATTCACGTGGACGGAAAGCCAGTGTCTCGCCCCTCCACGAGATCGATGTACCGGAACGGCTTCGGCTTTCTCGCGGAGGATCGGAAGCGGGAGGGAATCCTCCCGGAGACCTCGGTCGTCACGAACGTCTTGATCGAGCGGCTCGCCGTATCGAACGCGTATTCGCGCATCGGGTTCCAGGTGAAGCGGAAGATGCGCCAAGCTGCATCGCGGCTCATCGAGGAGTTCGATGTCCGCCCGCCCGGCGCATCAAAGATGCCTATCAGTCAACTTTCGGGTGGGAATCAGCAGAAAGCGTTGATCGCTCGCACACTCGCAGCGCCACGGCGCGTTCTCGTCGTCGTCGAGCCGACCGCCGGCGTGGATGTCGGCTCGCGTATGGAGATTTACCGGCAGTTGCGCCAGCAATGCCGGGACCAGGGCATCGGAATCGTACTCGTTTCCTCTGATGCTGAAGAGCTCGTCGGCATGAGCGACCGAGTACTCGTGATGAGTTCGGGTCGCATCAGCGCGTCATTGAACGGCTCGGAGATCACCCCGGACAATATCGTCGCCGCATCGTTCGGCTATATGAAGGAGAACTAACCTTGTCCTCAGAAACCCTAGAGAAGCCGAAGGAGATCGGCGCTGGTCGGCGGGCCGTCGACTGGATCATTGACATCTTCGGACGGGTCGGTCCACTGCCGGTCCTCCTCGGCGGTGTATTCATCTACTTCGCGATTGCGACCCCGACTTTTGCGACGGCGAATAACCTCACGGAGCTGGCACAGCGGTCGGTGTTCCTCCTGCTGATGGCCATGGGACAGATGATCGTACTCGTGTCGGGGGGCTTCGACCTCTCGGTCGCGGCCGTCGTCTCATTCGTGAGCATCGTGAGCGCTCAGGTGATGCTCGAGGTATTCGTCGGTTCCGGCAACGAGACACTCGCCATTCTGGCAAGTTTGGGTATGGTCATTCTCGTCGGGGTAGGGGTCGGTCTCGTCAACGGTATCGGCGTGGCCATCCTGAAAATCAACGCCTTTATCGTCACCCTGGCCGTGGCAACAATCGTCGGCGGTCTCACGATCATCGTCTCGGGCGGCGCGACCGTCACCGGACTGCCCGAGACCTTCTCGCGCGGACTGTCGAGTGAGGGCCCCCTCGGGATCTCCTGGATGGTCTATCTCACGATCCCTGTGGTGATCGCCGTGTACTTCCTCACGAACAACAGCGTGTACGGGTCCCATCTCTATGCGCTCGGCGACAATCCGACAGCTGCACGCATCGCGGGAATCCGCGTCAATCAGACGACGATCCTGGCCTATGTTCTGGCGAGCGTGCTCATCGCCTACGGGGCGTGGCTCCTGACGGCCCGCATCGGCTCGGGACAGCCGACGCTCGGCGCAAGTTACACGATGGAAACGATCACAGCAGCCGTCATCGGCGGCGCATCACTACGCGGCGGCCGCGGCACGATCATCGGCGTCGTTCTCGGAGTGCTCTTCATGCAAATGCTGACGAACGGCATGAATCTCGTAAAACTGGATACGAACTCTCAGCAGATTGCAATCGGCGTGGCGCTGCTCTTCGCGGTGCTGATCGATCGGCTGAGGGATCGCGCGCGAACCTACTCGGCGGTGCGGCGACGTCTTGCGCTGAATAGCTGAGACCAGCTGATCGAGCCGCCATAGACGGCAACGCTCGAGCTAACGGCCCGGCGGAGACACTGAGCAATCGGAGACTCCGCCGGGTTCAGTGCTGTGCGGGGGCCGCTCCGTGCAGTGCGGGTCTGCGGCGGACGCCGAGGCCGCACGTCTGACTTGCGGTCTGGGAGCCTACCAGATGGGAAAGCCCGCCGCGCCGGGAGTGGAAGACGACTCCGGCCGATGATCCCTCCGCGTCAGGTCACGTGGGGACGGTAAGCGAGCGGATCAGGTCCTCCCGCGACTCGAGGATCGCGTCACCGACGGCCTTGACTGCTCGCTCAGGGTCTCCGCTCGTGAGCGCGAAGTAGATATCGAGGTGAGTTTGCCGCCAGTCCTCGCGTTCGCCGAAATGCTCGGACGTGGAAAGGATGAAGAGCGAATACTTGAGTTCTCGCGATAACCGCACGTAGTACTCGTTGAGCCGTTGACTCCCCATCAGTGCGATGATCGCCGTGTGGAAGCCGAGATCTGCTTCGACGATCTTACGGTCGTCGTCCGTGTCGAGTGCGAGCAGCATCTCATCGAGCGCTTCTTTGAGGCCATCGAATGAGGTGCCGGGGCTGATGTTTCGTGCGGCAGCGGTTTCTAAGTAGAAGCGAGTGAGATAGACATCGAGGAGGTCGTCGACCGTGGGCTTCCAGACCATCCACCCCCGGTTTCGTGAGTAATCGGTGAGACCTTCGTACTCGAGCACGGTCAGCGCGCCGCGCACCGTGTTACGGGAGACGCCGAACTCCTGGGCCAGGATGCTTTCTTTGAGGCGATCGCCGGCGGGAATCTCCCCGCTCAGGATACGCTCGTTCAATACTTCAGCGATCTGAATGGTTGCGACCTTTGACGCTTTGGTCGTTGAGGGAGCCGTCTTGGGCTTTCCATCATATGCCATAAAGTCCTACCTCTTGAGAGCCCCGACGCTGCATTGCATCCTGTGCCACATTGCAACCTTCGGCAGTGTCCGCTACGTCTACACTACTCGTTTTCGACAGCGCCCCGAATTTCTGTTCCACAATTTTTCGAATCTGGGTATGCTTGAGGGGAGTTTTTGCCTAGAACGAAGAGCTCACGCGGATTAAGTTGTTCATCAAGTTCAAAGACGAAAGGGGCTTCTTGCCGTGGATTTGCGCGAAATCAGTGATCGTATTGAAATTCCAGCGACGCTCACACGCTACGCAACCGGCCTGGATACGCCGGGCCGCGACTTCTCCCACTGGGAGAAAGCGTTCCTGCCCGATGCGAAGTTTGTGAACTGGAACGGCCCTGGCACGGAACTGGGTGTTACCGAGATGCAGGAGTTTCTGACGAAGGATGACCCGGTCTACAGTCACCAGCATCTGCTGTCGAACATCGTGATCACTGAACTGAATGGGGACCGCGCGACAACTCGTGCGGAGTACTTCCACGTGGGTGCGCACCGGACGGACATCGATACGGAAGCAAACCTCATTCTCAAGGGCGGCTTCTACATCGATGAACTCGTTCGCACGGTGGACGGCTGGCGAATTGCGCGCCATGAAATCAACCGACGGTGGGACCGCTACGAGATTGTCGCGTGGCCCCCTGCTAACACCACCTGGGCGCGAACAGTGATGGCGCCGACTGCGACGAAAGGATAAAGCGAGATGACCAGTTTCGAGCTTCGCGTGTATGCCGCCGTTGACGGCAAGATGCCCGCTCTGCTGCAGCGTTTCCGCGAGCACACCATGCGCCTCTTCGAGGCGCACGGCATGGTGAATATCGGGTATTGGATCGATCAGAATGATCCGAACCGCTTGATCTATCTGCTCAAGCACACCGATTTCGAAGCGAGCTGGGACGCGTTCCGTGCTGATTCCCGGTGGGTAGATGTGAAGGAGCGGTCGGAGGCCGATGGTCCTCTGACCGCTTCCATCACGAGTACTCGGCTGGACGCGACCGACTTCTCACCACTGCAGTGACGTCGGAAATGACGCGGCTGGGGCAGGGAGTCGCTGCAGAAAACGAGAACGTCCTGGTGGCATTCAAGACCTTCGAACCCGGTGAAGTATTTCCCAACCATATTCACGAGATCCTCACGGAAACCTTCGTCGGAGTCGAGGGCCGTGTCGAGCTGTGGATCGACCGTTCTGAGTGCGTCGACATCCTCCCCGGCGTCGTCCGCTCGGTGGAGGCTCACCGGGAGCACTGCCTGCGAAACGCAACCGACGAACCAGCCGTGATCTGTTACATCAAATCCCCCCACCTCCCGGACGATCGCGTCGCGCGAACGTGGGAGCCCTAGAGAGGAACTGAGCGCCCCCATGAAGCTGGGTACCGTTGTGCAAGGCGACGTGAGTCGCGCATTTCGCCAGGATGACACTGGCACTTACTACTTTGACGAGCCAGACGTCGACGCGGTGATCAAAAGGTCGGATTGGCGATCCTTGCCGGTCCACAAAGGATCTCCACCCGATAGGGAGGACTTGCTCCCGCCGGTTCAGCGTCCGGGCAAGATTATCTGCGCGGGGCTCAACTACTACGCGCATGCCGAAGAAGTCGGGAAGACACCACCCGACGTTCCGACTCTCTTTACGAAGTTCGCTTCAGCCCTCGCTGCTCCCGCCGAGGATCTGGTAATTCCCGCATTGAGTGAGGAAATTGACTGGGAAGCGGAGCTCGCGATTGTTATCGGAAAACGCGTGAAGGCGGCGGGGCCTGTCGCGGCCCGGGCGGCGATCTTCGGGTACACCGTGCTCAACGACGTGAGCGCACGTGATTGGCAGCGCCGCACGTCGGAGTGGTTCCAGGGGAAGAACTTTGACCGATCCACTCCGATAGGTCCCGTCATCGTAACGGCTGATGAGCTCGACGTCGAGGGCGGGGTAGGAGTGGAGTGCGCAGTGAACGGAGTACGCCGCCAGTCAGGAACCACTGCCGACCTCATCTTCAAGCCCGCAGATCTCATCATGTACATCACGCAGTTCATGACACTCGAGCCGGGGGACATCATTGCGACGGGAACCCCCGCCGGGGTGGGTATGGCGAGCAAGCCGCCGACCTACTTGCAGGATGGCGACACGCTGACCACATCGATAGAAGGCATCGGGGAGCTCGTGAACGTCATTCGCATTGATCGTTCGTCAGCCCAATAGGGAAATCGGAGAGGAAAACATGGCAACAACGGACAAGGATATCGAGTATCGTGAGCACTATCGCGACGAGCGGGGGAGAGTCCTCGTCGGAAACTCGCTGACCTCGTACGAATCCGCTACGGGCATCGAAGACGCTGTGGTCCTGGGCGC
Organism: Leucobacter sp.; assembly: GCA_041655455.1. Classification (GTDB taxonomy): domain Bacteria; phylum Actinomycetota; class Actinomycetes; order Actinomycetales; family Microbacteriaceae; genus Leucobacter. The sequence goes on along the minus strand of JBBAFK010000029.1, from coordinate 2,630 downwards.
GTCCTTTGCGGGGCGGCCCACCGGCATACTTCCGGTGCGCCAGGGCGCGCGCGGTTGGATCGCTCACGAAGCGGGGCCCGGGAAAGACGAAGCGGGGATCGCGGGATTGCCTCTCGCAGACGAGTATGACGTCCCGGCAGCCGCGATTACGACTTCCGAAGCGCGACTCTCGGGGGGCGACACCTTGCTCACCGGACGCGTCAGCCGGGTAAATGTCACCGCAGCGAAGCTCGGAGTCGAACCCGGGATGACGGGTGAGGAGGCCGCGAAGAAGATGTTGGATGCTCCTGTCGGACGCCCCCGCTCGGTGGAGGGTGTCGTGGATGAGAGCGTCCGGAAGGTGCTGGAAACGAGCACGGGTGACGTCTACACGGTGTGGTCGACGTCCCGGATCGACGGTGATCGCTCACGCGACGTCCTCGTCGTCGCGTCTCACGGAGCAAAGGTCATGGCTCTCTACGCGATGCGGACCAATCCGAAGGGGGTTATTTGCAACGACGCGGGCTTCGGGCTCGAGGATTCGGGTATCGAAGGTCTGCAGGAGCTCGAGGACAACGGTGTTGCCGGCGCCACGGTCTCGACCGACAGCGCACGGATCGGTGATCCGATGAGCACGTATGAGGACGGCGTGATCTCCGCGGTGAATCACGTCGCTGAGGCGAAGGGTGTCCGTGTCGGGCAGACCGCCAAAGAAGCGGCCGCGTTGATGGTGCAGTAACGGCACGCGGTACCTGCGTGTACCCGCTGAGCTCGGGATCCTGGCGTCTGACGGACCCCGAGCTCAGTGAGTTCCCGGAGACACGTGCTCGGGCTCACGGAAGACGCCAGGGAGTGATATTGCCCGAAGCGGCGAAATCATCGATCGACTGCTGAGCCGCGCTGACGAGTTCGTGCATGCGGACCTCCTCCGTGCGGGAGGCGGGGATCGAGAGCACCAGTGCGGTACGGCTGCGCCAACTGTTGCCGTCGAGAGGGATCGCGATGGAGTGAACGCCTGCTTCGGATTCATCGCGGCTCTCCGCCCACCCCCTCCGCCGGATCCTCACCAACTCGGCGAGGAGCTCGTGACGGGAAGTGATCGTGTGCGGACCCCGACGCACGAGGGACTCACTGGGAAAGAAGGCGAGAACCTGCGCGTTGTCCAGGGCCGCGAGAAGGAGCTTGCCGGCGGCCATCGCATGAGCCGGTGCCGTCATCCCGGTACGCAACCCGATGTCCGCCCCGTGCGGGGCACGCCGACCGTCGACGACCAGCACATGATCCCCCACGAGCGTTGCGCTGTGGACGCTTTCCTCTATCGTCAGGCTCAACTCATCGAGGAGCGGCCGGACGCGAATGCGTGCTTCTGCGCGATGCGCTGCCGAGGCGGTCATAGCGAGTAATGCGGGCCCGGCGTGATACCCGCGGCCCGTGTCGGAGAGCACCGCAAACCCCTCGGATTCGAGCGTACGCAGCAGCCGGTGGCACCTCGAACGGCTGATGCCGAGTTCGCCGGCGAGTGATGCCACAGTGACCCTGTCCTGGGTGTTCAAGACCGCAAGAGCGGCCAGTGCGCTTTCGGCGCCCTGCAGTTGGTAGGGGGTTTGCGGAACCATCAGTGCGTAACAAAGAGTCGTGCGGGTAGTCCCGCTAAGACATCGGACATGCTCCATACTGTACCGCTGACTGGGATGAACCGCCATGGGTACTGTTCTACAGTTCGCATCTGATCGATAATGTGAACAACTCTTGAACGGTCCAAGCATGAACCGTGAGGGCCTGACGCACACCGCGCACGCGAGAGTTCAAGAGTTCGAGAGTGGAAGGGAACTTGCAAACCATGAATGACACACCAATCCTGAAGAAGCTGACTGTTCAGCGTCGCGATGAGCTGCCGATGGCGCCCGGTCAAACGGCAAAAGCGCTGCGATACTCCGGAGTGGCGGTGGAGAATACCGAAGTTGAGGACCTTTGGTTCGGTCGGGTCCACACCGGCGTCGGTGAGGTATCCGATCCGCATCACCACGGCGAAGCGGAGACGGGCGGTTACATCCTCAAGGGCCGCGGATTTATCCGCTTCGGTGAGAGATATTCCGAGGTGGTGTACATGGAGGAGGGTGACTTCGTTTACGTGCCGCCGTTTGTTCCACACATCGAAGGGAATGCTAGCCGCACTGAGGAGCTCGTATGGCTGACGACTCGCACGCCGGACAACATCGTGGTAAACCTCGAAGACCAGGATGTCGCCGATCTCGATATCGAGTACGCAGACTGAGTCCCGTCGCATAGGTCAGATTGGTAAGGCTAGGAGTTGATCCCGGGCCATACGCCCTCAGCAGCGCCCTCAGTGCCTTCCCCGGTACTGTACATTGGAGTTTACTCGCCAGCCGCCCGATCGAGCATCCAGGTCACGAGCATCGCGGTCACTTCGTCGTGATTGGTCTCGTTGAGGAGTTCGTGCCGCCCCTCAGGGTAGATCTTCACGGTCACATCGCGCACACCGCGTCGACGGTAGGCGTCGGCGAGCAGGCGCAACCCCGCCTCTCCCCGCGTGAGCGGATCCTCGGCGCCCGAGACGATGAGGATCGGCACGTCGGCCGCGAGGCCGTGGCCCGGCTTGCCGTAGAGCCGCAGCCCGTCGGCGACCCCGA